>JAILOG010000009.1 GCA_024690965.1 Clostridiales bacterium
GACTACAACGACTATTTACTAAACGAAATACGAAAAAGAAGGGAGCCTGAGAGGTGAACATTAAAATCTATCAAATCAATTTGAGCAGAGATAAAAAAAGCGAAGCGTTTCTCGGCATTGACGAGCGTGAGCATATTTTGAATTTAACTGATATAAACAGCAGCATTTACGATTGTGTATTCTCCGGCGAGGTGGGATGCAACGGACTTGAAGATGTATTCCAAAAGTTTAACATTGACCACCCGGAGGGTTATTCAGGGCGTTCCATTTCTGTGTCCGATATTGTTGAAATCATTGATGCAGAGGACATGGAAAAAGGATTTTACTACTGTGACAATATCGGTTTCAGCAAAGTAAAATTCAATCCCGAAAAAGCGCAGCCGTTAAAAGAAAACAGGATAAAAGTGCTGATGGTCGAACCCGGCAAGAAAGCATACGAAAAGGAAATCGGGACGAGCCTTAAGGAAATGTACGCCGCGCTTGATTGCGATTGCATACAAACTTTTTATCCTTACAGCGACCTTGTTGTACTTGTAGTCGATGACGAGGGTAAAATCAACGGCAGCAGACCAAACCGTGCTGTTTACGGAGAAAACGGCGAAATGATTGACATCATTTGCGGTAAGTTTTTTATATGCGACTGCTCAACAGATGAGTTTAAAAGCCTACCCAAAAATATGATGGAGAAATATAAACAACAGTTTTTACTGCCCGAAAGGTTTTGCAGAATTAATGGTGAGATATTAGCAACTAAATATGATCCGGCGAAGGAGGTGTCACGATGAAAGAATACAAAGTAACAATAACCGAAACGCTTAAAAAGACGGTTACGGTAGAAGCAGAAAATCAAAACGAAGCACATCAAATGGTAAGTGATGCTTGGCATAACAGCGAGTATATTCTTGACGCTGATGATTTCATAGGCGTAGAGTTTGAGGTTGAAAATATCGTGCCGAAAGTTAAATGCAATAAACTTGTATCTGAGTGTGAATCCTATGCAAAGCCCCGGCAGGACAGAGAAGCAAGATAAATAAAACCGCAGGGATTAGCGGCATCGCTGTCTTAGCAAGCATCGCCAAATGATAGCATTTGGCAGCTTGTTAGGGACTGACCGCCCCTAAAACCCTGAGAGAAAGGAGCCCAAATGAATAAAAGAAAACATCAGGTCTTATTTCGCTTAAACGACGCTGAGTACGAAGAATTAAACCGGAATGTCACAAGAAGCGGACTTTCCCGTGAGAAGTTTATCAGATCGGCTTTGAGCAATGTCACATTCAAAGAAATGCCGCCACTTGAATTTTTTGATATTCTTAAAAACCTGCGGCAGATAAACAACAACTTAAATCAAATCGCTATGAGAGCAAATTCTTATGGAATTATTGACACAAGAGTTTACCGAGAAAACTACTCCAGACTTCAAGAGCAGATTGGTGAAATCATCAGAGGTATTTACTGATGGCAACCACATCGCTTTGGAGAGTTAAAGGATATATCGGTAAGCTCATTCTTTACACTTCAAATCCCGAAAAGACAACAGAGCGGCAAAGTGTTGTAACAGGCAACGACGATACTGACCCCGAACAGGCACTCGGCGATGTAATATCTTATGCGCAAAGAGATGACGCGACGGACAAAAAAGAATATGTTTACGCTCTCAACTGCGGCGTTAAAAACGCAAAGGAAGATATGATGAAAACCAAAAGAAAATTTAAAAAGACAGACGGTGTAATCGCATACCACGGATTTCAATCGTTCGCAGAGGGCGAAGTTACTCCCGATACAGCGTTTGAGATTGGCAAAAAGCTCGCCGATGAGCTTTGGGGTGATGAGTTTCAGGTCCTCGTTACAACACACCTTGATAAAGAATCGCATATACACAACCATTTCGTAATCAATACGGTTTCAATTAAAGACGGTCACAAGTTTCATCGCACAAAACAGGATTATTACAGGATGCGTGAAGTGAGTGACCGCCTTTGCCGTGAGTACGGTTTTTCTGTTATCGAACACCCAAAAGATAAAGGCATGAGCTACGCCGAATGGCAGGCAGAGCAAGACGGCAAACAAACGATTCGTGGGGCTATCCGTGCCGCTATTGATACAGCTATCAGAGGCTCACAAACTAAAGCGGAATTTCTCGACGCGATGGATCAGATGGGCTTTGTCATTGACCAAAGCGGCAAGTATCCGAAAATTAAACAGGTCGGAAACGAACGCTTTGTCCGTTTCAAATCCTTAGGCGAGGGTTACGACATTGAGGATATATTAAGGCGTATTTATGAAAACGACAGACCTATGTACCCTCGTATTCCCGAACAGGAAAACCCACATCAGATTTTCGAGGGCGAAAAAGAGCCTGTTGCGCTTATGACATTCGTTCCGCTTTATCGCTCTTACAATCGTGCGCTCAAGCTTGCGGAAGAACGACCGAGAACAAACCGCCGCATTTATTTTCTTGTCCGTCAAGATACAAGCTCAATGAGGCTGTATGTAGACTCAGCAAGACTTGTAACACAGCATAATCTTCATACTAAGCAAGATGTTCTCGCCTACAAACAATATGCAATGGATTTGATAGACCAATATATTAAAGAAAGAAAAGACGCAAGAAACGCCTTAAAGCGCGCACAGCGCACAGGCGATGTAACCCTTTACAATCACTCAAAGTATAACATTGGCGTATTGACAAGACGACTTTCAAAGCTTCGCCGTGAGGTTACTACCTGTGACGAGGTGATCGAGAGAAGCGAACACGTCAAGGAAAATCTAATGCGAATAGAACAAAAGAAATTCAGAGGCAAGGAGGAAATTAATTATGAACACATCGGCAGACGCGGCAGATCAAGTCGTGAGAATGAGCCTTAACGGTGCCGAGGTCGCACTAAAGGTATCGGGCAAGGGAGCCGAAAAAGCGGCTATCCTTATCTATCACGCTTTGAAAAACGCAAAAACTGAATCCAAGAAAACAAGGGGAGCTATAAGACTTGCAAACCTTGCACGCTCAGGCAAAAAGCTTGATGTTACCGAGATAATGGACAGTGATTTAAAAAAATTCTGCCTTGAAGCGAAAAAGTACGGGATTCTCTACACGATTTTAAAAGATAGAAACCGCAAGGACGGTATGACGGAAATCATGTACAAGTCGGAGGACAAGGAAAAGCTTGGCTTAATATTTGACAGGCTGAATATGGCGACTTATGATGCCGCACAGGTGCAAAATGAAATTGCATCCGACCTTGAATCAAAGGAGCCACCCGAGAAAACAGGACCGGAAGTAAGCGACCCCGACAGCTTTATCAATGAGCTTATGAAAGAGCCTGAAAAGAATCCCACAAAGGAAGAAGGACAGAATACAAACCCTCCGGAGGCTCGGACAGTGAAGCGAGATCGGTCCGAGCCAGACTCAGGGAAATCGGCACAGCACGAAGGGGTATCTACTGATAAAGAACCCACAATCGGCAGGCGCAAATCTGTCCGCGAAGAGCTTGCAGAGATAAAAGCCGAAATGGAAAAAGAAGAACAACAGAGAAAATCTCGCAGAAAACAACCAAAGGTGAACGAGCATAAAGCCCCGCCTAAAAAGAAAAGAGAAAAGGAGCGATAATATTATGAATAATTATGATGATTTATTCAACAACAGCGAAAAGAAAACCAACGAAAGCAAAACAAACGAAAACAATAAGAGCCGTCCGTTTGATAAAAACGAATGGATTGAAAAGAAAAAGCTTGAACGGGAAGAAGCCTATCATTTGCTTGATACCGCGACAGAAGAAATTACACAGGACGCAGAAAAGTTCAGAGATTTTTTGAATACACAGGCGCAGTTTGACAGGTATTCCGTAAGTAACGCCTTGCTCATAGCCTATCAGCATCCGAACGCCACAAGGGTTGCGGACTTTTCTACTTGGAAAGAAAATGATGTATCTATTAACAAGGGAGAAAAAGCAATTACAATGCTTGAACCCGGCAACGAGTTCACCCGCGAGGACGGCACGACCGGCTTTTCCGTAAATGTCAAGAAAGTGTTTGACATTTCACAGACTTCTATATCGGCGGCTGATACGCGCCGCAAAATACCCGATGAAAGAACGGCTATCAAGGCGCTTATTGCGTCATCGCCGTGTAAGATTGTTTTGGTAGATGAACTCAAGACTGCAAACGCAAGATATTCGCCTGAAAAAGATACCATCTTCATTGTCAGACAACTGGAAGCAAATGAAATATTCCGTTCACTTGCTTTTGAATTTGGTATTGCTAAATGCTATCAAAACGGTATTGAGCGCAAGGACGCGATGTTCCCTGCCTACTGCTCGGCATATATTCTCTGCGAGCGCAATGGATTTGAAACAGGCGACTTTAATTTTGAGAAAGTACCTGAACAGTTCAAAGATAAGGAGTCAAAAGATATTCGTAAGGAGCTTGGAGCAGTTCGTGATATGGCAAATGAAATCTCGCAGGATATTAGCCGTGAAATTGAGGCAATAGAGAAAGGCAACCGCTCAAAGGACAACGGCGCAAGATAGGAGGTCAGACTATGGCAGAAACAAAACGCATTATTGAGGTAAACGATTTTGAACACCGCTTGATGGTCAACTGTATGCGCACAGCCCGAAACGAGTTTATCGACGAGGGCGCGCCTACGGAAGATGTAAGCAATCTCATGGTAAAAATCATGAAAGCCCCGACAAAAAAAGAAAAGCGGAAAGCCGACCGTGAGGCAAGATAAGTTATCCCGTTCGAGTGTACTGTTGTATGCTTTGGGGATTATCCCCGTCGTTTGGCTTGCGCTTCTTACAGCTCCGTCATTCGGCGGGGGCGTCCCGAATATAATTAATAATCTTGCCGTGATATTCAATAACCCGTTTCAAATAGTATGGTGTGAGGACAGCGTAAAAACTGTCCTCATATTCATTTTAGCTTATGTTATGGGAATCGGCATATATATTTCCACGGCACGAAATTACAGACGGCGTGAGGAACACGGCTCTGCGAAATGGGGCGACGCAAGAGCCGTTAATAAAAAATACAGCAGTAAAGATGAGCGTAAAAACAAGATACTCACACAGCAAACCTCAATCGGATTAAACGGCAGAAGGCACAGAAGAAATCTGAATGTTCTCGTCTGCGGCGGCTCAGGTGCCGGTAAAACGAGGTTCTACGCAAAACCAAATATTATGCAAGCGAACACCTCTTTCGTTGTACTCGATCCAAAGGGCGAAATCCTCCGAGATACAGGAAACTTGCTCAAAGAAAAGGGATATGACATTAAAGTGCTTGACCTAATCAATATGGATAAAAGCCACTGCTATAATCCCTTTGTCTATCTGCATGATGATAATGACATTCAAAAGCTCGTGACAAATATTTTCAAGAACACAACGCCTAAAGGAAGTCAAACGCAGGACCCGTTTTGGGATCAGGCGGCTATGATGCTTTTGCTTGCTCTTGTCTTTTATTTGCATTATGAAGCGCCGCCCGAAGAACGCAACTTCCCTATGGTTATGGAAATGATACGAGCCGGCGAAGTTAAGGAGGAAAACGAGAATTTCCAGTCGCAGCTCGACAATTTGTTTAACAGATTGGAACAGCGCGCACCTGACCATGTTGCGCTGAAATATTACCGCAATTACCGTTCGGGTTCGGGCAAAACTTTAAAATCCATTCAAATAACGCTTGTGTCAAGGCTTGAAAAGTTTAATCTCGACAGCCTCGCGGCAATAACGCAAACAGACGATATGAAATTAAGCGAGCTTGGTGAAAAGAAAACTGCGGTATTTGCCGTTATACCCGATAATGACAGCTCTTTTAACTTCATTGTAGGTATGCTGTACACTCAGCTCTTTCAACAGCTCTATTACAAAGCGGATATTGTGCATGGCGGCAGACTGCCTGTCCATGTGCATTTTGTAATGGACGAATTTGCGAATGTCGCATTGCCGGATGAGTTCGATAAGCTTCTTTCGACAATGCGAAGCCGTGAAATTTCCGTATCTATTATTATACAAAACCTTGCGCAGCTTAAAGCTCTTTTTGAGAAGCAATGGGAAAGCATTATCGGCAACTGCGACGAATTTCTCTATCTTGGTGGGAACGAGCAGTCAACTCACGAATATGTGTCTAAACTGCTTGGAAAAGAAACGATCGACATGAACACCTATGGGCAGTCACGGGGTAGGAACGGCAGCTATTCAACTAACTGGCAGATAACGGGGCGAGAGCTGATGACTCCCGATGAAGTGCGTATGCTTGATAATAAGTATGCGCTTCTTTTTATCAGAGGCGAACGCCCGGTAATGGACCTTAAATATGACATTCTCAAACACCCGAATGTTGCGCTTACAACGGACGGAAGCGGTGAAGCTTATAGGCACGGGAAGCAGAGATACAATTACGCGTCTATTCAGTTTGATCGTGATTTGCTTGAAACAGGCGAGAAAGAAACAAAATATCCGGACGACAACAGCGATTATGTTATCTTAACAGAAGAAGATATTGACAGAATACTGAACCCAAAACAAGATGATGAAACAAACGAAACAAATGACGAAACCAAAACAAAAGAAATGGAGGGATTTTTTTATGATGACAGTGACAACTTCAACGCATCGAAAAAAAGCACAAAAATTATGCACAGACCACCGTGTATCAAGAAAAATTAAGAAAGGATTTACCTTCTACTGCGCGATTGTTATGGCTGTAACTCTTATACTTGCAATGCCGGTAACAGCGTTTGCGGCAGACGATCCTTTGACGGTGGTAAACAATCTGTCCGACTTTATATTCGGACTGATTCGAGCAATAGGTCTTATCCTGCTTGGCTTCGGTATCGTGCAGGTAGGCTTATCACTAAAATCGCACGATCCATCTCAAAGGGCAAACGGATTTTTGACAGTTGCCGGCGGTATTGTTATCACTTTCGCAAAGGAAATACTGTCACTCATTACGGGTGGCTGACAAATCAATCGGGCGGAGTCGAATACTCCGCCTAATTATGACGAAGGGAGGATAACGATATGTCTGATAACTGGGTAGTTCAGAATCTACAGAACGCCCTTGAAACTTGGAACAGTAAGTTTGCCGAGATTTGGACCCTTCTCACGCAATCACCCGAAAACTTTAAAGGCGGCGCGATATGGAATGTCATATTGAATATTCACGGCACATTGCAGGCAATAGGTTACGCACTGCTTGTGCTGTTTTTTGTAGTAGGCGTTGTAAAAACCTGCGGTAGCTTTGCCGAGGTCAAAAAGCCCGAACACGCGCTGAAACTCTTTATACGCTTCGCCATTGCAAAAGGTGTAATCACCTACGGCTTGGAATTGCTCTTAAAGCTTATGGCGATCATGCAGGGCGTTATCTCACAGATAATGTCCTCATCGGGCATTACAAGCGGTAAATCAACAACTTTGCCGCAAAGCATCATAGACGCAATAGAAAACTGCGGCTTTTGGGAGAGCATACCGCTATGGGCAGTCACGCTTATCGGCGGTCTGTTTATTACGGTGCTGTCGTTCATTATGATTATGAGCGTATATGGCCGCTTTTTCAAAATATATATGTACGCAGCAATCGCGACGATACCTCTTTCAACCTTTGCGGGAGAGCCAACGCAGAATGTTGGTAAAACATTCTTAAAGAGCTTTTGCGCCGTGCTTCTTGAAGGCGCGATCATTGTACTTGCCTGTATCATATTCTCTGTATTTGCATCAAGCCCGCCTGTTGTAGACGGTTCAGCCGCGGCAGTGACACAAGTTTGGGCATATATCGGAGAATTGATCTTCAATATGCTTGTGCTTGTTGGAAGCGTTAAAATGGCAGACCGCATTGTGCGTGAGATGATGGGACTGTAAAACTCTGAATTTTTATTTATAAATCGAATATAATCAAAATAATTTACAAAATGGCGTTTATAACTTGACTAATTGGTTATAGTATGTTATTATATCAACAAAAAAGTGTGGTGGAGCAAAAAATGATTTGTCAGTTTTCTTTTAAAAACTTCTTGTCATACAAGAGAGAAACAACATTTGATTTTCAAGCCGCGGCTATTCCCGAACTGGAGGATAGCCTCATAAAGAGAGATAAAGCGTCTGATCTTCTTCCGGTAGGTGTCATATACGGACCTAACGGCGGCGGCAAATCAAATCTGCTTAAAGCTTTTGCGTGTCTTGTTACAATGGTTGTAAAACCTGTAGCAGATTTGGGAAAGACAAGGGAATCGGCGGTCATTCAGCTTGATGTTCCCTGTATTCCTTTCTTATTGGATAAGGAATCTAAGTATGATAACTCGGAATTTCAGGTCTTTTTCCGTGCAGGAAAAAATGAATATCAATATAATCTTGCTGTTCACAGCGGAGAAATTGTTTCCGAATCACTTTTATGGCGTACAGTCGGCGGCAGAAAAACCGGTGTTGTATTTAACAGAGAAACAAATTTTATCAACCTCGGTGCAAGCATAAATAAAAACAGCGTTAATACGCAGATAAATCCTAAAATGACATATTTGTCTTTTCTTGCCATAAACTATGATTTCCCGGTTGTTGCCGAGGTTATCTCATGGTTTGAGTCGTGCATAATTCAAAGCTATGCTAATCCTATTGTCGATAAGAGAGTTTTTTTAGTTGACGATTTTACAAAGCGTGCGGTAATACGAGCATTAAATGATCTTGATATTGACATTTCGGATTACACGTTCAATGAGCAGGAAAAAAAGCTGTTCACTGTAAGAAATGTTGCTGACAGGAAATATGAATTGCCTTTTGAATATGAATCAGACGGAACAAGAAAACTGCTTTCAACTCTGCCGATTATTCTGCTTGCGCTTCAAGAGGGCAGATTGGTAGTTATTGATGAACTCGACGCAAAGCTCCACCCGAAATTGCTCCGCTATATTATAAAGCTGTTCCACAATCCGCAAATAAACAAAAACGGCGCACAGCTTTTATTCAGCTCTCACGATTTAACGACTATGAAAAATGATGTCTTTCGCAGAGATGAAATTTGGTTTGCATGTGAAAATGAATGCCATGAGAGCAGTATCTATTCGTTGTACGATATTCGGGATGAAAACGGTAAGCATGTCAACAACACCGCTGCTTACGACAAGCAATATCTTGAAGGTCGCTATGGCGCCGATCCCTATTTGCAGAATATTTTAGGAGGCGAATGGAATGAGCTTGAAGCCGACTAAAAAAAGCGATCTGAATAAGGAATGGTTGAGAAGCCGTGGCTCAAAATCTAAAACCGTAAGAATAAACCCGGAGTATCATTTGATTTTTACCGAAGGTACAGATACAGAACCTAACTACTTTGAGGCGATAAAGAATGAGATCAACAAAAGCTTTAAGGAGCGTATCAGCGTTGAGATCGAAGGTGCGGGAAATAATACGGTAAACCTGTTTTTTAAAGCAAAAGCAAAAGCGGAGAGCAATCCAAACGGTTTTAAGCATGTATGGGTAGTATATGATACAGATGATTTTCCTGCGGAGCATATAAATAAAACCGCGGAGCTTTGTGTCAAGTATTCTACGGAAGATACAACATATCATGCGATTTGGTCTAACCAATGTATAGAGCTTTGGTTTTTGCTCCATTTCGGATTCTATCAATCGGATATTCACAGAAATGAATACGGAGATAAGCTCACGCAGTATTTGTCAAATATGGATTCAGGCGAATACAAAAAAGGTCGTGATGATATGTATGACATACTAAAGCCTTATATTGAGCGAGCAATAGAGAACGCTAAAAAGCTTGAAGAAAAGAATAAGGGGAAAACGCCTGCCGATTCTGCTCCAGGAACACAAGTGTATAAGATAATAGAAAAGCTAAAACCGTATTTAGAGTTATAAATGCGTGCTATGTTTAAATCAAATATCAGAATGAAACGTCGGTTGAGCCCCGGCGTTTTTTCTTTTCTAAGGAGGGAACAATTTGGAAATAAAAATAAACCGTGAAATACGAAATTACACAGAATCAATGTTTTTCGGACTGTCTATGCGGCAGTTCTTTTTTTCTGTCATCGGTGTGGGCTTTGCTGTGCTGATGTACTTTATGCTGCGACCGTATCTCGGTACGGAAACACTTTCGTGGATGTGTATGCTCGGTGCTGCACCGTTTGTTGCGATGGGATTCATAACCTACAACGGCATGACAGCGGAGCAGTTTGCGCGGACTTGGATACGAAGTAAATTTATTGAGCCGCAAAAGGTGAAGTTTGAGTGTGATACCTTTTATCACGAAGCAATACAGAAACAAAACACGCCAAAATTTATGAAGAAGGGAAGAAAGCCAAATGATGAAATCGCTTAAAAATATGTTAAAACAGGATAAAGAAAAATACACCGTCCCAAAATCCGTCCATGACTATATCCCCATAAATTCAATATGGCAGGACGGGATTTTTAAGGTCGGAAACCGATACACAAAAACATTTAAATTTGAGGATATAAACTATCTTGTTGCAAGCAAAGAAGATAAGGAAACGATGTTCCTTGCATATTCGGAGTTACTCAATTCGCTTGACAGCGGAGCAACTACCAAGCTTACAATTAATAACAGAAAACTCAACCGTAATGAATTTGAGCAAAACATTCTTATGCCGGAGCGTAATGATAATCTTGAAATATACCGCAAGGAATATAACGATATGCTCCGTGACAAGGCGGCTGATGCTAACGGTATTATTCAAGAGAAATATATCACAATATCGGTTGTCAAAAAGGATGTTGAAGATGCCAAAACTTATTTTTCTCGCATTGGAACCGACCTTGAAACTCACTTTACGGCGCTCGGCTCTAAATGCTCGGAGCTTATTGCTACCGAAAGACTGCGAATACTGCACGATTTTTACCGACCGGGGCAGGAAGTGTATTTCCGCTTTGATATGAAAGAAATGATGCGCAAAGGTCACGATTTTAGGGATTATATTTGTCCCGACAGCATTGAGCGCTTTGATGATTATGTTAAACTCGGCGACAAGTTCGCGCGTGTGTTGTTTATCAAGGATTATGCGGCGTATATCAAGGACAGTATGGTATCGGAGCTTACGGAGTTAAATCGCAATATGATGTTATCAATAGATGTTATGCCTATCCCGACAGACGAGGCGGTTAGAGAAGTTGAAAACCGCTTGCTCGGGGTAGAAACTAACATAGCTAATTGGCAAAGAAGACAAAATCAAAACAATAATTTCTCAGCGGTTGTCCCATACGATATGGAATTGCAACGAGCAGAAAGCAAGGAGTTTTTAGATGACCTTACAACCCGTGACCAGCGAATGATGTGCGCAACGATTACGCTCGTTCATGCGGCAGATACAAAAGAACAGCTCGACTCAGACACGGAAGCACTGTTATCTACTGCAAGGCGGCACCTTTGCCAGTTGGCTGTACTCAAATTTCAGCAAATGGACGGACTTAATACCGTTTTGCCTATCGGTTGCCGTAAAATAAATGTTTTAAGAACGCTAACTACTGAAAGCCTTGCGGTATTTATGCCGTTTAAGGTACAGGAGATCGGTCACGAACGAGGAATATACTACGGTCAAAACGCTATCAGCAACAATATGATAATCGCAAACCGCCGTCACTTGCTAAACGGTAACTCGTTTATCCTCGGTGTATCAGGCTCAGGTAAATCGTTTGCCGGGAAATGCGAAATAGCAAACCTGATGCTTGACGGCGATTCGGATATTATAATCATCGACCCGGAGCGAGAATACGCGCCGCTTGTAAAGGCGCTTGGCGGTGAAATAATTGATATTTCAGCAACAAGTAAAAATCACATCAACGCAATGGATATGTCAAAGGATTACGGTGACGGCGAGGACCCTGTAATACTCAAATCAGAGTTCATTCTGTCACTTTGCGAACAGCTAATCGGCAGTCACAGCCTCGGAGCAAAAGAAAAATCCCTAATAGACCGTTGTACTAAGCTTGTCTACCGCAACTATAAACGCAGAGGATATAAAGGGGTAGTGCCGACGCTTAAAGAGTTCCGTGCGGAGCTTCTCAAACAAGAGGAACCCGAAGCACAGGATATTGCACTTGCTATTGAGCTGTTTACCGATGGCTCACTCGACACCTTTGCAAAAAAGACAAATGTTGATGTAGACAACCGCCTGATTTGCTATGATATTCTCGACCTCGGCAAGCAGTTATTGCCTATCGGTATGCTCGTCGTGCTTGACAGTATCTTAAACAGGATAACCACCAACAGAGCGATAGGCAAAAACACATTCATATTCATTGATGAAATCTATTTGCTGTTTCAGCATGAATACAGCGCAAACTTCCTTTTTACGCTCTGGAAGCGTGTACGCAAGTACGGAGCGTTCTGCACAGGTATCACGCAGAATGTAGACGACCTATTACAGAGCCACACGGCAAGGACAATGCTTGCAAACTCGGAATTTGTAATAATGCTCAATCAAGCGGCGACCGACCGTATCAAGCTTGCGGAATTGATGGGTATCTCAGATACACAGCTTTCGTATATTACGAATGTCGAAGCCGGTCGCGGACTTATGAAGGTAGGTTCGTCACTTGTTCCGTTTATAAACAAGTTCCCCAAGAACACAAAGCTCTATGGGCTTATGACAACCCGATTATCTGACATGTCAGATAAAAACTAGGAGGTGAGCAACAATGACTGAATTAAGAGATCATCCGCAGATAGCGGAATTAATGGAAACACTTGAAAAGAATGATATGCACAAAGAAAAAGAAAAGGTGGAGTCACTTGTCGATTATATCGGCGATATGGAGCAAACTTTGACGGAAATGCTCAGAGAAATGCAGGATATGCGCAAAGAGGTAAGCCTTATTCATAACAATTCTATCCGAGTCAAGTGCCAAAACCTTGTGCAAAAGACAGAGGATAAGATAAAACAGGGACTTGCTGTTGTAGTCAAAATTAAGGACAATCTCATTCAATCCGCAAAAAATGCGGTAAAAACTTTTAAGGAAAAAGGCAAAGAGGCTTTTCATAACGCCGTGATAGCAATGAAGATACCGGAAACGCTCGATAAACTTGCTGATTTGTTCGGTAAATTCTCAAGGGATATTGAACAGGACATTGAAAAGGTAAAATCGATGCAGACGGAGCTTTCAAGCGCGAAGGGACATCTGAGAAACTTCGGGCGGCTTCTTATCGGCAAATCAGCAAAAGAAGCGGAGAAAGCCAATGCCGACAAGGGTATCCTGATGCGCTTTGGCAAGCTGCTTGATAAGATGAGCAACGGTTTTGGCAACTTATCTCAAAAGGCAATGGATAAAGCCGATACGATACGCATATCTCATGTCAGGGATTCGGTGAGAAAAGAACTCGATGCTCTGAAGGAAATCAAAACGGGGCGCGCTAAATCTGATTCTGCCCGAGAGAGATAACGGGGGGGTGATTTGCTTTGAAGGAAATTAAAACAAGAGGCAGTCGTAAAAAAACGAAAGCTCTCGATAAGACATCAGACCTTGCTTCCAAGATGAAGCAGGGTCTGATTCGCTCTAAGGACCAATTTCAGAATTTAGCCGATGACGGGCAGATAACACCCGATGAATATGCTCAGGACCAAGTAAAGTATGTATCGGAGAACGCCGTCGGCGATGTCGCTCACAGCTCAAAAGAAACCGTTAAAAAGACATTTGACGGCGGCAAAAACCTTGCCCGAAAAATCAACCAAAAGAGGCTTGATGCCAACAGCATAAAACAAAAGAGCCGCGGTGCTGACAGCATTAAGCAGACGGCAAAATCTACCGGCAATCAAACCTTTAAAACAATGCAAAAAGACATCAAAACCGCAGGGCAATCAACAAACAGCGCAATTAAAGTTCCCAATCAGACAGCGAAAACAGGAATTAAAGAATCAAAAAAGGCGGCAAAAACAACTGCCAAATCATCGGCGCAAACAGCGAGAAAGACGATCAAAACATCTAAGCAAACCGCAAGAGCCGCAATAAAGACATCAGGTCATTCGGCGAAGTCCGCACAAAGAACAGCACAAGCAGCAAATAAAACAGCGGAAGCCGGCAGAAAGCTTGCCGCAAAATCTGCAAAGGCTGCCAAAAAAGCGGCAGAAACAGCGGCAAAAAGTGCGAAGGCTGCCGCTAAAGCGACCGAAGCCGCGATTAAGGCAATGATAGCCGGCATAAAAAGTCTTATTTCCGCCATTGCCGCAGGCGGCTGGGTTGCGGCTGTGATAATAATAGTTATTGTTATGATAGCTCTTATTGTCGGCTCGTGCTTCGGGATTTTTTACAGCTCGGGCGATACGGACGGTTTGACGATGCAGGGGGCAATCAACGGTATTAACACTGAGTATCAGGCAAAGATTGAAGAAACGAAAAACTCTGTCGCTCATGATATTCTTGAAATGAAGGGCAGTCGTGCGAGATGGCAGGATGTCCTCGCTGTCTATGCGGTCAAAACGACAACCGATCCCAATAACCCGCAGGAAGTCGCAACGATGGATGATGGTAAGTACGACCTTCTAAAGGGCGTTTTTTGGGATATGCACCAAATATCAAAAAATACCGAAACAAAGAAAGTCAAGGAATACACCGAAAAGCCCGATACCAACGGAGATATTATCGTGACTGAAAAAGAAGTATCTAAGACCATATTGCATATAAATGTGAAGCATATGTCGGTTGCTGAAATGAAATCAAAATACGGCTTCAACAACGATCAGAAAGCACAGCTTGATGAACTTCTCGCGGAAGATAAAGCAAAGCTTTGGAGCAGTGTGTTATACGGAACAGTAAGCGATGATATTGTTAATGTTGCAATGTCACAGCTTGGCAATGTCGGCGGTCAGCCTTACTGGAGCTGGTACGGCTTTGACAGCCGTGTGGAGTGGTGCGCTTGCTTCGTGAGCTGGTGCGCAAATGAGTGCGGATATATTAATTCAGGCGTTGCGCCAAAATTCGCGGGTTGCGGACAGGGCGTTCAATGGTTTAAGGAACGAGATCAGTGGCAGGACAACACTTTTGTTCCAAAGCCGGGAGATATGATATTCTTTGATTGGGAATATGACGGACTAACGGGCACTGCCGACCATGTAGGAATTGTGGAAAAGGTTGAAGGCAATACTGTTTACACGATTGAAGGTAATTCAGGCGATGCTTGCATACAAAGGTCTTATACAGTAGGATATTATGAGATATTAGGCTATGGGCAGTTATGTCCATGAGAATATTTGGCATACTAAATATTATGAAATGCGAGGAGGAATCAATATGAAAGGAATACACTTGAAATCATGGGAAATCGAAGATGACAGAGTGCATCTGATTTACGAAGATGACACGGATTTTTATGTAAGAAAGTCCGATTTTGACCGCGCTTTCGGGTGTATCGTAAGCGGAGAAAAGAACGCAATTAAAAACGATTTTTCGATCAAGTGAGCATAAAAATGCCGCCCTTCGGGGCGGCAAGGCGTACATAATCACCTGTTATAATAAATATGAATCGTGTATATTAAGATATTTTTGAAAAATATTTGTTATTTCAAACTATAGTGGAACTTTACCTTTTAGGTTTGTTGAGTATTGTTGATACAAACTTCAATTTATGATGAACGGCAAAGCGATAAAGCCTTGCCGTGCTTTTATATGCTCGCATAATTCCCAAAAGAATGTGGAGAGAAACAGTAAACTATACTGAAAAATTAGTGTTAATGTTTGTTTTTTGCAAAATAAAAAAGCCGCCGGCAGCGACTGTATATGTCTTTATTTCGTAAAGTATTTCCATTGAAGATGCAGGGAAAGCTCCCTTTGATCTCTATGATTATACATAGTGTTGCAAGAATCGTCAAGTAGCAAAGCGAAAAATGTCATTATTATGTAGAAAAAAGTATCATTTTTTACAATTTGTGCCTGAAGTGCGTATTTATACGATACAGTAATCGCTTTTTTACCGTCAGATTCTTGGTCAGCACAATAGAATAATTGAAAGGAGTTCAAAAATGGCAAGAAAAGGCGAAAACATTTACAAAAGAAAAGACGGTCGCTGGGAGGGGCGTTGTATATCATCTTACGGAATAGATGGGAAGGCAAAATACAGCTATGTATATGCAAAAACGTACAGCGGTGTTAAAAGGAAGCTTTCTGCTTTGAGGTCGAATGTAATTAATCTGACCGAGCGAAACAAATACGTAGATAAAAGAACATTCAATGATTGGATAACAGAGTGGAAGGAACAAAAAAGGCAATTCGTTAAGGAATCTACATTCATTAATTACGAAAACACGCTAAAAAATCATATTATTCCGCAACTCGGAAAATATCCTCTTGCAATGATAAGCACGTCGTTGATGAAGCAATTTGTTATACAGAAACTTACCAACGGAAGATTAGATGGTAACGGCGGTCTGTCCGCCAAAACTTTGACTGATATTTTGGCTATTATCAAGGAAGTGTTTAAATACGCTCAAAACTCAGGGGCTCAACCGATGTGTAATTTCTCACAGATACCCGTTAAGAGAGCGATACAAGAGATGAGAGTTCTGACTCGTAATGAAGAGAAGAGGCTTTTGTCTGTCATTACGGATGATATGGATGTATATAAACTCGGCGTGTATATATGTCTTTTTACAGGATTACGGGTAGGCGAACTCTGTGCCTTGCAGTGGAAGAATATATCGTTTTCAGATAAAGCTTTAAAAGTCGATCATACAATGCAGCGGTTGCAATGCGGTGACGAACCTGGCACAAAGAAAACAAAAATAATAGTTTCAGATCCAAAAAGCTTTGCATCGGTAAGGATTATACCATTGCCGGACTTTCTGCTCGAAATGCTCCGTCCCTTTGCAGGCAGAGCAAATTCATTTGTATTGGCAAGTGAGAATAAAAAATACACGGAGCCGAGAATGATGCAAAATAAATTTAAAAAATATCTCAAAGAAGGTCATATCGCGGAAGCCAACTTCCATTCTTTAAGACACACTTTTGCTACAAGATGTATTGAATTAGGCTTTGATGTGAAAACTTTGAGTGAAATTTTGGGACATTCAAGCGTAAAGATAACCCTTGATCGTTACGTTCATTCCTCTTTGGAGCAAAAAATGTTCAACATGCAAAAACTAAACAGCATAGCGTAAGAAATTCTCCGTCAGATTAGCAGTCATAAAACAGGCGTATTTTTGATTATTTCAGAAAATATGCCTGTTTTTTCTTCAATGGAAATACTTTACGAAAATCGCGACCTAAACCAATATATTATAATATTCATTATATCATTTTACCCTATTACTATTCATAGCGTTATGTGTTTTTCAAAAAATATTTAAAAATATTGATATTGAAAATAATTTAGATTATAATCAATTATCATTACGCGACTGAAAGTAAGCGTGGAGGTGTCAGATTATGAATATAGCAATTGTAGATGATGACTGTGTATACATAAAAAAGATGAGTAAAACAGTAAATAAGATATACAATGACCTCAGTATAATTGGTTGCGTTGATACTTACACAGACAGTTATAGTTTTGTAGATAATATGGGTAAATATCATTTAATTCTGCTTGATATAGATATTCCCGAAGTTAATGGATTTGAGCTGTTTCAAAGAATAAATGATAAATATGGCGATTCGGAATTACCGTACGTTGTGTTTGTTTCAAATAAGGATGGACTGGTATTCAATGCGCTGAGCATGCTTCCTTTTACGTTTGTACGCAAAATTAATTTTGATGAAGATATAGGCAAAATTATAACAACTATATATCACAGGTTGGAAACAAATAAGAGCGCATATGTGATAAGAGATGGCCGTGATGAGATTTGTTTGAGCACTCGTGATATCATCTATTTATCAAAGCAAAATAACTATGTATTATTCCATACCACCAACGGCGTGTATAAGGAACGTACCAAAATGGATATAAAAGAACAGACTTTGCCGCAAACAGGTTTTGTGAGGATATCCAAAGGGTGTATAATAAACGCTCTGTATGTTTACCGTGTGGGAGCCAACACTATAGAACTCAAAACCGGTGAAATCCTTAATATTGGTGAACCGTACAAAAAGAACATATTTAAACTTACGGCGAGGTGATTAATATGATTGATACAATTCTTGAGATTGCAACAAATCTGTATTACTCTTTTCTCTTTATAATATTTTTATACTTGATGTTTGACCACAAGTATAAAAGACGAACAAATATTATTATAATGCTTTCAGCGACTGCTGTAATGTTTATTTGCATGAATTGGTTTTTGTTTAACACATCTTTAACATTTTTATATATTGATACAGCTACATATATATTTTTGATGATGGTTTATTCTGTTTTTGCATTAAAAGGTAATATTTTTATGCGAATATTTATGCCAGTTTTTTCATTTTCTATAAACATCATACTAAGTTATTTTATTGGTTTCTTTGTTAGTTCTTTTACAGGAGATTCATACGAAGAATTAATACAAGTTTCATCAATAAACAGATATATGTGCATAATAGTAATTGCCATCTTAAATGCATTGGTGTATTACATAGTTTATAATCTGAACAGTAAGAATAAAGTAATAATTAATAGAATTGACTTTATCCCTTTCGTGTTGATACCGTTACTTGCGATGACCATAGTAATCTGTTCGGAATGCATTTTATATGTATCTGATAATGTTGGAAATGTTTTACCGTTCCTTATAACCATTATGGTCAGCATGATCGTAATAACATTATTTACATGGTATATGGTAACAAAAATCAGTCGTGCTAATAAGATTAAAACAGAAATGCTTTTGATGCAAAAGCAAACGGAACTGTACGAAAAAAGCATATTGGAAACAAATGAGCAGATACAGAAGTTTGCACAAAGCAAGCATGAGATGAACAAAGCGCTGCTTTTGATTAGAGGACTTTTAAACGAGAAAGATTATAAAGGCATATATGACTACTGCGAAAATAAATCGTCCGAGATAATGGATTTGCACACTCTCATTAATACCGATAATCCTTCTCTAAATGCTGTGATTAACGTAGAAGCGAGCAAAGCGATTCAGCATGGCATTACATTAATTGCAAATATTTATGACAGTATGAAAGAGATTGAAAAAAGTGATTTAATGTCTATTATAGGAAATATGTGTGATAACGCAATAGAATATCTCGCTCGAAATGAAAACATAGCAAACAGATGTATTCGTATTGAAGCGTTTAAATCCTATAATATGTACACTATTAAGTGCAAAAACATGATTTCGGGATCTGTATTAGCTAACAATCCCGAATTGCTCACAACAAAGGATGACGCAAATAATCACGGCTTAGGAATCAGCATTATAAAGGACATAGTTAATAAATATTCCGGCCAAATTGAGATAAAAGAGGATGAAGAATACTTTATAACAACAGCATTATTAATGGCACCGTAATTTTTTTACCAGAAAACGCCCTATTTTTACCACTTTATACACAAATGGAATTAAACTGCTACAATGTAAGCAAAAGATACACATATACTGGCTTACATTGTAGTAGCTTTTTTATGGGGGATAATAATTTATGCTGTCAGGATTTTCAAAAAAAATTGCCTTCTCATTGTTTGAAAAGGATAAAAGGTATCCAATAGAGGTTTACATCTATGGCGTTGAATTATTGATATCTTCATTAACAGGAACTTTATTCATACTGATAGAGGCTGTGCTTTTTAACGCCTTACCTGAGAGCATAATATACTTGATATCATTAGCAGCTGTGCGAGTTTTTACAGGCGGTTACCACGCCGAAACATATTTGAAATGCAATATAATTACTGTTCTGTCTTTTACATTTAGTTTATTGGTTTATAAATTGCTGTCAAATTACTTGTTTGTATGTCGGCCATTTTTAATTGCGTTCGTATTCTTGATTTCCGTAATTCTATTTGTAAAATACAGTCCTATGGAAAATGAGTATAAGCCAATCGCAGCAAATGATATTATGAAGTATAAGATAATATCACTGGTTATTCTAACAATTATATCTGCTATCAATGTGATTGGATATATATTAAATAAGGAAATAACGGTTATTATGCTTTTTTCTCTTTTAGTAGAGGATATTGCTATGATCGTTAAATTAATAAAAGACAGGAGGCAAAAGTATGAGGAATTTGAAAGGTAATCTGTTGCTGGCGCTGGGTGCACTGGTTGTAATGGCAGCTCAGTTCGGAGCTGGTTCGGTTTCTCCGAGCCACTTCTTTCAGCCCAAAGAGCCCGCAAACCTTAAGCAAATGTTCAAAAAATAATCCTTAATTAATAATTCATACTTACTTCGCTTCGCCCGGCAAAGCTTTAAGAAGCGCTGCCGGGCAACCACCCTAATATAATATCTGTGCCGGGAACTATTATAATTACGGGGCAGGTTTAACATAAACATAGATTTATACAGCAAAATGTTTAACCCAACAACTATTAATAATATTCCAAAGAAAAGATTGGAGGAGATTCCGGTGTGGTAGATATGTTTATCATCGAATTGTATTCGAAAATTTGTGAATAATCTGCTATTTTATAAAAGTTGGAGGAATATTATGAAAAAACTAATAATTTTTGTTTCCTTTTTATTAACAGTTATTATATCACTATATTGCACACCAGTATCTGCTGGAGCGATTTATTCTCTCTCTGCTCCGGAGCTGCCAATTAAGGGAGACGCTGACAGAGATGGCAAAATCACAATGAGCGACGTGACACTGATGCAACGTCATATTGCGTTATTTAAAGGAGCTCAGCTTTGTGAGGACTGCTGTAATGTATACAAAACCGGCGACATAAGCGCCGAGTTTGATATGGTAGACATCACGTGTGTTCAAAAATACCTGGCATACATAATTGACAATAATTCTATTTGCGGTGTGCGACAGGGATGCAAATGCAGACTTGAAAATACAATCTTCAACGAACCGAGTGATCAGCAAAAGTCAGCTATAAAAATAGCATATCTTGAATCAATAAGCTCAAGGGAACAGTATGAAGAGAGTGATGTTAAGGTCTTAGATTATTACGGTACAATGAGCGACAGTAGTATGCTTGTAAAATGCTCACTTGACGGGATGAGCCTACCAATATATGGAAGTATGATGATAGGAAAATACACCTACCAATATCCCTCATCAAACGCATGTGTGTTTCTTTATAAGGATAATAAATATTTCTCGATAAGAAATGCATATTTAAACAAAACGATTGATGACAAGGTGCTGACCGAAATAGCTCAAACGCTTGGCTTTTATGAAAGCGATTTGGTTATAAAATATAATGCTCAAACAAGCTTTATGCAGGTTTTGAGAGAAAAATACGATGAAGCAGAGATTAACATCAGGGATATATCTTATGAAATTGTGGCAGAAATAGCAGAAGAGACCGATTATGGGAAGTTTAATTACCTTCTTATACACGCACAAAACAGTACCCCGACCATAAAGTTTGAAAATATAACCGAACAAATAGGCGAATACAATTTTACACACCCGAACAATGAAGTATACTTTTTAATTGATGATGGCACATGCCAAAGTCAGGAAATTATTGGATGCTCAGAAATTATGGCAGAGAAAATTGCAAAACTATTGAAGCTCAAATGAAGGAGCTTATATTTATGAAAAGAATAGTAGCTATTATATTAGGAATTATCTTAATACTAAGTTCTATAGTTTATGCTTTAGCTAATGAAGTGGAATTAGATGGTGAAAACATAGAACTAATGACAGAGGAGAATAAGATTTTTTGTAACGCTACATTAGATGATGATTTTGCTGATGATACAGTGTTGATAGTATTTAACAAAAAGACATCTAAGCTATTGAAAACTTACAGTGAGGATGACTTTTCAAAAATCAATGCTGTGTCAGTTGAGGAAATTACTAAGGAAACTGTAGAAAACATAAAAAAGGGATCGGTTAGCCTAGAAGATAGCGATTTTAATCAGATTTTAAAAATTAAATTAGGAACTATAGGAAAAGAAAAAGTTTTAGAAGCAGTGAAAGAACTTGAAAAGGACGAAAATATAATTATTGCACAACCAGACTATCTGCATAAAAAGGTTGCAGCAACACCTAATGATACTTACTATAGCAGCCAAAATTCTTGGGAATTAGGCTCGTTAGGTATGTCATCCGCTTGGAATATAACGAAGGGTAATTCAAATGTGATAATCGGAATTATTGATACAGGAGTATACGCTGCACATCCTGATTTGGTTGATAAAATAGACACAAGCCACTCCAAAAGCTTTGCAACAAATAACGATAGTGATGCTCTGGTGGATTCGCATGGAGGTTATGGTCATGGTACGCTTGTTGCAAGCATTGCAGCCGCAAAGACTGATAATGGAGCTGGCATAGCGGGTGTTGCATGGAATTGCAAATTCGCTAGCTTGAGAGTTAGTGATAATAGTAATTCATATCCAAGCAGTGCGATAGCCAATGCAATAACTTACGCAAAGAACAACGGAATAAAAATAGTAAATTGTTCCATTTGCGGAACTACTTATGACCCCTGTTGGGAAAATGCAATTAATAACTATAATGGATTATATGTTTGCTGTGCTAGCAACGAAGGTGAAAATATAGAAGATTCATCGACACAGTATCGTTACCCGGCGAAGTTTGATTGCGACAATATGATTGTAGTAACTGCCATAGATAGTAGCTACAATTTGTCAGGAACTATAAATGGTTTTAGCTACAGCTATAATTATGGACCTATAAGCGTTGATTTGGCAGCACCTGGTGTAAATGTTTACTGCTGCACAAAAAGTGGTGGTTACACTGCAACCCACGGTAGTTCTCTTGCTGCACCTTATGTCGCCGGAACCGCAGCACTTATTTTAAGTAAATATCCTAATATAAGTATGACACAATTAAAGACTGCGATATTAGAGAGCACAATCCACACATCATCGTTGAACGGCATGTGTGTAAAAGAAGGAAGACTAAATACGTATGCTGCACTGCAATATGTTGCAAGTCACTATTATACGGTGGTTTATGACAAAAATGGTGGTTCGGGAAGTATGAGCAACACCACGGTTTATTATGGAGTTACAAAATCTCTTAGTAACAACACATTTACAAGAACAGGATATACATTTACAGGCTGGACGGCAAAACGCAGTTCAGACAACAAATGGTGCTATAATGTAGATGGAAGAAAAGAATGGTATACCCAAAATTCACATCCAAACGGAGCAACAAAATATGTATACGCAAATCAAAGCAATGTTTCAGCGCAGAGTCCGGTTTCAGGCGATACCGTTACAATGTATGCACAGTGGTCGGTAAATCATTATGTAATACATTACTACCCAAATGGTGGATCAGGAAGCATGGGCAATACCACCATGACATATAATGTAGGAAAATATCTGAGTACATGTACATTTACTTATTCAGGGAAAATATTTGCCGGTTGGTATATTACAAGATTTTTAGACGGCAAATACTATTACACGAATGGTTCAACATCAGGCTGGTATACGCAAGGCTCTCAACCGAGCGGATATGTAAAAAAACTACACAACAATCAAGCGTACATATACAATTACACTCCTTATGATGGAGACATAGTAAAAGCCTATGCGCAGTGGGGAGCACTCGGAGATGCAAATATTGATGGAGTAATATCAAACGCAGACGTTACATTAATACAGCAATATATTGCAAACTTAGCAACACTCACAGATGGTCAAAAGGTAATAGCTGATGTTACATATGATGGATATGTTACAAATGCAGATGTTACTAAACTGCAACAGTATTTGGCAGGTATTATACCATCGTTATAATTTATTAATACTAATATACAACTATACAAAATTATAGTTTGTATTTTTATTCGCTTACCCGGCAGTGTTTTATGATTCACTGCCGGGCAACCACCCTAATATAATATCTGTGCCGGGAACTATTACAATTACGGGACAGGTTTAACATAAACATAGATTTATACAGCAAAATGTTTAAACCAACAACTATTAATAATATTCCAAAGAAAAGATTGGGGGAGATTCCGGTGTTCTGATTGTATTTTTTCAGTATATTGTAGGTAATATAGGCAACGTATGAACAACAAATAATATTAAAATAGGAGGATTTTACTATGAAATTTAAGTTTAGAAGATTAACAATCGCATTAGCAATCATGCTAACAACCGTTCTGATGCTTAACAGCATCGGTGCAACCGCAGTTACAAAAGATGCTCATGCCGATATGAGCTATAAGCTTGATAAGCCGCTTCTCGAACGACTTGCCCAAATGGGTGATGACGACGAAATCGATGTATCAATTTGGGTAGAAGACGTCGACCACAAAGCAGTAAAAGAAGAAGCACGTGAAGAAATCCTCAAACTGGCAGAAGCCGGAGAGGTTTCTACCGATGTTTTAATTCTGCTTGACGAAGTAGAGTCATATGCCGAACTTGAAGCACAAGGGGCAAAGGAACCCACACAGGAAGACACCCAAACGCTTATAGAGCTTAAAAGAGCAATATATAGGCGTGTATACAATGAAAAGAATACCCAAATTTACAAGGAACTTTTTAAAGATACCCGAGACTCAGACAAGCCTGAACCAGGTTATTTGGGTAGCTATGCGCCGAATATGACAATGAAACTTACAAAGACACAGGTGCTTGACATTTGTGAATCAGATCTAGTTACACAAATCTTTGAAGATAATGATCCTAATTTTATAAATATCCCAACAGATATCAATATTTCGAATAAATCCAGTATATATGATAATTTTAATAAGTATAAAGATGATACAGGGGTTACTTCTATGCAAGCATATAACGAAGGAGCCTACATTAACATAGGCGTTTTAGAAGTAGACGGAATACCATATACAAATTTGAGTTGTTTTTCGACAGCTATGAACGAGGGCAGGATTACAAAATTAGCGAATATGACTACAGACGCTGATGCCACGGAACATGCCGGAATGGTGTTGGCAATTATGACAGGAGAAACAAGCGATTTTCATGGCGTTGCTTGTGATGCAAGATATATCTGCACTCGCATAAATAATCACACTAGTGCTAAGGCTGCATCTGAAGCTCTTATTTCAAATGGTGCAAACATCTTGAATATGTCATTTGAAACAATAGCTGTAGGTACCTCGTATGGAAACTTTTCTAAGTGGCTTGATCATATGGCCTTTTATCATAATGTTCATGTGTGTAAAGGATCTGGAAATACTGATACAGATACTGAATCTAATCCGGATGCCGATCCTACAACGAATATTCATCAATGCTCAATGGCATATAACGCTATTGTCGTTGGAGCAACAAGTATTTCTGGTAATGGATATTGTTGGGCAAATTATTCTAGATACAATCATAATTCTTCTTTACAAGTTAAGCCTGACATTGTAGCACCAGGCACGGATATTGCAACACCTGTTTGCGTTTTACCACGAACCGGAACAAGCCTCTCCACACCGTTAGTAAGCGGTTCACTTGCTATGTTGCTTAGAAGCAATAGTTATATGTTATACAATCCTCAGTTTGCCAAAGCCGCATTGCTTGCAGGGTGTAAAAACTTAGTCAAATTATCGTCACAAAACAGCAATTCTTCAAATCAAATTGCTGCTAATCAAAAAACAGGTGCTGGAATGATGCACGTATATCAGTCAAAGTTGGCAACGAATGGTTTCTCTATGTGTGATGTTGGAACATGTTCGAGTGGAAATGCAATTAATATTACAAAATCGTTTAATGTTACATCATCTCAGATCTCAGCTGGTAAAAAAGTTCGGGCCGCATTTTGTTATAACGTCAAAGCAACTCTTTCAAATCAAAATAATCATTCCACATCGTCAGTATCAACACCAACGATTAATCACACTGTTATGACAATCACTACACCAGGAGGGACAATTTATAGATCCAACTATTATAATGACAATAAACAAATAATTTGTTTTACACCTGTACAATCAGGTGCTTACATTATGCAAATTACAGGAGAAACCTGTACAGATCCACAAGATTTCGCATATGTTATCAGTGTGCATAATGCTACTGTAAGTTATTAAACTGAGGTGTACATAATGAAAAAAATTATTTCAACAGTACTTATAATTGCTTTTTTTGTTACTATTGTCTCTAATGCTGTAGCTGAAGGCTATCCATTTAAAGACTTAGATAATGACGCGCTATCAACGCTGCTGGGCGAGCATTACAAATTAAGTACAGACGAAGATGAGTTTGAATGCAGTATCATCAAAACTTTTGATGATTACTGTCTGATAAGAGGTTCATTGCCTATTTGGACAACGGAAAACTGGAATAACTCAATTACCGTGCAAAGAAAAATCGGCGATTATCTAGTTTTATCAAAAAATGTCAATCAACCATATGACTTGGGTGTTTTTGCTTATGACGGCATAAATGTATACACTCTTGAAGAAGCAGTAGAAACAGGATTATTTAAAATGTCCGATGTTGCGGAATTTTTAAACGTAAAGCTTATGGGTGATGTTGACCTTAACGGTATATTAGATATGAGCGATATTACACTGCTTCAAAAGGTTATAGCCAGAATTACGCTGTTTAGCGATGAATACTACAGAACCCCCGTAGCTGATATTGATCAAAACCGTAAAACCGATATGTATGATGTTGTCCTCGTGCAGCGTATGATCGCAAAACTGTAATGGATGTAAACCGCGATAACAAATTACAATGCTTGACGTTACAACTACTCAAAAATTCATAGCCCATCTTGATATTAAGTTTAACACTGAGCTCGCAGATATGGACAAGAATAACAATGTGGACTTACAAGACGTTGTTCAAATGCAAAGAACCATTGCAGGCTTGATCTAATTATACCGATTTAAACTAACCCTCTTTTGCCCGGCGGTTGCCTCATAAGCGCTGCCGGGTAACCACCCAGTAGCAGTCCGCACTGCGCATTATTTCAACCGTGCGGCATATTCATAATAACGACTACTCAAAAAGTAATAAGTAATGCTTAATAATCATTTAATAAGCAAGAAAAATATAAGAAATCTCCCATTGTTGGTTTGTAATTGACCAATCCCATGTCAAAATTTATAGAAGGAAGGTATTTTTATGAAATTATCAAAAAGAATCGTAGCATTGGTTTTCAGTTTGATGCTTGTTCTATCTATCTCGGCGGTATCTGCCTCAGCGGCATTAATACAAACCGTGTCTGTAACAACAAATACTACCACTAAGGTGGTTGGTAAAGCGACAAGCACTAGAACTGAAAGCTGTATATACTTGTATGTCGGTAAGCACGAAAGAAAAATTTCTGATGGATCTACCAAAAATAAGTACAACAGTAATACCGTTTATAACACAAATACCCTTACTGTAACTAATAATGTAGACTCAGGATATACTTTTTATGGCGGCTATGATGTTCATGGCACATTCTCATACGGAGGAAATATTTATCCGCAGGTTATTGACACAGATGTAATCGAATAAATTTAATACTAAATTGATTGGTCAATTATAATAATGTATATCCGAGAACATCTTTAACAGTATTTTGGGCTTAAATCTTGATTGATTGAAGGTAACTGTTATTTGTTTCTCGGATATATACTTATATATTTGTTTCCGATTAATAAGTGAATTTATAATTATTAATTCTTACAAGAGGAGATATTTGTCTATGAAAAAGTATATTTCACTCGTTCTTGCTTTAATTACAGTATTGGCCTTTACATCTTGCACTTCAAACGATTCTTACAAAGACTCCGCAATTAATAAAGATTATGTTAAAGTCGGTAAGGATGATCCTGTTTATTTTGGAGATCTAAGAAATATCGTAAACGCAGAAGACGGTTATTATTTTACCGAAGACGGTTGGAATTTTTTGTATTACTTTGACAAGGAAAGCAAAAAGGTTGTTCCTGTTTGCAATATGCCAAATTGCGATCACAACAATAATTCCTGTAACGCATATTTAGGTGACATCCGTCATTATTCCGGACTTTGGTATTATGATGAGAATATTTATGTTATTGGATTTAGTAACGGCATTATGGGGCTTTATCAGATCAGCAAAGACGGCTCAACTCGTAAAAGAAGTTGCGACTTTCTTGAAACAGGAAATGAATATTCAATCATTACAACTGTTCATAGAGGATTTGCCTATTTTTCCATTAACAGAGGCGATAACAAAGCTCAGGTTTATCAAGTTGAATTGAAAGAAAATGCGAAGCCTAAGCTGATTTTTGAGTTTGAGGGTATAGATGCTTGCGTAGACTTTGTGCGTGGCTATAACGAAAACATTTATATTGCTGTATCATCCTATGATGATAAGAGTTACGAAGCTTCAACAAATAGCCTTTATTCATACAGTATCCCGAAGGATGCATATGACAAAATACCTATTGATGATTTGTGCGGACACTGGACATTAATAGATGATAACACTCTTATATACAGAACACCTAACGCTGTAATGAAATATGATTTAAAGGCGGATAAACCAACTGAATTCTATAATGAACCTTTGATGCCCTCCTATGACGGACGATACATATATCTTGATAATGATGTAACCCTGTTTAGAGAAATGGCACAAGGCGGCGATGAATACCAAATAGATAAAAGAAGTATCAAAGTTGTAGATCTATCGGGAAAATTGATTGATGAAATAAAAATAAAGACAGACGGAATGTGCTATTTCGGAGATGAAGACTATCTGTTTATAGATTTGAATGAAAAAATTTCCGCATCCGGAGAGGGCGATACGGAAATACAAATAAGAGATGATAACAGCATACATTTAATAGGCACGGATTCAATAACATCTTTGATGGCTTTTGATAAGTCTCAAATAGGTACAGACAAGCACGATTTTACTTTATTAAAAAAATGGGATTTTGACTCTATAATCGGTTAATGTGTAGACAAGAACAGCAGACGGGCGGTGATTTTTACGGAATTTAAAAGAGTATTTTTAAATAAAAAAACGGTTGCGTTATTGCTTATCCTGATTGTAGTATGCTCACTGTTTTTTGTAATTGAACAGTATTCCCCGTCCGACGGAGCTGGTTACGATCTGCTTGCCTCAAAAGCGATATTAAAAGAGGTTGTGAATGAGTACAAAGAATCAGCCCCCACACAAGCGTTTGAAGCCATAAGCCGCGAGAGAGAAGATACATATATTCTGTACGAGCTTGCGGTCTATGATAATCTCAAAAGCACTAACAAAAATACTTATGACGCAAACTTCAGCGAAGCTGATAAGGAAATACGAAGCGAAAATTCAGAGCTTGCACGGTTGTATGACAACAATAAAGAACTGTATGGCGAATCTTATCTTAATGTAAAGCTGCACATACTTGACGCGTTACAAGGTGAGCTATCGTATATCGCGTCTTACAAGGACAAGCTTGAGGATCTAAAGGCACAGGCGGAGTCGATAAGCGGTATAAGCATATTTTCTGAGTCAAATTCATTCTCGGATAAAAATATAAACAAAACGGTTAAAGATTACGCTCCGCTTGAAAATGTTACGCTTGCATTTGAGAATCAAGAGGCTGTAAAAAGTATTATTCAATTTGATTTTGTACATTATATTGTGCTGATTTTCCTCATTTGGATCGTATTCTTATTTTGTTCGGAGAAGAAAAAAGGACTAAGCCAGCTTGTATTTGCGACCGCAAAAGGCAGACTGTCACTTGCGATCAAAAGAGCCGGAATACTTATGTTTTCTGCGATAACGGTAAATGTGTTGATGTATTCAGTGCTTTTAGGGACGGCGTTGTATATTTACGGCGGCGACAGGGGCTTTTACTGTATGATTCAGTCGATCTCGATATTCGCTGATTTTGTCGTGCCAATGACCGTTTGGCAGTTTTTGCTCTATTATTTGATATTCAATACCGTATCATCATTTGCTGTGTCTGTTGCGGTGTGGCTTGTTATGTCAGCGGCTGAGGAAAAACATATCGCTATAACAGTATTCAGTCTTATATTCGCAACAGAGTACGCGCTGTACTATTTCATAACGCCGCAAAGTAATTTCTGCGCGCTCAAATATTTGAATATCTTCCCTCTTATAAACCCGAAAAATATCATCATCAAATACAGAAACATACCGCTTTTCGGCAGTGCAATAGGCGCGCGCGAAGCGCTTACAGTCTTTTGCTTGGTAGTTTTGGTATTTGCGACAGCTGCCTGCCTGATTATCAATATAAAAAAGCGCCCTGTACATACACAGAGCAAATTGGCGATGTTTTTGATAAGACAAAGCGCAAGGCTCAGAGGTGTTTTAAGCCGCCTTACGGCTCGTCTGACGCTTTTCGGCAAAGAGCTTTACAAAATCCTTGTTATGCAAAAGGGAATAATCGTATTGGTTATTTTTGTTTGTATCGTAGTGAATAATATACCGTCGGGAACCGTTTATTACGGCAAAGTCGACAGCATCATAAACGATTTCTACGCAAGCTATTCGGGTGAGATAAGCGAAGAAAGCCAAAGCTATATATCAAATCTCGAAGCTGAAATAGAGGCTGCGCACACAAAGCTTATCGATACAAAGCGCGCTTACGACAGCGGCGCGGCAGATGAAAAAGAGCTTAAAAAAGCGACCGATAAATACAATTCATACGGCGAATATTCTCAGGTGATTGACATCATATATGAGCGTACCGATTATATAGAAAGCGTAAAGCAGTACCGCGGCATAGACGCTTGGTATGTCAATTCTTACGGCTATGAAAAGCTGCTCAGTCGAGAGAGCTATCTCCGGCAGGAGTACAGCGCCGTTCTTACTGTTATAACAATAATAATCATTCTGTCGGGTATTTTCTCTTTCGAGAGCAAAAGCAATACAAATTACCTCATTCGCTCAACTGAAAAAGGCAGAGAAAAGCTGTTTCGGGTCAAGCTGTTGACTGCCGAAGCCGTTACCGTATTTATTTGGTGCGCAACTTACGCCGCCGAGTTTTTCGGAATATACAATAAGTACGGTCTTGATTGCTTTAATGCGCCGATCCAAAGCCTTGAGTTTTTTATGAGCTTTCCGCTTAATATCAGCATAGGAGCATATTTGATACTTATGTATTTGTGCAGACTTTTACTGATGATGTCGATGGCGGGCGTTATTATGCTGATTTCAAAGAAGCTGTCTTATGCGGCTTCGATTACCGTGTCAATAGCGATATTGCTTATCCCCGCGCTGCTTAATATGGTGGGTATCGCGTTTTTCGGAAAGCTTTCATTATCGGTAATTCTGAGTATTAATCCAAATATAAGCTATAACGGATTTTGGTACTCCGTGATTTCTATGATATTGATTATGCTGATCAGAGTATTTTGTATTTTCGAAACAAGAAAAAAGTGGATTAAAAGCAGTTAAGGAGGTGCGCAGGATATGGATTTAGAGCTTAAAAATGTATCAAAGCGTTACTCAAATGATAAATTGGCACTTGATGATTTTACGGTCGGCTTTAACGCGGGCATATACGGAATACTCGGTCCTAACGGTGCCGGAAAAAGCACGCTGATAAACTTAATAACAGACAACATCTCTCGTACATCCGGCGAGATACTGTATGACGGCGAGGATATATTAAAGCTCGCCAGCGCTTTCAGGGCAAAGATAGGATACATGCCTCAACAACAGGGCTTTTATGATGATATGTCAGCGTACGCATTTATGATGTATATGGCACAGCTGAAAGGTCTGTCAAAAAAGCAAGCTAAAGTACAAAGCCGGGAGCTTTTGGAAACAGTGAGCCTATCACCTGTAGCGCACAACAAAATTAAGAGCTTTTCAGGTGGTATGAAGCAAAGAGTATTGCTTGCGCAGGCTTTGCTTGGTAATCCTGAAATTCTTATACTTGACGAGCCTACAAGCGGACTTGACCCAAAAGAGCGCATAAACATACGCAACTACATAGCGCAGATATCGAAGGATAAAATAATCCTGCTCGCAACCCATGTAGTAAGTGATATTGAGTGCATCGCCGACAGGGTTTTGCTTATAAAGTCGGGCAAGCTCATACAGTACAAAACGCCCGCAGACCTGACGAACTCAATAAAAGATAAAGTTTTTGAGCGCGTTTGCGAAAAGGACGAGATAGAAAAGCTGCAAGAAAAATTTGCTGTAAACAATGTCGTGTACAAAAACGGCAGGCTCACATTTCGTACCGTAGGCGATAATTTACCGCCGAGGTTTGAATACGCAAAGGACGTTAATCTGGAGGATGTGTATCTATATTGCTTTAATTATAAATAGAATATACATATTTATAGTAGCATAGTAGCATCACGTTGTACTGTTATTTATTGACTATTTGACCAAAATATAAATCAAATTTATAAAATACGATATAACAATTCTTATAATAATCTTGATATTGAAGAATTATCACAACAAAACAATTAAATATTTTTATTACTAAAATGGAGGAATAGATATGAAACGTGCATTATTAATAATTGATGTACAGAAGATTTACGCACTTGAAGAATCATCTTATTTTGTTGAGGATTCGCAATCTATTGTAAAAAATATTAACCGCCTTATTGATAACTTTTATAATCAGAATGAAATGATTGTGTATATTAAACATGAGCACACTCCTGATGGGAGTGATTCTGGTCGTATGTTCGATTTTGCTGGAGAAGCTGAACCCATAGAGTTTAAACAGGGTAGTATAGAAACTGAGTTTATTGATGGCTTGTCTATTATTAAAAATGCTCCAGTCATTGTCAAAAAGCGATATGATGCTTTTCTTAATACCGATCTGGATAAAATGTTGAAAGAAAAAGGTATCGAAAAGGTAGTAATCTGTGGCTTTATGACTAATTTCTGTTGTGAATCAACTGCAAGACATGCTCATGATATTGACTATTTTGTGGATTTTGTTATTGATGCCATGGGGACTCCGGGGACTGAATTACTAAGCTCAGAAGAAGCAACAAAAGCCACTATTGCTAATATAACATCTGGCTTTGCAGTTGTATCAAACACTGCTGATATTTAATCGTGTATAATCCTTTATAGTGATACAAGTGGTGATATGAATGGTAACACATCAAGCAGTAAACAATGCAGTTGTTGAGATTACCCAATATATGCTGAATTCCGTTTCTCAAGAAGGGTCTTGGGGAACTGTTGATTACACTGATTGGGGACCTATTATTTCAGCTTTAAATGTTGAGCATTTACTGCGTTGTGGTTTGTCAATTGAAGATACTTGGACGGTGCAAAATGATACATATTTGTATCAATGTTCAATAAAGAAATGCTTGGAATATCTGTCCAAACAGATTCATGACGATGGCAGTTTTGGAGCGGATTTTTGGGATACCTGTAAATTGGCGACAATAATTGTAGAGCAAAATTTATACAGTTATTTTGACTATGCCAGAATTCACTCATATATTTTACAATTTGTGCATGACGGCGGACTACAGATTCAAGCTAATGATTATAGTCAAAGCGCAGAATGGAGTGGACCAGGTACATATGCTGCATGTGCATACTATTTATTTTGTGCAGATGAAAAAGATTTAGCTAATTCAGTTCTTTCAGATGTCATTTCTTTGCAACAAAGCGACGGAAGTTTTGTAGGAAAAAAGACACGAACAGGTGACAATGTAATTCATCCTATATGGCATACAGCGCAGATGTTGAGAACTATATTAAAAAGTAAATTTTGCTACGATGCGGATTTAGTACAAAAAACAACTCATTGGATAAAATCTATACAAGGCGACAATGGCGAATATGATGATTTTGGACAGTTTGTAACTTACTATACTGCTTATGCTGCTTTGGCTTATTTATCATTACCTAAGCGCCCCCAACCGAATACTGACCGATCAATAGGTTATTTGTTAAGAAAAACAAGAAACGGAAAAGTAGATGATTTTGGAGGGACGATTATGACTGCTCAAGCACTTAGCGCTTATCTAAACCCAAATGATTTGATTAATGTTTACCAAACAATACAAATATCCAATGCTAAAAAGTTGTTAGCTGAAAATTTGCAACTTAAAGAAGAAGTTAGATCATTATCTGAGAAAATTAAAGAGTATGATTCGAAATATGCGGATTCCGATATAATTCTATCAAAAAAAGATGTATGGAAATTGAGTTTATGGTTTGGTTTTATTACACTTGTACTCGGCATAATCGCTCCAGCTTTGATTAACATAATTGTAGACCTCGCTTCTAATACTGCCGAATAGATATAAGGCGCAGTTTATTACTAATACTACGTTGAATTGAAATAGTATATTTTTCAGTTTGTGTTCGCACTTGCAAAAAAAACCATTACGGGAATTATTTGTTCCATTTTTGGAGTACTAATCTTAATATAGAGATGAGCAAAATGAACTCTCAGCAAGCAACAAATAACGAAAGAAACTAGAAGCAAACCTAAAAAGGCGCACGTAAAGAAGCCATACGCAAAAAGCGCACAGCTAAGCTGAAAATATGAAAACGAACAGCTAAGCGATTCTTTTAACAGATTTCAGACATCTCAAAGAGTAATTGGAATGAGTGATGTCAGAAGCGATCGCAACAGCAAGCAAGGCAATATGAGCGATCGTGTTAAGGTTTTGAACGGCTTTGAAGCTGTGAACCCACACGCGTTCCTGACCTGTTTGTTTGAACCGAGCGTTGTAGCGTTCAGCTTCGGTGCGTAAGGAATAAATCTTTTTGAACGAAAGACAATCTCTGTCGATAGACAATCTGTAATCATTTGGAACAGTTATGTATTTTGTACAACCTCGGTTTTTCTTGCCGTTATTCCAGTTTTTGTGATTGCAAGGACAGCAGGCGGATTTGGATTGTCGAAACGGACAGCAAAACTTCTGTCTGGTTCTGCCTCTATCGGTAGTTTTACCGTCTTTATTCATAGCCAGTCCCGCTTCACAAATCGGATGACCGGACGGCAGCTTTTTCGGGTTCTTGGTATTGCGCTTATTGAGAGGGATATAGCATTCGCCTTCGTAAACATCCTTGACGGTATTATAGATAAGCTTAACATCGTAGGCTTTGTCGGCGATAAAGGTGCATTCCTTAACAGATAAAATCTCGTTTGTACTTTTCAAGATATCCACAGCGACAGTACTGTCGGCAACATCTGCTGTAGTCGATATTTCATTGATTGGCAAGCCGGTAATGCGATCCACCAGAATGTGGTTTTTGTAACCCCAGAAGAACTCATAGTTTTTCTCGGAATGCTGATTGGATGCGGTATGAACGCCGAGACCGCAGTCTTTATCCGATGAAGGTTGATTATCAGGCTTGAACTTGTCCTTCTTAAAGGATTTAGGATTGTTCTGAGAGGTGTTTGCGGAGATTGGGGTGGAATCCAGTGCGATGAAAGAAGTGTCCAGAACACCTAATTCAAAGAGTTTTTTTACCTGAGCTTGCATAACCTTTTGCAAAAGCTCGTTCTCATGATCCTTAATGAAACGCTCCATCGTCCAGTAGGATGGCAAGGGCTTCATTATATTAAAGCCGCAGTAATACGCGATCAGCAGATTGTTTTGGAGATAATCCAGAAGATCTGTAATACAGGAAAAGCATTCGCATTTCATAACAACAGCCGCTCTGAGCTTGGCGTGGTTGGAAAAGCCACGACGACCGGTTGAAGCAATATATTCGGGAAGCATGGATAAATATAAATGCTCAAAAAGATCAGAGTAAAACTTTGCTTTAGGTTGTGAAGTGAAGAACGAGATGTCCTGTAATATTTCTTGACGATAGATAACAGCCAGCCATTTTCGTTGGTTTTGTTTGCAATTCAATTATACGATATTTGGCTGGCTGTTTCTATACTTTTGAGTGATAAATCAAAATTTTATCTGAGAAAAACTCGCTGTTTATCAGATTTTTTGAGTTTTGCTCAGGGCTAATCTTAATAGCGTTAGGAGGAGATTTATATGCGTATGAATTTAAGTGAAGCAATTGCAACATGGGCCAACCGTCGTGGAGATGCAATAGCTTTGACAGGAGTTAAAGACATAACGTATAAAGAACTCGATAATTATGCGCGAAGCTATGCACAACAAATTATGGAGGTATTACCATATTACTCTCAAAAAATTGCAATACTTGCACATGATAATATTAGTTTTATATTCTTCCTTTTGAGCATTATTAGAAGTGGCAATGCTTTTGTATTGATTAATCCAATGCTATCCACTAACCAGATTAACAAGTCATTAGATGAGATTAAATGCGAATACTATATTTCCAATTCTCCACGAAGCGATATTCATGCAAAATACATTCCAATAGACTTACATACAACTTTTGTAGATAATGATTCTGAAACAATATACCCCAATATTGGCATAACAGCTGATGCGGGTGTCATCTTTAGTTCTGGTACAACAGGAGAACCCAAGGCTTTGATGAGAAGCAGTTATTCGATACTGTCTGAAACGATTCAATGGATAATTGAACTACAATTGCATATTGGGACATCATTTTTAATTCCACGTCCACTATATTATACAGGCGGTTTTATACTTATGTATGCATCGTTATTTTCAGGCGGTCGGGTTGACTTGTTAGACGATTTGTCGTACATAAGCGTTTTAGAATATGTTCAAAATGTATCAGTTGACTGGGCATTTATTGTTCCATCAGTCATACGTGAGATTAATGCTACTAATTCTTATTCTCACATGGCAAAAAACGTCTTGACAATGGGATCTCCAATATTTCATTCTGATAAAATTGCTTTCTATAATAAATTTAAATGCAATCTTATTGAAGTATGGGGAAATTCAGAGGGGTTGGGTACAATTACAGAACCGTCTGATTTATTTGAACATCCGTTTTCAATTGGAAAACCATTCTTTACGGATTATCTTAATGTTACCAATAACGAAGGACAACTATTTGGAATTAGCGATAATGAGTTTTCAGAATACATTGGGCAACCGGAATTAACTCAAATGGTTCTACATGAAGGCTATATCTATTCTGAAGATCTTGGATATAAAGATGAAAATGGCTATTTTTATTTAACTGGTAGAATGAGAGATATTATAGTTGTAGATGGTGTAAAAGTTTTTCCGTCAGATATCGAGAGGGAATTGTTATCTACTAAAAAGATTTATGACTGTGCAGTTTTTAGCACTCGTGATGATAACGGCAACGACATAGTATCCGCAGCTCTTGTTATGAAAGAAGACCATATTCCTTATCAATTAATATGCAGCATTAATTCTAACCTTGCTCCACACGAAAGAATTCGTCGCTACATTCTTTTAAATGCTATTCCTAGAAATCATGGCGGAAAAATCGATAAAAAAGTACTTGTTGTCCCTTCGATAGAAATCTATGAGGTGGAATGATGAACTTGTTAGATTATGATATGATTCGTGATTTCTATAATTGTCATACAAACTGCTGGTCCAATGATTTGTTTAGTATGATGACTACGGAATATATTGATAAATATGTAAACAGAATTGTTGGAAACCTTGATAGTAATGCTGTTTTACTCAACGCAGGATCTGGAGGGAAATGCTATAACACAGCTGCAAAACAAATTCATCTTGATCTGGCTGAGAACACATTGCAGTACATTGAGAACGCAGTTGTAGGTAATATTATAGATATGCCCTTTGATAGTGAAACATTTGATTGTGTTATTTGTGTTGGAACTGTGATTAATTATTGTGAAGTAGATAAGGCAATTAGAGAAATAAATCGAGTTTCCAAGAATAATGCACTTTTAATTCTTGAATATGAGCGAAGTGCAAGCGGATTGGTGCCCAAGCACATGCGGAATACTGACTGTTTAATGTTCTTACACACATATTTTAATGAACCTCATAAAAACTTGCTATACTCGGATTCATATATTAGAAAGCTTATGTTAGTGAATGGTTATTCAATCAAAAATACAAATAAATTTAATACTACTATCCCATGGATGGAGAGATTTGCAACAGAAAGAATAGCACACAGAATGACGATATTAGAACCTCTATTGCGTTCATTACCATTTATAAACAAATATTCACATAATGAAATCATGATATGCGAAAAAGTATTGAAATCTTCAAGTGTTTCTCCTAAAGCAACGTCTTCACAACATATGTTAATAAGTAAATGAATCATAATATCATTGTAGCGGTTGCCATAAGATAGTCCTAGTGATAATATTGACACTGTTTGACGTTCAATATGTTTTGTAATAATAAATAACCGAAAAGAAAAATAATAGTAAGTCATTGCAAGATTATAATGAATTACCTTTTCATAAACCTCTTGACTTTTGCATAAACCTATGATAATATATATCTATCCCGAACAGACCATTCGGTTTATATAATTGAGGTGGATTTATGCAGCACAAGGATTCAGAGTTAATGAATACTATCATTAAGGTTATAAATGACTTTTACATTGAAAACGGCAGAACACCGTCTATTACTGAAATTTTGGCAAAGGTAAAGCGTTCTCGAAGCACAGTACACGCTTATCTTGTGGAAATGGATCAAATAAAGCTCCTTCAATATAATGCAGGTGAGATAAAAACACCCCTTATTAGTAAAATCGATCATTCAACAGCGATATCGCCTATTGTAGGCTCCGTTGTCTGCGGTGAACCGCAGTTAGAGGAAGAGAACTTTGAAGAGTATATTGCGCTCCCCACAGCTATTTTCGGCAGAGGTCCGTTCTTCTTGCTGAGAGCTAAAGGAAACTCTATGATCGAGGCAGGCATTGAATCCGGTGACCTTGTTGTAGTTAAAAAGCAAAATACAGCCCATGATGGCGATATTATAGTCGCACTTGTGAATAATGAAACAACGCTTAAACGCTTTTATAAAGACAAAAAGAATAAATGTATACGTTTGCACCCCGAAAACAAAGATATGGAGGATATTTTTGTAAAGGAGTGTTATATACAAGGTGTTGCGCAACACATTATTAAGAAAATAACGTAAATGACAGAAAACAAACAACATCATCAGTAGCAGAAGGGAGGCTCAAAAATGACCAACTATATTTCCCGTGCCGAGGCAGAGGAGCTTTGTGACGGATTGATACAACAGTATATCGGAAGTAAAACGGTAACGCCGGCATTTGTCAACATTGACGGTTTTGTAAAGGTTTTTTTGAAATGCAAAGTCGTATATGAAACTATCCGTGAAGAAGAAATGGACCGTATAGGCTTCACCGCCGATGGTATACGACCGCTTCGCGTTTTGAAAAGCGGCAAAATCAGAGATATTGTATACCCCAGAAATACGATTGTACTCGACAAATACCTCTTGAATTTAAACGAGTGCCATCATCGCAGATTCGTTCTCGGACACGAAGCAGGCCACATAATCGCCGGAAGAATCAATCCTGACAGTCCTGCTTGCTTTCACCGCTTTACGGACCGCGAGCGCATGGATTATTCCGTAGCGGATATGCGTGAACGATACAGTGTGCTTGAATGGCAGGCAAATGTAATTGGCGCAGCTCTTTTGATGCCTCGCTATGTTATGCTCAATACATTGAATCAATTTAACGGAGGCAGGCGGCTACCAGTGTATGGGGAAAACATCTTTCATCCTCGTGAAAAGACCATACTTCAAAAAATGGCAAGCTCCTTACGGGTGTCATATACAGCATTGGTAATACGCTTGCGTGATCTTGATATGCTGAAACGGCACGATGTTTCAGAGTACATTCAAAAGGAACTTGGGCTTGGAGGCGGTGGATAATGGCTTACTACACAAAAACAGTCAATGAATATGCGCGATTTCGCGCCCAAGTTTCCAGAGAGGAAGCACAGGAATTTGTCGAGCGTGAATTGAAATGCCCTGAATGTGGCTTTATTGTTGCAGCGGCATTTTCGGATGCCACAGGTCATTTTAAAATCAAATGTCAGAAATGCAAAAGCATATCAGTTCTTAATTTTGCCTACTTTCGCAGACAAAAACTCAGACATAAGCATTAAATATGTGTTTGCTGAACTATGAATAATCACAAAATAGAATAACAATAGAATAAAATAATTAAAACTCTAGTCGAGCAAGCGGAGTGAACCGGTAACGGTTGGGCTACAGAGCGCCGTGCGAGTCAATTTGAATATGGGATAACCATATCATTTTGATTTCCACGGCGCTTTTTTGTTTGCTCGGATAGCTCGCACTGCGATAGAAGTCTTTTCCCTTGTTCGGGAAAGGACTTTTTATGTTATATGAATGGCTCTGCTACATAGCTAAATACCCGTAATCTCCGAATTTTTGATTTTACCCAAAAAACAAAAATTCAAAATTTAAAGGAGATTACGGAAATGACAAAAAGATATTTTATTTGGAAAGACAAGAATTGCAAAGGAGTAAACCCTGAATGGATTGAACTCAGCGCTGAGGAATTTGTACAGTTTTGCAAGAAAAACAGAGCGGCTGCTCCCGAAGATAAACGGTATTTTTATCGTGTACCCAACTTAGATAATGATGATTGTTTCTATTTGCTTGAGTGTACATTTGAGAATTTTCGGCAGATGAGAATTGATGCAAAACGCCAAAAAAGAAAAATTGACAGGCAGAAGGACTATTTGCCGACCGAAATTATTTCTCTTGATTGTCCGATGCAAGACAGTAATGGGGAGAAAATCACCCTATATGATTTGTTGCCCGATGAATCAGTATGTGTTGAAGATGACGCTATAAGGTCAATGGAAATTCATCGTGTCCGTGAGATCGTTGATGATTTGCCTAAAAGTGAAAAAGACCTCATATATTCTTTGTTTTTTAACAATCACGATTGTTTAAGCGATAGGAAGATTGCAGAAAAATTGGGAATGCCACAAACAACACTTCGTAATAACAAGAAAAAAATTTTTGTAAAAATTAAAAAAAGTTTGGCTCAAAATTGAAAAAAACGGGGCAATAGGATAGTAGAGGGTAAAAAATTAAACCCTCACGAACTTTGAAAATTGAATACCCATTCATCAGGTACATTATCCTGTATGACCGAAAGGTTGAGCCAAGTCGTAGGTGCGCCGTGACTCCGAAAGGAATAGCGATAAAGCTTATACGAAAAAGCTCGGATTGCTTCCGAGTCGGCGATGACAGTACAGGGGCTAACGATACTTCCGTAATTCGCGGCCGGGCCACAATGAAGGCGCGGGGGTGAGATTCCCATGGAGCAGATAAGCTTTCTGCCGCCTGATGACTTCCCAGAGCAGAAATGCTCTACACCCGGGGTGTCGAGGACAAATAGGGTTATCGGAACACAGGCAGACATAGCAACCGTACCTGTGTTCCTTTACATAACCTATTTACCCTTGCGGGAAGTCGGGTATTTACAATCAAAAAAACATAGGAGGCAAAAGATAATGAATAAAACAAAAGAACTTGAGCTTAAACGGAGGTGATCGGAAAGAATGCAGGAATTACGAATAGATCCGGAATTCGAGCGTATTATCCCGCCGCTTACCGCTGACGAGTTCCAACTGCTTAAAGAAAACATCCTTGCAGAAGGCAAAGTCAGAGACGCGCTGATCACTTGGAACGGAATTATACTTGATGGTCATAACCGTTACAGGATTGTGTGCGAGTACCCTGAAATTCCGTTTGCCACGGAGGAAAGGAACTTTGCTGACCGCGAAGAGGCTATCTGGTGGATGTGTAAAAACCAACTTGGAAGGAGAAATCTTACTGAATATCAACGTAGGGCTTTGATTGGAAGAAGATATAAAGCCGAAAAGCGAACAAATGGTTCAAAAGATAGTTTTAGGGGGAATCAATATACAGGAAGTTTGGTACTGGCAAAAAATTTGCCAGTACCAGAAAACCTGAGCACAGCTGAAAGAATAGGCAAAGAATATGGCATAAGTCACGCAAGCGTAAAAAATGCCGAATCACTTGTAGACGGTCTTGACGCCGCTGAAGAAGAATTGCCGGGAATAACCAAAGATATTTTATCCGGTATGATCAAGCCTTCTCAAAAAGATGTTATAGCTGTCGGCAAAGAAAAAGACGCACAACGACGCCACATTCGTGCCGAGAACCTTCGGAGAGCGAAAAATGACAAAATCCCGTTGCCGTCCGAAGAAACGGTATCAGAAGAGCATCAAAACGACGAGGCTAATGAACCTGAGTTCGCCGAAGAAAGTTCTATTGAAGATGATACTCTTCCTGAACTGACACCTGCTGAAACAAGAGCGTTATATAAAAGCATTGAAGCTATATCTGCGGATATGGCAAAGCCAAAGGAAGCTCTTACGCTCGACGATGTTCTTGTGAGTATTGACGGCGCTGTTAATTCCTTTCAGAACAACTGCGATTTCTTTTTCAGAAAGTATCCCGGACTTTTGCGTGAAGACGGATGCCGGGAAAAGACAATGAGAATCATAAACAGACTCAAAAAATATATTAAAAAAATTGAAGGAGAAAAATACTTATGAAGAAAGCAAACAAGGGAATGAACTATGAACTCGTATTTATCGACAGCAGAAAGCTTGAAGTACTGCGCGATCAGTACCAGAAACCGCTTAACAAAAAGCGCGTTGCACAGATTGCGGCGAATTTTGACGAGAATATCGCTAACGAGCCGAAGGTAAACTTCAGGGATGGACACTACTATGTGTTTGACGGTCAGCATACCGTAGCCGCAAGGGTGCTTCGCAACGGAGGAAAGCCGCTGAAAATCAAGTGCAAAGTTTACCGTGACCTTACAAAAGAACAGGAGGCAATTCTGTTCGTTCAACAGAATGGTTTTGCAGCTACCCCTACTCCGTCCAATAAACTGAGAGCGCTGCTTTACGCCGGAGATAAAGAAGCAATCGCACTTAACGATGCAACAAGAAGTGTTGGTTTTATTCTTGATTTGGACGGTTCTCTCAGCAAGAACCACATTCTTTGCATCAATATGTGTATGAAACTGTTTCGCAGAGCAGGCGCAGAAGTCTATACGGAAGCTCTCGGTATTATTTACTCCGCATGGAAAGGCTGTCCCGAATCGCTTCACGCTGAAATCATAAGAGCAGTTACGGAGTTTGCCAAGCTTTATAAAGGTCAGTATAACACGACAAGACTTGTTACGCTTCTCAGCAGAGTCAATCCTAAGTTCATCTCACGGAAAATCAAAACGGATTTTGAGCGTCCCGGAAAAAAGAAATATATCTATCCAATATACGCGATTTACAACGACTCAGAATGTGGCGCCACCCTTCCTCTGAAATTCTGATTATTCGCAATATTACACGAGGAGGGAAAGCAATGGTCAAACAGGTTGTAAAAAGAGGAGAGATTTATCTTGCAGATCTTAATCCGGTGATGGGCTCTGAGCAGGGCGGTATCCGCCCGGTCGTAGTCATACAAAACAACATAGGTAATCGTTACAGCCCGACAATAATAGTCGCAGCTATCACGGGACGCCTGAAAAAGAATATGCCGACTCACGCTCCGTTAAAGACAACGGGACTTCCTAAAGATTCGATAGCGCTTATGGAGCAGATACGCACTATTGATAAATGCCGATTGATTGAGTATGTGGGAGAGGTATCAAAAACGGAAATGAATGCAGTAGTAGAAGCTCTGAGAAAAAGTATTGATGTGTGAGGTGCGAAATGGCAGATACGGCAAAGAATGAAATGATTTATATCGCTGCATACGGAGTAATCAAGCGTATGCTTGAAAACGGAATCATAACAAAAGAAGCTTTCGACCGTCTGAATATAAAAATGGCGGCTGAAAAAGCCTGTAAACCCATTGCAGCATAAATCTGAGGAAATTGCAAGGATGCGATGGAAGAAATCGCATCTTTGCGGATTTCCGGTTACATAGAGATAATAAAGGAAAACAAAGGAGGTCAGAGAATATGATAAATATGCAACCGAGAGAAGTAAAAGTCATTCGTGCCACATCGGAGCTTACCGATAAAAATATTCTGCGGGTAGCGGCGTACTGCCGTGTCAGTACCGACTCTGATGACCAAGTAAATTCCTTTATTGCTCAGGTCAAGTATTACAACGATTTTATCAGGCTGTCGGACGGCATGGAGCTTGTAGACATATATGCAGATGAGGGCATTACCGGCACAAGTGTAAGCAAGCGTGACGAGTTCAAAAGAATGATAAAGGACAGCCGCTTGGGCAAGATCGACCGTGTATATGTAAAAAGCGTTACACGCTTTGCCCGTAATTCACTTGAATGTATTGAGAATATCCGTATTCTGAAAGCAAACGGAACATCCGTATTCTTTGAAAACGACGGAATTGACACCGAAACGATGAACTCTGAGATGATTTTGTACATCAAGAGTGCGTTTGCGCAGAGCGAGGCAATGTCCGCATCAAAAAGGATGTCAACGGCGATAAGAATGAAGATGGAAAACGGTACATTTGTAAATCCATCGGTACCGTTTGGTTACAGAATGGAAAACAACAAGCTTATTGTTGTACCGGAGGAAGCTGATATAGTCCGTAGTATATACAATATGTTTCTTTGCGGAATGGGAGTAAATAAAATAATTAATGAGCTGAACGGCAGCACAGCAAGTCAATATGCACTGTGGAAAAGAGGACGTGTGGAGTATATACTTCGCAACGAGAGATATATAGGCGATTGCCTTTGGCAAAAAAAGTACACTCCCCCTGTCTTTCCGTTCACAAAGAAAATCAACAAGGGAGAGGTTGATAAGTTCTATGCGGAAGGTACCCATGAAGCGATAATAGATAAGGCGACCTTTCAAAAAGTTCAATTACTGCTTGAAATGAAATCAAAAAAAGCAGTGGGCAGAGCTGCTCCAAAAAAACACATATACTCTAATATTCTTTACTGCGGCGATTGCGGCTGTGCATATAAATTAAAACAGCCAAATTTATATGGATATTGGGTGTGTACCAACAACGGAACAGCGGGGCATAAATGTAACAGCACACCGGTAACCGAAACAGAAATTGAGAAAACCTTTGTAAACCTGTATAACCGCTTAAAGCAAAATGAAAAAACCGTGTTACAAAAAGCGTTTACTCAGATAACTGCACTGAAAAAGAGAATTACGGTCGGATCTGAAAGCATAAGCGAGATAGATAATGAAATAGCTCAGCTTTCCGATGAGAACAGTATGTATGTACGCTTTTTTCAGCAAAGTATGATGGATGAAATTACATTCAGGGAGCAGACCGGTGTAGTGAACAAAAGAATAAACGAGCTAAGAGTGCGCAGACAAAAGCTTCTCCACGAGGACGGCGACGAGGCGTGCATTGAGCTTCTCAGAGAAACAAAAGAGAAAATTGCCGATATGCCGGATGCAATTTTATGGTTTGAGCCTGTGATATTCAGCGCACTTGTATCAAAGATTTATGTAATTTCAAAAAACACGCTGACTTTTGAGCTGAAATGCGGACTGAAGCTAAAGGAGAAAATCGTATGGGACTGAGAACTATACTGTATGGATACAGAAAAGAACACCTCTCTTTTTATATAATCCCGGAGGAAGCCGACATAGTTCGGCAAATCTTTCGGGAGTACATATCGGGGAGAACAATGAAAAGTATAGCTGATGAATTAACGGCAAAAAAGATCGTTTATTACAAGGATAAATGCACTTGGACAAAAAACGCAGTCTGCCGTATTCTTGAGAATAAGCATTATACGGGAGATTATGAATATCCTGCGATTATATCAAGAAAAGACTATGAAACAGCTAACGCAATGAAAAGCGGAAAAGGTGGCAAAAGAGAATCCGACACTTCTGAAATTGCACTGTTAAAACGCAAAATGTTCTGCTCAGAGTGTGGACATCGATACACACGGAGGAAAAACTATTCCGGGACACGAGAGCGTTGGACTTGCCCGAATCAATGTAAGCTCAGTTCCTTCCTTGATGATAACACACTGTATGAGAAACTAATAAAATTACTAAACCGCATAATAGATGATCCCAACTTGCTTCATTATAACGACACTACCGGAGAATTGTACGAGCCGACACTTGAGCTAATACGGCAAGACAGAGAGATTGACAGAATGACAGAACAGAAAAACCCGAAATTTCTGCCGATTAAAAGCGTAATATATGACGCTGCATCAAACCGCTTTGATTGCTGCCGGATTGATCCTTCAAAGGCAGTTACCGACAGGCTGATAGAATATTTGAATACGTTTGAAAAGTTGGGAACACTTGATTTTTCACTTATAGAACGAATAGTAAAAACGATTATCGCGCACACAGACGGAAAACTTACTATTAAATTCATGAATGATAAAACAGTTGATGAGGAGGATAAAAATGCAAGCAGTAATGACAGCTCCGAGGATTGTAACGAAAATAGCCGCCAATCCATTATTAACGGCTAAAAGCAACTCCAACAGACCGCTAAATGTTGCGGCTTATTGCCGTGTAAGCACAGACGCCGAGGATCAGCTTAACAGCTACAAGGCTCAGATGGATTATTACAGAGATAAGATAATGAAAAATCCCAAGTGGCGGTTTGTTGACATATATGCCGATGAAGGAATCACGGGAACGCTTGCCCGTAAGCGTGATAACTTCCTGCGAATGATAGAAGATTGCGAAAAAGGCAAAATTGATCTTATCCTTACAAAGTCAGTATCACGATACGCCCGTAATGTTGTAGACAGCCTTAAATATATTCGCAAATTGAAATCAATGGGCATCGGAATATTTTTTGAAGAACAAAACATAAACTCTCTTACAGAGGAAAGCGAAACCTTTATCGGTATATACAGCGTAATCGCTCAAAGCGAGAGTGAGAATATAAGCGGCAATGTGAAATGGGGGATTCATAAGCGTATGCAAAACGGAACATATGCCTGTCGTTTTAACCTACTTGGTTACAGGCGCGACGAGATAACAAAAGAACCGTATATAGTGCCTGAGGAGGCAGAGATTGTAAAGAAAATCTTCAATTTATATCTTGACGGCGCAAGCATTCAGCAACTTAAAAATTACTTAGAAACAAATCATATTAAGACATTGCGGGGAAAGACTGAATGGAGTACCGACACAATAAGAAAGATGCTTCGAAATGAGAAGTACGTTGGAGATGTTATCTATCAAAAAACGTTTAGCTCTGACCCTATCAGCAAGCATGTTATAACCAATCGAGGTCAAAAGGATAAATATCTTATCAGCAATAATCATCCTGCAATTATTGATCGAGATACATTTATGCAGGTACAAACAGAAGTTGCAAGACGTTCCGCAAAAAGGAAAACATCAGACCGTACGAGTACTGAATTGGGTAAATACAGTGGTAAGTATGCATTATCCGAAATCCTCGTATGCGGTAATTGCGGAAGCCCATACAAAAGGACAGTGTGGACAAAAGCCGGGTGTGATAAAAGAGTTTACTGGCGATGCTTGAGTCGAATGGAACACGGCAAAAAATACTGCAAAGACTCAAAAGGTATAGATGAAATAAAGTTGCATGAAGCAATCTGCAGGGCAATGCAAAAAGGAATCAATGAAAGTCAGGAAGTTTATGCGCTGATTAAGGCAAATCTTTCGTATGCAATCTCAGGTTCGGAGAGTACATTTGATGTATTCTCTATAGAAAAGCACATTTCGCAAAAACAGTCTGAAGTCAGTAATATGGTAAAACTCAGTATGAAATCCGGTGCAAATGCAGAAAAGTATGAGGCAGAGATTACAAGGATGTATTCTGAGATAATGACTCTTCGTCAGCAACTAAAACAGGCACAGCAAAGTATGCAGGATAGTATAAAGACAAATGAGAAAGTTTTGAAAGCAATAAAGTGGCTTGAGGAACATGAGGTCATTTTCGATAAATATGATGACACCGTTGTAAGAAGATTAGCGGATACAATTAGAGTAAATACAGATGAAACGATTACAGTTTATCTAAAAGGAGGTATCGAAATAACCGAACAGATCTGTCTGGATAAAAGCAAATAAGGACTAAAAGAAGCGAAGTATTGTATCATAGTTTTTGAATGACAATACTTCGCTGTAATCTGTTTTTACTTGTAAATACAGATATTTATAAAATAAGTTTGTTATTGATGGGTACTTGACCGAAATATATAAAGAATTAGAATCACACTGTTGCGCTCTTAATCACTATTGATGAAGCTTATCTTACAATAACTATTTATTATTGTAAGATAAACGCGAAATAAAAATGGTGATTATATGATTATTAATAATGTGTCTATTCTTTCAAAAAAGCAGAAAAAGGCACTGTTAATTATTTCTTTAATTGTAGATATAATAGCAACATTGATCTTTTCTTCTCTAATAATTATCACTTATAAAAGCAATTCCGAATTTTTTAACAATAAATATACTGCCATAGTTATTTTAACGGTTTTAGGAACTGTACCGATTGGAGATATGTTTTATGTTTTCAAAAAGAAAAAATCATATATTTTTCGGATAATTAATGCCGTATCATCAAAAAAAACACTATTATCAAAGTCGAACATGTCTATTAACTCAGTTCAACTGAAATTATGTGAAAGGATATCGGGAAGCAATGATAAAACCGGATTAATATATGTCTATGGAAAAAAGAACAAAGGAAAAACAACAGGTGTAATTTTCTTATTAGAAAGTTTATTATTAAATAATAATTATATTGACAATAGCAATATCATTAATACTTTTACTTATATCGACTGTACAAATGAAAAGCAGGGTATTATAGACTATTTTTATATTAATAGCAACGTTTTAGATAGAATAAAAAAATTCGAGAACAAGTTGGTTGTTATAGACAATGTTGAGTGCCTTGGAAAAGCATTTTTGGAGGATAATATTAATCTATTTTCATCTAAAAAAAGTGTTTTTATTATAGTTGAAGATACTAACAGCGATGTGGGCTTATTAGATGACAATGATACTAATTATGCTCTGCATATTTGCAACTTTAACAAAAGCGTTTTTAGCATGATTAAATCTATCGATATAAAAAGTATGATTAGCAACATGAATAGTCATGAAAAAAGAGTATTATATGCTCTTTATTTATTTTCAATATCATATTCTTTTGTTAATAAGAATGTATTATCCGAAATACTTGGATATAAAAAAAGAGAGTTTAATAAGATTTATAAGATAATACAGAACAAAAATCTTTTTGTTGATTTTCCGTTTAATGATTCTTACTGCTTTTGCTATAGAAAATCAGAATTAAGAAACGTAAACAACATAACAACCATTCAAGACGCTGAATATAGTTATGTGCTGGATAAATTCATTAAATCAGACTTATTGGACAGTGAAATAAAGTGGTTATGCCTGATTAGAAGCTCATTTCAAAAAGTATCTTGTTATAGCAATCAATATCGCCTTGATTTATTCTATAAAGCATTATATAATGGGGATTATAAAAAGCTATACGATGAATTGGCTTTTGCTACAAAAGATGACGAGCGCAAAGGCAAACTGTTCTTATATGAAAAAGCGTACTTGTCTTTTTATTTGGGAAAGCATTTAGAAGCTTCGAAAATATATAGAACTATGATTAGCAATTGCTCAAATGCTAATCATAAAAAGACTTTGATGCTACACATTATTGAAAGTAGCCATGGAAATCCCAACAGTATTAACATGAAAATGATCGGAGACTTTATTAAAGAATTAAAACTTCACTCCGACTTGTTCTCTGTTTTCGCCGAATACTGGGAGGTTCATATAAACAGCGAAAAAGGGATTTTTAATCCATCTAAACTATCTAAGATTAGAAGCAAATTGCAGGGTAACCTCCAGGGAATTGATAATAATACCATTAACATAGGTAATTCTATTATCCAGCGTACATTTACCGATGAAATAAGAATAAATCATATATTGGGCAACAATGAAATGTTGCGTCTTTATTCAGAGTACGTTGACTTCTTGAATACTTGTAGCGATGCAATGAAAGAATATTATAGCAATTTGTATATTGAAGCTAATCACATTCACTATATTCTTTTATTGAATAGCATATTGAATATTGAACGCGAAGAGTATGATCTTGAAGAATTAATTAAAACCGCAGACGAATACTACAATAAAGCAATTAATTGTTCCTATGCTGATGAAAAATCTCGCAGAGCTGCACGGGTTAAACAATTAGATCTGTGTTGTTTTTATAATGATTTTAATGTTGATGAAGCTGTATCTCAAATAAATGTATTTCGTATTCATTCGCAAATCAATAGTGTCGGCGTACATGAGGCATATTGTGAAACTTTGTTGATGAAAATGCTAATTATTGATTCTTGTAATATAGACAATTATAATGGATTTAATTTCAATGAATCAAAAATGAAAGATATCTATATGCACTTTCAAAAATCTGTAGAAATATATAATGCGTATGGAAATGAATACGGTGTATTTAGGTCTAGATTTATTATACTTTTATTTGAATTACTTTTTTCTACCAAAGATTCGACAGAAAAAGTAATTAAAAAACTTGTTGATTTAATTGGCAATCATATAAATTATAGCAAAGAAAAAATGATAGTTGAATGTCTCTATAGAAAAATAAAAGAGCAATCAATTACAAAAATGCAACTTATATCATTAATCAAAGCTTATCCGATAATTCTCCAGTAATAATTATTTTATTTATAAGCTTTTCTGCTTTTTTAATGAGTTTATTTGATATTTCATCATAATATGCTTCAGTCATAATTGCTGCCAATTCTTTTATATGGCAAGGCCTTAAGCCCATTCTGACAGCTGCGCTCATTCCAATCCGCAACCCATATCCCAAATTATATGGTAAGAGCCTGTAATTGGTTAATATATGTAATTGCTCTAGCTTAAGGTAGTATTTATAGCTTTCCTCTTTTGTATTGCATAGTATCCAAATATGTAATGTGGATGGATTAGCTGTGTCTCTTTTAATCACCGGAAGGTTATTATTTAGCAATAACTCTTCTAATTTTTTTACGCATTCTATTGTTAACTCAGAGTATTCTATAAATTCTCGAGAACTTAAAAGTGGCATAAGGGATTTTGCTATAGCCATAGGATGTGTGTTTGAAATGTATGTTTTTGCGTTTAATAAATAGTCGTTCCATATATCAGAGCGCTCTTTTACCGCAATAATACCTTTTTGCGGTCCTGGATAGTTTTTGTGAAGTGTGGATACTATCATGTCAAAACCCATATCAAAAGGATTTACATAATGACCGGTTAATATCTGAACCAAGTATTGTGATGCATCGAATATTTTGTATATGTCGTTGTATTTTTTTAACCATGAAAAATCCTCATAAACTAAACCTTCGCTACGATCGACAAATATAAAATTAGGATGCTTTTCTTCTATCAGCTCAATTGTTTTTTCAACATTTACCGACTTATTATTGTTGTCTGGAATCATATGAATTACGTTTACATTAAAACTCTCGAGTATTTTTGTTGTTGCAAAATGACCTCCACATTCTTCTGGAAGTAACATTACAATATTGCTATTCTTTACAATACACAAAAAGAGAACCAAATGTGCATTTAATCCAGAAAGCGTTTTTAAGTCTACATCGTAAGCTTTGAGTCTGGTTTTCCATTCCTCTTTTATGGTTTCAAAGAAACGTATATAATCGTTTCTTCCGGCAAATATTACTCTATCATTAACATCCTTAAATCTATCACTAACATATAAACCTTCAAAAAAATCTGTTCTATATTCCTTTTTGTACATTGGAATATTTTCTGTTGGATTTAATATTAAGGAGTGAAGAAAAGACTCTTTTAATTTTGTCAACTCATAATGATATATATACATACTATCAATTTTTAATTTATAAAAAATATCAGCTGTGCTGTTAGAATAACGTTTTGTTAGTTTAAATCCATTTTTAGTCAAGATATGATGTATCGAAGTCCCATCTTCCATAGTTGCTGCTTTAATAATGTATATTTTTTTAATCATACAGAAATCAATAAGAGAGTTGAGAAGTTTTTGGCCAATTCCTTTATTATGGTATTTTTTTAACACAAAAAATCTTCTCAATTCATAGAAGTTTTCTTTAGGTCTTAAAGCTATCGTCCCGACTATCTTTTTATTGTCATCTATTGCGCACCAAAAACACCCTTCATTCATGTATTCATTTGAAAGGTTAATTATATCAATGTCTTTATTTGAAAAATCGACAACTCTTTTGTTTTCTCTAAACACTTTTCTGAAAAAGCTCTGTATATCGGCACTTAATTCTTCGGTATAACAAACTATATTAAACATACAAAACCTCGAACTATTAAGATTAGTGTATCATTAAACATTAACTTACAATAATAAATAGTTATTGTAAGTTTTTATTTTTGTAATCATATCATATTTTGGTAAAATATTCAATATCTTATCGAAATTTGAGGTGTGAAATGAAAGATTTAAACTCTATCTTGAGCCAATTTATAATGACAATTCAATCAACAAAGAACCTATCTTCCAAGACAGTAATAGCTTATAGTTCGGATTTGAATGATTTTTGCAAATATTTAGAGAACAGAGAACTTGATAATTCTACGGTTTTAGAGTATGTGCAGTATCTAGTTACAGAAAGAAATCTAAAAGATAGTACAATTAATCGAAAGCTGGTAGCATTAAAGGTGTTTTTTGAATATCTATACTGCCAGGGTTGCATAGATCAGAATTACTATCGTTCACATGTGTTTAGATTCAAAAAAGAACGCAAATTGCCTAAGACTTTGACAATTAAGGAAGTTTCGAAGCTTTTAAAGTCTTTGTTAGAACAAATACTCGCTGCAAAAAGCGATTATGAAATCTGGAAATCAACAAGAAACTTAGCAGTAATTGATATCTTGATAAGCACAGGTATACGTATAGGAGAGGCATCATCGATATCAATAAGTGATATTATCATTCCGGAACGAACCATATTAATACACGGGAAAGGAAGAAAACAACGACTCATTTATATTTCATGCTCGAATACTTGGATAAACCTCATGCAGTGGATAAAAATAAGGGATAAATATCCTGTATATACAGATAAACTATTTGTTAACCGCAGTGGCAATCAAATAAGCATACATGGAATCGAATACATTTTTAACACACAGAAAGTTTCAGCCGGTATCAATAAGAATTCTACGCCACATTATTTGAGACATACGTTTGCAACCAACCTTTTAGCAAATGGAGCGGATTTGAGATCGGTACAGGAAATATTAGGGCATAGTAATATTTCAACAACAGAAATTTATACTGAAGTTACTAATAAGCGTAAAAAGCAGGTTTTAAATAAATATAATTATCGAAACAAACTGTGAACTTGTTAATAGCTAAATAATTGTTGCTGATAGGATGGAATACACAGTGAAATGAATATGAATATGCGTTGATTAGAAATATCCCTTCATTGTAGATTAGAAATATCCCTTCATACTATTGATTTATTATATTGTATTATGGTACAATATTTGTAAGAATTTGTTGAGGGATGTAATATGATATTTTTAAAAGATAAATTATTGATCATTCTTACTCAAATTATGATTTCCGTTATTGATGTTGCGAATCTATTCATTGCAGATATTATCATATATGAAACTACCAGTGGGTTTTCTTTTGATTATGGTGCTTTGCTTCACAATTTGCTTTTTTGGGTGCTACTATCAAACGAGACAAATCCGAACCCTAAACCAATCGGCGAAGGGTTCGGATTTGTCGTTTATTTCGACTATCCGAATTTTAATCTCAAGAACAAAAAATAAAAATCGGAGGTCAAGAAAATGAATTTAAACATTGGTAACATCGGAGTATATGGATTTCGTCATTATGAACATCTTGAGCAAAACAAACCGATAACAATCAGCGTTATGCGTCTAAACGGCACTTTAGAGAAATATCTTACAGAGGTAAATAGAGAAGCAACAGAAATGCTTGAAACGCTCGTCAGGCAGTACGCCAAAGAGGAAGGCGTCACAGAAGCCCTCAAACGCATGGATCAACTTGGCTGGGTGCGACAGATGAACAACATACGCAACCGCGCCGAAGAGATTGTTTTAAACGAAATAATATATAAATAATAATTCACGAGGCAGGGAGAAATCCTTGCCTCATTATTCATTAATCGGACTTTTGAAAACACAAAATCAACAGAAAGGTCGAATTTTGCGCATAAAAAGTCAATATTCAAGGCTATTAATACAAGAAATACAGGTGAAGAATCAAATAAATGAGCAATTCAGACCATTTTATTTAACAAATTATTGTGACGGAAGAACATATTTTGGCAATAGAATTAATTCTGCAGAAGTATTTGAAACACATCTGCTGATTGAGTATATTGCAGCCCAAAACATTTATTCGTTATATTTTTTAATATCTTCGTAAACAATTTTATATTTATCATTAAATACATATTGACAAATGATAATTCATCGTGATACAATGTTGCAAACAACGGGGTTAAAAACACAATATTAAGAGGTGGCGCAATATGTATAAAAAGTTAAGTATCATAATCGCAGTGCTGCTGTTGACGACTACAATATGCTCATGCTCATCATCTGATGCAAATGACAAAAATGCCTCTTTAAAGGATGTGCTTGCAGGCGATTATTCCTTTAATATCGGTGAGGATGACCCGCTGTGCCTTGCCGCATTCAATAATATCGCCATTGCGGAAGACGGTTATTATTTCACAAATGACACGCACCAAATGCTTTATTATTTCGATAAGGCGACAAAAAAGGTTGTTCCCGTGTGCAACAGACCAGAATGTACTCACGATAATTCGGATTGCAATGCATATGTAGGTGAAATTCGGCACTATGCCGGGCTGTGGTACTATGAAAACAAGCTGTATGTGTTGGGATACAAAGGCGGAATAATGGGACTGTATACAATAAGCAAGGACGGCTCTACGAGAGAGCGCCTATGCGACCTTTTTGAAACGGGCAAGAATTTTTCCATTACTACGACTATTCACCGGGGGTATGTATATTTTTCCGTAGATAGAGGAAATGACCATATGGAGGTGTACAGTAAAAAATTAGACGGCAAAGACGAGCCCGAATTAATATTTGAATTTCATGGGCATAATGCAATGGCTGATTTCATCCGAGGTTACAAAAACGGCGTGTTTATCTCTTATGAATACTATCAAGACGAAAACAATGAAGACGCAATGTATGCAGTTTTGTATTACAACCGAGATAACAACACCATATCAGAGCTTGAACTTGAAGGTTATACAGATCAATTGGTAGTTTGCGAAGATGCTGTCATCTACCGCACGGATAAAGAAATATTAAAATACAATCTGAATGACAAAACATCAAGTGTTATTTATGACAAAGAGCCATGCGGTGTAAACTACGACGGAAAGTATATTTATCTTGATAACAACGTAGCGATTTTTACCGAAACGACCGCGCAGGATAAGGAGTATGATGTGTCACGCCGTCATATCGTAGTAGCGGATACATCGGGGAATATTGTTGACGACATAAAGGTTGAAACAAACGGTCTATGCTATTTTGGAGACAGCGACTATTTATTCATTGACATGAATGAAAAGTACAACGGAACAAAACAAAAAACAATTGAAAAAGGCGATATGATCAAAGGCTATTGGTTTGAAGAGATTGAACGCTTAGAAGCTTTTGATAAATCGCAGATAGGCACAGACAAACACGAATGGATAGTATTAAAAGAATGGGAGCCGGATTCTATTATTGGCTAAAGAATCCATTAACAAAGGGTAAATCAATATGTATAAAAAACTATGTGCTATATTTTTGACATTATTATTAGTAACAGTAGCTTGTTCCTGCTCCTCATCAAACGATATTGCATTAGATTCGTCTTTGAAATCCTTATTAGCCGGTGAATATTCTTTCACACCCGGGCAGGACGATGACATTTGTCTTTCTTTTTACAATAATATCGCTGTTGCCGAAGGCGGATATTATTTTACAACTTTTGAGCATCATATGCTTTATTATTTTGATAAAGCAACGAAAAAAGTGGTTCCCGTGTGTAACAGGCCTGAGTGTTCCCATGACAGTACGGATTGTAACGCTTACATAGGTGAAATACAACACTACCCCGGGCTGTGGTACTATGACGGTAAGTTGTATGTATTAGGCTATAAAAGCGGAATAATGGGGCTTTATACAGTAAGCAAAGATGGCTCTGAACACAGCCGTCTTTGTGATTTATCTGAAACCGGTCACTCGCTTCACGCATCTTGTAACGGATGGTATATCCGTCATATAAAGAACCTGTTTAGCTTTTGCAACGAACATTTTGAGCTTCTCAGCAAACCGGTACAGCGTATTTTTGACGACGTCTCATCAGGCTATACGGTGCAATGGAAGAAACGTGTCGGGCATTTTTCGGTGCCGATTTTCGCGCGAAACACCAAAAGCGCGTGGGGTACGCGTTTTGACGACGTGATCGCCGACGCGCTTGAATCGGGACCGCTTCGCACAGAGGAATATGTATTGCCGATAGAGACAAAGCAAAAGCTTGACGAGTTAGAAATACCGAATAAATGCAAGCGCAACGCGGAAGACCTGACGGCATTTTACTATACCAACAAGCAGGTTGATTGTGATTGGGTGATACTTCCGATCGTGAACTTTAATGCGTATTACCATTCGACCACTTTTGAAAAGAATTATCTGCCGCAGCTTCCAAAGAATGTTTTTATCCGAGAAACGATTCACGGACTGTGCAGATTCAAGGTTGTGCTGTGAAAAGTGGGGGTATTTATTTAAGTATGAAATGCCTATAATTTTTATAAATTTTCAATTATCAAACAACCGCCCCCACTTTTAAAAGGTGAGGGCGTTGATTATCTAAAATAACGCTTGACAAATTATATCGCACGCGATATAATGATAGTGAGGTGGTGATCTGATGGATGATAAGTACAAAGCTCTGCGCCTGAAAAATCAGATATGTTTTCCAATCTATGCCGTATCAAATATGATTACTCGAAAATACAAGCCATATCTTGATAAACTTGATCTGACCTACACACAGTATATCGTGATGATGGTTTTGTGGGAGCACGGACAGGCAAACGAAAAGCTTCTTTGTGAATCCCTTTGCCTGAGATCCAATACGGTAACACCTCTGCTCAAGAAGCTTAAGGAAAAGGGATATATAGAAAAAGCAAAGGACACCGGCGACGAGCGCAATCTTGTTATCACGCTGACAGAGACGGGAAAACGGTTGCAAGATAAGGCGCTTTATGTGCCGGAATGTATGGCAAAAGAGTTTCATCTGACATCGGAGGAAGCAATGTCATTATATAAAATTCTGTACAAGCTCCTCGATGAAGGTAAGAATAAATAAACGGAGGATAAGAGAAAATGAAAACGGTTTACGATTTTACGGTCAAGGACAGAAAAGGAAATGACATAAGCCTATCAGAGTATTCGGGCAAGGTTTTGCTTATTGTAAACACGGCTACAGGCTGCGGCTTCACTCCGCATTATGAGCCGCTGGAGGCGATGTATAAGGAGCTTAAAGATAAGGGCTTTGAAATACTCGATTTCCCCTGCAATCAGTTCGCGAATCAAGCACCCGGAAATGATGATGAAATACATGAGTTTTGCACGCTTAAATTCGGAACGGAGTTTCCTCAGTTCGCAAAGGTCGATGTAAACGGAGAAAAAGCCGATCCTCTTTTTGCTTTTCTTGCAACCGAAAAGCCTTTTACGGGCTTTGGCAAAGGACTCAAAAACGCCGCGCTTAACAAGTTTGCGAATATGAACAACAAAAAATACGGTGACAAGGCATATATCAAATGGAATTTTACGAAATTTCTGATTAACAGAGAAGGAAAGGTTGTCGCTCGCTTTGAGCCGACAGTCGATATGAAGGATGTCAGAAAAGCGGTTGAAGAACTACTTTAAAACCCGACAAAGGAGAACGATCAATGAATAATAACAGCAATGACATTGCCGTACTTGCGGCAAACAGAGAAAAAGCAATCGTAAAAACAAGTGTTATCGGTATAATTACAAACATATTACTCGTTGGCTTCAAGATGTTTGTCGGGCTGGTATCGAACTCGATCGCCGTAATACTTGACGCGGTCAACAATCTGTCCGATGCAGCGTCATCAGTGGTTACGATCATCGGCGCGAAGCTCGGTGCGAAACAGCCGGATAAAAAGCATCCGCTCGGTTACGGCAGGATAGAATATCTCAGCTCTATGATAGTTGCGGCGCTCGTCCTTTACGCCGGGATCACATCGCTTGTGGAGTCAGTCAAAAAGATCATTTACCCCGAAGCGGCGGATTATAACACCGTATCTATTATCATCATTTCCGTTGCCATCGTTGTAAAACTGATTCTCGGAATGTATGTGAAAAAGCAAGGGAAAAAAGCCAATTCCGGCGCGCTTGTCGCGTCCGGCTCAGACGCGCTGTTTGACGCGATCCTTTCTTCGTCGGTTCTTGCTTCGGCAATCGTATATTTGATTTGGGGTATTTCCCTTGAAGCTTATGTAGGCGTGATCATCGCGGGCTTCATCATCAAAGCCGGTATCGAAATCATGACTGAAACGCTGAACGACATCATCGGCAAGCGTGAGGACGCGGAAACAACAAAGGAGCTTAAAGAGATCATCTGCGCGGAAGAGGCGGTACTCGGCGCGTATGATATAACGCTTTTTAACTACGGTCCGAATAAAAACTACGGTTCGGTACATATTGAGCTGCCGGACAATCTGAGCGTTGATGATGTTGACAAAATCACAAGAAAGATACAGACCGACGTGTTCCATAAAACCGGAGTTATCCTGACGGGTATAGGCGTTTATTCCTATAACACCTCCGATGACGAGGCTGCGCAGATGCGCAACGCGATTCAAAAGGCAGTTATGGCTCACGACTTTGCGCTGCAGATGCACGGATTCTATGCCGATACCGAGAAGAAAACGATCCGTTTTGATGTGGTCGTAAGCTTTGACGCAGACCGTAAGGAAGCGCTCGAGACACTGTACAGTGAGGTAAAAGCTCTCTATCCGGAGTACGATGTTCTGATCGTTCCGGATGTAGATATAGCAGACTGATAACAAACAAAGAATAATAAGGAGGAAAAACACCATGAACGAAAAGGAAACCATTTTAGAAGCGATGAAAAAGGCAGGAGAACCGCTGAACGCGGGTAAAATCGCCGAACTGACCGGGCTTGACAGAAAAGTCGTGGATAAAGCGATGGCGGACATGAAAAAAGACGGCTCCATTGTCTCTCCCGTTCGCTGCAAGTGGGAACCGGCGGCTAAATAATTTGTAAAGCATAATACATGAAAGAATAAATATTGCTTTCTCACTGACACGCTACTTACAAGTGATTGAGATTAAAATAAGCGATACTGAGTCATAATGGAAACTCAGTATCGCTGTTTTAATTATATTTTCAGTTGTTATATCAGCATTCAATAATTTAGTATAAAAGCACGACAGAATCGCAACCCCAGTCGTGCTTAAATACACCGAAATCGCCGAAAATTGAACAGTTGCATTTATTATAAATGGTCATTTTTGTACAGGCAGCTCAACCGTGAAAACAGCCTTGCCGTTATGATATGATGCTTTAATATTTCCTTTATGCGCCTCTGTGATCGCTTTCGCTATGGAAAGCTTCTCAGTCGGGAGAGCTATCTCAGGCAGGAATACAGCGCCGTTCTCGCTGTTATAACAATAATAATCATTCTGTCGGGCATTTTCTCTTTTGAGAGTAAGAGCAACACAAATTATCTTATCCGTTCCACCAAAAACGGCAGAGAAAGGTTATTCAAAGTCAAGCTGTTTACATCGGCAGCCGTAACTGCATTTGTTTGGTGCGTTGCTTACGCCGCCGAATTTTTCGGTATATACAACAAGTATGGACTTGACTGCTTTAGCGCGCCGTTGCAAAGCCTTGAGTTTTTTATGAGCTTTCCGTTTAGTATCAGCATAGGGGCATATCTGATAATTATGTATTTGTTCAGACTTTTGTTATTGCTTGGAGCGGCGGCGATCGTAATGCTGATTTCAAAGAAATTTTCTTATGTCTCGTCAATCATAATATCTATAGCCGTGTTGCTCGTTCCCGCGCTACTTAATATGGTGGGAATCGCGTTTTTCGGCAAGGTATAACTGTCGGTTATTATGAGTATCAATCCGAATATAAGCTATAACGGATTTTGGCACTCGGTGATTTCGATGCTGCTGATCGTAATAATCGGAACTGTTTGCCTGTTATGTTCAAGAAAAAAGTGGATCAGAAGCAGATAAGGGGGTAAGAGTATGAATTTAGAGCTTAAAAATGTGTCAAAGAGCTATTCAAACGATAAATTGGCGCTTGATGATTTTTCGGTCAGCTTTGACGCAGGCATATACGGCATACTCGGTCCCAATGGTGCCGGTAAAAGCACGCTGATAAACCTGATAACCGACAACATCTCACGCACGTTGGGCGAAATACTGTATGACGGCGAGGATATATTAAAGCTTAACCGTGATTTCAGATCAAAGGTAGGATATATGCCTCAGCAACAGGGCTTTTATGACGATATGTCGGCATACGCTTTTATGATGTATATGGCCCAGCTGAAAGGTCTGTCTAAGAAAGAGGCTAAAGTACAAAGCCGGGAGCTTTTGGAAACGGTAAGCCTTTCAACGGTGGCGCACAATAAGATAAAAAGCTTTTCAGGCGGTATGAAGCAAAGAGTTTTGCTTGCGCAGGCGCTGCTCGGCAACCCCAAAATATTGATTCTTGACGAGCCCACAAGCGGACTTGACCCCAAAGAGCGCATAAACATACGAAATTACATCGCGCAAATATCAAAGGATAAAATAATACTTCTCGCAACCCATGTGGTAAGCGATATTGAGTGCATCGCCGATAAGGTACTGCTTATAAAATCGGGCAAGCTCATACAGTACAAAACGCCCGCCGAGCTGACGGACCCAATTAAAGATAAGGTCTTTGAGCGTGTTTGCGAGAAGGACGAGATCGAAAAGCTGCAAGAAAAATTTGCTGTAAACAATGTCGTGTACAAAAACGGCAGGCTGACATTCCGCACGGTGGGCAACAATTTGCCGCAGGAGTTTGAATATGCGAGAGATGTCAATTTGGAGGATGTGTATCTCTATTATTTTAATTATTCTGAATAACACCGTTTTTAAATACTAACATTTCATTTTAAATCAATAACACAATAAATAATTAAGCGCATGATAACAAAGCAAAATAATAATGTTTAAAAAAGCGATATACTCTACCGTAAGTGTGATTAAAAACGAACGGGCTGCCGCAAATGGTAGCCTCGTTTTTTGTAAAAAGCTTGCAAATCCTCAAATGAGAAAAATAGTAATATTTACGGATAAAAATAAAAAACGCAACACACAAATGTCCTTTTCAGATACAAAGTATTATGATATAGAAAAACTGAGATAAAAGCCATCGCATTACAACAACGACACTATGATACTACAAATTTTGTGTTGCCAATCTTAGTTAAAGATTAAATCATGAAGTATAAATTTTTCAACTCGATTGCGTATTGAATTCATACGCCTTGTCCATTCCAGATTATCAGTGGCTTTAAGTGATTCTGTGACACCTTCTATCTCCACATATTGTTTGACAAGTCGGTCATACATTTCCTGTGCGTCACGGTCAACGTCAATTATGTATTGTTCGAGCGTTCCTTTCATGCGCATGACGTTGATTACGGTGGGACTATTCTTTTTCAGATAGTTATAGTGGCGTCGTCCCCAGACTCCAATGTTCGTAATATCATAATGCAATACCTCCTTTGCAACACCATTATACCGCAGAGGAGACGTTTTTAAAAATGTGCAATTCGCATTACACGGTGCTATAAATATGTACATTCAGCTTCGGTAAAACAATGATTTTATCAAGTCCGTTATTGATATTCGCACCAGCGGCGAGCCGCCGCATCCAATTCGCGCTCAGAGTTTTATCTGGGCGCGATATTTTTTGCCCGCGATAAGGCTTTTGCATATTCAATGGATAATCACAAAAATCCCTCAAGCGTAAGCGAGAGGAATTTTCACTTTTTCGCTTTCACTCTTCACTAAGCCCGCTCAAGGATTTTTGGAACGGAATAAGTAATAGTGAATGAATGAAGTGTATATTTAAACAACGCAAAAAACCACCGACAAATGTCGATGGTTTTTTGCGTTGGTGGGCCATCAGGGACTCGAACCCCGGACCAACCGGTTATGAGCCGGTTGCTCTAACCAACTGAGCTAATGGCCCTTGCTCACAAAGCCCTGTAATTATATCAGCTTAATGCTTTGTTGTCAATACTTTTTTTAAAAATGTTTTACATATGTTACATAATTGCTTTTATTGGTGATTTAAAAAATTTGACATACATATTTAGATTTGATATAATAACACAGTATATATGGGATTGTGTATTTTAGGAGGGAATTGTATGTCAGAGTTGTGCCTTGGGTGTATGAAAGAATATGATAACGGCTCTGTTTGTCCGTATTGCGGTTTTTCAAACGACAGTATTCAGTCATTGCCGTTTTTGCCGCTGGGAACAGTTTTAAGAGAAAGGTATATTGTAGGTAAGCTTCTGAAAAGCAATTGTCAGGGTACGGAGTATCTCTGCTTTGACGACGAGCTTAAAAGCCCTTGTATTTTGCGTGAATTTTTACCCGAGGGCATTTGCGGCAGAAGCAAAAATTCCGGCGTTAATGTTGTCATAAAGCCCGAATATAAAGAATTGTATACATCTACTCTCAAAAGCTTCCTCTCATATTTCAGAACATTGGCACGATTGCGCGATCTAAGCACAATTGCTTCTATTTATGACATATTTACAGATAACAACACAGCATATACCGTAGAGGATTACGCGGAGGTCATCTCATACAGAGAATTTATCAACCGCTCGGGCGGTATGCTTGAGTGGAATGTTGTAAGACCTTTGTTTATGCCTCTTATTTCTTCGCTTGAATCAATAAATAAGAACAATATAAAGCATTTGGGTATTTCGCCCGATAATGTATATGTAACTACCGACGGTAAAATAATGCTTAAAAACTTTATGATACCCGAAATGCGCCAGGCTTCAAAAAATTTCAGAGCAGACCTTATAGACGGTTGCAGTGCCCCCGAGCAGTATACCGAAAACAAGCAACTTAGTCAAAAAGCTGATATTTACGGTTTTTCGGCAGTGCTGTTTTATTCTCTTACGGGAGCGTTACCCGAAAAATATGAAAAGCGCAAGCTTGACCCCAAACTGCTCATAAACACAAATGTTGTTAAAAGATTGCCTCCTCATGTGGTGTCCGCTTTGGCAAACGGATTGCAGATAGATGAAGATAAGAGAATTTCGTCTTTTGAAGAGTATAAATTACTGCTCACCTCGGCACCGACAATAAAAGCAATGCGTGACGAGATAAATACCGAGGTGCAGGCAAGCAAAACAATAAATGATGATAAAAAAAGAAAACGCGGCGTTCCCGGATTTGTGTGGGGAATAGGTGCGTTCGCCGTGTTTGCTGTTTTGTTTTTCTTCGTTTGCAACGCGCTTTTCACACAAACATTTTTTGACAGTGTAATGAGTAAAGGCAATTCGGAAAGCGATACGGAGCTTTCTTCCGTTATAGCGGCAAACGCAGACGATATATCAACAGACAGCTCCGCAGTGTTTACGGTGCCGAATCTTACAAAGCTTTCTTATGAAGAATTGCTTGAAAAAGACGCAGAACACAGTGAATACAATATTGTTTTTGCCGACCCTTGCGAATATGACGACAAAGTAAAGCAAAACTATGTTATAAAGCAAAATCCCGCGCCCGAAACAGAGGCTTCCGTGGGATCTGTTATCGTAGTAACTCTCAGCAAAGGTAATAAAACACGCACACTGCCCGATATAAACGGAAATACCCTTTCATACGCCGCAGAGGTTTTGGCTTCCGAAGGGTTTGTTACATATGTAGAACGTTCATATAACGACAATGTTGCAGAGGGCTGTGTAATTGGATATCAGAATAATTACGCAGGAGATAAATTAGAGTATGGTGCTTCAGTTACTATTTTGGTCAGCCGCGGCAGCAATACCGATACAGAAAGTGACTAATCTGCCTGACTGTCAAAAAGCAGTGCCGAAAGTGAGATAAATAAAATGTCTGTAAAAATAAATCTTGGAGAATGGGGCGGAGTTTTTGCCGTGCCTAACGCTGTTGCGGATAAATACCTTAAGCTTGCGGGCGTGCTTCAGTTAAAGGTTTTGCTCTGTTTGTTAAGGCACAACAGTCGTGAGCTCACCATAGCAGAGCTTTGCGAAATGGTCAATTGCGAGAAAGAAGACGCGAAAGACGCAATCGGTTTTTGGATTGCAGCAGGTTTGCTTAAAAATACCGAGTCAGGTCTTTTACCCGGTGACTCAAGTCCCGATTATGAAAACAATAAAAACGAATTTATAAATCCCACTCAATCACGCGAAGAAAAGCCGTCAAGAACGGTTACACGCGTGCAGCGCCCCGAGCCGTTTTATGTTGCGCAAAGAATAGCGGAAGATCCCGATATTGCCGTGCTAATGCAAGAGGCTGAGATGATACTCTCCCGTCCGCTTTCACATGGCGACAGCAGCACGCTTGTTTTACTGCACGATACCGACGGACTTACTACCCCTGTTATACTTATGATATTGCAGTATGTTGTGAGCTTGGGCAAAGGTATGAGATACGTTGAGGCTGTAGGCGCTGACTGGGCAAGCGAAGGTATTAATACAATAGAGCTTGCCGAGAAAAAGCTAATGCAGCTAACACAAGCCAAAGAAGCTTGGAAGCTTATACAGACCACGTTTGGGCTTGAGGCTCATTCGCCGACGCAAAAAGAAAAATCAAACGCTATACGTTGGGTTTGCGAAATGAAATACGACAGAGATGTTTTGAGATACGCCTATGAGCTATGTGTTGACGCGAAGGGAAAATATCTCCCGAATTATGTAAGCAAGGTGCTTGAAAGCTGGTATTCCAAGGGCATAAGAACATTGAGCGAAGCGAAAGCCGATTCCGATTCATCTAAACGCAGCGAGCGCGCCTCGGGTACGCAGGGCATCGGCGGAAAGCCTTCTTACGACCTGGATGAATTTGAAAAATCCAATATATTTGATGAGAACTGACTATTGAAAGGAGCCCGGCATATTTGCTGTGCCGAGATTTGTTGTGCGCTATGGGTTATCCAAAAAAGATTTATGATGAAGCCGATATAATAATGAGTGAAAGACGTAATAAAGCCAAAACAGAGCTTGAACTTAACCGCGCGGAAATATACGGAAAGCTTCCCGTATTGCAGGAGCTTGAATATGAAATAGCGTCTTACGCTCTTAATGCGGTTAAAAGCGTTACAGCCGGAGAGTTTAACAGAGAGGTTTTGGAAAGCTATAAAAAACGTAGTGTGGAAGCTCAAAACAAGGTTAAGAATATACTTATTGAAAACGGGTATTCCCCCGACTCTCTTGATGAAAAATATTATTGCCCGAAGTGCGGAGACACGGGCTACGTGGACGGAGTTATGTGCGAGTGTATGCAAAAACTCTTAAAAGAAATTGCCTGCAAAATGTTCAGCACGGACGCTATAAGCAGTAATTGCAGATTTGAAAATTTCAGTCTTGATTATTACTCGTCTGAATTAAACGGGAATCTACAATTATCTCCTAAAAAGCAAATGTCTAAAATATTCGAATACTGCAAGTCGTATGTTAATAATTTCAGTAAAGATTCCAAAAATATTTTGATGATGGGCGCCACGGGTTTGGGAAAAACACACTTGTCGGTCGCAATGGCTTATGAGCTTACAAAAAACGGTTTCGGCGTCATATATTGCTCCGCACCCGATATGGCAAGAAAGCTTGAATCCGAGTATTTCGGCAAAAACGGTGATTCACCCAAAGGCGAGACCGAGCAATCACTTTTAGAGTGCGATCTGCTTGTTATAGACGACCTGGGAACCGAGTTTATAAATAAATACAGTCAGTCGTCCATATACAACATAATCAACATACGTATAAATATGGGCAGACCTACAATTATAAGCACAAATTTAAGCGCGCAGGAGCTTCATAACACTTACGGTATGAGGTTTGTTTCGCGTATAATCGGCGAATTTGACAAGCTTAATTTTGTAGGTACCGATATTCGCCAGATCAAAAAGAGAAACGCATAATAACACCTGAAAAAGGACGGCTTAAAATATGCCTCAGCAAAATTTTAATATTCCGGGTTTTTTGGTATATAAAGAACCCTTGAAATACAGAATTAAAGACGATATGTCAAAAATAAGCATCGGGATAATGTTGTCTTATCTTATAATTACGGTAATTTCTTTAGTGGTGTCGGTTTTAGATATCGAATCCTTTTTAGATATTGGCAACGAAACCACAACCGCGCTGTTGTATATTCTTAACGGAATAGCTTTGCTTATAGCTCTGCCGTTAGGCGCGTTTATAATTTGCAGAATATCTGATACTTATTTATCAGATTGTATTGTAATAAAACGCGTTCCCGCAAAAAAGACGGCTTTGCTTGTGATAAGCGGATTGGGTATATGTATGCTTGCGAATTATATGGTTGAAATGCTTGCCGTTATCGCAGGTACTACGGGAATAAATATTTCGTCGCAGACAATGGAGCTTTCAATGAAATTTACCTCGCCGGGCACACTGGGTACAATGCTCATATCTGTTGCTATCGTACCCGCTTTGGCGGAGGAATTTATGTTCAGGGGAGTAGTGCTTACAATTCTTCGTAAATACGGCGACACATTTGCGATATTTATTTCTTCTTTGCTTTTCGGGCTTTTGCACGGTAACTTTGTTCAGACGCCGTTTGCGTTTGTTGTGGGACTTGTGCTTGGATTTATTACGGTATACACCGGCTCAATGCTGCCGTCTATGATAATACATTGCCTTAATAATTCAATTTCCATAATTATAACTTATTTAAACAATAACATAGAGCTTGAAGCGGTTACAGAGGTTATTTATGTTTCTGTATCGGTGATTATTGCCGCAGTGGGTTTGGTTTCTTTGTTTGTTTTGTCAAAAAGCGACAGGCATATGTTTTCTTTAGAAAGCGGTGCGGCGGAACTCAGCTTTTCAAAAAAAGTACGCGCGGCGATATCTGAGCCGTGGACGTTAGTGTTTATTTCTATAATGCTTGCTTCAAGTGTTGTTATATTGGTAGGTGCAAGCTTTGTATAACGAAAAATTTATGCTGGAGGCACTTTCGCTTGCAAAGCAGGCATATGCCCTGGGTGAAGTGCCGGTAGGCGCTGTGGTCGTAAAAGACGGGAATATCATTTCACGGGCATTTAATATGCGAGAGACAAATAAAAACGCCTTGCTCCACGCAGAAACAGAGGCGGTATATAAGGCCTGCGAAGCCCTAAAATCTTGGCGGCTTTGCGGCTGTGACCTATATGTCACCCTTGAGCCTTGCGCAATGTGCGCGGGCGCGATTATTAACGCCCGAATTTCCAATGTTTATTTTGGGGCGTATGACAAAACCGCGGGTTGTTGCGGCTCTGTTGTTAATTTGTTTGAAATTAAAGGTAATTACCGTCCAAAATATTTCGGCGGATTGCTTGAAGATGATTGCTCGCACCTCCTTACAGAGTTTTTCGCAAATAAAAGAAATGAAATATTTAATACAAAAACCGGGGTGCTTGATCTTTGAGCATACCCCGTTTTGTCTTTTATAAATAATATCTTAACCAATGCTTGATATAACGTTATTCTTATGTTAGAATAACACCATTGAGCTTTGAAAGGAAATTATTATGAAAAACCGTGTTTTAAAACTTGCAGCGGCGTTGCTGATTCTGGTCCAACTTTTCGGTTGCGGATTTTACAGCGAGATCAGCACAGATAAAAGCTCCGATAATTATATATTTACGGATTCTTGCGGCAGGGAAGTGTCATTACCGAAAAATATCACAAAAATTGCGCCCAGCGGCTCTACTGCCCAAATGATTCTATATGCCATTGCCGATGATTTGCTTGTTGGCTTGAGCAGCACTCCTTCTATGGAGCAAATGAAGTATTTTCCCGAAGAGTATATTAATTTGCCCACTTTCGGACAGTTTTACGGCAGTAAGGCAAATATGAATATGGAGTCGCTTATATCAGCAGAGCCGGATGTTATAATAGATGTAGGCGATATGAAGGAAACCCACAGGGAGGATATGGATTCAATTCAGGCACAGACAGGTATACCCACAATATTTATTGAAGCACATTTAGAAACATTTGCCGAAGCATACCGCACGCTCGGCAAACTTCTTAACAGAGAAAAAACGGCTGAAGAATTAGCCGCTTACATAGATGAAAAAGTTAATACCGCAAAAACAAACAGCGCAAAAATACCGCAGGATGAGCGCGTTACCGTTATGTTCGGCACAGGAACTACGGGACTTGATTGCAACGCAAAGGGCTCTGTTCAGGCTGATGTTATTGAGCTTGTAGGCGCGGAAAACGCCGTTGTTGTGGAAGATGTAAGCAATAAAGGCGGCGGAAATCCTATAAATATGGAACAGCTTTACAATTTTGATCCCGATGTGATAATATTTGACGCTGCCGGCGCATATGATACGGTTTTTGAAGATACGGCTTGGCAACAACTCAACGCAGTAAAGAACAAAAAGGTTTATGAAATACCCGTTATGCCTTACAACTGGATGGCAAACCCGCCTTCGGTTAACAGGATACTCGGTATAAGCTGGCTTGGTAATCTGCTTTATCCGGAAATATACGATTATGATATGGTGCTTGAAGCACAAAGATACTACAAGCTGTTTTGGCACTATGAGCTTTCTGAAACCGAAGCTGAGGAAATGCTTAGAAAATCTACGTTATCCAACTAAACGTATCAGATAATATTTAACAGTTTAATAAAAGTAACATAAAAAGGACAGCGATATTATGACTAAACTAAAGGAACATAATAATTATAAAATCAAATTTATCGTTCTCTCGGTTGTATTTGTCGTTGCCTTTTTTGCGTCTTTTATGCTTGGCAGATATAAGATATACCCTTTTGAGGTCATTAAAATAATTCTGAACGGAATATGCGATAAATTATCTTATTTTACCCCTTCACTCAAAGGAGCATTTTATGACAGTGCCATACCGACACAGGCTTATACCGTTGTTTTCAATGTCAGGCTTCCGCGTATAATAGCTGCTGTGCTTATAGGTGCTGCGTTATCTGTTTCAGGTGCGGCGTATCAGGGTATGTTCAGAAATCCCATGGTTTCTCCCGATATATTGGGCGCATCGGGCGGCGCAGGCTTCGGCGCTGCGCTGGCGATTCTTCTGGGTTTTGGCTATGCAGGGGTTTCGGCTTCGTCTTTTTGCTTTGGACTTGTTGCCGTGTTGGCTGCATTTATTATGAGCAAGGCAGGCAATGGCAACAGCACATTGTCGCTTGTGCTGGCAGGTATGATGATAAACTCGCTGTTTTCCTCGGGAACATCGTTTATAAAGCTTATTGCCGACACACAGTCTCAATTACCCGCCATTACATATTGGCTTATGGGAAGCCTAACCTCAATTAAGCCGGGAGACACATTATTCCTGTTTGTTACGGTTTTATTGGGTTTGATGCCGATAATCCTTTTAAGCTGGAGGATTAACCTTCTCACCTCCGGGGATGACGAGGCAAGAAGTATGGGCGTTAACGTATCTGCGCTTAAGATAGTTATAATCATTTGTGCTACATTTATGACCGCCGCCTGTGTTTCGGTTAGCGGTATGATAGGATGGGTAGGCTTGGTTATACCTCATTTTTGCAGAAGATTGTTCGGATATGATTATAAGCGTATCATCCCCGGGGCTATATTGCTCGGTTCAAGCTTTTTGCTTATAACCGATGACATAGCGAGAGTTGCTGTCGCAAGCGAAATACCCATAGGAATACTTACATCATTTGTCGGCGCCCCCGTGTTTATTTACATGATAATAGGAAAGGGGGAGCGTTATGAGTATTGAAATCAAAAGCCTCAGCTTTTCTTACGGTGAGCAGAAAGTCCTCGATGATATATCATTTAAGGCAAACGACGGCGAATTTATTGCGCTTTTGGGACCAAACGGAACGGGAAAAAGCACACTGTTTAAATGCATATTGGGGATCAACAAAGGCTATGACGGCACTATATTTGTAGATAATGAAAATGCCCGATCATATACACCGCAGAGGCTTGCGGGCAAAATCGCGTATGTGCCGCAATACTCGTTTCCTGTGTTTGATTACACTGTTTTAGACACCGTGCTTATGGGAATGGCGGCGGAAATACCGAAATTTTCCTCGCCCAAAAAAGAACATATAAACAAAGCATTGGATATTCTGAAAAGCTTAGGTATAGATCATCTTAAAAACCGCGGTTGCGGAAAAATAAGCGGTGGCGAAAGACAACTTACAATGCTTGCCCGTGCGCTGGCGCAGGGCGCAAGAACGCTCGTGCTTGACGAACCGTGTTCCGGGCTTGACTATGGAAATCAGTTTAAGGTTATGAGTAAAATAAGCCGTTTGGCATCCGACGGATACACCGTTATTATGTCCACGCACGACCCAAATCAGGCGTTTTTGTACGCCGACAAGGCGTTGGCTCTCAAAAACGGCAGAATATCCGCGTTCGGTCCACCGCCTGATACGTTAGACGAAAATATCCTCTCCCTGCTGTACGGTATAAGCGTTAAGAAGATAGATGTAAACTTAGACAATAAAGACATTACGGTTTGCGTGCCGAAAGGGGAGAGACGCCCCGCAATGCATATGTGGAAGCCCGAAATGATAGAATATATGACTCGCGCTTCGCTTTTCGGAGATTATAATAAACAGCTTGCCGCTGTAATATCAAAGCACATAAGCGCAGACGACTCACTTTGTGACGCAGGCTGTGGGCTTGGTTTTTTAAGCAGGGAATTATCACCGTACGTCAAAAGCGTAACAGCAATTGATATTAATAACAGGGCGTTGTCCGTTCTTAAAAAAGATATGCGGAACTACCCTAATATAATCGCTGAAAATCTTGATATTTTTGAATACAATAAAAGCAAATTTGATGTTATGGTATTTAATTACTTTGGTAAGATTGATGAAATTATGTCGATAGCCCAACGGTTGTGTAACAAGAGAATAATAATAGTAAAACGCTCAACTGATAAACACGGTTTTTCATTTGATTTAGACAGCATTTCGGGAAATATAAGGCTCAATACCGAGGGTTATCTCTATGAGCACGGTATCAAATACATTAAAGAGCAATATTCAATAGAATTCGGTCAGCCGCTTAAAAGCATAGAGGACGCCTTAAAATTCTTTGATGTATACAGAAGTCCCGATTCGGCGAAACTGTCGGAATCGGATATTAAAGAGAAAATTGTGCCTATCAACAAAAACGGTTATAACTACTATTATCCCTACAAAAAAGAAATAGCTGTTTATGTAATAGATATGAAAGATTTAAAAGGAGAAGTAAAATGAAAACTTTGTTTGAAACGCTGAAAAACGGCCTTAAACAGGGCAAAGATTCCGTTTTATGCAGTATAATAGCAAGCTCAGGCTCAACCCCCAGAGGCAACGGCGCCAAAATGCTTGTGTTTGAAGACGGCACAATCAGCGGAACAATAGGCGGCGGAGCCGTAGAATACAGGGCGATCTGCCTCGCACGCGATATACACAAAAGCAAAATTTCTCAAACAGAGCATTATATACTTGATAAAAACGATGTTGCGGATATAGGTATGATATGCGGCGGCAATGTGACCGTATATTTCAGGCTTTTCTGCGCGGACTGCGAAAATGACATTCTGCTTTCAGAAAAGCTGTATAACGCCGTTTGCGGTTGCGATGACGTTTGGCTTATAACGGAGATAAGCGAAGGTAAAGCCGGAAACATAGGAACTTACGATAAGAAAAACGGCTTGTTTTTTGAGGGACACAGCGAGAACGAGTTTTTGCCGTATATCAAAAAACAGTCTGTGCTTGTAAAGGACAGATTTTTTGTTGAGCCGTTGGTGCAGAGCGGCTTTGTGTATATTTTCGGCGGCGGGCACGTTTCACAGCAATTGGTGCCTGTTATCGCAAAGCTTGGTTTCAGACCGGTAATTATTGAAGACCGTGAAAAGTTCACCGATCCAAAGCTTTTTGAAGGTGTATACAAAACCGTATTAGCCGATTTTTCCAAGCCTCAGGAGAGCATTTCCGTAAAGCCCGAGGATTACATAGTTATAATGACAAGAGGTCATATGGCTGATTTTGCTGTGCTTGAATTTGCGCTTAATACTCCCGCTTCTTATATAGGGCTTATCGGCAGCAAAAAGAAAATGGCGTCTACACTGCAAAGGCTGAAAGCAGACGGGATTGAGGAGAGACAATTTTCAAGGATACACAACCCGATAGGCATAGAAATTAAAGCGGAAACACCCGAAGAAATAGCAATAAGCATTGCAGCACAGCTTATACTTCACAGAGCTGAGGAGAGGGTAGCGTTAGGCTGATATTATATTAAAATAATTTATAAAACAGTCCGGGAGAAGCGATAGTTAAATATCGTTTCTCCCGGATTTATACTATTTACTTGGTAAAAGCAAAATGCCTTTTTTTAGCTTATCGTTATCGTTCAAATTGTTTTCCTGCAAAACCGCCTCGGGTGAAACACGGTGCCTTTTGCATATTTCCCAAAGGCTTTCATCATCGTCCGCATAATAGATAGTGAGTGCGGGCGCTTTTTTGGGGTCAAGATCACAGCTTTCATCATAAACAGCCGCGCACACGGTTTTGATGTCACTCAGGCAATACACAACCCCCTGCAAAAGAATATCGCATTTAATATCAACATTGCCGCTTTCGTCAAGCTTTGCCGATATGTTTTCGGCGCAGGCGTATATTTCTCCCTCTAAACAGCAGTTTTCCTGCATTGTGTCTATAGGAATGGATATATCCGAACACTTTTCAATGAATACGATTTCATTTTCTTCCGTTACCGCAAGCATATTAAATGAGATTTTTCCCTGTGCTACGGCGGAGTTTTCGTTTGATGAAATACTGAGGTTTACCGCACAGTTTTGCCATACGTCTATAATGCTGTCTATATTTCTTTCCGCGGCAGGCACGGTTGTCTTGTAAGAAAACGTTGTTTTTAACTGTTCGGGGTCAAGAGGCAATAAAGTGTTTTCGTACCGAACAGACATATCGTGTTTTGTTGAATATGTATCCGCAAGCAAGCTTACGGGATCTTTGTCAAATGCCATAACCGAGGCTGAAAGCTTGATATCGGTTTCAACGGTTTTATTCTCATTGTCAATTTGTATTCCTATATTGCTCACACAGGGAACAATAGTACATTTGCAGTTTTCGTCAGCGCCCTCGGCGTCAAAAATTTTATTAAACGGCACGGTATACTCTGCAGACGCGCGATTGCCGTTTTCTATATCCGACACATACATCAGCTTTACTTTCGCGGTCCCGTTTACCATTACCTTGTCGGGAACACATTTCACGTCGTCAATAATAATGCACACATCTTTTTTAAGTATGTTTTCTACCGGAGGGGAGTCAGGTGACAATTGATTTTCTCCGCTTATCGAAAACATATTTTCTCCAAGTCCTTTTAACTGCGCAACGGTTATCTGATTTGTCTTTTTTTTAGCGTCTGTGCCTGAGATATCTGTCGTTATTTCCTTTTCCGCGGGGCATATGACTTTAGCGCAAATACTGAACGCACCGTGAATATCTATTCGTCTTTGAGACAGCGCGCGGCAATTTACATACTCCGTTTCAGCGGTTGTGAGTATTATATAGCTTGAGGGAATGTTTTTAACATTTATTCTGGTGTTAAAAGGAATATTATGCTCAAAGCAGTGCAAAACATCGCCGTCTTCGCCGGTGTAGAATACCGTAACGGCAGATGTTCCGTCTATTTCAAGCACATCTCCGTTTACCGATTTTGAGTTTACAAGAGGATTTATCTTGCACTTTAACACTCTTTTTATGTCAGCGCAATAATCGGGCATTGTTAAATCGGCGTCTACAGCCTGTTCTTTGCATCCCGAAAAGGCAATTGCCGCAACTTTGATTTTTTGTTTTGTCAATTCGTATTCCATAATATAAGTCAGTCCTTTCGATAGTTTAGTAATTATTATGAAATACAAGCTGAATATATGATAAATCAGAAAAAGTTTTCGAACTTAATGATTTCCGTATCATCTATGGCGTCTATCAAAACTTTCATTTTTGCACATTCAGAATAAACAAGACCGTAATTGCCGTTTTTGCAATGTTGCCTTACAGCGTAAATCAAACAGCTTACAGCGTCAATTTCATCATGGTCAAGAAAAAGACAAAGCTTGTTTTTATCGCTTTCCCATTTTGAATATAATTCTTCAGTTTTCATATAAATCGTGTTTTTATCTGCCGACGATTCAAGCACTGTTTCGGTCAACTCAAACACATCGTCCATTGCCGAGTGGACAACAAATATTTGCGCAGTACAAACCGCTGCCGCTATCAGCAGCAAAGCAAAACATGAATAAAGTCTGCTCAATTTGATTTTCCTTTCTTATTCTTATTGTTTTTCTTTTCCTTTTCCGTTATTTTTACTGTTCCGTTTGTCGATTCTGTCATAAGAAATATATCTTTGATGTTCTTGTGCTTTTTATTTACGGTATTTTTAATATCTTCGGTTGTTGTTTTTAACAGAGTGCATGAAGAATTGGATATTTCACCGTCGCTTACAACAATTACGTCCATATCTCCCTGTGGTATCTCGGGATTATTTTCTTTCTTTAATATGCTTAGTTTACCGTTTGTTTCAACAATGCCGTAAATCACGTCGTCAAGCGAAAAGACCTCGTTTTGTCGTAATTGCTCAAAAAGGTCTTCTATGCTCATACGAAGCATTTTAAGCTCTGTTTGGCATATTTTACCGTTTTCTATCACCACTATCGGTTTGCCGCAAACAACGCGGCGTATTTTTTTGTTTTTTATCATCAAAATCGACAGTAAGATCTCACACACCACAAGTAAACAAATGGGAATGAATCCTCCCATAAGCGGTTTGCCGGGGTTTTCCATAGGTATTGAAGCAATATCGGATATCAAAAGCGTAATTACAAGCTCAGATGTCTGCATATCTCCTATCTGCCTTTTTCCCATTAACCGTATGGCTAAAAGTATAGTAATATACAAAAAAAGTGTTCGTAAAATTGTGGTAAGCAATCATATCACAGCCTTTCTTAGTATATATTTCCCTTTATTGCAAATATTATTGATATATCATTAAATTTGTTCGGAAGTGAATATATGAAAACAAAAACGCCCCTTTTTAAAAGCTTGCAGAGAAACATTGATTATATGAAGTCACAGCTTGACGGCAGCGCGGATTTTACTGTTAAAGATTTTACCCTTAAAAATGATGTAAAGTGCGCCGTAATAACAATGGAAGGGCTTGTTGACAAAAATACTCTCGGACAGAGCATACTTAACCCTATAATATCCGGCGATATGCCGTGCGGTGATTCTAAAAACGTATATGAATATATCAGCAAGAACATTGTTGCCATCTCTGAAACAAAAGATATAGATTGCTTTGAAGACGCTTTTGTGATGAGTATGTCTGGTTTTGCGCTTATCTGCGTTGATAAGTATGACAAAATGCTTGCCTGCGGCGTTCAGGGGTATTCGTACAGGAGCATTGCAGAGCCTGAAACGGAGATAACCCAGCGTGGCAGCAGAGAAGGCTTTGTAGAGCCGATTAAGATAAATATGACTCTTTTGCGCCGCCGTATAAAAAGTCCCGCGCTAAAATTTGAGCAGATGCAGATCGGCACGCTCAGCAACACATTGATTTGCATGTGTTACTTAAGTGACAGAGTTGATAAAAAAATACTTGAAAACATAAAACAGAGGCTGAACGATATTGATTGTGAAAATATACTGTCCTCTGCTTATATTGCCGAGTATCTGGAGAATAACACGCGTACAACAATGTTTTCCACAGTAGGAATAAGCGAGCGTCCGGATGCGGTCTGCGGAAAAATCAGCGAGGGAAGAGTGGCTATACTTATAGACGGTACACCCAGTGTTCTTATCGCTCCTTATCTGTTTTGTGAAAGCTTTCAAACGATGGACGACTACTGTGAACGCCCGTTTTACGCGACCTTTTCACGTTGGCTTAAATATCTTGCCTTCTTTATCGCCGTTTTTACACCGGGGCTTTATGTGAGCGCGGTTATTTTTAACCCCGAGATTTTCCCGGAGCAGATGTTAACAAAAATAGCTTTGTCTGTTGCGGACACTCCTTTTCCGATTGTATGGGAGGTGCTCATCATTCATTTTATTTATGAAATAATGCGAGAAGCAGGTCTCAGACTGCCGAGATCGCTCGGTCACGCGGTAAGTATTGTGGGCGGTCTTGTAATAGGTGACGCCGCGGTAAGCGCAGGGCTTATCGGAGCGCCTACTCTTATGGTAGTTGCTCTTACCGCCATATCTTCGTATGTAATACCGGATATTTACGGTCCCGTTGCTATACTAAGGCTTATTCTAATAATCGTTGCGGGTTTTTCGGGACTTTGGGGGATCGTGACAGGCGGTGCGCTTATTGTAATAAGCATATGCTCGCTTAAGAGCTACGGAGTACCGTTTACTGCCCCATTTGCGCCGTTTATGAAACAGGGAATGAGAGATTCGTTTATACGAGAAAGCATTAAAAAGCTCTCTAAACGCCGTTATCTTGTAAATAATACGAAAGGCTTTGAAGAAAATGCTCAAAACTGATGAAAAGTATATCATTAGCCCAATACAGCTTTATTGCACACTCTTTTTGATAAGACTTCTTTCCGTGATTTCAATATCGTATTTTACGGGTTATAAAAGCATACAAAACGGTATCTTGCATATTGCTTTGGAGCTTGCGGTATATGTTGCGGCGGCAATACCCGTATTTTTGAATAAAAACAAAAGAATGCCTAAAGCGTTGATTTTTATATATTGTTTTTTCGTGTTTCTGTGCGTATTAAGGGTGTTGCTTGTTTTCGGCGAGCTTTATAACAGATGCGCCGAAAACGGACCCGAACATTGGATTATGATGTCTGCGCTGACGCTTTGCGCAATAGGCGCTTCCGTGAAGGGGCTTGAGGGTATAACAAGAGCTTCGCTTTTGTTTGCGGTGTTTTGCTTTATTTCCTTCATTTTTATAATCAGAGGAATGGTAACAGAGAGCAGAATACTCAATATTTCGCCCGAAATCTACGAGTGGAGAAACATAATGCTCAATTTTATTCCCTCAATAGGTAATATGCTTGCATTAATAGTGTTGCCCGGGCTTGTTTCGCATTGCCCCAAGGCAAAATATAAGGGTTATGTATTAACAAGTGTTTTGGCATTTTTGTTTGAGGGGGCAATTCTTACAGTTGTTGCCTCTGCCCTGGGAAGGCTATGCGAAGAACTGGAATTCCCCGTGTTCTATGCGTCAATAGTCGCAAATGCGGGAATAATAAGAAGAATGGATTTTGTGCTTATATGTGTGTTCATATTGTGCGTATTTACATTTTTGTCGCTACTTATAAGTATCACCGGAGATTCCGTATCTCATGTATTTAATTTTGAAAAGAGAGGTATTGTCTGCGCTGTTTGCGGAATATCGGCTATGATAATCTGTATGTTCATTTCATATAATGAAACTTTGACGGGAATGTTTATGAATAAGTATTTTTGGATAGTAATAATATTTGTTTCGGCAGTTGTTTTGCCTATATTTAAGACAAAAAAGCAACATGCGCTTAAAATGCTCTCTTTTGCTTTAACGTTTTCAATTATTTGTCTGAGTTTAGGCGGATGCGCTTATATTAATGAGCTTGATGAACGTCTTATAATCAACGGCATCGCGGTAGACAAAAACAAAGGCGAGTATGATCTTTCATTTATTACTCTTAACACAGACACGACTGAGGGAACAGATATTACACAAATAGTAAAGTCTTCCGGGATAACCGTTACCGCCGCAGTTGAGGCAACAGCGAAAAAAAGCGGAAAATATCCGTATATGGGCAAAAATCTATTTGTGCTTTTCGGTGAAAGCTGCACCGAGCAGGATATCAAATCATCTATTCATTCGTTTGCGTACGATTTTGACAGCAGGTCTAATTTTAATGTTTTTTATACAAACGGAAATGCATCAGACATATTGAATGAAGATAATCAAATAGTAAATCCCCAAAAATTTAAAATGCTCGCAGACGCGGCTCTTTACGCTGACGGGCTTAATAAAAGCGTCGTGGACGTTTATTGCGACAGTATGTACGAAAACGCGGATATCGTTATTCCGTTGATAGATATCGCGGACGGAAGCGTTACTTTAAACGGAGCTATGGGATTTTCCGATGACGGAAAAAAAGTCAAACTTACAAATGAAGATGTGGTGGGCATAAGAGCAATAACAGGCGATGTGTCGAGAATGGTAATCGCCTTGGGCAGTAAACTGCACGAAATAAAAAAAGTTAAAACGGATATGTCTTTTATTCCGGGGAACTTACAAAAGCAAAAAGTAATAATAAATGTTAGATTTAGATCTGATACCGACAGCGATATATACGAATATGTATCTGAGTGCTGTAAAAGTGTTGTTAAGAAATGCAAAGATCATAAATGCGACTGCATATCTCTTAAACGGTATATGTATTTATACAACAACGAGCTTTATAACAGCATAAAAGACGTGAGCCTGTGGCTGAGAGAAGCCGATTTTGAGATTAATATATTCCGCAATTGATAAGGCTTATCTGATAAAATCCAAAAAACGCCGAAATTCTCAATTATTGCTTGTAAAGTTGCTTTCATTGTGATATACTTAACAAGAGTTTTTATACTGAGAGAGGGTGGGCTATTTTGGTTATTTTAGGCATTGACCCCGGTTATGCCATAATAGGTTACGGCGCGATAAACGCAAACGGATTCAGCCATTCGCCCATAGGATACGGAGCCATTACCACTGTGGCAGGAGTGCCTTTTAACAGAAGGCTTGAAATAATATTTGAAGAAATGAACGCTATAATCGCTCAGTATAAGCCAAACGCAGTAGCAATTGAAAAACTGTATTTCAACAGCAACCAAAAAACGGCAATTTATGTCGCTCAGGCGCGCGGTGTAATACTTTTGAGCGCACAGCTTGCGGGCGTTGATGTTTTTGAATACACGCCGCTTCAGGTCAAAAGCGCTGTTACGGGATACGGTCAGGCTACAAAAACTCAGGTTATGAGAATGACTCAGCGTTTGCTTGGACTAAAGGAAATACCAAAACCCGACGATACCGCAGACGCGCTTGCGATAGCGATCTGCCATTCTCACTCACGCGGCAGCGCCTTGCAAAACATGATAATAAACAGAGGAAACAAAAAATGATATACAGCTTACACGGAAAACTGATACATAAAGAACAAGGCACCGCTGTTATAGAATGCGGCGGAGTGGGCTATATGTGCCTTATCACGTTCAATACATTAAAGGCTTTGCCCGAAATAGGAAAAGACGCGTTTTTGTATACATATATGACAGTAAGAGAAGACGCCGTTAATCTTATAGGATTCGCCGAAAAAAGCGAGCTTGATTCCTTTAAAATGCTCACTTCAATTAACGGTGTAGGCGCTAAAGTAGCGCTTGCAATATTAAGCAGTCTTTTACCGGAGGAAATCGCAGCCGCTGTTTTAAGCGGAGATGTGGGGCTTATAACTAAAGCGCCCGGCGTTGGTAAAAAGCTTGCGCAGAGAATAATATTGGAGCTTAACGACAAAATAGTAAATTATTCGGTATCAAATACAGCAAACGGAACACCGTCCGTTGCGTCAATATCAAACGAAAACGTGCAAAACGCCATAGACGCGCTGACAGTTCTCGGATATTCGCCCGCAAATGTTTTACCGATAATATCAAAACTTGATATTACATTGCCGACGGAACAGCTTATAGCACTCACGCTTAAAGAGCTTGGTAAAAGCAGATAAACGTAAACAAATATATGAAAGGATAAAACCCGTATACAAAAAGATTACGCGCGGGTTTATCGGTTGCTTTTAGTTATGGAATATGATTTTGAAAACAGGATAACCGACCCTGAGATAACTGCCGACGAGATGCTTGAAAGTGAAAATCCCCTGCGCCCGAAAACGCTTGATGAGTATATAGGACAGGAGAAAGCGAAGGAAAATCTGTCGGTATTCATAAAAGCGGCGTGCTTAAGGCAAGAACCGCTTGACCACGTGCTTTTGTACGGACCACCCGGTTTGGGAAAAACCACTTTGGCAGGGATAATAGCAAATGAACTCGGTGTTAATTTCAGAATAACATCAGGTCCCGCGATTGAAAAGCCCGGTGACCTTGCGGCGTTGCTTACGAATTTGTCCGAGGGTGACGTGTTGTTTATCGATGAGATCCACCGCCTTTCGCGCAGTGTTGAAGAAATACTTTATCCTTCTATGGAGGATTTTGCGATAGACATAATGACAGGCAAGGGTCAAATGGCGGCTTCATATCATTTGCCGCTGCAAAAGTTTACTCTTGTAGGAGCCACAACAAGGGCAGGTCAGCTTACAGCGCCTTTAAGAGACAGATTCGGCGTTGTACTCAGGCTCGAAATGTATTCACCCGAGGAGCTTTCTCAAATAATCAAGAGAAGCGCAGGCATTTTGGGTATAACCATAGATGAAGAAAGCGCGCTGATAATAGCCTCGCGCTCGCGCGGTACGCCGAGAATAGCCAACAGAATGTTAAAACGTGTACGCGACTTCGCAGAGGTGATAAATCACGGTAAAATAAACGCTCAAACAGCGGAAATAGCGCTTTCACGGCTTGAGGTGGACGAGCTTGGGCTTGACAATAACGACAGGCGTATGCTTGAGGCGATAGTTAAGTTTTACGGGGGCGGACCTGTGGGTGTTGAAACACTCGCCGCCGCAATAGGAGAAGAAGCGATAACAATAGAAGATGTATATGAGCCTTATTTGATGCAGATCGGTTTTTTGAACAGAACGCCGAGAGGACGCTGTATAACAAAAGCGGCGTGCGATCATTTAAAGCTTGAATATCCGGAGAATTGATTTAATATAATTTCTTAATATTTTGATGGGGGAAATACTATGGGAAGATTATTCGGAACAGACGGCGCGAGAGGCGTTGCCAACAGTGAACTTACGTGTATCCTTGCAATGAATATAGGCAAGGCGGCAGCAATGGTGCTCACAACCGAGGATGACAGGCATCCGCTGTTTTTGATAGGCAAAGATACACGTTTATCATCTGATATGCTTGAGGGCGCGCTTATAGCAGGCTTGACATCAATAGGCGCAAATGTTATGTCGATAGGCGTTGTGCCTACTCCTGCTGTTGCATATCTTGTCAGGAAATATAAAGCCTCGGCGGGGATAATGATATCGGCTTCTCACAACAGTTACGAATTCAACGGAATAAAAATATTCAGCTCGGACGGCTATAAGCTTCCCGACGAGCTTGAAGAGGAAATAGAAGGAATCGTTTTAGACAATGTTATACCTTATCCTACGGTAGTTGATAACGGTATAGGCAGGGTAGAGCGCAACGAAAAGGCGGTAAACGATTACATAGACCATATTATTGATTCTGTTTCATATAGGCTTGACGGGCTTAAAGTCGCGCTTGACTGCTCAAACGGTTCTTCTTCGCTTACGGCGGAAAAGCTTTTCAGCGCGTTGGGCGCAAAATGCCACATGCTGTATAACAATCCCGACGGGCTTAATATTAACCGTGACTGCGGCTCAACACATATGGAAAACCTTATAGAATTTGTGAAGAATAACGATATGGACGCCGGGCTTGCCTTTGACGGTGACGCCGACAGATGCCTTGCAGTTGACGAGAACGGTAATATCATTGACGGAGATTTTATTATGGCGATACTCTCCGAAGATATGAAGCAGCGCGGAAAGCTGAAGAAAGATACTGTTGTCGGCACTGTTATGACAAATATGGGATTTAACAAATTCTGTGACGAAAACGGTATTAAATTTGTGTCTACAAAAGTAGGCGACAGATATGTGCTTGAAGATATGCTCAGAGAGGGGTATAACCTCGGCGGAGAGCAAAGCGGACACATAATTTTCCTTGATTACGGCACAACGGGCGACGGTCAATTAACGGGCGCTCAGCTTTTGAGCTTGCTTAACAGGCGCAAAGAAAAACTTTCGCATCTTTCAAAACTAATGAAAAAATATCCTCAGGTGCTTGTAAATGTAAGGGTAAGCGCAGAGGGTAAACTTAAATATTACACAGACCACGAGATAAGAGACGAAATTGAAAACGTAAAAGCCTTGCTTGAGGGCAGAGGCAGAGTTCTTGTGAGAGTATCGGGAACTGAGCCTTTGGTAAGAGTTATGCTTGAGGGTGAAGATATAGACGAAATAACGGCTCACGCTAACTACCTCGCCGATATTGTTAAGAAACGACTTTCTTAAAGCTGTTGAAGGGAATAACATATGCGTACATCTTACTGGAAAGAATACGAATTGATTGATACATCGCTGGGCGAGCGTCTGGAGCGATGGGGAAATATCATACTTATAAGACCGGACCCGCAAATAATTTGGGACACGCCAAAAAAGAATATCCTTTGGAACAAAGCTCACGCAAGATATATTCGCTCAGGTACAGGCGGGGGATCTTGGACAGTATACAAAAAAGTACCCGATGTTTGGAATGTTGCCTATAAGGATATGATAACATTCGGTGTGCGTCCTATGGGCTTTAAGCACACGGGAATCTTTCCCGAGCAGGCTGTAAACTGGGAATTTGCGTACAACAAAATAAAAAACGCAGGCAGACCGATAAAGGTGCTCAATATGTTCGCTTACACGGGCGGCGCCACCCTTGCGTGCGCTAAAGCGGGTGCAGGCGTGTGCCATGTTGACGCCTCAAAGGGTATGGTGCAGTGGGCGAGAGACAACGCAAAGCTTTCAGGACTTGAAGGCGCTCCGATAAGATGGATAGTGGACGACTGCGTTAAATTTATTAAACGTGAAATACGCAGAGAAAATAAATACGACGCAATTATTTTAGACCCTCCAAGCTACGGCAGAGGACCGTCGGGAGAAATATGGAAGCTTGAAGAACAGCTTTTTGAGCTTATTAACTTATGTTCTCAGGTGCTCAGCGACAGGCCTTTATTTGTTATTTTAAATTCATATACAACGGGTCTGTCACCGTCGGTAATGTCATATTTGCTTTCCGCTGTTCTTAAAAGCAAATTCGGAGGCAATGTTACCGCGGATGAAATAGGTTTGCCCGTAACTGACACGGGACTTGTTTTGCCATGCGGGTCAACCGCAATTTTTGAAGGCGAAGATCAATAATATATATGGAAATTATCCGTATATACTGAAAGGCGAAAAATGGATAATTTTATAGAAGTAAAAAACGTAACATTCGGATATAAAGATTATGATAACAACAATATCCTCAATGAAACGTGCGTTATAAACAACATATCGTTTAATGTAAGAAAAGGTGAATTTTTGGCGCTTTTGGGGCATAACGGCTCGGGAAAGTCAACGCTTGCCAAAATGTTCAACGGTATGATAACACCCGATAAGGGCGAAATACTCATTGAAGGCATACGCTCCGATGATGAGGACAGAAAATACGAGATACGCAGTAAAGTTGGACTTGTTTTTCAAAACCCCGATAATCAGATAGTGGCGAGTATTGTTGAAGAAGACGTAGCTTTCGGTCCCGAAAATCTGGGTGTGCCACCAAAGGAGATAAGAGAACGTGTGGACGAAGCCTTAAAGGCCGTTGATATGTACGAATACCGTAATTTCGCACCGCATAAGTTATCGGGGGGTCAAAAACAAAGAACGGCAATTGCGGGAATAATAGCCATGCAGCCTGACTGCATTGTGCTTGATGAGCCTACAGCAATGCTCGACCCAAAAGGGCGCGCGGAGGTAATGTCCACAATTAAGAAATTAAACAAAGAGAAAAACATAACGGTAATTCTTATCACACATTATATGGATGAAGCGGCGGCTGCCGACAGAGTGATCGTGATAGATAACGGCGATTTGCTTATAGACGATACGCCCAAAAAGGTGTTTTCTCACGTAAAATTGCTGAAAGAACACGGTTTAGACGTGCCTCAGTCGGCGGAGATCGCGTATATGCTAAAGGGCGGAAAAGAAAATGATGAACTGCCGATAAACAGACACAGATGTGTGGAATATATTGTAGAGCTTTTAAATAATAACTAACGGAATGATAAAATGAGTTTACTTGAGGTTAAAAACTTAACATATTCTTACGGCGTAGGAACACCTTTTGAAAAAAAGGCGCTCGACAACGTGAGCGTGAACATTAACGCAGGAGAATTCATAGGCGTTATAGGCCATACGGGGTCGGGAAAATCCACCCTTATGCAAATGCTCAACGGGCTTTTAAAGCCCGAGCGCGGACAGGTCTTTTTAAACGGAAACGATATAAACGCCCCGAAAAACAATATAAGGAATATACGCTTTAAGGTTGGGCTGGTTTTTCAGTACCCCGAGCATCAGTTGTTTGATGACACGGTGCGAAAGGATATATCCTTCGGTCCTCGAAATATGGGGCTTTCGGAAGAAGAAATTGATGAAAGAGTCATTTCCGCCGCTGAATTTGTCGGCTTGAAAAGGGAATTGCTCGATAAATCTCCGTTTGAGCTTTCCGGCGGCGAGAAAAGACGCGCCGCCATCGCAGGCGTTATATCAATGGAACCTGATATAATCATATTTGACGAGCCTACCGCAGGCCTTGACCCAAACGGAAGAAACTATTTGCTTGAAAGAATCAACGATTACCACAAAACCAAAGGTAAAACTGTAATCCTTGTTTCTCACAGTATGGAGGATATAGCAAAATACGCCCAAAAGGTCCTTGTTCTTAACAAGGGGCGTATAGAAATGTTTGATGAAACAAAAATAGTTTTTTCTCAGGTTGAAAAGCTTGACAGTATGGGACTCAGGGTGCCACAGATAACGTATATTATGAATAAGCTAAAAGAGTACGGATACGATGTTTCGGGCGGTGTTCTTACCGTTGAGGAAGCATATAAAGAATTAAATAGGCTTTTGTGCAGAAAGAGAGGCGAAAAATGTTAAGCGATATTACCATAGGACAGTTTTTCCCGGGAAATTCCATAATACACAGGCTTGACCCCAGAATAAAACTTGTGTTGTTGCTTTCGTTTATTGTATTTATTTTTATTACGGGTAATTATTTTTCGCTTTCATTTATCTTTATTTTTGTGCTGAGCGTTGTAATAATGTCGGGCGTTGCTTTAAAAATGTACCTTAAAAGCTTAAAGGCAATTGTTTATATAGTTTTGTTTACATCTGTTATAAATCTGTTGTACGGCAGAGGAGAACCTATTGCTCAGCTCGGTATTTTAAAGGTTACCGTATCGGGTATAAATAACGCGGTTTTTGTATTTATAAGAATTGTGTCACTTATACTTATAAGCTCTGTTCTTACTTACACAACTTCACCCACACAGCTTACAGACGGTATGGAGCGTCTTATGTCGCCGCTGAAGGTATTTAAAATACAAGTGCATGAGATAGCGATGATGATGACGATAGCATTAAGGTTTATTCCAACTTTGCTTGATGAAACAGAAAAAATTATGAACGCCCAAAAGGCGCGCGGAGCCTCAATGGACAGCGGCAACGTGATACAGCGTATAAAAGCGTTTATTCCCGTTCTTGTTCCGCTGCTTGTGTCATCTTTCAGACGTGCGTATGAACTGGCAACGGCAATGGAATGCAGATGTTACCACGGCGGAGACGGCAGAACACGAATGAAAAGCCTTCATCTGAAAAAGGCGGACTATATTTCATCGGCTGTGTGCGTTATAGCGTTTTGCGGTGTGGTTGCACTTAATATTATTCTACCTGCGGCGGAGAGATAATGAATTATTTACTAAAGATAACTTATGACGGAAAGAACTATCACGGATGGCAAATACAAGAGAATGCCCTGACCGTGCAGGAGGTTTTTCAAAAGGCTTTAAATAAAATACTTAATGCCGAATATGAAATAAAAGGCTGCAGCAGAACCGACTCGGGCGTTCACGCAAACGAGTATTACGTTAACGTCAAAACAGAAAGAAAGATACCGCCGCACAGGCTTAAGGCGGCTTTAAATGGTAATTTGCCGAGCGACGTGGCAGTTCTTGACTCACAAACAGTAAGTGAAGATTTTCACGCGCGCTATAACTGTATAGGAAAACAATACATATACAAAATATGGAACAGCGAAGTAAAAAATCCGTTTTTAGACGGTTATGCATTGCATTACAGATGGCACATAGACGAAGATTTGCTTAATAAGGCGGCAAAATATTTTGAAGGAAAACACGATTTTACATCATTTTGCACCCTTGATCGGCGCAAACAGGAAAATATGACACGAACCGTCTATTCTGCCGGCGTTACGCGTAACGGAGATATGATAATCTTTAAAATTGAAGCAGACGGTTTTTTATATAATATGGTTAGGATAATGACGGGAACATTGCTCAGGGTAGCGCAAGGCAAGTTTGCCCCTGATGATATACCCGGTATAATTTCCGCAAAATCACGTAAGAAAGCAGGACCCACCGCGCCTGCGTGCGGATTGTATCTTAACAAAGTAAGTTACAAAAAGGAGGATTTATGTGAGCCCGAATAACACAAACAACACATTTGATAAATCAAACGGTAATGTAAAGTTTACCGATAATTCTCCAAAGAAGATAACGAAGAAGAGAATTTTTATCACCTGCGGCATAATAGCGCTTGCGCTTTTTATATTGTTCTTTGTGCGCTCTTGCGGCGACGGTCAAAGCCTCGCAAGCAAGTTTAAGCTTGATGTGCTGAAAATAAACACAGGTTCGGGCTTTCCCGAAGATATTGTCGGCAACACCGTTGCAAAAAATAATTCCGCTTATTTTGACGGCTGTTACGCATACATAAGCGACACATCTTTTACAGTCCTTAATACCACCGCCGGCGAAGAGGTTTCTTTGCAGCACAGTTATGCATCGCCTGCTTTTAAATGTTCATCGGGTAAAGCCATAACGTATGACATAGGCGGTTACGACTACTCTGTTGTTTCAATTAACGGAGATTCATTCAATAAAAAATGTGAAAATAAAATTTATTGCGCAGATATATCTTCAAGCGGTGTGTTCGGGGTAGTTACCTCAACTTCCGGTTATATGTCGGAAGCAAGCTTTTATAATTCTGACGGTAAGTTTATTTATTCTTACAAAATGTCCGAATATTATATTTCGGCACTGTCTATAGATCCGTCGGGGCATTATTGTGCGGTGGCGGGTGTAAGCACAAACGGCGGAAAGCTGATATCCTGTGTGTATATTCTTGATTTTACAAAGCAAGAGCCTGTTCATAAATATGTATTTGAAAACAATACAATATTTGATATAGAATACATAGATAATAATACGGTGGCGTGTATCGGTGACAGCGAAGCTTATGTGATAAACCTGAGAAACGATGACCACAGCGTTTATTCTTACAGCGGAAAGATCATAACCGCCTGTTGCCTTACAAGTAAAAACGGTATTGTTTTGTCGCTTTCTTCTTCCATAGACGGCAAGAATTGCAGTCTTGTGAGAATAGACACAAACGGTAATGTTGCTTACGAAACAAAGACCGAATATTATATAACCGACGTATCATCTTATTCAAACACAACATTTGCTTACGCGAAAGGCAATATATATGCGTATTCGCCGGACGGTACACAAATACGCTCATGCAAATGCGGAAACGATACAAAAAGTATAGTTGCATTGTCGGATAAATCAGTGTATACAGCGGGAATTTCACAGATAAGCTGCTGTAATGTCAATTGAAGTTAACATTGCTTGATAACAAATGATATTTGTGGTATAGTACCCTTTTGAGAGGAGTTATATGTTTTTTGTATATGATTTAATTGTTATTGTTGTGTTTGTAGCTGTTCTTGCAATGGGCTATAAAAGAGGATTCAGCGGCTCTGTTGTGGGAATCATATCTGTTTTGGCTTCTTTTATTGCGGCTTTTGTGATAGCTAATATTGCGGCGCCGATAGTTTATGAATCGTTTTTTGCCGAGAACATAAAAGAAAGCGTTTATTCTGCTTTACCGAAAAGCGACAGTGTAAATGGTTTTATATCGGAACTGCCCGGATGGCTATCATTTATAATAAAAGATTCTTCGGGGCAAATTGCGAAATTTGTCGAAAGCGGAACGGATAAAGCGGCTTTATCTATAATTTCGATCATACAACCAATGGTTACAGAGCTTATAAGGGCTGTTGTATTTATGGTGTCTCTTGTAATTATGTGCCTTGTTGCAAGACCTGTATTTAAAAAAGTTTTTAAAGCTTTGTTCGGTATTTCGATAATTAAGGGATTGGATGGTTTTTTGGGAATTATACTATCTGTACCTGCCGGGTTATTTGCGGTATGTATGTTTGCGGCGGCACTGTGTGTTGCGGCAAAGTTTACTCCCGAAATAGCAGATATGTTAACAGATGATATAATAGAACAATCATATATTTTCAAATACGCCTATAATAACGCGTTCACCGGATTTATTCTTGGATTGATTTAATAACGGCTTATTAGTTGTCAGGAGGATAAAAATGACCGAAGACAAAAATAAAAGGATATTTACAATACCAAATGTCATATCGTTTACAAGAATTCTGCTTATAATACCTTATGTTATCGTGTTTTTGAGCGGTAATTATATAGCCGCGGCGTGTATATTGATAGCGTCGGGCTTAAGCGATATGTTTGACGGTATGATAGCAAGAAAGTTTGACCAAATATCAGACTTAGGCCTTATACTCGATCCCCTTGCGGATAAGCTCACACTTATAGCGGTCGTTGTCACGGTGAGCATAAAAATACCCGATATCGTGCCTCTTGCCGCGGTACTGTTTTTAAAAGAGTTGCTTATGATGATAGGCGGATTTGTGTTTATACGCAAAAATATGAAAATGCCCGCTTCAAAGTGGTACGGCAAACTGGCAACTATAGTATTTTATATTTCCGCCACTGTGCTTGTATATATTAACGCAATATTGAAATATAACAATAAAATTATTTCTTTCATACTTATTTTGATAACGACAGCTTCAATGATATTTGCATTCATTATGTATATAAAACTATTTACGGACGAGCTCCACAGGCAGAGCTCACAAAAAGAAACCGCACGAGCGAAAGGAGAAAACTAATTGATTTGTTCGAGATGTAAAAAAAATCCTGCCATAGTTTTTGTTTCATCAAACAAAGACGGCAACGACACAAAAGGTTATTGCTTAAAATGCGCTAAAGAGCTTAATATTAAGCAAGTCAGCGATATTATAGATAAAATGGGGATAACCGAGGAGGACCTTGAGGCGGCATATGACCAAATGAGAATGCTCACCGAAGACGGAAGTCTTGATATGAATGAGCTTATGGATATGTCGGGTATTGACGATGATTTAGATGATGACGACGATCAGGAGAAATTTGAACGCGGCGGAGCGCCGGTGTTTCCTTTTATGAAAGGTCTGTTTAATACAGGAGAAGGCGCGAACAATACAGGCGGCGCGGATAAAACTTTTTCCGGTGTAAAAGGCAAAGACAAAAAGAAAGAAAAGAAAAGAAAAATGCTTGGCGCTTACTGTACAAACCTTACGGCAAAGGCAAAAAACGGCGAGCTTGACAGAATAATCGGCAGAGACAAAGAGACAGGCAGAGTAGTTCAAATATTAAGCAGAAGAATTAAGAATAACCCCTGCCTTATAGGTGAACCCGGTGTCGGCAAAACTGCTATTGCAGAAGGTCTTGCTATAAGAATTGTAAACGGTGATGTTCCTCAGAGGTTGAAAAACAAAGAAATATTTTTGCTTGACCTTACCGCGCTTGTTGCAGGAACGCAATTCAGAGGTCAGTTTGAAAAGAGAATCAAAGACCTTATAGACGAGGTTAAGGCCGACGGAAACATAATACTTTTTATAGACGAGGTGCATAACCTTGTAGGCGCGGGAGAATCCGAGGGTTCAATGAACGCCGCGAATATTCTAAAGCCTGCGCTTTCAAGAGGTGAAATACAGGTTATCGGCGCGACAACTTTCTCGGAATACAGAAAATATATCGAAAAGGACACAGCGCTTGAAAGACGTTTTCAGCCTGTAACCGTCAACGAGCCTTCCATTGCCGATACAATTGCAGTTATAGGCGGCATTAAGGATTATTATGAGAATTTCCATAGCGTAAAAGTAAGCGATAAGATTGTAAGAAAAACCGTTATTTTGTCGGAAAGATATATTACCGACAGATTTTTGCCCGACAAGGCGATAGATTTGCTTGATGAAGCTTGTACCCACGCTTCTTTGAGAAATAAGGACAGAGACAGATATGAGTCTTTGACCGATAAAAAGATAGAGCTTGAAGAAAAGGAAAAAGAACTGAGCGAAGAAGAAACAATAGATTATGAAAAGCTTGCGCAACTGCGCTCAGAGGCGGCTAAAATCGACAAAGAAATAGATTCTATTGATATTAATTTACTCCACTCTGATGTTACCGAGGACGATATTGCAGGAGTAATAGAATTGTGGACAGGAATACCCGCTACCAGAGTAAAAGAAAACGAGCTTAAAAAGCTGTCAGGTTTAGAAGATAACATAAAAGCAAAAATAATAGGACAGGATGAAGCGGTTGAGGCACTTTGCGCGGCAATAAGAAGAAGCCGCGTGCAAATAAGCCCAAAAAAGCGCCCGTCGTCGTTTATTTTTGTAGGACCTACGGGTGTCGGAAAAACAGAGCTTGTAAAGGTTTTGTCACAAGAGCTTTTTGATTCTCCTGAGACTCTCATTCGCCTTGATATGAGCGAATATATGGAAAAACACTCTGTTTCCAAAATCATAGGCTCGCCTCCGGGTTATGTAGGATATGAAGAAGCGGGTCACGTTACCGAAAAGGTTCGCAGAAGACCTTACAGCGTTCTTTTGTTCGATGAAATAGAGAAGGCTCACCCGGATGTGCTGAATATTCTGCTTCAGATACTTGACGAAGGTAAAATAACCGACGCGCACGGCAGAGTGGTGAACTTTGAAAACACAGTCATAGTTATGACTTCAAACGCCGGCAGTGAGCGCAAAGAAAATCTTCTCGGCTTTGGCAAAACCGAGTTTGCCGCAACAAAAGAAAAGGCGTTAAAAGCGCTTTCGGACTTTTTAAGGCCCGAATTTATCGCAAGACTTGACGAAATAATAGTGTTCAGAAACCTTAACAGCTCAGATATAGAAAAAATTGCCGAATTGATGCTCGATGAATATAAAACTCCCCTTGCGGATAAGGGAATAGTATTCGATTACGACAAGAGCGCTGCAGAGCTTATCGCGAAAAAATCGGACTGTACCAAAAACGGAGCTCGCGAAGTAAGAAATACAATAAGAAAGCTTATTGAAGATAAAATAGCAAAGGTAATCATAGATTCAGACGAGGCATCTGTCGGCGGTATATTCGCAAGAGCCGAAAATGATGAAATATTTCTTGATATAAAATAATTGTTTATTATGATTTTATACGGAGTTTATTATGAGAATAATAGTAGTTGGCTGCGGAAAAATAGGGCGCACACTTGTGCAAAGCCTTTCTTCTGAAGGGCACGACGTGATAGCGATGGACAGCAACAAAGCAATAATTGATAATATCACAAACACATACGATGTCAGCGGAATAAACGGTCTTGCCACAGACTGGGAAGCCCTCAGTGAAGCAAATGTCGGCAAGTCTGACATTTTCGTGGCTGTAACAGGCTCAGATGAGCTTAATATGCTGTGTTGCTTTATGGCTAAAGCTATGGGCGCAAAAAAAACTATTGCCCGTATACGTAATCCACAGTATAATGACAAAAATCTTGTTCGTATGCAGCAATTCCTTAATTTGTCCATGCAAATAAACCCCGAGCGATCTGCCGCGAGATATGTTTATAATATTCTTCGGTTGCCGAGCGCTGCCAATGTAGAGACTTTTTCTTCAAGAAACTTTGAAATAATTGAGTTGAAGATTAAGGACGATATGCCTTTCTTAAACCAGCCTATCATGGATCTCAGGAAAAAATACGACGCAAATTTTCTGGTTTGCTGTGTTTTCAGGGGAAACAAAATGTATATCCCCGACGGTAATTTTGTACTGCAGGGCGGCGACAAAATAGGTGTAACCGCCTCTCCTCAGGAAATGAATAAGCTTATGCGAAAGCTGGGTATAATGAAAAGGCATGCCAGAAACGTAATGATAATCGGCGCAAGCAGAACAGCATATTATTTGGCTCAAATGCTCACGCAAAGCGGTACTGCGGTAACAATTATAGAAAAGAGCAAAGCAAGATGCGATGAGTATTCTCAAATTCTGCCCAATGTAACCGTGCTGCACGGCGACGGCGCAAGCCAAGATCTGCTTAGTAATTACGGCATCGCCACAACAGACGCTTTTGTTTCTCTAACGGGAATGGATGAGGAAAATATTCTGTTGTCCTATTATGCGCTTTCGCAAAATGTAAATAAGGTTGTTACAAAAATAAACAGACCGGAATTTATCCCCATTGCCGAAAATCTCGGACTCGAGAGCATAGTTTCGCCTTGGAAAACCGTGTCCGATATTATGGTAAGATACGCCAGAGCAATGCAAAACTCCGAAGGCAGCAATGTTGAAAGGCTATATAACGTTATGGGCGGCAAAGCTGAAGTGCTTGAATTTAAGATAAGCGATGAATTTAAGTATATAAATATACCGTTAAAAGATATAAAATTCAAAAGCAATGTTCTTATCGCGGGAATTTTAAGAGACAGAAAGGCTATAATTCCTTCCGGTGACGATTATATTTTGCCCGGCGACAATGTTATTGTTACAGCCGCCGGACACAGATTATACGGTATATCGGATATTATTCAATAACCGTATTCAGTCAAGAGGCATCTTATGAACAGAAAGTTTATTTTTTACACATTGGGTCAAATCTTTACGGCGGCTGCGGGAATGCTTATTTTACCTGTGGTTGTCGCCGTGATATACCGTGAAAGCTCAATTTGGGCTTTTATTACGGTCGCGGGGGCTTCTCTTATCTTCGGGCAATTATTAAAGCTTGTTTTTAAAACGCATAACAAGGTCATTTATGCCAAAGAGGGATTTGTTATTGTTGCGCTGGCGTGGCTTTGTATGTCATTGATAGGAGCTGTCCCTTTTGTTTTGTCGGGTGAGATACCTTCGTATTTTGACGCGTTTTTTGAGACTGTAAGCGGCTTTACAACAACAGGAGCGTCCATTCTGCGAAATGTTGAAGGCTTGAGCCGATCGGTGCTGTTTTGGAGAAGCTTTACCCACTGGATAGGGGGTATGGGCGTTTTAGTATTTATTATGGCGCTTATGTCGGGCAACGCTGACCGTTCTATACATATATTGCGCGCCGAAATGCCGGGACCTGTTGTAGGTAAGCTTGTTCCCAAAGCAAGAGACACGGCAAAAATACTTTATCTCATTTATATAGCAATGACGGGCGCAGAAATAATATTTTTGCTTTTAGGCGGTATGCCTGTTTTTGACAGCATAGTTCATTCATTTGCAACGGCAGGCACAGGCGGTTTCGGAATTAAAGCAGACAGCATAGGCGGCTACAGCGCGTATACGCAGTGGGTAATTGCCGTGTTTATGATACTGTTCGGTGTTAACTTTAATGTTTATTACCTTATGCTTGTCAGAAAAGTAAACTCAATGCTCAAAAGTACAGAGCTTTGGTGCTATTTGTCCATTGTAGTTATGAGTATAGGACTTGTTACTATGAACGTATACTCGATATACGGGTCTTTCTCAGAGTCGCTGAGACAGTCAACGTTCCAGGTCGCGTCTATTATATCCACAACAGGCTTTGCAACTGCGGATTTCAACGCTTGGCCGGGGCTTTCAAAAACAATTCTGCTTTTGCTCATGTTTGTGGGCGGGTGCGCAGGCTCCACAGCAGGCGGATTAAAAGTATCCCGCGTTATGCTTTTGATTAAAACAATACGCAGAGAAATAAAGAAATTGATTCATCCCAATATCATAAAAACAGTCAGATTGGAGTATAAGCCGGTTGAAGAAAGCACTTTAAGCGGAGTAACTTCGTATTTTGCGATCTATATTCTCTGTATTGCGATTGTTTTTCTGATTCTGAGCTTAGAGCCGTTTAATATGGAGACGAATTTTTCAGCTACGATAGCCTGCTTTAACAATGTAGGACCGGGCTTAGCGGGCGTAGGTCCCACATCAAACTATGCGGATTACTCAAATCTTTCAAAGGTTGTCTTGTCTTTGGCAATGCTTTTGGGAAGACTTGAAATATTCCCGATTGTTATTGCGCTCAACCCTTTTATATGGAAAAAGAGAGTATAATTTAGAATAAATAATCATATTATGCAAAGACTATTTTCGAATTTATTTCGGAGGTAGTCTTTTTTATGCAAAAACAGTCATTAAAACAAAGCTTTGTTTCGCCGCCTATGGAGGAGCCTCAGACACAGGAAGAATGTCCGCAGGAAGAATGTATCCCGCAAGACAGTATTGAAAGCAGCGGCAGTATTACCACCATCGGAAAATATACGATCCACTGTTTGACAATAATTGGGCAGATAGAAGGCCATTTTATTTTACCTTCACAAAACAAAACCACAAAATATGAACACGTTATACCGCAACTTGTAGCAGTGGAAGAAAGCCCCAAAATAGACGGTCTGCTGATACTTCTTAACACACAGGGGGGAGATGTAGAAGCGGGGCTTGCCATAGCGGAGCTTGTGTCGGGCATAAAAAAGCCGACAGTGTCTTTGGTGCTTGGCGGCGGTCACTCTATCGGAGTTCCTCTCGCGGTGGCGGCAAAACGGTCGTTTATTGCAAAATCCGCTTCAATGACAGTTCATCCCGTGAGGATGACAGGGCTTACCTTGGGTGTTCCGCAGGCGTTTGAATATTTTCAGCGCATGCAGGAGAGAATAAATAATTTTGTTGCCGATAATTCTAACATAAGTCCCGAACGATATAACGAGCTTGCAATGAACACAGGTGAGCTTGTTATGGATGTAGGCACTATACTTGAGGGAAGTGACGCGGTAAAAGAAGGACTTATCGACGAAGTCGGCGATTTGTCGAATGCGCTTGATTGCCTTTATGATATGATAGAAAAACAAAACAGATCCGGTAATAAGTAAGAAAAAGCGTTGCCGAATACCTATAAGCATCGGCAGCGCTTTTATCCTGTCATTTTTGCACGCAGCAGCGCAAGTATTTTTTTCTCTCTGCGAGATATTTGTACCTGTGTCATATTAAGTACCTGCGCTGTGCTGCATTGAGTTAAATTTTTGAAAAATCGTAGCTGAATTATTTTTTTATCGTTTTCGTTTAATTCTTTAATTATTTGTCTCAGAGCTATAATATCGGTAAGTTTGTCTTCGTATCCTTCTGTGGGGATATCCATTTGCGAATCGGCTGAATCATCGCTGTCACTTTCAAATATTGTAAGTGACAGCGGCGTTTGCGAGGCCTTTATCGCCTCGGTTATTTTTTCTTTATCTACAGATAATAGCTTTGAGAGCTCCTCTATTGTGGGGCTGCGTCCCTCCTTTGCCGAAAAATCATTTGCCGCCCTGGATATTTTCATCGAAAGCTCTTTAATTGTCCTTCCAACTTTAACTGTTCCACCGTCGCGAAACAGCTTTTTAATCTCGCCTAATATCACGGGAACGGCGTAAGTAGAAAATTTTACACCTCTTTCCGTATCAAATTTGTTTGCCGCCTTTGTAAGCCCTAAGCATCCAGCCTGAAAAAGATCGTCATATTCTATGCCTTTTCCTTTAAATCTGTTGGCGCAGGCATATACAAGTCCTAAATTGTCTGTTATTATGGCGTCGTTAGTCATTACAAGCACCGTACCTGATTATGTTCTTTTCTAATGTGACGGTCGTGCCTTTTCCCAAGGCGGATTTTACCGTGAGCTTATCACAAAAGCTTTGCATTACAGCAAATCCAAGTCCTGCGCGTTCACCTCCTGCCGTTGTAAACATGGGCTCCATAGCCTGTTTGATATTCTCAATTCCTACGCCCTTATCTTTTATTTTATATACAAGCTTTCCGTTGTCATATAAATAAGCGTTTATGTATATAATTCCCTCTGAGAGCGCATATGCGTGTACAATGCAGTTTGTAACTGCCTCTGAAATTGCCGTTTTTATGTCTGCCATATCATTGATTGTAGGATCTGCGAGCATTGCAAATGCCGCGCAGGCAGTTCTCGCAAAGCCTTCGTTTATGCTTTTAGAAGGAAAGTTTATTTTCATTTCGTTTATTATCTTACTCATTTTGCTACCGCCTTATCGTATTTTATTATTCCCAAAGCTTCAATTCCCGAGAGCTTTATCATCCTAAGCAAGTTTTGAGGGATATTTACAACTTTTATCTCCGCCTTGATAATTTGCGCCAGTCTGTAACGTCCCATAATAAGACCTATGCCCGAGCTGTCCATAAATGTTACTCCCGAAAAATCAAGAATAACGGTTTGAGGCTTACTAAGCTGAATTTCAGCGTCTATTGCTTTGCGGATGGGAGCCGCGCTGTGATGGTCTATTTCACCTTGAAGTTTCGCTGTTAATTTTTGAGATTCATATGTTATATTAACATTCAATTATTTTACATCTCCTTGCTGTTGATAAATTAATAATAGTTTACATAATAGGTAAATCTGATCGAATTTTGGCATAAGTAAATTAATATTTAAGCTTTTTTTAAGGTTTATATGCAAAAATGTGAATAAAGTTGATTAAAATATATTTATTTTTCTAATTTAGAATAATAATTTAATAAAAATATGTATCATTATCATATAAAATTGTGCTTGGAGTTGGTAGAATTTTGGATAGTGATCCTTTTAACTTAGTTAACTTAATTTATTTTATATGTATTATTTTTCTGGTGGGCTTGTCCGCGCTGTTTTCTTCTATGGAAACCGCTTTTTCTTCTGTTGCGACTGCAAGGCTTAAAAGCTACGAAGAGGACGGAGACAAAAGGGCGCCCACGGCGTTAAAGATCTTAGACAGATATCAATATGCTCTTACAACTATACTTATAGGGAACAATATTGTAAACATTGGCTGTTCATCCATAGGAACGCTTCTGTGTGTGCGGATATTCGGCAATTACGGCGCGGCTATCAGCACCGGAATAATAACGTTGCTTGTGCTTACATTTGGTGAGGTCTTGCCGAAAAATATGGCGAAAAAGAACAGCGAAGGTCTGTGCCTTGCAACGGCAGGCTTTCTTAATGTTTTGATGATAATATTTAAGCCTTTTTCACGGTTTTTTACTTTTCTGAGTTCTGTTGCGCAGAAGATTTCGGGCAGGTATAAGCAAAAGCCGACTGTAACCGAAAATGAGCTGAAATACATCATTGAAAGCATCGAAGGCGAGGGCGTTTTGGAAGAACAGGAAAGCGAGCTTGTTCAGTCTGCGCTTGATTTTGACGATACAACGGTAGGCGATATATTAACACCCAGAGTAGACGTGTCCGCGCTTGATGTAGACGCCCCGTTTGAGGTGAATAAGCAGATAATAATTGAGGACCGTTTTTCGAGATTTCCTGTTTATAAAGATTCAATTGACAATATTATTGGAATACTTCATTCAAGAGATTATCTTGAAGAAATAATTAAAGGCTCACAGCCTGATATTCAAAAGCTTGTTACACCCGCGTGCTTCGTGTACAAAACGAAAAAACTTAGCTATGTATTGGCTGAATTTAAGCGCAATCGTTTGCACATCGCAATTGTGGTAGACGAATACGGCGGTACACTTGGTATTGTTACAATGGAAGACCTTTTAGAGGAGCTTGTGGGCGAAATATGGGACGAGGACGAGATAGAGGAGAGCAAGATAACAAAGCTTAACGATTCTCTGTATCGACTTGACGGAGATGTATATATAGATGAATTCGCCGAGCTTTTCAATTTAAGTCCAAAGCTTTTTGAAGAAACCGAAAGTAATACCATCGGCGGTTGGGTTTATGAGAACATAGGCTCTATTCCCGAAAAAGGAAGCACATTTACATTTAACAATATAAAAATTACCGTTGAGCGTGTGCAGGAAAAGAGAATAGAGTATGTATTGGCGGAAAAACTGCCCGGTGAAGAGTGATTATATATGATTGATTATATCTTTGATAAACCGCGTAATATGATAATTATCAGCGATGAAGATTTTGATTTAACGCAGACATTTGAGTGCGGACAATGCTTTCGCTGGAATAAGAACCCCGACTGCTCTTATACGGGAATCGCATTTGGAAAAAAACTCACACTTAAACATATTGATGATAAGGTTTTATTGTATAATACAAGTGAAGAGGATTTTAATTACTATTGGAGAAACTATTTTGATTTATCACTTAATTACGGCAATGTAAAAAGAGCGTTGGGCGCTATGCACCCCGTTATGAAAAAAGTGTGCGATTATGCGCCCGGCATAAGAATCTTAAATCAAGAGCCATTTGAGGCGCTTATATCGTTTATTATAAGCCAGAATAACAATATCCCCAGAATAAAGGGAATTATTGACAGGCTGTGCGCCGGTTTCGGTGAATATAAAGAGGGAACAGGATTTGCTTTCCCCACTCCTCAAAGGCTGGCAATGCTTTCAGAGGACGATTTGGCGCCCATAAGAAGCGGTTTCAGGGCAAAATATATATGCGACGCCGCAAAGAAAACGGCAGACGGAGAAATCGACCTTGAACAGATATCCAAAATGCCGATAGAAGAGGCGCGTGAAAAATTGATGACAATTAAAGGTGTGGGGCCAAAGGTTGCGGAATGTGTGTTGCTTTACGGTATGCACAGGCTTGAGTGCTTTCCTTTGGATGTATGGATGAAAAGAGCAATGAGGGTTTATTTTCCCGATAAAACACCAGGATTTTTCGGAAATTACGCAGGAATAGCTCAGCAGTATATTTTCCATTACAGCAGGTTTAACCTAAAGGAAGGATAAACACATTTTTCTTTTAACCGTTATCGTTGTTTAAATACTTTACAAAAGCCTTGTATTGTGATAAAATACATATGATTAAATTAATAAATTGGAGTGATATCTATGAAGAAAGTTGTAACGTTAGTTTTAGCCTCAATCATCATTGCTTTGGGTACGGCGTCTTCTTTTGCGCTTGACCCGATTGTAAGCCCTGTGGCTCCCGTTTACAGCGATACCGACACAGAACCCAAATCACCCTATGCCCCCAAAACAGGCAACACGGCAGCAGAGGCAGCCCTGCTTTGCGCAGGTGTAGGCGCACTTGCTTTTGCCGGCATAAGCGCAAGTAAAAAAATAAGCGAATAACCTATTGTAAGAAAGGAAACGGCGCGTAGAGCGCCGCGGGCGACTGTAATGAATATAAGAATCAAAAGAATATTGGCGGCTTGTTTGATTATTACAAGCTGTGTAAGTTTTTGCGGCTGTAAGTCAAGCTCTTCGGTAGATTTTGTAAGCGATGTAAACACTGTGTCTTTGCAAACTTTGACCGACGGCTCTTCCGACAGCGACTCCGGAGCAGATGTAAAAGTGGAAAACCCGATAGATTTTAAAGATCTTCAGTCTAAAAACAGCGACTTATACGCCTGGATATATATTCCCAATACATCTGTTGATTATCCCATAGCGCAAAGCGGAAAAGGTGAAGACGACGCTTTTTATCTGCATCACGGTGTAGACAAAAGCTATTACTTTGCAGGTACCATATATTCCGAAAAGAAAAACAGCAAAGACTTTAACGACAGAAATACCCTGCTTTACGGTCATAATATGCTGGACGGATCAATGTTCACCACGCTTCACAAATTTGAGGACGAAAGCTTTTTCGAGAATAATCAGTATATATACATATACACTCCCGGTCATATTTTGACATATAAAATATGCGCCGCTTACGAATATGACGACAGGCATATACTTAACTCTTTTGATTTTTCGGATGATAAGGTATGGGCAGATTATGTTAAATGGGTAAATAAGCCCGAGTCACCTTACACCTGCAATTACCGCGACACAGGCCTTACTACCGACGATACGATTATAACTTTAAGTACCTGTACAAATTACCGTTCAAGCGACAGATATCTTGTTCAGGCCAAGCTTGAAAGCGACAAGCCTACACTTTAATCTTTAAGTGTTTTGAAAGAATGTGATAAAAATGGGGAATACAAGTAAAAAGAGAGCAAACAAAACAAACGCAAAAATTTCTATAATTGCTTCTTGTGTTTTAATTGCCTGCTGTGTCGGCTTTTTCGGTTATAACGCATGGAAGGGCAAACAAACACAGGATATTATAGACAGCGCTAAAAACAGTTCTGCTGTTTCGCTTGATGTAGAATTTGACGAATCTTCGAACGGAAGCGACACAAACGTTATTGTTGCAAACCCGATAGATTTTGAAAGCCTTCAGGCAACAAACGAAGACTTGTATGCCTGGATATATATTCCCAATACGTCTGTTGATTATCCTGTTGCCCAAAGCGGCGAGAATGAGGACAATTCATTCTATCTGCATCACGGAATAGATAAGAGCTATTATTTTGCCGGAACCGTTTACACCGAAAAGGAAAACAGCAGGCTGTTTACAGACAGAAACACCGTATTATACGGCCATAATATGCTTGACGGCTCAATGTTTACCACTATTCACAAGTTTGAAAACAAAGAGTTTTTTGATGATAACGAATATATCTATATATACACACCGGGTCACGTGTTGACTTACAGAATCTTTGCGGCTTACGAAACGGATGACAGACATATACTTCGCTCGTACAATTTTGACGACGATTCGGTGTGGGCTGATTATGTTACGCAGGTATCCGCTCCCGAGTCGGCGTATGTCAGCAATTATCGTAACGTAAATCTTACAACGAATGATACCATAATAACGCTCAGCACATGCACCGATTACAGACCAAGCAACAGATTTTTGGTTCAGGCAAAGCTTGAAAAAGACAACCCCACAACATAACCTTGAGTGCTTTTTGGAGTGTTTTGTTACATTATGAATAGTTTGAGCAAAAAAGATTTAGATAAGATCATTAACAACGCAATGACACCCGCGCCGTTTGATAACGGTTCGGGTGCAGCCGATTTTGCGGAAAACAGCGGCGTTTATGCGGATGACGAAGATACACAAAATGACGTAAACGATTATCAGGATTTTATATTTGCATCTCACAGGCATCACTCTCACCACAGTAAGCACACAAAAACACATCAAAGCAAAAAAGACGGTAAAATATCTCAAAATTCACACCGGACAAGACGTAGCTACGAACCTCACAATAATGATTACGACGATTATATTTATTACTCTAAACGTAATGATATTCCCGAAAAAAACCACTTTCCGAGTTTTTCTCATAATAGGCATGATGATAATACCGACTACAACAGAAACTCTAAATTCAAAACGAAAAGTAAACGGAAAAGAAGCTTACCTTTCAGAATACTAAAAGGCTTGGGAATTACGGTTTTGTCTCTTATTGTCATTGTTATAGCGGCGTTTCTGTTTATGAGATACGTCGGAAAAGAGACTTTGCTAAAACAAAATGATGTTATTTCTGCGCCGGAGGGTGTTATTTCCGAAAATAACGGGCATATTATCAAATATAACGGTCACACCTATAGGTTTAACGAGAATGTAACTTCGCTTCTGTTTATCGGTGTAGATAAAACGTCATTCGGCGTTATTAACGGCGTTGTCGGAACAGGCGGTCAGGCTGACGCCATTTATCTCTTTGCAATTGATTTGACAGACGGAAAGATTACTACCTTTGCGGTACCACGTGAAACAATGGCGGATATTCAGGTGTATTCAGACGAGGGTGTGTTTTTAGGCATAGAAGAGCAGCAAATATGCTTGGCATACGCTTACGGAGACGGAAAAATACAGAGCACCGAGCGTTTGATAGACTCGGTTGAGAGAATGTTCTACGGCGTTAATATACAGTCTTATATTACAATGGATCTGCTCGGTATCAACGCAATTAACGACTCTATAGGCGGCGTGGATGTAGTGCTTGAGAGCGATATGAATTTAAACGGTAATCATTACAGCGCGGGTGAGACAGTGCATTTGTACGGCGGTATGGCGGAACCTTATGTGCGTTCAAGAAGCGTAACAGAGGTGGAAGCAAACTTAAACCGTATGCAACGCCAAAAGAATTATCTTAATTCTTTTATCTCAAAAGCAGTGCAAATGACCAAGGAAGATATTTCCACTCCTCTCACAATATATAACAAAGCAAGTGACTATACGATTACTACAATTGACCCTGCTTCTGTTACGTTTCTTGCAACGGAACTGCTGGGAAAAAATATAACAGCACCAAATATAATGCGAGTGCCGGGTGAAGTTACCATGGGTGAAGAATATGCCGAGTTTTATATAGACAAAACTCAGTTTTATGAAATGTTTTTAAATGTGTATTATAACAGGATAGATTAAATGAGATTAATGTGCAAATCATTATCTTGACATATATACGGTTTGCGTGTAAAATATCATTATAACAACAAGAAAAAGAAAGGATATTAAGCTTTATGATGAATGATATGGAGATGGATTTTGTAAGCCTTTTGGATGATGACGGAAAGGAATATCAGTTTGAGATTCTTGACATCATTGAAGAAAATGACAGAAAATTTTACGCTTTAAGTCCTGTTGCAGATGATGAAAACCAGATTATAGAGGACAGCGGAGACTATTATATTATGGAAGAAATAATAGAAGATGACGACGATGCTCCCGTTCTCGTTGACCTTGAGGATGAGAAGCTTTTGGACCATCTTGCAGAAATATTTGAGGCACATTTCGACGAAATGTTTGAATATGCCGAGGACGAACAAGACGAGTAATGACCAAGGCTTTTTTCTGCCCGTCTCGCTTATTGCATTAATATAACCCTACAACATTTTTTTAGGGAGCCGGACTCCTGAAGTCGTGTGCAGACCTCCCGATTTACATCGGAGGCAGGGAGCCTGAGACCTAAGGGAGGCACCCACCTGTCGTATCAGTAGGCAGGTTGTACAAAATGCGTTACGGTCGGGCGGAATAAATAAATAAAGCTCGCCCGGGATATATTGTTCCGGGCTTTTATTAAAATTAAGGAGAGATTATTATGTACATATTTAAGAAAATAATTGCCTGTGCAATGGCTGTTACAATGACGGCAAGCTGTGCCGCATCGGCTTTTGCGTTAGAGCAAAACAAAGACGTTGAGAAATACGGAGTTTCCGGATCGGTAATGCTCAACGCCAAGGAAGAATCATCATATATTGAAATAAGCGACGACTGCGAGATAACGATTTCTCAGGACGGCCATAGCCAAGACGCAACCAAATTCCACACAACGTATGATTATTACCTCTTTAAGGGTGATTATACCAATAAGCATAAGCTTGTAATATCCGAAGATACAACAAGAGAAATAAACATTATTTTGGACGGCTATAAATTTGTTTCCGATTCCGCGGAGCCAATGTGGCAGTTTAACGGTAAAGGCATCGTAAATGTTTATCTTATAAACGGTACCGAGAATACTCTTACTTCAAATTCATCCGTAACCTGCGACATGATAAAGGCGGCTGACGGTTGCACATTTAACATATTTACGTTTGCCGATAATATAACCGTTCCCAACGATACCGACACAAGCTTGCCTTATATTAATACTATCAATGACTTCGGCAACGGTGAAAAAGCCATATTTAAGCTTACTTCAAATGCCGATACTCTTTCGGCTGAGGAAGAAACACCAAGCGTTATAAGAGCCGACAAAATTAATTTTACCGGCAACTTTGAGGTGGATCTTATTTCAAAGAATACCGCCGCGTTAAACGCGAATATTGTCAATGTATATAACGACCCAGTTATAAAGGTTAATTCCGGTGTTAACAGAAAGCTTGTTGTACATAACTTCAGACAGTCCGGCGGTGAAGTTTTGTTTGAAGGTGAGAACAGCGGAACTCTTATGTATTTAGACGGCGAATGGAGCAATTTTATGCTCACCCGCGGTAAATTTGAGGGAAAAACCGATGGTTACGTTGTTGAAGGCGATGTGGTAAACCAGTTTTCAATAACCGGAGGCAGCGTTCGTTTGGAATCGACCTCTAAGGCAATTGTTTACGCAAGACGCAAATTGCAGGATGTCTATATTGAAAACGGAAACGTTTCTATGATTACAGCCGCCCCGGCAGCGGTTGAGTGCCAAAAGCCTTATTTTATTCCGTTCAGCAACGGTAAGGCTGTTATAATCAATGGCGGTAACGTTCATATTGTTGCAGCGCAGTGCGCTTTTGCTTCTACTGTAAAGGAAAACGGCTCTGTTACTTACGAAAAGATGGATGTATATAATCTTTTCGGAGATTTGGTTTATCAGCACCGTATTGATTTTGAGAATGATAAAGGTGTTTCATTCATCGGCGAAAATGTAAAAGAAACTGATTTGGGTTATGTTTTGTATAACGACAGACTTATGACAAGCGGCTCAAAACTTGCTCTTGATCACGACTATGTAGATAACGGTATCTATATGTGGCTTAACGAGCCTAAAGAAAACGAGAACGGTTGCCTTGTTTTCGCGGGAGAAGATACATCGTATACATTTAAGCACGTGGGTTCATTGGCTGATTATATGGCAGATATCGACACTGTACCCGCGGTTATGAAATATGACAATTCAAGCCTTTATGTTATATTTGACAGAAACGGCGGTTTGGGCGGAGTTGACTCCATAACTCAAATTTCCGATAACAAGCTTCCAAAAAAGGTTGAAGTTGTTACAAGCCAGATTGATGATGAGTTTGTAGGCTACTTTATAGGCGATACTAAGTATTACGATGAAAACGGTAACCTTATTGTTGATGACAATATGACACACGGTATCATCTTAAAAGCACGTTGGAAATCAGAGTTTGAAATTGAAAAATTTGTTGTTCATACAACATTTGTTCTTAACGGCGGAGAGTGCGCTTTCCATAATCAATATTTGTATAAAGACTTTTTCGGTGATATTACATATACGGTAGACTATGTTCTTCCGTCACCCACAAAGAAAGATAAGAATTTCCTGGGCTGGAGCCTTAATGCCGATGGCAGCGGAGAGCTTTATACAGGCAAATCAGAAGCTCTTATGAGTAGCGAAGTATTCAAGAAGGCGGTCGAGGACGGCAGTGATCTTACACTTTACGCTATATGGGAAGGCGAAACGTATACTTCCGCAAAGTACGGCGACGCCAACTGTGACGGAGAAATCACAATGGAAGATGTAACCTCCATTCAAAAGGTTATAGCTTTACTTACAACATCAGAAAAACTCGGCGAAAGCTCTGCCGAAAACTCTGACGTTAACCATGACGGAAAAATAACGATGGAGGATGTAGTTTTGCTTCAAAAATACATAGCGAAGCTTGTTGATTCTCTCGATAAATAATTGAATTTTAATAACGGAAAGGACTGATTGTTATGCGCAAAAAAATAATTGCGATCGCTGCAGCCTGCGCTGTGATTATGTCGCTGGCATCATGTAACGTTAATATGAAGGATTATTCTTCAAATGCCGATACCGAAGCTGCAGGGTCTTTGACAGTTTCAGATTCATCTAATACATCAGATGACGAAAAAGTAATCGGTTACGATATTTACCGTCCCGGTCAGGAAAGCTCTTCTGCAGACTCAGACAGTCCTTCATCTTCATCTTCATCGTCTAAGAGCACGGGTTCTTCTTCGTCTGCCGACCGGTCGGACAATACTTCTTCAAAATCAACTTCATCGGATAAAACATCTTCAAAATCGACATCATCCGAAAAAACATCATCGGATAAAACGTCAGCTGAGGTATCTTCCGATGACAGTACATCATCGTATTATGATGATTGGGAAGATGATAATGTTATATATTTCTCCGAGTTGTTGGGGGGCTAATCTGTATAATTAACGGTGATAATGATTTATGAGTATTTACAGGATCGCGGACTTGTATATTGATATTGAGCCTTATTATGAATACACTTACCGTCAGCTTTTGCCTTATACGGCAGATACGCAAAGCGCAAAAGCTGACATAACCGTGAGGCTTACAAAAAAGCTTTTGCTTGATGAAGCAAAGTACGCTCCGGGGCTCCCCGAGCCGTATTATGAAAGTATCGCAATTTACAGACAAATCTGTTTCAGTGTTTTAAAAAGCTTTAACGGTTTGTTTTTCCATTGTTCAGCGCTTGCTGTTAATAATGAAGCGTATATTTTTACGGCACAAAGCGGGACGGGAAAATCCACACATGCGCGTATGTGGCGTGAAACGTTTGGCGACAGTGTTGTTATGATAAATGATGATAAACCGCTGATAAGGCTCATTGACGATGTGTTCTACGTTTACGGAACTCCCTGGGACGGCAAACATTCGTTAAGCTCAAATATAAAGGTGCCTCTTAAAGCAATATGCTTTTTAAAGCGCGGAGAGCAAAATGTCATCTCACAGGTAAACGGTACAGATTGGCTGTCTTTTGTGCTTAATCAAACTATTGTACCAAAAGATACGCAAAGTATGAATAACCTTCTCAATATGCTTGAAAAAATGCTGACAGAAGTAAAAACATATGAACTGCGCTGTAATATATCTCATGAAGCTGCTAAAGTCGCATATGAATTTATGAAATGACAACCGAAAGGACAGATAACAATGATTAAATCCAAAGAAGGCTTGCTTGTAAGAAAATTCGGTGAAAAATATATCATCGTGGCTATTGATGATATGGCTGATGAAATGCATAGCCTTATAACACTTAATGAAACAGGGCTTTTTCTTTGGAAAATGATAGAAAAAGGCACAGAAACAGACGCAATGCTAAGCTCAATGCTTGAAACTTATGATGTAGACAAAGAAACAGCCGAAAACGATATAAAAGCATTTGTTGAAAAAGCGGCACAGGCAGGGCTTCTTGAAGATGCATAATATAAGTATCAAGGAATACCTTTTAACCAGTGGAGAGTATTATACGACGCCGCACGGAGACAGTATGTGGCCGCTTCTTCATAATAAAAAGGACGCTATCCGTGTTGTGAGTGTAACCGGTCGTTTGAAGAAGCACGATGTCGCGCTTTATATACGCCCAAACGGTCAATATGTTTTGCACCGTGTTATGAAGGTATGCCCCGACAGCTATGTAATGTGCGGAGACAGCCAGTTTACCCTTGAGCCCGGTGTAAAGGATGAACAGGTGATTGGCAGGCTCGACGGCTTTTACAGAGGAGAGAAGTATCATACCGTAAGAGATTTAAGCTATAAAATTTATGTTGCGGTATGGTGTCTTTCACCGAGAATCAGAAAGCCTCTTATGAAAATAGTGGGATACCTTGAAAACAAAAAGCTCAAAAAGCAAAAAGGAAAAAAAGATGAAAAAATGTGATTATTGCGGCAAAGAAATATCTAATTTTGAAATGTATTGCTGTGATATGTGTGAGCAAAAAGCGTTAAAGTATTATAAAAACGAAAAAAAATTCAGAAATATATTCGGATTTTTTGATGTTGTTTGCATTGTTTCAATTTTGATCTTTTGTTTTGCGGCGCTTTTGTTTTCCGCAAAAGTTGCGCTTATAGGCTCCGGCGTTTCACTTGTTGTATTAGGTCTTGCGGTGGCGGTGTTCCCAATGCCCACGCTTAACCAAATAAGCCGTTTCAAAATCAAAAAGGCAGTTTTTACCACAAGATTATGCGGATTTATTTTGATCGGTTTTGGATGCGTTTTATTTGCTTTAGGTATTATTTAATTACTATGTATAAAAAACCTTCTTTTTGTCAATGATAAAGTTGAAACCAAAAAGGAGGTTTTATTTTATGTTAGACAAAATAGCGCTTACATTATTGATCATCGGCGGAATCAACTGGGGTTCTGTGGGAATATTCCAGTTTGACCTTGTTGCCTGGATATTCGGCGGTCAAACAGGTATTGTAAGCAGAATAATTTACACTCTTGTAGGCTTATCTGCTATCTGGTGTATTTCTTTGTTATTCAGAGAAAATAATGACGATGTAGAAAGACTTGAATCTAACAGAGCAATGTAACGTTTAAAAAAAGAGTAGCTCGAATCAGCGCAGAAAACGCAGATTCGGGCTGCTTTGTTATATAAAAAATTCCCACACCGAAATAAAGTGTGGGAAAATTAATAATTATTTCATATAAAATCAGTTTCAATTATTTTTCGTCTTTGAGCTGCAAAAATTTATATACAAGCGCAGCCAAAACTCCGCCGATAAGCGGTGCAACAATAAATACCCAAACAGAGCCGAGAGCGTCGCCGCCTACAAACAAAGCGGGACCAAAGCTTCTTGCAGGGTTTACCGATGTGCCCGTAAAATAAATACCGAGGATATGAACAAGTGTGAGCGAAAGACCTATAACAAGTCCGCAAACAGCGTTATTTTCAATTTTAGAGGTCACGCCCAATATGGCAATAACAAAAACGAATGTCAGTATTATTTCAATACCGATAGAGGCCAATACTCTGCCCTGATAGAGTCCGTTTGCGCCGAGGCCGGATTCTTTTCCGATGAATGCCATTAAACCTGCCGCGCCTGCAATAGCTCCCGCAAATTGAGCGATAACATATCCGCAAAAATCTTTGATGTTCATTTTTCCGCTAACCAGCATAGCTATGGAAACAGCCGGATTGATGTGACATCCCGAAATATTACCTATGGAATACGCCATTGCTACAATAACCAAACCAAAGGCAAGAGCTGTTAGAAGATATCCCGGAAGGTTATCTGGTGAGCATTTTACTACTGCTGCGGTTCCACACGCAAAGAATACCAATACAAATGTGCCGATAAACTCTGCAACGTACTTTTTGAGCGAATTCATATAAAATCCTCCTAAAAATTATTAAGCAATACTAAATAATTTGTATCACTTGCCACATTATAGCAAATATAATATGAAAAAACAAGAGAATAATATATATTTTAATTAAATTGTAATTATTTGTAAGCCTTGTTAATTATTTCCAAGGCAAGTTTTTTGATTAAATCTCTGTTGCTTTGTTCAAGATCAAGCACAATTGCGTTTTTGGTATTTCTTATCTCGTCCAAAAACGGCGTGTGTTTATCTCTTATTGCCGCTATTACGTTATAATCACCGCGCAAAACAGAAAAAACCTTTGTCTTAAATATTTTTGCCTGCTCCTCCATAATACCGAGTTCATCCATAACAACGGTGCTTTTTTCAGGTATGTTTTTAAGGGTATACACACCGTAAGTGTCAAAGATTTCCGGACGTTTTTCGGGCGTCATATTTTTGCAGCTTCCTACTCTGTTAGCCTCGGAAAAGCTTATCGGTCTGTTAGCCGCGTGAATATATACGGGAGGTATTTTTGTATAGCCTTCATATTTTTTTGTAAAAAATCCGTAGATATCGCAATCAAGCTTTTTTATAAGCAAATTTATAAGTGTGGTTTTTCCTGCGCCGCTGTGTCCGGATATAATTAACTTCATGATCAATTTACGCTAAACAGCAGATCTCCGTATGTGGGGTATGGCCAATATTTTGAAGATGTAATTTCTTCAAGAGAATCACAGCTTTTTCTTATTTTTTCCATCAGCGGCAACAAATTATCTTTGCAATATATGGCAAGATTAAGTTTATTCTCATTGTTATTCATATTTTTCAAAAATTCGTTAAGCTTTGCACAGTCTTTATAAGCAGTTGTGCTGAGCATATCAATAGCTTTTACTGTTTCGTTTTCAAATATGCACACGGTGTCCTCTGATAAACTGCGCTTTTGCCCCATACTGTCACACAAATCTCTGCTGTAAAGAGAAACTGCAGGCAAAATATCTCTTTTTACCATCTCTAAAATTGTTTGGGCTTCAATACAAATAACTTTTGTGTAGTTTTCAAGAAGAATCTCATAACGTGAATGTACTTCAGCGTCCGTATAAACCTTATGTCTGTTAAAAAGCTCAAGGTTTTTCCTGTCTATGTAATGTGAGAGGGCTTCGGGCGTAGTCCTGTAATTTGATAAGCCGCGGCGTTCCGCCTCTTTAACCCATTCATCATCGTATCCGTTGCCGTCAAATATTATGCGCTTGTGGGTTTTTATCGTATCTTTAATTATCTGCTCACAGGCTTCATTAAAGTTATCCGCCTTTTCAAGAATATCCGCGAATTTGCGAAGTTCCTCGGCTACCGCGGTGTTTATCATAATATTTGTGCAGGCAATTGAATCCGACGATCCAAGCATACGGAATTCAAATTTATTTCCCGTAAAGGCGAATGGGGAAGTGCGGTTGCGGTCTGTTGTATCTTTGAAAAATCTCGGTAAAACGTGAACGCCGATTTTTATATGTTCTTTTTTCCTTATATCAAACGCAGTTCCTTCTTCAATGGCGTTTAAAATTCCGCTTAGTTCTTCACCCAAAAACATTGAGACAACAGCAGGCGGCGCTTCGTTTGCCCCTAATCTTCTGTCATTTCCGGCACTTGCAACGGATATTCTCAAAAGATCCTGATAGTCGTCAACCGCGGCAATAACCGCGCACAAAAACAGCAAAAACTGAGCGTTTTCATGCGGCGTATCGCCCGGCTCAAAAAGATTAACGCCTGTGTTCGTAGATATAGACCAGTTGTTATGCTTGCCGCTGCCGTTAACACCGTCAAACGGCTTTTCGTGTAAAAGGCAGGCAAGTCCGTGCTTTTGAGCCACTTTTTTCATTAGCTCCATTGTAAGCTGGTTGTGGTCGGATGATATATTTGTTGTTGTGTAAATAGGAGCAAGCTCATGCTGCGCGGGCGCTACCTCATTATGCTTTGTTTTGGCATAAACACCGAGTTTCCAAAGCTCTTCATCAAGCTCTTTCATAAATGCGGTTACGCGTGGTTTTATGCTCCCGAAATAGTGGTCCTCCAGCTCCTGACCTTTAGGCGGCTTTGCGCCTATAAGAGTTCTGCCCGTAAACAGCAGATCTTTGCGTTTATTATATAATTCTCTGTCTATTAAAAAATATTCCTGTTCCGGACCTACAGTTGTTTTAACGCTTGTAACATCGCTGTTTCCGAAAAGCTTTAAAACACGCATTGCCTGTGTATTAATAGCCTCCATTGAGCGCAAAAGCGGTGTTTTTTTGTCGAGGACTTCTCCGCTGTAAGAGCAGAAAGCGGTAGGAATATAGAGGGTAGAGTCTTTAATAAAGGCGTATGAAGTGGGGTCCCATGCCGTATAACCGCGCGCCTCAAATGTTGCTCTCAGCCCTCCAGACGGAAAGCTTGACGCGTCGGGCTCACCTTGTACAAGCTCTTTGCCTGAGAATTCCATAATTGCAGAACCGCCGCCTGCGGGAGAGATAAAGCTGTCGTGCTTTTCCGCGGTGATACCTGTCATTGGTTGAAACCAGTGTGTAAAATGTGTGGCGCCTTTTTCAATAGCCCAATCCTTCATCGTGTTGGCTACTACATTTGCGGTAGAAAGATCCATTCTTTTGCCGTCAAGTATGGTTTTTTTCATGGCTTTGTATACGTCACGAGGCAAACGCTGCTGCATTACCTTTTCGTTAAAGACCATACAGCCGAAAATATCCGGAACATTGTTCATAGTTATTTCAACTCCTGATGAATATAAATTCACTTATAATATAACAATTGAATTATAGATAAATTTTATCTCTTTGTCAATAAGAAACAATAATGAAAAACCTTACTAATGTATCTAAAAATCATAAAAATAATAAGGTTCTAACGTAGCCCAAAATAAAATCTCTAATAACGCCAGCAATTGTTGCAATTTACTGTCACTGTTAAAATTATTATATCAAAAGATAAATCAGTGACAAAATCAATCCGGGATTTGAATTTTCCTGTGAGAGCAAAATTATTAAAAGAATGATTAAGCTGCGCTCTTTATCTTTCATGATCATATCCATAAGATTAAGCGATCCGTGTTTAACAACGGTGTTTTCCTGATTTTTTGCTTTTGTAGTCATACCTTGTGTAATAACATTTGATTCTTTTTGCAGTTTTGCGTCATTTTTATTGTTTTGTGATTGGTTGGGAGCTGCCTTTTTTCCGTTTTCTCGCATTTTATAAACACGGTTCTGCGCTTCTCTTTGTAAAAAATCATACTCACCCTTGTTAAACATATCGGGCATACTGTCACCGCCTAATTATTACCGAATATTTGTCCCAACAAAGGGACAAGCTTCATCAATTGCTGAATTTTTAACGCTTCATCAAGCTTTATTTGTCGCTCTGACGAAAGCAAAGGTCTGAGATTTTTTAAGAACATTGTGGTGTTGTCTTCTTCTTTAATTTGTTTTAAAAGCGGCATAATCTTCATTGCCATTGTGAGCATTTCCGCGCCGTCGGGCATACCCGAAAAATCGGATATGCCCTCATTATCGCTTTGTTGCTCACTTTGATCGTTGCCGAGCATTCCCGCCAAGCCTTTTATCTGTTCCATTGCTTCGGGATCACTTAAGATTTCCGATATTTTTTTTGAAATATCTTCCATAACTATTTTCCTTTAACTTTTATTTTTTTTACCGCTTAGCTGCCTTATTAAATTCTGTGCCTCCGGGGATGAAAGTATTTTTTTTGCGTAGTCTTTATCGTTCAGAGCTTTGTTAAGCATTTCCTTTTGCTCGGGCGACATTTCATTTACAGCTTTGTCAAGGCTTTTTCCGCCCATTGCCTTTGTAAGTTTATCGGGTGAGATGTTAAGCTGTTTCGAGGCCTTTCCTATAAGATCGTTGTTATTCATATTGTTCATAAAACTACCTCCGTTAACTGTTTATTTTAATAATATGCTTGAGGTCCATTTGTTATTACACGGTATTATATGTTAACGGGCATAAAAAAGACAGAATAAATCTCTTTATTCCGCCTATTTACTATTATCCTTCTTTCAGTACCTGAGAAAGCACATTTCCCAAAAGCTTGCCCGTGTATTTGGCTTCTTCAATGGTATTCGCGTGTGTTCCTATCTCTATCAAAAGAGAGCCTGAATTTGCGTTCATATTGTATGTAAAATCTCCGAAATATAAAGGCCTTGTCATACCGGGGTATAATGTTTCCGCTTTGTTTTGTATTTTTAAAGCTAATTTTAAGTTTTCCTGCCAGAAAGGAAAGTCGTTCACTCCTTCACTGTCGCATCCGCTCATAATCATTATTTGAGCGGCTTTTTTGCCGTTTACCGTAAATGTGGGCTTTATTATTGCGTCGTCGTTTGCAACAAGTGCGTCTCTGTGTATATCAAGTACAACACAAATGGAAGGGTATTTTTCAAGGTTTTTTTGTATTGTTTCCATACTTCTTTCGTAAGACCCGTTATATCCCGGAGAGTCGTGGTGGGTCGCGTCGTGAATTGCTCCTATACCGCACAGGGTAAGCTCGTCTGCTATTGCTTTTCCTACCGCGGTAACATTTTTTGTGTCATCGTTTGAGCGTGCTGTGTAGCTTTCGTAATAAAAACCTGCGTCGGTATCCATATATGCTTCGCTTGTGTGGGTATGTACAATGAGCACCTGCGGAGAATAATCATACGACGCCGTAAAGCCTAATTTTGCGTTAAGAAGCTCGGAAATGTTTATATCTGTGCCGGATGTGTTTTTAACATAAAAATTATCAAATTTTGTGCCTGCGGCAGTGTATTTGCTTTCAATTATCTCAAATGAGCGTTCATTTTTATATATTCTTTCAGAGTCGGATTCACTGTCTGTTGTAATATATATTATCCGTTCGGATTCATTATCATTTGTCCCTTTATTCTTTGATTTTTCTTTAGGTGTGATAAGTTTTCCGTCCGTAAAAACAAACCGGCAAGCTTTTTCGGTAATGGCTTTTTCATTTTTCAGGCAAGCGCTTCCGAGGGACATAATGGTTGCCGATATGCTGAAAACAAGAAGCAGAGAGAGCATTATTTTTCTTGTCGCTTTTAATAAACTCAAATTAAATCATCCCTCTTTCTTTGATAATTCCTTAGGTTAAATTATATGATAATCTTTATATGATTATGAATTTACCGTCAGGGTTATCAACTCTTCTCTTGTAAGGTCTTTTTGAAGCGCACAGTTTATCGCAAGCGAAACAAGCCTTGAACAACGGCCTATCAGCAAATCTATATCCTTTGGCGTTACTACCATATGCGATGCTTTCGGCGAAATAATATCATTGATTCTTGAAGCGGAGGCTTTATCAAACGGCTCTATAATATCAGCGGCAAGCGTTGCCGCATCAACAACCGTGGGAACACCTATGCTTATTACGGGAATACCCATTGTCTCTTTGCTTATAGGCGTTCTGTGGTTTCCTACGCCCGTTCCCGGGGCAATTCCCGCGTCTGATATTTGTATTGTACTGCCAAGCCTTGAAAGCTTTCGCGAAGCCAAAGCATCTACGGCTATTAACGCTGAGGGTTTTATTTTTTTTATTATTGAGAGTATAAGCTCGCTTGTTTCCACTCCGGTTTGTCCCAAAACGCCGGGTGCTATGGCGGCAACAGAGCGTAAGTTATCGAGCCCGATTTGCGCTGCGATCTCGTGTGTTATATGTCTTGTTGCTAATATACCTTCAATTGTTTTGGGCCCCAGCGCGTCTGCGGTAATATTCTCGTTTCCGATTCCCGCCACGAGCACACAGCCGTCTTCGGGTAAAAGGTTTGATATTTCGTCGGATATGGCATATATTTTGTCATCGGCGTTTGTTATGTCATCGTCTACACTGTTCATCTCTATTGTTATATAAGTGCCTTTTGATTTCCCGAGCGACAGCTCGTCTCTTTTGGAGATAACCTTTTGTCTTGTTATTTTTATGCCGTTTACCGTTTCCGATTCCGTAAATACTTTTGCTTTGTCAGAAGATTCTTTGTTTAGCTCCTGAGCTTCAAGAGCGAGGTCGGTTCTGATTTCCGTAATTGCCACATCCCTTATATAATCTATGTACATACGCAAATTTATTATTACCTAATTTCTAAAAAAGTATTTACATAATATTATTTTATGATAAAATTTAAGAGACAGTTGTTTGATCATCGTGTCAGTATAAATTCAGTTGGTGATAAAAGATGAAAAAAATATTTAAATTTAAAGTTATCTGCATTGTACTTACTTTGTGCGTTGCTTTACATTGCTTTGCGGTTTACGCTTTCGCGGAAGACGGCACGGATTTTCCCGCGCAATATAAAACGCCCTTGCTTACAAGTGTAAAAAATCAGGGTATGCAGGGACTTTGTTGGGCTTTTTCCGCGACAGGTACGCTTGAAGCGTATTTACTCAACCACAATATGGGAGAACACGATTTTTCAGAGGAACATATGAACTGGTGGGCAACCGACGACGGCACGGGAGCAGGCTGGACAGGCAGAAAAAGCGGTGAAGGCGGCTGGGCTGAAATACCTATGGGATATTTGATTTCATGGAACGGTCCCGTAAATGAAAGCGATATCCCATATCAAAACGGATTTGGCAGCAGACCTTCAAATTTAAATGATTATTCCCCAAATTACGGCGTAACCGGGATAAAGATAATCCCAAATGATATAAGCGTTATAAAAAAGGCTATAATGGAATATTCCGCCGTAAGTACAAACTATAACTCTTATTCAAAATATTATAACGCTAACAAGACAGCCTATTATTCTCCGAAAATTGACGATCCCCAGGACGGACATGCTATTTGCGTTGTAGGATGGGATGATAACTATCAAAAAGAGTATTTCGGAAGCTATTCGTCGGGGCAATACGCCCAGCCGAAAAACAACGGCGCATGGCTTTGTAAAAACAGTTGGGGAGTAGATTCCGGCTACAGCGGATATTTATGGATATCTTATGAGGACGCTTACATATTCAACGAAGAATTCGGCACTACCTTTGCAGTTACAGACGTACAGGAAATAGATACCGAAACATCACTTTATCAAGTGGAAAAATATGGAGCTACATATAAATATCCTGTAAAAGAAGATCACGGATATACTTTGCAGGAGGCAACATTTGCCGATGTGTTTACATTTGACAGCGACCACGATTTGATAGACAAAGTTATATTTTACTCTGACAGCGTAGGCAGTGATTACAAAATCTATTATATTCCGTTTGACACAAGCGGAGAAATAACAATGAACAAAATGATGTGGACGCAGCTTTCTCAGGGAAGGGTAAGGTATACCGGGTATATTTGCGACGATATAAAAGATTATCATATAAATTCTCAAAAGGGCGCCATAGGCATTTATATGAAAGCGCAAAGCGGTAAAACGGTTACAATAGGCGTAGACGAATGGATGACGCAGGCGTCAACGGATAAAATGTATTTTAACCCTAATGCACAGCGCGGCGTAAGTTATGTTATAGGCAACGGGGAGAAAAATGACATACTTGATCTGTATAAAAGAAACGGCGACGATATAGGCGGAATGATCTCTATAAAGCTTGTAGCCAAAAAGGACCATACACCGCATACAGACAGTGATAACCCCGGCGATACCGATTCCGGGTCAGACTCGGATATAACGATACTTACCGATACCGAAACTTTTATAACCGATTTTGATTCTAATACCGATTTAACCACCGACACCGAAAAAGAAACCGACACAACCGACACTTCTACCGATATATCTACAGATAACCTTATGCTCGGCGACGTTAATTTTGACGGATATGTTAATATGCTCGACGCGGTCACCATACAAAAATATATAGCAAAACTGATAACCTTTGACAACAAACAGCTTTTCGTCTCTGATGTAGACCGCACCAAGCAGACCGATCTGTCTGATGTTGTGCTTATTCAAAAATATGTCGCAAAACTTATTGACAAATTCTGAGTGCGTTTGTGCGTATGGATTTAGGCCTCGATATAAAAAAAAGCTGCTGTTTTTCGGGGCACCGAAAAATAGAGCAAAAAAAAGAACTTGATATAAGAACCTGCTTGTTGAACCTTATAATGGACCTTGCCGAGGAAGGGTATGAGTATTATTATTGCGGTTGCGCGGTAGGCTTTGATTTGATGTGTGCCGAAACGGTTATATCGCTGAAAAGTGAATACCCCATAAAGCTTGTTGCTGTTATTCCGTGCGATAACCAAAGCAAAAACTGGTCGGAAAATGACAGGAAAATATACGATAATGTGTTAAGGTCCGCGGACTATGTTGTCCAAACAGGAAAAGAACCGACAGCCGAAAATATGCGAAAAAGAAACCGCTATTTGGTTGATAACACGGATTTCTGCATTGCTTACTGCAAGCAGCTTCACACAGGAACCGCATATACTCTTGGATACGCAAAAAGGCACAACAAAAAAATCATAAATGTCTACAACATAATTGAATATTACAGGCTGCAGGAAAGCTTGTTTTAAAAAAAGGGGCTGCGTTTATACAGCTCCCTTTTTTATTACTTGACAACCGCGTTTTCAAATGCCAATGCGCATGATAAATGAATTTTTCGTAAATGTTACGTATGCAGTAATTCTTTTTGTGAGATTTATATTTTAATCTATTCCGGTATTTCATTTGATTATAGAATTACAACTGATTATTTACCTAAAACTTAAATAGTACTTTCGCGCCGTCGCCGGGCAAAGTTTTATAAACATGCGGTTCCGTTTTAAAAGCGGCAAAATACTCTTTTTTGATATAATCGGCAAATGCATCCGATTTTTCTTTTGATACAAGATTTACAGTACATCCCCCAAAGCCCGCGCCTGTCATACGGGATCCGAAAACACCCGGGAATTTTTGTGCGGCGTCAGCCAAAAAATCAAGTTGAGCACAAGAGACTTCATAATCATTTTTAAGCGATTTGTGCGATTCATTCATCAAAATTCCAAAATTCTCAATATCATTGCTCTTAAGCGCCTGTGCTGCCTTTAACACACGGTCGTTTTCATAAATCACATGCCGTGCGCGGCAAAGTAATTTAGGATGCAATTCATCTTTGTACCGTTCAAATTGCTCAACCGTGACATCACAAAGCGAAGAAGCTCCTGTTTTTGCACTTAGCATCGCAAATGCTTTTTCACATTCACGGCGTCTTTCGTTATATTTAGAATTTGCCAATCCCCGCCTTACAAGGCTGTTTACTATAATTATGTCGGTTTTATCGGTAGGGATGTTTATGTATTTATATTCAAGCGTTTTTGAATTAAGTAATACGGCGTAATCTTTTTTGCCCATTGCCACTGCGAATTGATCCATTATTCCGCAATTAACTCCCACAAAATGATTCTCCGCAAATTGCCCTATTATCGCCAAAAGATTATCGGGTATAGGGAGAGAAAACATCACTCTCAGTATAACTGCTGTAGCTGTTTCCATCGCCGCTGAAGAAGAAAGCCCTGCTCCTCTGGGTACATTTCCGTAATAAAGTATGTCCGCGCCGCAGTCAAGTTTATATCCGAAACGCAAAAACGTATTTATCACGCCCGCAGGGTAATCAGCCCAAGAGCGTGTTTTTTTGATGCTGTCAAGTGATATCTCCGTTATTCCTCGCCTTTCAAGATTAAGAGAATACAGCCGGAAAAGCCTATCGTTCCTTTTTGACGCAACGCATACAACTCCCTGTGTTACCGCACAGGGCAAAACATAGCCGCCGTTATAGTCTGTATGCTCGCCTATAAGATTAACTCTGCCCGGCGCGAAACAGCAAATATCGCCTGATTTGTTAAATACCCTTTTAAAAGCCTCAATACATTTTTCCTTCATTTTTTCCTCCGGTAAAAACAAATTTTCGTATTACCGCGATTAGTTTTCTCGGGTAGCAAGACGCACACACTCATATGCGCCGTTATAACAACCCTCGGCTTTAAGTTTGTCTATCTTGTCGCAAAGATGGGGTATTATTTCCTTGTCTTCAATTACGCGATCAATAGCTGCGCAAATGCCTTTTGATGTAGGATATTCGTCGGTTGAATCGCCGAATTCTCTGCCGTGTATCGCGCCGTATACCTCGTGACCTCCGATATGCTTCATATACATTTTAGGTATCGGATAATACGCAAGCTCGCTTGGTTTCGTGATAAGCATATCGCACTCGGGCATAAGAAGATTTGTTGAATAAACGGCGCGGAATATATCATCATTACAAATGAGCGTTATGCCTGCCGTTTTTTCAGTACGCATTTTTCTAACGCAATCTGTAAACTTATCGTAATCGTTATCAAACAGATGTGTTTCGCACCTTCCGGATATATGTGATACAAGCCTGTCAAATACATCTTTATGGTCACCTGTATTTAGAAAAAGTGCCGCTTTGTTTTCATTTACATAAGGTATCAGATGATCAATCATCTGCTCAAACATTTTTGCGCCCGCGCCCGCGCCGCCGACATTCATAAGCAGACGTATCGGTTCGCCTGAAAGCACACGCTTTTTGCGCAGCGCGTTATCTTCCTCAAGGTTGCACAGCAGCTCGTGGTCTACGTAGCAACCAACTTCTTTTAGGTATTCTTCGGGAATACCCTTGAGGGGCTTTTTATCAAAGCCCAAAAGAGTTTTATAACCCAAGTACGCAAACGGCGTTTGCACTGTGTGAACAGCCCCTTCCGATAAGTGGAGCCCCATTGGCCAGTTATCGGGAATCGCGTTAACAACGTGCTTCATCCCGGCGTGAACAGCTGCCTGGCTCGGCCACACATGGGTTGCGATATACGGTATGTCTTTATCTATATTCTTAAATATCGGCACTAACAGCTCACTGTTTTTCTGGTCAACGGCGTTATAAGTTATTTTTTTAAAGCCCTCGCTGTTGAGCGGTTCCCAAACAAGCTTGTTGAATAATCGGGATTTTTGCGATATTCGTGACGCGAGCGAATACATATCGTTTTGCTTGCGTATCATTTTAGAGCCCGTTGCATCAAAAGACGCAAGGTCGAGCCAATAGGGGGTATATCCCATTGCCTTTGCGCATGAAGCCATTGCGATGGAAATTCTGTAATGTCCGAACCCCATGCGGATATTTCCCACTATAACGGGATTATCGCCAAAAGGCACATTTTTATCACCAAACACTATGTTTTGTGCTCCGATATGCGAAAGGGTGTCAATGGGCGCAAAAGATATTTTGTAATCTGCGCCCGAGTCGTCGCCGAATTTTTTTATATAGCCTTGTTTGCTTTTTTCTGCCTTTTTAACTGTTTTTTTATCTATATTATTTCCGAATATAATACTTGTTCTGTCCATTATATAAGCACGCCCTTTTCTGTATGATAATTGAGCTCACGGCTTTCACCGCGTAGCTTATAAACTATGTTGATTATTTTGTTCCTTCTTTCAAAGGAAACTATTTCCCCGTTTTCAAATAAGTCAAGCGCATACGCGAGAAGCTTACGTTTTTCATCGTCATAATCGCTTATGTTATCGGAAGTCATCATAACGCTGCCGAAAAGCGCGTTAATTGTGATGAGCGCCCTACGCTGTTCTTTTGAAAGAGAAAGGTTATCGTCTCTTAAAAGAAAAACATCGGGGTCGTTGCCGAAATATACACCGTTTAAGAAGCTTCGGTATATCGTGTTTTGCAGAGTAACCTTTGTGGATATGCGCTCTCTGTGCATAAAACGCATATACCATACATCGTCAAACTTAAGCGAAACATCGGGTCCTACCCTCATATAATCAAACACTCCGCAAGCGTTTGAGAGCGTTGCGCCGCAGCCTAATATCAACTTATCGCCGAGTATCTCGCGCAAAAATACGTACGCGTCATGCGCTGCCTGACTTGACGTTTTACCGTTATATTTCGGAAAATTTGCCGCATAGAGAAAATCAAGCTTGAAAAAATCGAATCCCATATCGGCATAGGTCTTAAGGCAGGTGCTTATGTAATCTCTTACCTCTTTGTTTTCAAGGTCAAGGGCGTAAAATCCGCTCCAGTTTGAGCCGCACTTTACAGGTTGACCTGATTTGTCAACTTTAAACCAAGACTGTTTTTCAGTGAAAAGTCTGCTTTTTTCTTCGGCGACAAAAGGCGCCAACCATATTCCTGCCATATATCCCTTTTTATGCGCGGCGTCGACTATGGGCGCAAGTCCGTTCGCGAATTTCTTTTTATCTACATCGAGCCAGTCGCCGACATATGTTTCATATCCGTCATCTATCTGAAATAAATTGAAACGTTCATCAAGAGCTTGAAGATCGCGCGTAATTATTTCTTCGTTTATATCCTGATAATAATTGTACCAAGATGTATAGCCGAAAATTTTCTTTGGGGATTTGTTTGAATAATGTTTTTTTAGCGCTGAAACACCGCTGCAATAATCACCGTGATAAATATAGTCACATAAAATGAATGTTTCACCCGATGCAAGTGTTTTGCCTTTTATGTCACTTATGAGGGTAAGATCGCCTGTTTTTCTGTTTACCTCAAATATAAGATAGGCATTTTTTTCATTAACGCTCGCAACAAAACATGAATTTTGACCTTTTTTGTAGAAAACATCGTAGCCGTGCAGCATATCTTTTTTATAATCGTAAAAAAGCGCGTCTCCGTAACGGTCAAACATATAAATATTCATCAGCGGCTTAGGTACACGGTTTACATTATGCTCTTTTTCACTTAAATAAAACTCGCGCGTGTCTGTCCACGACTGATAGCCGTTCATAAAGTAGCTGTCACGCTTATCATCAGACTTTGTAAAGAAATCGTGAGAATGCTCTCTGTAGTCGCAAAGCTCCATATCCCGCTTTGCCGTTATTTTTACGGTGCGGCGGCTGACGTTATCGGAAATATCAAGTGCAAAGTCCCCGTTTTCGGTCAAATCGTAAACGGTAACTGGTTTTCCGTTTGCAATGTATGACAGTGTAAAACAGCATTTCATAATAATCACTCTTTATCTTTATTTTTGCTGTCAGATATTGTTTTCATTACCTTCTTTTCATTGTATGCCGTAAGTATTATAGCTCCCAGCACACAAAACGCGACCGCGACAAAGGCAACTATTGTAAGTCCGGTAGAAGAAGCTGTTATCTCGTTCGCTGATTTGTTTTGCGCAGTACCTATTATTGCGAGAGATGTAAAAACCAGCATGGCGATAGACTGTCCCCATTTCATAGCAAACGTACGCGCCGCGAAGAACATACCTTCACGGTTTTCACCTGTTTCTATGCCGTCAGCCTCGGAAACATCGGCTACTATAGACTGAGGTATGATGCCGAGAAGCGCCATCGGGAAAGCCGCTACAACGCAGATAAGCACTCCGTAAACCAATCCCGGCAAAGCTATAAAACGTATCATTGCGGTAATAAGATAAGCAAGCGCAAGACCCAAAAAACCGGCTATCGTCAGCTTCTTCTTTCCGAATTTTCTTACAAGACCCGAAACAAACGGATAGAAAGCAGCAGAGAGAATTGTCATTCCGCCCATAAATATCATGGTGTAGCTCTCGTCAAGCTGCATTGATACCTTAACAAAGAACGGCAAGCCTGTCTGAAAAAGCGTAAGACCAATCCAATACATAATATCCGAGCCTACAAAAACACGGAAATCTTTGTTTTTAAACGTAGAGGACAAAGATTTGAACATATTTGAGTTTGACGGCTTTGTGTCAACAAACTCTTTTTCGTTAAGAAAGAATGTTGGTATAAGCATTGCTATACACGCGATTACCGCGATAACTATAAAGCATATACGGTAGCTCCAGTTGTAGCCTGCCGCCTCACGCAGCATACCCGAAAACGCAAACGGGGTATACGCGACAAGTGTGCCTGCAAAGAACGTAAGTGAAATGGCGGTGGAGATAAACATTCTGTCGTCCTGTGTTTTTCCGAACTCTGATATCAGGGCATTATAAGGTGTGCAGTACATAGTCATAAACAGGTAGAACAACAAAATAAAAACGGATATCCATACAACGTTTATACTGCTTATGGCGTTAACGGGCGCGCAGAACAGAAGAACGGTAACAACAGAGAGGGGAACAGCTGCCTTTTGCATAAACGGTATTCTTCTGCCGCGGCGGTTTGTACTGCGGTCGCTCAGGTTTGCGATAAGAGGATCGGTAACAGCGTCGAATATTCTGCTTAATGCTGTTATTAAACCGAGTATCGTCAAAAACCCGAGTATTACAAGTCCCGGCTGAATAAACTGCACCGCGCCCGATTCTATGTCGCCTTGCGTAGGGAGATAAAACGTTACCAGCCAGGCGTTTATGAGCCCGCTGAGTGTAGACCAGCCAAGCTGGCCTATGGCAAAAATTATCATTTGCTTTTTGCTGAGCCTTTTCATAACATTATGTGAAATATTATGTCTGAAATAATATTTCCCTCCTCTTCTGTTATTTTTATAATCTACCGCTTCAGACTGCGGCTTTTAGCGAGAATAAAACTGTATTTATCAAGGTTTCTATTTCTGCGCCTTTATCAATGGCTTTGTCTTGTCTTAAAACGCCGTCACAGGAGGCAAGCTTTTTGCAAAGCGACAGTATTGCGTGGGTGGTTGAATAGTAAAACAATTCTATGTTTTCGATGCGGCGTACACTTCCCTCATTAACGCCCTCGTTATATGCCGTTATGAACGCGCTTTTGAATCTGTCCATGTTGTCGGCGTATTCATCGAGATTATCTATATTGTTGCTTATGCAATACGCGTCAAATTCGCTCAAAAAATGATATAATTGCGGACGCTTTTTAAAAGCCTCCAAAAAAGTTCGGTAAAATTTTTCAATACCTTTAAAGCCTTTTAAATTGCCGCTGTTATACTTTGAAAACATCATTTCAGTTTCTGACTGCAGCTTAAGAGCACACGCCACAACAAGCTCATGCTTGGTTGAAAAATAACGGTAGATGGTAGCTTCGCCCACGCCTGAAGCTTTCGCTATTTCCTTTACCGTTACGGTAGCTATCTGGCGCTCCAAAAATAAGTTTGCGGCCGAGTCTATAACAAAATTGCGTTTTGCGTCCATAATTGTCATACGATATCTTCCTTTTTGCTGATGATAGTTGGAGATTAAAATTGATAGTTCGACTATCATCATTGTATCATCAACAGCTAATATTGTCAATAATAATATAAATTAATTATTGTTCATTTAAGATTAAGCTTTCTTAGTTTGTATATGAAGAATACATTGTATCAACTTTTCTGTATATATTACATATATTATGTTTGTTTTGTTGATTTTCGGTAAAATTTAAGCTATAATATACTAAAATTATCGGGAATAACGAACAATTAATTTGAAATGTTTCTGTCTATTCAAGTGATATTTAATTTTGACGGTTATAACTAAAGTAATTTACATATAGGGGGAAGGCATATGGCGAATTTTTGCACTAAATGCGGCAAGCCGCTGAACGACAACGCGCAATTTTGCAGATATTGCGGTAACAAAAGGTCTGTTACTGCTCAGACACAGGAACCAAAAACAAAGTTTTGTGTTTTCTGCGGCGGCAAGATCGGTATAAACGCGCAATTCTGCTCACATTGCGGAAAAACATTGCCGAAGGCATCGGGGCATTATGAGAACACTCAAACAGAAAAGCAACAACCCACATTAAACAATTTCGCTCAACAGCAAGCAACAGCACAACAGAAACAGTCCATAAGTCAGCAGCCGCAGGTAAAACAGCAATCAGCTGAAAACTCTATGCCTGCTACACAGCATACAGTTGCCGATACCTCTGAGCAAAGCTTTTTCGCTCCCGCGTCGGCAGGCGAAGTGATGCTTGGCAGGCTTAATATATTCAAGCAGTTATCGCCGGGGGCTTTAATTATATCAAGATTTAAAGAGTTTCCGAAAAGATTCGTTCAATTCTTTAAAGAACCCCGAAAACTTATTCCCGTAATTATAATGGGCGTGATGTGGCTTGTTACATATTTTCTAAGGGCATTCGGCAATAACTCACTGCCTACAAGGCTTCTGTCTTTTATAAGCTTTTCGGGCAAACCGTCGGTAAATCCCACGCTTTTGCTGGGTTCAATGTTAGGCAAGGGCATTTTCGCGGGCGCCGTAGTGTCTCTTATTTCAATGCTTATACCTAAAAAATCGAGTGGTAGTGCGGGCAATAATAATGCAAACGCGCAGAATATACCCCCTGCCAATCATAAACGCTCATTTGCGAATGTTCTCAAAGCCTGTTTCGGCGTAAACATTGACTCCGTTTGGGGATATCTTTTGGGGATAGGCACGGCGTTTGTATTTTTCTTGTTTATTTCGGGCGGCGGCGGGATTGAGGCGATGCTCGGCGGTGTTTCGGCGGCATTTATAACCTGCAGGGCAACGATGAATAACGGATTTATAAAACAGCTGATTTCTTCCGTTTCAAATAAGCTCGGTAAAGGCGACGCTCAAAAAGAAAAAACAGGTACAAATGCTTTTTGCGGTATAATGAGAGGTATGGCTGTCGGATTTTCCGCTTCAGCGCTTCTTTGTGCTATTCCGTTTTCAACCCGGATTCTTGCGGGCTTAGGCGTATTTCTCCTGCTTGGGGGCGGAGTTATGCTTACGTTGCAGCTAACCGGTGTTATCAACTCCGGTAAAAAGGAGGCGGGTACCGTATGAAAAAGAGGTTTTATCAAATCGTTTGCGGATTTTTTTCCGCTGTGTGTCTTGCCGTGGCAATAACACCCGTGTCATATGCGGCGCAGGTATTTGATTACGATAAATATAAAAACGACCCCAAATATGAGGTAAGAGCAGAAACACGCAACAATGCCGACTGGTACTATTGGGGTGGCGAAGAGAGTGACGAATGTACCGATACGGGCGAGAGGCTTTTACTCTACTATTTGTTTATTTCAAGTGACGCAGATAAGAATGCGGGATACCGTCTGTTAGACCAGCAGGTGCATCTGCGCTACCGTATACCTTCGGAGTATACATCTCTTTTTACGCTGAACCGAAAATACAGAAGCTATTCAGCCGAGTACAGAGGCGATAAAAGCGATATCACCGACAATACATACAATTGTTATAATAATACTTTTACCTACAGTTGTTCATACGACGATATCTTTCAGGGAGAGAGCGGTCCGATTGAAGAGGGAAAAACAAGAGCTTATCTGCAGGGAACCGTAACGGCAGACCCGGCGCGCGTTAATATACATCACCTCAGATACGGCGACAATGTTCCTACCATGGAGGAGGCGGCAAAGAAGAAATATGACGAGCTAAGCGCAAAAACATCGAGCGATCCCAAAACAAAAATCACCGTAAATAAAGAGGAAGCCGGCGATCATATTCTGATCATATATCACTCCATTTACAGCGACATACCCGAAGAACCGAGCAAAATATATGACCACTACACCATTGGGGATAAAATAATTGAAGAGGTTCATTATGAGTCGGTTCAAGACCGCTATGAATATTACTATTATACGCGAATTCCTGGAATTTCGGATGTTTATGCCGAAAACTACGTACAAATGTCGTGCAATTATCTTTACTGGATAGGCTTAAAGAACACATATGAAGATGCTAAAAATCAGTATGATGATATGCAGTATAAATGGGGTGCGGCAAGAGCAATGGCATCTACTCTTTACAGCGTTATGCCCCAAATTGACGCCGATGAGCCTAATGTTTATCATTACGATAACGATGTTGAATTTACAATAGACGCCGACGAAAAACCGGGGGAGGTAGGTGTTGAAATACCTGCGGCTTTGGTGACGGGCGTGTTTGCTATTGGCGCCGCGGCGGCAGGCGCAGCAATTGCGGGATCTGCCGGCAACGGTAATAACACGCCGACTTCAACATTTATGATGTGCGTAAGCAAAAACTTTGAAGATAAAATAGGCCGCGGTGAAAATCCGCTTCCCGTGTATGCGCGCATTTTGGAAAAAACGCCCACCGGTAATACAATACACCGGACAGATCTGTCGGCTCAAATACAGGTCTATTCGGGCGATAATCAGCTTATTGTGCAAGACGGCGGTATGAAAAACGGGTATAAAACCGCGTTGGTTTCCGCAGATAAGGACACTCTTTCAGAATCAGGGCTTGTCACCTTTAAGTTTGTAGGTAAAGACGGAACATTTATCGAGCATATGAAATTCAAAATCATTCAACCTACGATCTATTTCGGACAGGAAAATATCGGCTTGCCTGCTCACTACGAAAAGGAAGTTGAGCTGCACTTCAGCTTACTTAATATGCCTGACAACGCAGAGGCAAAGGTTGAGATAATAAGTCCCGGAAATAAGAAAATCTATGATGTTAAATTGATCCCAGATGAGAAAATTGCCCGTTTTTACAGCGTTAAATTTAAAGATTTATCTTTAAAGGACGAGGCGGACGCGGGCACTACCGAGCGTCATATTCTGCGTATAACTGCTACGATAACGGATGAAAAGACGCATCAAACCCGTGAGGTGAAAAAAGATTTTGAAATTTTCAGAATTCATATGGGACTTGTGCTGAAGCTTGAAGCTGACGCTGTGGGATGTTATCTTCTTATGAAGGAAGGGGAGAACGAAATAATGCGTCAGCGCGCTGTGGGGTCTGACTTGGGAGCGAATCTTGCAACGCCGATGGCGGCACTGGATCCTTCAACGGCGTTAACATCGGCAGGACTTAACGCAATGAAAGACGTAAACTTCGGCACTAATGTGAAATCACACGATGTACAGCCAAATTACACTACGGGCAGAATACTGCTGTTTTTCTGGGACGAAGAAAAGCAAGAGATAATGCGTGTACCTGTTGTTCCCAAAAAGGAGGTAGAGATACGCGCAATAAGCGTAGGCAACGATAAGAACTCACTTATCGGCGAAGCAAGCGAACGTCATCAGCAGCTTGTAAAAGCACTTGAAATTAAGGCTTATGCCACCAAGGATATAGATGACAAGGGTATGAGACTTATAAAAATCTGCTCTACAAAGGCGGGGCTTGACCAGCCTACAAGAATTCGTGCGGAAATCACGTTTAAAGCAACTTATCTTAAAAAAGAATATGAAGTCAAGAAAAAGGTATTGCTCCATAGTATGCCTTTCAGAAAGGTAGAAACGCCCGAACAATGGAAGGCGTATACCGATTATGACGCAAAAATTCAGGAACAGCTGGAGCGCGTAAAGGCAAAGCTTGGTTCAAGCAACAAGCTTGAGCATTATTTGCCGCTTTATAACCTTATTGACAGAATGCTCAAAGGTTATGATTTTTCATTCGGTTACGACAGACGGCAGGTAGAGCGTGTAATGAATACGTGGATAAGAATAGTTCAGGGCAAGCTGGCGGGTATGAACGAAGACGCCGAAAAGGTAACGTTTGCAGACGACGTAGCCGCGATTTATGCGTTTATGCAAGGTATGCGTGACAACGGCGGTCTTTTGGGAAGAATAGCGCTTGGTTTCTGTACCTACGGTTATTCCGAATATCTGTTCTTTGCCATGGACCTCGGCGAGAAGATGCAGGCGGCCGTATACGCGTGCAAAGGCGATAAAGAATTCGGCTTTTGGGACGGCGTAAAGATGGGAATTGAGGAATACGAAAAACAGCTTGCAATGGAACTTTTGCTCGCAGGAGCGAATGTGGGAATGGGAAAGATACACGCCAAATTCCACGGCGGCTATGAAAAAGATATACTCGGCTCTATTGCAAACAAATATCGTACCACAATGGATAGTATAGACAAAGCGCTCAAAGCAAAAAGCTCTTTATATAACAATACCGCAAAGGGTCTGGAGTCTATAACGCAATTTACGAATGCCTCCGCGGGAAGGTTGTCAAATGCTATAAAGAACAACGATGATGCTGTTATGAGAGCGAAACAAAAGGCAGATTCTCTGTTTGACGGCAAAACTATTGATCCTGCGACACTTACTGCCGAAGAGCTTAAAGCGTACAATATTCAGCAGCTTGTAAATAAACGGGTACAGGATAACATTTTCGAGCTTCGCAGATTGATGAAGGAACACGGTACGGCGCGTGCATCTGGCAATTTTGCCGATTCTGATAATGCGTTGCAGGATTTCATCAGAAACCGCATTTTACAGGATAAGAATACTTATACATATCTTAATAACCTTGATGATCCGTTTGCAACCACAATGCGCGCAGAAGTTCAGCGTGTCAATATGATGCAGAGAAATCAGATAATAAACAATGTGCTTGACGATATTGCTCTGACAACAGGCAAAAACCGCGCAGATCTGTATGTTGAGAACGCAACATCTAACCAAGAGTGGCGCGCGCTTGCGGGCGAAAGAGGCAAGGGCCCCAACGATATGGATGTCACAGTTCACGAGTATGTTCATTCCGACCCAAGCAAAAGTGTAGTCATAGACCAAACAATTGGTGAAAATGCCCTTGCGCGTGAGACATATAAGTCATACCACAACGGCATGGAAGCTCCAAGCATTGAGGTTGCAAAAGACTTTACACAAAAGGTTGATTACACTTATGTTTCACCGTGGATGAATCAGGGCAACAAATACGAAATAGAGTGGAACCCCGAGGCGTTCTATGACTTAAAGCCAATGATAGATCCGAGCAAATACGGTGAAGCCCTTGAGGGCAGCGGACTTGACAAAGCGGCGCTTGAACACAAGGTAAATGAGCGAATTACCACAGCGGAGAAATGCGAAGCCAGAGCCGACTCGCTTCAAGCAAAAGCAGAAAACCTTGTCGGCGCAGAGCGAGAGGCTGCTATAGCAGAGGCGGAAGATCTTTACTGCCGTTCTTATGCTGAAAGAGTTGAAGCGGGACGACAGCTCGGCAAGGGTAAGAAGATCATTGACGGCAGAAATAAACTGTATGAATCCGAGGTAGGGCAGAGTAATGTACCCGACAGGGTCAACGAGATAAACGCCGTTATCGATAAGCTAAAAGAAGGCAAATCTCCGCTTGAGGTAGATCAAAAGCTTCGCGATGAGTTTGGAATTGATATGCGCGGCGCAGCGAAAGAAACTTCGCAGTGTTTGATTTAAGGCGCTGTCAGCGTAGCTGATTGAGGAATTGTTTTTTAAAATATCGCCATTTAACTCGATTGTTTGGTTGTGTATAATAACACGTTTTGCCCTCATGCCGGGCAGGCACCTACTTTCCCATGTGAGAAAGTAGGCAAAGGACATCAAAAGGGGAAACCCGTCGGCTGTTTCCCTCTTTGGGAACCCCTTTCGCGACCACCCGGGGGCGCTGCGCCCCCCGCTGGGTGGACGAGAGCCCCCTGCCTTTTTCTCGGCAAGGTTATTCTGTCATTTTTTGTTTTTTTAACTAAATCTTTATATTGTATTGTTCAGAACGAAAATACGATTTATATGAAGCCGTCCGCAGTCGAGAAGTTTAAGCTCGCACTGCGGACGGCACATTTATTTACTATTAGTATTTTCAATTATACAATTAGTAGAATAATTCTTTTGGAAGCAAAAAGGTGTAAGGTGCGGTAAATATTGACATTGCAAGGGAAGCAATTATCATTTGCCTTTTTGTAAGTACATGTGCTAGGTGTTTCTTAAAAACAAATTTGTAATCAAATATGAATATAAATACAGCGGCAATCAGTATTCCCGATAATATAAATAAAACTCCCCAAATGCTGTCAAAGTGGGAAAAATTGAGTGCAGAATTAATGCCGTTTGATATTTCTTCTCCTAAATTGGCAGGAGAAAAATATGCATTTATAAACGGCATAGATGACACTGTTGAAAGATATATTGCACCAATCACATCTGCCGCATATCCGAATATCCAGACACGGAAAATAACCTTTTTATAGTTGACTGAGCGGTCTTTCTTTAATAAAGAAAGCAGTGCTAAAATGACAGCCGAGTCGATTATGAAATTGCCTATCATAGAAAATATCCAGATAATAGGCACAAATGTAAGAAGCATAAACGGCGGTAGTATCATATTGTAGAGTTTAATATCTTTCATGATCAATCTCCTTCCTTTCAAATCTGTATCTCCTGAGTAAATGCTATACGCTGTCCAGTATAAAAACAGAATAATTTGCAAAACCGTAGTCGCACTCACTTTGAAGCCAAATTATATTATCATATTTCTCGCTTTTAAAGACTCTGTCGGGGAATATCCAATAATCGATATAGTTTTGACCTTTGGTAAGCGCCACATAACAAATAGCTGACTCCATACTGTAAAGACCGTTGCTTTCAAGATAAGGCACATACTTTTGACCTTGAAACATTATGTATGAGTAATCACTTTCAATAACAGGCTTTTCTGTGTTAAAAGCTATCAAAAAATCCGAATAGTTAAAGAATAAAAGAGCGGCTAAAGATAATACCAATACTCCTATGCAAATTACTGCGATTATTTGGGTTTTAATTCTCTTCATTTTAAATCGCCTCTTTTATCTCTTTCTTGATGTTATAAGCTTATAACACATCAAATCCCGTGCGTTCATCGTTTTCATCGGTTATATAGTCAATATCTGAATAATTGTCTTTTAACGCGTTTTCATAAAGCTTTTTGCATAATTCATTATCTTTCAAATAAATATCAACAAATTCACAATCACAAATCAAAACGACTATCTGACAATCGCTTTTTACAAAATCGGAATATGAATGTATCTCGCAGTAGCTTTCGCCTTTGAAATATGCCTGAAGCTTTAAAAATACTATGTAATGGTCATTTTGAATTTGTTTTAAAAAGCTTTCTCCGTCATATATTTTTTTATCGAAAAATTCGGTTCCCCATTTTGCACCGCAAATCTCGGATTGGCTATCAACATAATGCCAATCATATTTTGTTATGTCTATACAGCTGAGAATTTGCCATAATGATTTGCCGCATTTTTGAGGTATCTTAAATTTTACGCCTCTGATCATAATTGCACCACCGTAAATTAATTGTTTTTATGCTACATTTTGCTGTGCTTTTTCGATTGTATCAGCCTGTTCTTTTCAAAAAGCTCATATTCTTCTTTTGTGTAGGCGTTAAACTCAAAATATGATTTTACATCATTGTAAGGCAGTTCTTCATACAGTTGTTTTTCAATGTAAATGTAACATTTAATAATATTTGAAACATCAACTGCCGATAAGTGTAAGTTGTTTGATGCGCCGCCTAATATCTCATCAATTGCAATATCAATATATTCATCTATAAATTCAAATAAGTATTTAAGCTTTTCTTCGTCAATATTCATGCTACCATTTTCTATGACTACCGTGTTGCAATTCAAAAACTGCTTGCCTCTGTAATACTTTGACTCTTTAAGTCTGCTTTTTTCGAAAAGATCATACTCTTCTCTCGTGAAAGGACTAAATTCAAAATATGATTTTATATCATTGTACGGCAACTTTACGCGCATTTGATTTTCTATATCTATGTAACATTTAATTATATTTGACACGGCAATTGCCGAAAAATGACGGTCTTCCAATGAATCATTAAGAACTTCATAAATAGAAATATTTATATATTCTTCCATGAACCTAAAAAGACATTGCAGTTTTTCTTTGTCAATGCTCATATAAGATCCCTCCGGATATTGATGATACAGATTAATAATTTTGCCATTATAATCACCTCTGTAACAGTGTGAAATTATACGTGACCAATCTATACAAATACATTAATCGCTGTTATTATTACGGCGTCGGCAAAAAGAAAGTATAAGGCGCGGTAAGAATTGCAAGTGAAAGCGACATTATTATTTTCTGCTTTTTAGTCATTTCTGTTTTTCTGAAAGCTATAAAATAGTCAAACAGGAAAATGGCTATTGCAGAAATAAGAACCGCCGATGCAATAAACCATATGCTGTAAGTATTTAGCATATCGGGGTGATTGGTTACATTATTAATACCTTCCATAATCTGATATAATACACTGTCCTGCGTCTCTTCTAAAAGATAGTCATACCCTATGTTTGACATTCCAAACAAGTACAAGCACCCTATTACATCAGACGCATATCCTAATGCCCATACACGCCAAATACAATTATGATATAAATTCTTATCATATTTTTTAAGCATTATCTTGGACAGAATAATCACTACAAGCGAGTCTATAAGATAATTGCCTGCAAGTGAGATTAAAACAGTTCCCGGGAATAAATAAAGCCAAATATATATGGGAAATATCATATTATATAACTTAACATTCTTCATAGTCAGTTTCTCCTAAGCTTTCGTAATACTTAACTTAACTGAATTTTGCATAAGGCATACGCTTTTGCATTTCTTCAATATCAAGACGGCGAATTTTAAAAGGTGAAAGCCATATCATCGGATAAATAAACGTTCTTTTTTTAATCTCATCGTCGTACTTAATAATTGTGCGTTTTATGCCCAAATCTTCTTTTACTTCTTTAAAATATTTTACAGGCAACACATATTTACCGTGGTAGGTATTTAAAACAACGTTTTCATCATCAAATTCAATGCTTTTTATAAGCGTGCGGTAATAACGAATAAGTATTGTCTGCACCAAAGCCAAAATTATCGCCGATAAACACATGGGCAGCAATATGCGGCTCACAAAGGTATCGTAGCTTTTTGAAATGATCATATTGAATATTACGATCGAAAATACAACAGCCCAAAATAAGTCAAACATAATCATCCAACATATCATCGTTTTGTAGGGGTTTTTGTAAAAACAGCGTAAATCAAAATATATTAAACTACCTACAAACCATAAAATAATATCATACACAAACAAATCAGTGTCAAAGTAAAAATCAATTACATTTGTAATACTTACAGTCGCAAGTAACGCGATATTGATTATAGGCATTTTTATTTTCCGTATGCCTGATTTTTCCACTTCTTCGGGGCTATTCAGCTTTATAATATGATTTCTGATAATCAGCACAACAAAATTCGCTGCTGCCATAATTATTCCAAAGCAAAACCAAACAAAATTGAAAGAATCTACAAATCTCATTTAAAGCCCCCTTTCTGCCAAGAACTGATATTACATCATCATTATATAAAAATGTCAATACTTTTTCAATGTTTTGGCACATATTGCACGCTTTTTGGCATATTTGGATTAATTAATTGACTTTTATTTCCGACAATAATATAATAACTTTCGTACAAATATTTTATATAAAACGGAGGGTTGATTATGGATTCCCGTGCGGAAATTTTAAAAGTATTTGATATTTTGAAAAAATACAGCGATTGCGACCACCACTTAAACGCCGCACAAATAGCCGAATATATCGCAAACGAAAACATAAATGTAGATCGCAGGGCAATATATAAGGACATTTCCGCTTTGATAGCCTGCGGATATGATGTTAATAAATCGTCAAATTTAAGAAGCGGCTATTATTACGGCGAAAGGGAATTCCAGCTCCCCGAGATACGCCTGCTTATCGACGCAATAGAGGGAGCGCCGTTTATCACCCGTAAAAAGACGGAACAATTAAAGTCTAAACTTTTATCGTTTTTAAGTATATATCAGGCAGAAAACCTTAACGATAACATATATAGGGGAGAGCGCCACAAATTCACCAATGAAGAGATATATTACAACATAGACACGATAAACGAAGCCATAAAAGCAAACAAAAAAGTAACTTTTACATACTACCATAAGCTTGTTAAAAACGGTAAGCTTTCGGTGAATGACGGAAGAAAGTTTACGGTAAGCCCTTACGGATTATTCTGGCTTGAAGACAGGTATTATCTCGCTGCCAATTATGATAAATACGATAATATAGCAAATTACAGAATAGACCGTATGAAAAAGGTAGTAATTACCGAGCAGGACAGGAGAGAGGTGGCTGAGGTTTACAACGGCAGTGTTTTTGATATAAGTGAATACGTTGGTAAATCCGTGCAGGCTTTTTCGGGTGAGGCGAGCAAGATAAAGCTCAAGATTGACTCCGATATGCTCGATATCGTAACGGATAAATTCGGAGACGAAATAGAGCTTGTAAAGAAGGGCAAAACAAGCCTTGATGTTATGATAAATGTTAATATCAGCGAAGGCCTTGTTAACTGGCTGTTGCCGTACAGCAAGAAGATCTCTGTAATATATCCCGACAGCCTCAAAAGTTTAATTAACGAAAAAATCAAAGATTTATACAATCATATCAAATAACAAAAAATTCGGAACAACCGTCTTAAAACGTCTGTTCCGAATTATTATTTTACTTAAGCTGCCTTTAAATTCTGCTTCGGCTGAGAATATGATTTTTTCAGTATGATAGGCGTCGCAAGCCCCGATATAATGATTAGTATGACGATAAACGGCATAATAGACGAATCTATCATACCCTTGTCTATTCCTTTTTGAGCGCATATCAACGCAACCTCTGCTCTTGCCATCATTCCCACGCCTACTCTGAGTGAGTCGCGAACGCTGTATCTGCAAATAAGGGAAGCACCCATACATCCGAAAAGTTTTCCGCATATGCCTGCCACAATAAAGCATAGCCCGAATAACACAACAGAAGCGTCTATGTTTGAAAAACGGGTAGTTATGCCTATGTTGGCGAAAAATACAGGAGTGAATATCATATAGCTCATAATGTCGCTTTTGCGGTCTATGTATTCAGATTCGGGATTTTGAGATAATATAAGACCCGCCGCGAAAGCTCCGGTTATATCCGCAACGCCGAACCAATGCTCACCTAAATAAGCAAACAAGAAGCACAGCGATACACTGAATATAGGAAGCATACGGTGATGCGGCCACTTGCGCTCAATAAATTTAAAGAGCTTGTTCGCAAAGAAGCCAAGTATTATTATTACAACAAAGAACATAACGGTAAGAAGCATTACAGTAATAGGGGATTGTACCTCTCCGCTGTTTCCGCTTTGCATGGAAAGTATAAACGAAAGAACGATTACGCCTATGATATCGTCTATTATTGCGGCGGCAATTATTGTGCTTCCAACCTTTGAGTCAAGTTTGTTTAGTTCTTTTAAAGTGGCAACTGTCACGCTTACGGATGTAGCCGTTAAAATAACACCGTAGAATAAGCATGTGTATAATCTGTCAGGCGTCATATCGGCAAATCCGCCGTTAAACAAAACCGCGACAACAAATCCAAGTCCCATCGGAACAACAACGCCGAATATCGTTATTATAACGGCAGGAAGACCGATAGCTTTAATTTGATTAACGTTTGTTTCAAGCCCTGCCGAAAACATAATAAGTATTACGCCGATTTTAGCAATAAATCCAATTCCCGAAACTGTTGTATCGGTAAACACAGTTTGCCCGGGTATGTAATTAATAAGACCTATGGCAAGACCCGCGATAAGCATACCCACAACGGCGGGCAGCTTAAATCGCTCGCATATTTTTGCAAACGCTTTAGATACTGTTAAAATGATTGCCAAAGGCAGTAAAACATCATAGTATTCCATTAAAGACCCTTCTTAAATGGCTGTCCGTAAATGTATATACAATTGCCGGAAGCCGTTTTTTACGCAAATTAATACCTTGCACTTAATATAAAATGCAAGGCATAATTTTTGCTTATAAAATTAAATGTTGCTTGTAATTAAGCCATAAAACGGTCAATAGCATTAAGTGCGATAACCATTATAATAAATACAGCCGCAAAGCCTTTTGTCCAGCGGGCGAGAAAAGCGTCTACGGAACGTGCTTTGTTCTTTGAAAAGAAAGTATCTGCGCCGCCTGTGATAGCTCCCAAGCCTGCGTCGTGACCTTCCTGAAGGATAATTACAATAATAATGGCAATAGCACATAAAATCAATATTGAACCGAGAATAAGCTGCAATATAGTTTTAAGTTCCATACTAAAAAACCTCCGTTTTGTTATGTGAGCTTACAGTAATAAATTACTGCTCGGCGTATACACAAACACGCTTGCGGTCACGGCCCAAACGCTCAAAACGAACAACGCCGTCTACAAGAGCGAACAATGTGTCGTCTTTGCCTTTACCCACATTTATACCGGGGTGAATATGTGTGCCGCGTTGTCTTACAAGTATGTTACCTGCCAAAACGAACTGTCCGTCGGCACGCTTTGCACCAAGACGCTTAGACTCGCTGTCACGGCCGTTCTTGGTGGAGCCCATTCCTTTTTTATGAGCGAAAAGCTGAATGTTAATTTTAAGCATAATTTACACCTCCAAATAGTTTACAGTTAAATAATCCGAATACTGTTCCTCTAAAGAACACATATGAAGCTTAAAGCCCTCAAGAATATCTCTGCACGCTTTTGCTTCATCCGGCAAAACCCTTAATCTCATAAAAGCGTCATTTACAATGACATCGGCATTAATATGCAACACTTCCAAAATCGTATTTGCAGTCATATAAGCTGCTGAGCTTACGGCCGCGCACACAATGTCGGAACCCTGCTCGGAATATCCCGAATGTCCGTTTAAATTAAAGCCTACAAGATCACCTGTTTTGTCAACAAAAATTTCAGCGTTTATCATCGCCTGAAATCAAAGGCTGATAGATTTTATCTCAACCTTTGTGTAGGGCTGTCTGTGACCCATTTTTCTCTTTTCGCCTTTTTTGGGCTTATAGGTCATAACAGAAATCTTTTTGCCCTTGCCGGACTTAACAACAGTACCGGTTACCTTTGCACCTTTAACTAAAGGAGTTCCAACCTTGAGTCCGTCGTCTGCTGCTAAAGCAACAACATCAAACTCTACGGTCGCGTTGTCTTCGGCGTTAAGCTTTTCAACATAAATAACGTCTCCGTCACTTACCTTGTACTGCTTTCCGCCTGTTGTGATAATTGCGTACATTGACAGTCACCTGTCCTCTCTGATTAAGACTCGCTATTTTCCCCGCACATATATGTGGGGTGCCGGGCAGTGTATACACACAAGATATACACATTTGATAAGCCCGTAATAAGCGGCTATAGTAGTTTAGCACAGGGGTGGCAAAAAGTCAACATTTTTTTAAAAAAAGTCTTGAAATATAAGGTAACTTGTGATAGAATACTCAGGCATTACTATATGTAATACACACGCATTGCTTTTCGGAAGGTGTCAAAATGCCGTGTTTAAGCGGCTTTTGATGTTGTCGATAGCCATAGGGCAGTGCGGAGGAATTATTTAACCTTAAGGAGGATCTTAAAAATGGCAGTAGTATCTATGAAACAATTGTTGGAGGCCGGCGTTCATTTCGGTCACCAGACAAGAAGATGGAACCCGAAAATGGCTGAGTACATTTTCACAGAGAGAAACGGTATCTATATTATCGACCTTCAAAAGACCGTTAAAAAGCTTGATGAAGCTTACAACTTTATTCGCGACGTTTCCATGGAAGGAAAAAGCGTTCTTTTCGTAGGAACAAAGAAGCAGGCACAAGACAGCGTTAAAGAAGAAGCAGAGCGCGCAGGCGCTTACTATGTAAACGCACGTTGGCTCGGCGGTATGCTCACAAACTTTTCAACAATCAAAACAAGAATAGCAAGACTTAAGCAGCTTCGCGCAATGAGCGAGGACGGAACATTTGATCTTCTTCCCAAAAAGGAAGTTATCAAGCTCAAATTAGAAATTGAAAAGCTTGAAAAATTCCTCGGCGGTATTGAGGATATGCGCGGTGTTCCCGGTGCTTTGTTCATAGTTGACCCCCGCAAAGAGAGAATAGCAGTTGCAGAAGCCAAAAAGCTCGGTATTCCGATTGTTGCAATAGTTGACACTAACTGTGATCCTGATGAAGTTGATTATGTTATTCCCGGTAACGACGACGCTATCCGTGCCGTTAAGCTTATAGCAGGCGCGATGGCAGACGCTATCATAGAAGGCAACGAAGGCAAAATGGGCGCCGCCGCGGCAGAAGAAAAGGAAAAGGAAAACGAAGAAGACGAAGCAGAAGCTTCCGAAGAAGCGGTAGCAGAGGCTTAATTCTAAGTAAATAATATTTAAGTGGGCAGGGCAAAATTATTTTGCCCTGCAATATAAAAATCTGGGAGGAATATTACAATGGCTTTTACAGCACAAGATGTTAAACTGTTAAGAGAAAAAACAGGCTGCGGTATGATGGACTGCAAAAAGGCGCTTACCGAGGCAAACGGCGATATGGACGCCGCTATAGATTTTTTGAGAGAGCAAGGTCTTGCAAAGCAGGCTAAAAAGGCAGGCAGAATTGCCGCCGAGGGCGTTGCGTTTGCTCTTACAAATGACGACGCGACAGTAGGCTGTGTTATAGAGGTTAACTCTGAGACAGACTTTGTTGCCAAGAACGCTGATTTCTGCGCATTTGTTGAAACTTGCGCAAAAACAGTTATAGAGAATAACCCTGCCGATGTTGAGGCGCTTCTCAACTGCAAGGCAGTTGGCTCTGATATGACAATTGCGGAGATGCTCCAGGAGAAGGTCCTCACAATAGGTGAGAACATTCAGATAAGAAGATTTGTACGCTATGAAGGCGCTGTTGTTACTTATGTACATGCAGGCGGCAAGATAGGCGTTATGGTAAACTTTGACACAGACTTAAACGGCAAAGATGAATTCATTGCCTGCGGTAAAGATATCGGTATGCAGATTGCCGCTATGAATCCTCTGTATCTCAACAAAGACAGAGTTCCCGCGGACGTTCTTGAGCATGAGAAAAAGATTCTTACCGAGCAGGTTATGAACGAAGGCAAGCCCGCTGCAATTGCCGAGAAGATCGTTATGGGTAAGATAGGCAAGTATTACAAAGAGAATTGTCTTGTAGACCAGGCATTTGTTAAGAACGGCGACTTAAATGTTAAGCAGTACGCTGATGAAGTTGCCAAAAAGCTCGGCGGCAAGATTGATATAGTTGATTTTGTACGTTTTGAAAAGGGCGAAGGTCTTGAAAAGCGCCAGGACGACTTTGCGGCAGAAGTTGCAAGCATGGTTAAGTAATTAGCTTTATTATTACGGTTACAAGTTTAGGGTCACCCAAAGGGGTGGCCCTATTTTTATGACTCTTCAATAAAAATTTCGTGATAGAGAAAGCACTGTGCGATTCATTAGCATTTTCTACACGATATTCATTGTTCCAACAGGTTGCCCTATTGCCGGGCAGGCACCTACTTTCCCGTGTGAGAAAGTAGGCAAAGGACACCAAAGGGGGAAACCCGTCGGCTGTTTCCCCCTTTGGAAACCCCTTTCGCGACCACCCGGGGGCGCTGCGCCCCCCACTGGGTGGACGAGATCCCCCCGCTTCGTTCTCGGCAAGGTAATTCTATCATTTTTTGACTATGTAAGGCAATATTTAACGGCTTACAGATGTCGGAAAAATACTTGTATCTGCGTAGTTTTATATAGTTATTCAGTTTAAATATTAATATTTATTAAGCACCGTGGGCACGCAAAAAGCTTTTTTAGGTCCGCTTATCTTTTCATCTGAATTTGCACAATTATACAGGTTAATGTGCGTCATGTATATACAATGCAAATTTATTTGATGCTGCAATTCTTCGTGAAGTATCATTTTAAAAATATATACAAAAGCGGCGCAAGCCTCAATATTGAGGTCTGCGCCGCAACTTTAAACTTTGGCTAATCAGAATACCATAAATATTTCTATGTTACTATCGCCGGTATTCTCGCCGTTTTTAATCCACTGGAAGTTTGGAGAATATGTGTTTGTTATAAGGGCAAGATGACGTTCTGAGCGTCTGTTGCTTATGTTAAATACGCCGTTTTTGCCGCTTATGGTTATTTCGCTGAGTTCATCGTAGCCGTATCCGCTAAATTCATAATAATCCGCTTCTGTGCTGTTTGAACCCTTAACACCTAAGTATTTGCAGTATATATCGTCCATAAGGTAATTCGTACCTGACGAATCTATATACTCAAATAAACAGTTGCGTTCCAAAGTCACATCTTTGTTTTCCTCAAGCATATATGTTGTTAAGAATCCGTATGTCAATGTTGATGTCATAACGTAATTACCACATTTTATAACAACTTTTTTGCCTGCGGAAAGCTCACTGAGCTTATACACCTTTGTAGCTTCAACTACGCCTGAAGAAGTCTGTACTTTAATTTTTGCTCTCTGATCAAGGGAAATATCTGTTTCGGGAGAAGTATCGGTAGTTGTATCAGTATGTGTGTCTGTTGTTGTGTCTGTGTGAGTATCGGTTGAGGTTGATGTATCTGTATCGTTGCCTAAAGGCATATAATTGTCTTTATATGTTACGCGGATCTCAACTTCTCCCGCGTGAAGCACGGGAACGCATACAAGATTTACAACAGAGCCTTCGTGCACACTGTCGGGATAAGCAACAGGTTTATACATTTTTGCGGTACCTGTAGCGTCTTGTGCTGTTGTGTTGTCACCGTAAGCGCCCAAAGTAACATTTTTGAGCATTACTACTGTTGTGAGATTGTTCTTTAATTCGGATACTGTTGTTACAACAGGGGCAATAGGAGTATTATTTGATGATATTACGGTCACTTCGGGAGATTTTACTTCTATCATACCTTCATAAAGCTCTGTTTTGCCCGTGAATTCAATAATATCGTTAAGGCTGTATTTGCCCTGGTCAATGCCGGGTTTATCATAAATAAGCAAGCCTGAGACCTTTCCGTTTTCGTCTACGCTTTCAACAATAACGCTTGTTGTGCCGAACATATAAGAAACCTGACCCCTTGCCTTGAAGCTTTTGCCTTCGCCAAGCGCCAAAACTCCGGCAATATCAAGTGTTTTGTCAAGCGATGTGTCTGTAGTATCGCTGTCGGAAACGGCGGAAGAATCTGTGTTTGTATCAACAGATGTAGATGTATCTGTTGAGGTATCTTTATTTGATGAATCCGTATCGCTCACGGGCTGAACGGATGAATCTGTATCTGTAATGTCGCTGTCGGAAGTATTATTTGAAAACTCGGTAATGAGCTTTGCGATATACTTTTGCATGGCAACAACATCTTCCATATTTACAAAACCGTTACCGTCAACATCTGCTGCGGCAAGCTGCTCGGGTTTGAATTCAATGAGTTTTGCTATGTAGCGTTGTACGGCAACAACATCTGTCATTGTTACATCACCGTCTCCGTCTGCATCGCCAAGCTTAACACCGTCGGCATAAACACATGGAACGCATATAAGAGCCATGCATAAAATAGCCGCACTGAGTATAAGACTGAGTGCCTTTTTAAATGTTTTCATTCTTATTTCTCCTTTAAAAACCGATTTGTCATAGAATCATACGACTCTCTAATTATATCCCAACTGAATATTTTTGTCAAACAGTCTTTGGTTTTTTTGCGTTAAATATCCCTTATTATAAAAAAGACAGATACCGTTAAAACAATATCTGCCTTAGTATTCTTTTGTGTATTATTTTATCATATCGCCGAGCATATTAAGCGCCGTTTCAAATTTAACTCCGTACCAATGGTTGGGGTCTCCCTGCGTGTTTTCTATACAGGCAACCGTATAGTCGGCGGCAATTTTTGCGGCGTCATAAGCTGATTTTCCGTTTAAATAAGCTCCCGTAAAAGCAGACGCGTAAACATCTCCCGTGCCGTGACAGCCTTTTGCTATTTTGCGGTGTTCGTAATAGCTGTAATTGCCGTTTTCATACACAACAACTCCCGTTTTGCCCTCACGGTAGCTAACACCTGTAAGAATTACCGTTTTTGCGCCGGAATCTGTAAGCCTGTTTAATATTTCGTCAATATATTCCTTTGTGTAGGTCTCTTTGTATTCATAATCTGTCAAAAAGCAGGCTTCTGTAATATTAGGCAAGATTATATCGGCGCCGAAGCACAGCGTTTTCATTGCCTGAACATATTCATCGTTAAAAAGAGGGTAGAGCTTGCCGTTGTCCGCCATAGCGGGATCGACAATAGATACCATATTGTCTGCGCCTGAGGTCTCCATTATGCTTTTTACATATCCGATTTGCTTTACACTGCCGAGATATCCCGTGTATATTGCTTCAAACTTTATATTTTCCTTTTGCCAGTGCTTTTCAATAAGCGGCATATCATCCGTTAAGTCGCGGAACGTAAAGCCCGAAAAGCCTGCCGTATGTGTAGATAAAACAGCGCTCGGCAAAATGCAGGTCTCAATTCCGCAGTTTGAGAGTATCGGTAACGCAACTGTAAGAGAGCATTGTCCCACACATGAAATATCTTGTATTGTTAAAATTCTTTTATATGACATTTTTTCCTCCTGTTATTTCTTTTTCAAAATGCCGATGTATGATAACATAAACATTTAGATATGTCAATAAATACTCTGTATAATTCAAGCTTTAAACAAAATATTCAGTTGATTTTATGCCGCTTACAACTGTTTCTCCTATTTTTTCGGTAAAAACATCTTCCAAGTCCGCAGCTTCTATAGCGTCCTGAAAATAATAGCAGTCGATACCCATAGAAAGTACCTGCATATATTTTTCAGCCGCATCTTTGGGGTTATCTGCCGTTAAGCCCAAAAATTCCAACGCGCCAAGCGCAGAAACACTGTAGCTTATGTAATAAAACGGCTGTTCAAACATATGCGATATATTCATCCAATAGCCTTCTTCTACATAGTCGCTGTAACCGTATTCTTCCGCGACTTCGTCAAATATTCTGTCAATTACATCATGAGTCAGGCTTTCTTCATCAAAAGTGCGCCTTTGAAATTCGTCATACATTGCGCCTTCAATAACCGAGCTTAACAGGTTTCCGGTAAGTACTTTTCTCGCGCTGTCCGCGCTGTCACCGAAAATTTCATCATAAAACATTGTGAACATGATCTCCATACCCTGAGACTGCAATTCAGCAAGGTCATAATCGGATATTCCCCATATATCATCCGCCGGATTGTAATAAGCCGAAACAAAGTGACCGAATTCGTGGAATATATCCATATAATCCTGATAATACCCGTAAGGAGCGTTAAATATGAACGGCTCTTCATAGTCGGCGAAATATGTTGTAAACCCGCAATTGCTTTTTGTATCGCTTTGCTCAATGTCGCACAATCCCAGTTTTTCAAGGTCACCATATGCCTGTGCGGTTTCAAATGATAAGTGCTCGGCGCCGTATTTCAGCATATTTTTTATGCGGTCCGATGACACATCGAGCAGATAAAGCGCCATAGTAGAATCAAAAACATCATCGGAAATATCGTTGTAATACGGCACAACATATTTTTTTATGCTGTCGCACATGATTTTTGCATCTTCGGGGGTGTATGTTCTTCCGAAAACGCACTCATAAGCGTAATCCGCGTAATTATCATATCCGCTTTTTTTTGCAATTTGCTTGCGGATATCAACGAGCTCTATGTAAATATCATAAATTTCATTTTCGGTGGTTGATTCACCAATCAATTGGTTGTATTTCAGTGTAAGCTCTGTTTCTTTATTTGTGAGCTTGTTAAGCTCTGCTGAGCTTTCTTCATCAAAGTATTTTGCCGTTTCTTTTATATAGTCCGGAAGCTTGGAGGCAATATCACTGTAATCACCCGTTAACACTGTATTAAGCGATGAAATAAGCTCTGTTCGCGCAAGTGTGAAAAACGCAGATGTTTCATACAGCTTGTCGGATATTTCCTCGTTTGACGGTTCCCTATAACTTTCAACCTCCAAAAGAGAGTTGTTTGTCCATGTTGTGCATAATAGATCATTTAAGTGATAGAACTTGTCTGTCCAGCCGTCGGTATCACCCGATCCTGCGTAATCCTCTAATTCCTCACAGAGCTTAGAGAATTCTTCCTCATCTACCTCTTTAATTTTCATATCTTCATATTTTGTGTTTGAACAGTTGTATTCTTCAAAATAATATTCCTGTACAAGAGGAGTTACAGTATCCGAATCTGTTGTGTCAGAAAGTGATTGCAGAGAATTTATACTGTCGGAGTTTAAATTCCAATATTTGCTGTATTTTGAAAAACATCCGGTAGTCGCAGATAAAACAGTTAAACAACACAACAATACAATAGACAATCGAAATTTTTTCATGATACAAATCTCCTTTTAACGTCAGCGTGACTGCCGAACAGAATCACGCTTAAAACTCTGTTTGCTCGATAATTCAATATACGCGTATTTTATCATAACAAAGCGAAAAAATAAAGGCATAATATATAAAACATATCTTAATTGTTAAAAGAGTGACCGTATCAATCGGTAATATTGCTTCTGCTGTTTGTGTATGTAACCGTCATTATCGCCTCCAGTACACCGCCTGCTATGCTCATATCACTTTGCGAAACGGCAAGAGGAGATTTTGAATATCCGGTGTCCGTGTATCCGCATATCATTCCCTTATGTACAAATGTTTCGGCGGGCAATATTCCTTTCAAAACGCCCCCCACTGCCGTTCTTACGGGCAAATTATCAATATAGCCGATTATTTGCCCCGCGTGAAGCGTTTGGTTTATTTTTGCCGAGGGCGTAAAACTGCCGTTTGACAGCGCATGCGAAAAGCCGATACCCGGTTTTGATGCCTCTTTTTTGTATTTGTTGCCTTTTTCGCTTAGTCTACTGCTGTATATCGCTTTGCCGCACCCGGTGTCGCTTATTGCCTCTATTACTGCATGGCAGTCCTTTTCGGGACAGCCATTTGCGATGCGTATCACAATGGAGGCGTCGGTTATTTTTGTTTTTCTGATTCTTTCTTCACATACCGTATCTATAAATACGGCAGGCTTTATGGTTTCAATACATTTAAGTTCAGGGTCTGCCATAACGGCGATTTTTCGATTTGCAAGAGTTATGTATGCTTCATCTGTATTGTGTGCGTAAACGGCTGTTATATCTTCTATTGTCGCGCTCTTTTCGTATATTGCTTGTGAAAAGCATATCTCTCTGAATATAGAGGTTGGCTTTTCAAGCTCGGACATAATTATATCAAATCCGCAACGAAAAAGCCTTAAAGCAATCGCACTGCCCACACAGCCGGCGCCTTTGATAAGTACTTTCATAACAACATATCCTTTTTCATAGATTTACAGCATTTTATGCATATATTATACAGTATATTTTATTCTCGGAAAGAAAAGGCGGTTACATATAATATGAAAAAGAGAACATAAAATTTGATTTTATATAAAAATTGTTATATAATCAATTTGTATAATTGATATTTTTCTGTGTTATAAACGGAGGTATAAATATATGACCTTGCTTGCAATAGACGGAAACAGTATAGTTAACAGAGCGTTTTACGGTATAAAGGCGCTTGCAACCAAAAACGGTGATTATACAAACGCGATTTACGGCTTTATTACAATGCTTGAAAAGCTTAAAGAGCTTTACTCTCCCGATAAAACGGCAATAGCTTTTGATTTGCGTTCACCTACTTTCAGACACAAGGCATACAGCGGATATAAAGCGAACAGACACGGTATGCCGCCTGAGCTTGCACAGCAGATGCCGGTGCTGAAAGAGATTTTGTCTGCATTGGGATATACCCTTATTGAGTGCGAAGGCTACGAGGCTGATGATATATTAGGTACACTTGCCGATGAATGTGAAAAGAGAAAACAAAAGTGTATAATAGCAACCGGCGATCGTGACAGCCTTCAGCTTGTAAGCGAATATACAAGCGTCAGTCTCGCCGCGACAAAAAACGGTAAACCCGAAGTAAATCTTTATGACACCGAAAGAATAATTGAAGAATATGGCGTATCGCCCGTACAGCTTATAGAAATAAAAGCTTTGCAGGGCGACGCATCAGACTGTATTCCCGGTGTTGCCGGAATAGGGAAGAAAGGCGCCGGAGATCTTATACAAAAGTTCGGTAATATTCAGTATATATACGACAACATTGAAAACCTTGATATAAAAGAGTCTCTTAAAAACAAGCTTGCAGAGGGAAAAAAATCGGCATTTATGAGCCGTATGCTCGGCGAAATATGTAAAAGCGCGCCCATAGACAGAGATATCGATAAGTTCACTCAAAACAAAGCAAATAATACAAAAGCCGCCGCGATACTCACAAAACTTGAGATGTTTTCAATTTTGAAACGGTTGGGGCTGCAGCCCACAGCGGAATATGAAAACGCAGCTGTTGATGTAAAACCTTCTAAAACCTACAAATATGAAAAAACGGATAGCTTTCCGAAAGATATAACCAAAGCCTACTTTTTCACCTTTTACGATATGCTTGGAAATATAGACGAAATGGTTCTCTGTTATGACGAAAAGGTAACGAGCTTAACTCCAAACAAAAAAGAATTGGAAAGCTTTTTCCGGGATGAAAATATACTGAAATCCACAATCGGTTCAAAACAGCTTTATAAGGCGTTAAGATCAATAGGTATATCTGATGTGAGCGTTGATTTTGACGCCCGGCTTGCCGCGTATCTTTTAAGACCGTCAACGGGAAATTACGATATAGAAACGCTGCATGCGGAGTATAATATCACATTGCCCGATGTGCTTGATATGCCGCCTGAAAACACAGGTATAATAAGACAATGCGCCGCACTGCCTGCGCTTTGCGAGGTGCTTGAGAACAATCTGAAAAACACAGGCTCACACGATCTGTTTGTAAATGTGGAAATGCCGCTTGCCAAAGTGCTCGCGGATATGGAGTATGAAGGCTTCGGTGTTGATATAAACAGTATTAAAGAATACGGCGTTATGCTGGAAGAGAAAATAAATGAGTATCAAAACAAAATTTACGAATTCGCAGGCTGCGAGTTTAATATAAACTCTCCAAAACAGCTCGGTGAGGTTTTGTTTGAAAAGCTTTCTTTACCGTCTGGCAAAAAAACCAAAAGCGGATACTCTACAAACGCAGAAGTTTTGGAAGGCTTGAAATACGCGCATCCCATAATAGAGCCTGTTCTTGAATACCGTGCCGTAACCAAGCTTAAATCAACATATTGCGATGGGCTTTCAAAGGTAGTTTCCTCTGATGGCAGAATACACTCAAGCTTTAACCAAACAGAAACGCGCACGGGCAGAATAAGCTCAACAGAGCCCAATTTGCAAAATATTCCTGTCAGAACACCCCTCGGACGTGAGCTTCGCAGATTTTTCAAGGCAAAGGACGGCTGTGTCCTTATAGACGCGGACTATTCTCAAATTGAGCTTAGGGTGCTGGCGCATATCGCAAATGATAAAAATATGATAAACGCCTTTTTAAGCGGTGAGGATATCCACACCGCAACCGCTTCTCAGGTGTTCGGTATACCCGTTAATATGATAACGGGAGAGCTCAGATCAAGGGCAAAAGCCGTTAATTTCGGCATAGTATACGGTATCGGCGCGTTCAGTCTTTCAAAAGATATCGGCGTTTCACGCAAAGAGGCGGATAATTATATAAAATCGTATCTTTCACATTACAGCGGCATAAATGATTATATGAACAGAGTTACAGAGCAGGCAAAAAAGGACGGTTATGTTTCCACAATGTTCGGCAGAAGAAGATATTTGCCCGAGCTTAAATCGTCTAATCACATTACGCGTTCTTTTGGAGAGAGAGTGGCGAGAAATATGCCTATTCAGGGCACCGCCGCCGACATAATCAAAATAGCTATGATAAAAGTAAGCAAAAGGCTTGAAAAGGAAAGCATGAAAGCGAAGCTCATACTGCAAATTCATGACGAGCTTATTGTAGAAGCTCCCGAACACGAAAGTGAAAAGGTAAAGCAAATACTTGAAGAAGAAATGAGTAATGCCGTTAAGCTTTCGGTTCCTCTTCCGGCGGACGCAAACATAGGCAAAACTTGGTATGACGCAAAGAAATAACGGCAAGGAGTGTCTAATATGAAGATATTGTTTGTTTGCACGGGCAACACTTGCAGAAGCCCCATGGCTGAGGGGATTTTTCTCAGCAAGTATAAAAAAGACGGCGATGAATGTTTGAGTGCAGGTCTGTATACAAAAGACGACAGTCCCGCGTCACCTAACGCGATACAGGCAATGGAGGAAACAGGGATAGATATTTCTGCCCACAGAAGTAAAACCGTAACGGCAGACGATATAAACAATTCCGATTTAATAATAGCTATGACGGAATCTCACGCGGAAATGCTTAAATTGCTTGGCGCGGACGCTGAAAAGATTACGGTCTTAAATGTATGCGACCCCTTCGGCGGAGACTTGGACGAATACAGAAAATGCCGCGATGAGATTGATAAAAGATTAAAGGAAATTTTTAACACGGGTGACTAAACGTAATGGAAGACAAATATAATATACCCTCAAGGCAAATCATATCTAAAAAGCAAAAGAGAATTATAGCTGTTGTTACAGCGGCAATTATTTTGGCGATAGCGGTAATTATTCCTGTTGCCGCAGGGGCAAAAAAGTATTTTGAGGAAGAAAGCTCAATAAAATATTATTTTAACAACGACGGCTCCTTTAAGCTTGCGCAGGGATTGTATTCCCGGGGGAAAATAAACAACGAAAGTGATGCGTTAATGTCGCTTTCAGCCATAAAAGACGTTGCTTTTGATGACGGCTATGAAAACAATTTGACTTTTGTTGCGCGAAACGATGTAAGTCAATACATTGCCTATTATTTTAAGCAAACTTATTACGGCATTGACGTTGAGAACGGATATGTTATAGTAACAGCGGACAAAAGCGATACACCGTTATCCTGCTGTTCAAGTTATGTGAATTATCTCGAAAAATATGTTGAAAAAGGCGATATAGAAAGATACCGCAATAATATCAGCATAGACAATTCTATGCTTTATCCTTACACACGTGATGACATTGTTGTTCAGGCAAAGATAGTACCCGAAAGCGCGAAGCTTATAATATATAAAGACGCAAACGGCGCCCCCGCACTGGGGAAATACGCCGAGATAACACTTACTCTTAACAAAAAGAAAAAGTATTACGCTGTATTTGATGCTAAAACAGACGCCCTTGTTAAGGTTGGCTCAATTTACAACAAACAGACGGGAAATATGTTTATTGACCTTGGAGTGAGCGCTTTGGGCAACTCGTCTTCCGCACTCAGCGTTAAGCAGTCTTATTATGATGTGTGGAATTGTTATCTTAACGATAATTGGCAAAGCACGGTAAGCAAAGACGAAGATATTTCGCAATATATAGTTAAATACGATAATTTTAATAACGGTGTAGACGAGATAAAAGGGCTTACATTCAATAATGATGACAAAAAATCCGTTCAATTAAACGATGAAACCAATTCTTCATATAATTCACTTATTTTAAGCCATATTTTCTATAACACATATGTTTATGCTTTCAACGAGAGCTTTGATAATTTAGAGCAAGCAATGGCGGTGTCTACCTTTTATCTGTGCGGAGACGCAACATACGAAGACTGTCTTTTTGCTATGATAAGAGCCTGCGAGACACTTGGATTGCAGGAAAGCACGATACACTATATTCAGCAGTGTTTTCGCGAATGTGGGGTAGAGGATAACTCAATTTTGATATTTAAAACAAATTATACCGAGCCACCAAAAATACATCTGCCGCAAAACACAAAGGTAACTAAACGCGGTATAAGCTCACCGGAAGCAAAAGAATTGATAGACGCTTTAAATGCGGAACTAAAATATTACACGACTCATTACAACACAGAGAAAACAAGCGTTTTCTTAGAGGACCTTTCACACGACGGGATACCCGAAATGATTGTTGTAAACTATGAGAATTACAAGAGCCGCCATATCCTTTACGCAAAGGTGTATATGGTCATAAAAAATAAGGTAAAAGAAATATATCAAACCGAGGCGCTCGAAACAAGAACAGGCTATAACTCACTGTTAATCTACAAGCAAAACGGATATTCATATCTTTACGGTTACAACCCTGTAAAATGGCTCAACACTGGAACATATTCGCACAAAATATTCTATTTTGACGAGAAGGGCAAAACGGTTTTGCTTGACAAAGGGAGCATACAGTTCGGCGAGGGCTTGAAAAACGCAGCCGACGATAAAAAAGTGAAGAAATATATAAACCTTAATCAAGACTATATAAAATCTTCAGCTTTGTGTATAAACACTTATCCGAAAAGCGATTTTTATGATCTCGACATAGCAGACACGCGTAAAAAAGCAATAAAGAACGAAACAACCTGCGACGGATACGCTAAAAACAATTACAAAGATGAATTTAACAGATGGTCACATGGTATAATAAAAGACTGATTATTTTGTAAAAAATATACAAACTGATATTTTGGTGTTTTTTTTCGTTAAGACTTGATTATATACGGTTATTTATAATATAATAGGCATTGTTTGGCATTAATAGTTATGGAGGTTATATACATATGTCAGAGAAAACTATTGCTGTATTAACAAGCGGCGGTGACGCGCCGGGTATGAACGCCGCGGTAAGAGCCGTTGTAAGGACCGGAATTGCCAACGGTATGAAGGTTATAGGCGTAAAAAGAGGATATAACGGACTTCTCGAAAACGATATTGTTGAAATGAATTTGAGAAGTGTTTCCGATATTATACATAAAGGCGGTACTTGCCTTTATACAGCCAGAAGCGAAGAATATAACTCAACAGAGGGCGTTAAAAAGGCAGCGGATTTTTGTAATAAGCTCGGAATAAGCGGACTTGTTGTAATAGGCGGCGACGGCTCTTTCAGAGGTGCAAGAGAGCTTTCTGCTGAAGGAATTCAGGTAGTGGGTATTCCCGGAACAATAGACAACGACATTGCCTGCACCGAGTATACCATAGGCTTTGACACGGCAATGAACACCGCTATGGAAATGGTAGATAAACTAAGAGACACGGCTCAATCTCATAACCGTTGTTCAATTGTGGAGGTTATGGGCAGACGCTGCGGAGATGTAGCTCTTAAAACAGGTATAGCTGTAGGTGCAACCGCGATACTGGTTCCCGAGATACCTTTCAATTTTGAAAAAGACGTTATACAAAAAATGCTCAACACCCAAAAGACAGGCAAAAAGCACTTTATAGTAATAGTTGCCGAGGGTGTAGGCGGTTTAGAGTATTTTACAAGAAGAATACAGGAAGCAACAGGAATAGAAGCAAGAGGTACCGTTTTAGGTCATGTGCAGCGCGGAGGTTCTCCGACTCTAAGAGACAGAGTAGTGGCAAGCAGAATGGGAAGCCGCGCGGTGGAATTGCTCAGAGACAACAAGGGAAACCGGATTGTTGCCATGCAGCAAGGCCAAATTGTAGATATAGAGATCAACGAAGCCCTTGATATGAAAAAGACTATTGACAAAGATCTGTATAAAATGGCTCTTGAGATCTCTATATAATCAGGTATTTAAGCTTTTTGGGGTTGATCGATCTGTATTTCGATTGACCCGTTTTGTTTATAGCACAAAAAAGGAAGAGGAATATTTATGACCCCTAAAGAGAAAAAATTATCGCCGCAGATAGAAAGCAAGTTGCGGCACAATATACTCAGAATACCCGACGAAGCGTACAGGGCAAGCGGTATAGTTATTTACGGCAAGAGAATAAAATCTTTTGTTTTTACAACAGATATAGCCATTATCAGAAACTGCAATGCTGACGCGGTGTTTGCCGTATATCCGTTTACGCCCCAGCCGGCAATAAGCGAGGCGATAATTAAATCTGCTTATATTCCCGTGTTTTGCGGAGTGGGCGGCGGAACCACAAAGGGATTAAGAACAATATCGCTTGCCAAAGACGCCGAAAGCCAGGGTGCGATAGGCGTTGTGCTTAATTCGCCCGTTTCGGACCTTAATCTGCTTGCGGTAGCCGAGTCGGTGGATATCCCGGTTGCTATAACGGTCACGGACAGTAATACAAATATTTCTGACAGAATAGCGGCAGGGGCTTCTATTCTTAATGTGGCAGCCGCAGCGGATACCCCCAATGTCGTAGCAAAAATACGTAAGGATTTTCCCGATATTCCCATAATAGCCACAGGCGGCAAAACTCCGGAGTCAATTCTCAAAACCATCGAAGCAGGCGCAAACGCGATAACCTATACACCGCCTTCATGCCAGGAACTGTTCAAACAAATGATGGAAAAATACAGAGGGTAAATTTAAATATACAAATTGTATAAATAGTATTTTGCTTGTTTGTGAAAGGGGAATGTTATATGCTTGAGCTTAAAAACATAACAAAAGTGTATGAAACGGGTTCTGAAGATGTTCACGCCCTCAACGGAATAAGTCTTAATTTCCGAGAAAATGAATTTGTGTCCATACTTGGTCCGTCCGGCTGCGGAAAAACCACACTGCTTAATATAATCGGCGGTTTGGACAGCTACACCGAGGGCGACCTTATTATTAACGGAAAAACAACAAAAAAGTACAAAAACAGAGATTGGGACGCCTACAGAAATCATTCAATAGGATTTGTTTTTCAAACTTATAATTTAATACCGCATCAAACCGTACTGCAAAATGTTGAATTGGCGCTTGCGCTTTCGGGCGTTAAAAAATCCGAGCGCAGAAAGCAGGCAAAATCTGCTCTTGAAAAGGTAGGATTAGGCGATCAGCTCAAAAAACGCCCGAATCAGCTTTCGGGCGGTCAAATGCAGAGAGTAGCAATAGCAAGAGCAATAGTTAATAATCCAGACATAGTGCTTGCAGACGAACCCACGGGCGCGCTTGACACCGAGACCGGCAGGCAGGTAATGGAAACACTGAAAGAAATATCAAAAGACAGGCTTGTTATAATGGTTACCCATAACCCTGATCTGGCGGAGGAATATTCCACAAGAATAGTGCGTATGCTTGACGGAGTTATAACGTCCGATTCTCAGCCCGCCGATAAAAACGAGACCGCAGATTCACAAGTAGCTGTTTCTGATACTAAAAAAATGCGTCGCAGAAAAAAGAAGCCTTCAATGTCTTTTGGAACATCTTTCGGCCTTTCGCTTAAAAATTTGTTTACAAAAAAAGGGCGCACGGCGCTTACAAGCTTTGCAGGCTCAATAGGAATTATCGGAATTGCTCTTATTTACGCTGTGTCTCAGGGTACGACCAATTATATTGAGTATGTACAGGAAGAAACGCTTACATCTTATCCTATTTCCATCAGGCAGAAAAACGTGGATATGAGCAGTCTTATAGAAACATTTATGGGACGCGGAAAATCTACCGGTGAACACAAAAATGACTCAGTTTATCAAAAGGCGATGCTCTATGAGCTTATGAACACCGTAAATACATTGGATGAACGCGAAAACGACTTAAAGGCATTTAAAAAGTATATTGAAAAGCAACGCAAAGATTCAGACAGCGCCTTAAGCAAAGCGTTATCCGGTGTGCAATACGGCTATAATCTCGATTTGCTTGTATATACGCAGAATGTAGACAGCGACATTATCAGATGCGACGCGGAGACGCTCTTTACACAGGCGATGAAGGATTACGCCGATATGGATATGTCTTCTATGCTTGCGCTCAGACAGCAAACCACTTTTGGCAGTATGGATAATATGTTGACATCATCTTCAAAGGTTTGGCAGGAGCTTATACCCGGTGATAACGGTGATGTTATGAATGATGTGGTAGAATCAAAATATAAGCTTTTATACGGAAAGTGGCCGAGTAAGTATAACGAGGTAGTTTTATTTGTTGACAAGAATAACGAGCTTAACGACCTGACGCTCTATACTTTGGGCTTGAAGTCGGCAGATGAGATCGACAAGCTTTTCAAGGCTTCGTTAAATCACGAAGAAGTTGACTACGAGATCCAAAAGTGGAGCTATAAGGAAATCTGCGGTATGGATTTCAGAGTAATTCTCAATTCAGACTGCTTCTCATATGACGATGAAAAAGAGATTTATGTTGATCTGAGAGATACATCGGCAGGGTTGAAATATTTATATGACAACGCAATAAATCTTCGTGTTACGGGGATAGCCAAGGTGGACGAAGACTCTGTTTCTTCAGATGAAAACGGACATATTGGATACACATACAAGCTTACCGAATACGTGATAGACAAAGCTCTTAAAAGCTCCGCTATCAAGGCACAGCAAAAGGACAGCGATATAGATATATTCACGGGTTTGAAATTCAAAGACGCCGATACAGAGCTTGATAACAAAGCAAAGGCGCAAAAATTCAAGGATTATGTTTCCCGGCTCAATACAGAAGAAAAATCTGATCTGTATGTAAAAATATCAGGCATACCAAAGGATGAGGACGTTCAGGCTTTTGTAGATCAAACTTTGGGAGACGCGTCCAGAGAAGAGCTGGAAAACAGCGTATATCAGTCGATTTCGTCCCAAATGAATATGAATGACGAAGATATAAGATCATACATTTACAATATGACAGATGAAGAACTATACCAAATGCTGTCGCAATATATATCTCAGCAATACACAGAGCAATATTCGGCTCAGGTGACCGTTCAGCTGTCAGCGCTCTCCGGAGAACAGCTTGCCGCCGCTTTTGAAGCCGCAATGAAGGAGTATACGGTAGAGGACAGCGCCTACTATTACGACAACGTTATAGAGTTTTCAGATTCAAGCTACAAGGATAATCTGATTAAGCTTGGTTGTATTGATCTTAATACTCCGTCTACGGTAAATCTGTATGCTTCGAGCTTTGCGGATAAAGAAGTGATTGAGGACGTAATAGCGGAGTATAACGAAAGTGCCGACGAGTTGCAAAAGATAGAATATACCGATTATGTGGGTATAATAATGTCGTCTGTTACAACAATAATAGACGCTATAACATATGTTCTTATCGCCTTTGTAGCGGTGTCGCTTATTGTTTCGTCTATAATGATAGGGGTAATTACTCTGATATCAGTTCAGGAGAGAACGAAAGAAATAGGAATATTAAGGGCAATAGGAGCATCAAAACGCAATGTATCTGGTATGTTCAACGCCGAAACGGTGATAATAGGTTTTACTTCGGGAACCTTCGGTGTATTGATAACATACCTGTTGTGTATACCTATAAATGCCATACTTCACAGCTTAACGGGAATTAATAATTTAAGCGCGGTTTTGCCTGCACCTGTTGCCGCGGGGCTTGTTGTTATAAGTATGCTGCTTACCCTAGCGGCGGGAATAATACCATCGCGCAGCGCTGCAAAAAAAGACCCTGTTGTTGCCTTGCGAACGGAATAATAACAAAATAAAAAAATCCTGCCGGAATAATCGGCAGGGTTTTCTTATGTTATTTATTATTATTCAATTTTAAAGGCATATGTACTTCCTGCGTTTATGTCTGTTTGATCCACGCCCGTTGTCGCGTACTCTCCGTCAATATAAAATGCCCAATAAACTCCGTCTGTGTTGAAATCAGCAGTGATACCGTTTACGGTTTTTACATATAATCCGTATTCACTGTCTTCACCCTCGATAAGTCCGAGGTCGAGAAGAGCTTCACCGACTGTTGTTTTGTCGGTATGAATCTCAAATTTTGTCTCTTTGCCGTCTTTGTCGGTCACATTGAATAAGAATTGAGTTTCGCCTTCTCCAAGTACCGTTAAGTTGGATTGCTCGTCCACTGTGCTTGTTGCTGCCTGAGATTGTGTTTCAACCTGTGCTGCAGATGAGCCGGCTCCGCCGGAATCTTTGCTGCCGCAAGCTGTTGCAGTTAGCGCCATAGCCGCAATAAGCGCTGTGCAAACAATCATTGACAGACGTCTTTTAAGTTGTGATAATGTCATTTGTTTGTCTCCTTATAATTTAAATTTTTCCTCGTTATATGCCGGCGCTCGCGGCTAACGATTTTTGCGGTAAGGATATTTCGGCTCTGTGCAGAATTTGTCCGCCTTCTCAGATAATTATCCAATGGCTTTTCTTCGTTGCGCGGCACAGCAAATAGGACAAATCAAATAAACACATCACGGCGACGGGCTCGCACAGGAATTTCACCTGTTTCCCCTTACGGCAAAATCTATTTTAACTCTTGCAAGTCAAAATGCGAAAACAGTTTAAAATTTACTCAAGATCTTTTAATTCTTCCAATTCTTTCTTGTCTATTCTTATTTGTGCGTCTTTTATGGTTTTTATTTCGTTTACCTTATACGTATGGGTTATGCCCTCCGGGGAGTGGTCTAAATGTACCTTAATATTTCCGCTGATAAGATTGATTTCGGTGACAACACCTTTTCCTTCGGGCGTGCTTACGATAGCCCCTGTTTTTGGTGTCTTTTTAAGCAAATCCGTATATACAGGCTGCTCATATTGCAGGCAACACATAAGCCTTCCGCAAGCGCCCGATATTTTAACCGGGCTTAAAGATAATCCCTGTTCTTTTGCCATTTTTATAGATACAGGCTGAAAGGCGTTTAAAAATTCTTTGCAACAAAAAGGCCTGCCGCATATACCGATACCGCCGAGCATCTTTGCTTCGTCTCTTACGCCTATTTGCCTGAGCTCAATTCTGGTGTGGAATACGGATGCAAGGTCTTTTACAAGGCTTCTGAAATCAAGTCTGCCGTCCGCGGTAAAGTAGAACAGTATTTTGCTGTTGTCAAATGTATATTCCACCCCTACAAGATTCATAGGCAGGTTATGAGCCGCTATCTTTTCTTCGCATATTTGATAAGCTTTTTGCTCTTTTTCTTCGTTTTCTTTTAGTTTTGCAATATCTTCATCTGTCGCAATGCGTATAAGCTTTTTTAACGGATGAACGACTTCTTCATCGTCTACCATTTTGTTACCGCAAACAACTGTGCCGCACTCAATACCGCGTGCTGTTTCAACAATTACTTTTGTTTCGGGCTCAATTTTATTGCCGTCAGGGTCAAAATAATAGACCTTGCCGACTTCTCTGAATTTTACTCCAATTATCTCAATCATAATACTTAAGGCAGTATTCTGCATTCCTTTCTTAGTTATTATCTGCTTTTATTTTTTCAAGTGCTGAACAAAGCCAGGTTGAGAATAAATTTATATTCGTGTTTCTTTTCATTCCGTCTGTGGCTTCGTCTATCGTTGATATCATTGCCGTTAGCTTCTTTTTGGAGAGGGCTTTTCTCAAATTTTGTGATTCTGCGCTGTAAGGTAGATATGCTTTATTCAACAGAGCGCATACCAAAATTTGTTTTAGTTCACTTAAAACAAGTAAATAATAATCTCTGTCTCCGCCGCTGAAATATGTTGCCCACATTAAATCGTAACCTGTGTTTTTGCAAAGCGCCGATGCAATTTCCGATGCTCTTTCAACAGCTTTTTGCTTTTCTTCCGAGCCTTCGTCCGGCGTTGAGCTTATGCTTATGGAAATACACCTTGAGGTTATCGTTTCAAGCAAACCGTACGCGGATGTGCATTGCAGAATATATAATATATTTCCCGCGGGTTCTTCCAAACTCTTTAAAAAGGCGTTTTGGGCCTGTGTATTCAAAAGCTCGCAGTCCTCAAGAATATACACCTTGCAATCGGCTTCGTTTGGTTTAATATATGAATCTCCGCATATCCTTCTTATATCGCTTACGTTAATTCTACCGTTAGTTCCTGTACCTTTTACCCACATTATGTCGGGATGGTTTTTAGAAAAGGCTTTAACGCAATTACCGCATTTAAAACAGGGCTTATTTTCACCTGCGCAGACGGCGTAAGCCGCTATAAACTTGGCCGCGCTGAGAGATTCCGTTTTATTTGCACCCTGAAGAATAATTGCGTGGGGGAGAGCGTCACTTTTGAGAAAATCAATAACTTTTTGTTTTGAGGAAAAATCAAATTGTTCCTGCAGGGCACACATAAAAGCACCTCTTTTCACTATCGGGTATTGTAACACAATTTCGACTGATTATCAAGTGTTAAACTCAGATTTACCGCAAGACAGGGGTAAGCCATACAAAAACTCGCCGGGAAGGCTTAAAGAGTTTATTATCTCTCAGCTTCCCGGCGTAATTGCCTTATTTGTTATTTATTGACTCTATGTGTTTTTTTATTGCGTTAAATGAGTCGTCGCTTATATCGTGTTCAATCTTGCAGGCGTCCGCGGCGGCTGTTTTTTTATCAACGCCCAACCGTATGAGCATATCTGTTAGTACATTATGCCGCTCATAAATTTTTTCGGCAATGTTTTTTCCTTCTTTTGTAAGGGTTATAGAACCGTTTTCATCGATCTTTATAAATTCTCCGGATTTCAGCAACCCCATTGCTCGGCTTACGGAGGGTTTTGAGTATCCCATATGTTCGCTTATATCTATCGCGCGAACACAGCCCTTTTGCTTTGACAGTATAAGTATGGTTTCAAGGTACATTTCGCCGGATTCCTGTAAATTCATAAATGTCCCTCCTTAGCCGTTAGGATTAAATAAGCAACCGAAGATCAGCCGAAAAATAAGCGTCAAACTCCCTTACACGGTTATGATATCATATTTGCGGCGCGTTTTCAAGAAGATTTTATATCTCCGGAGAAAATGAGGGCATTAATTTAAGCTTAAATAAATTTGCTTTGTGTCGTTTATCTATCATCTCTTTGTGAGCAAGATCTTCAATTTCTCCCGTGCGTATATATTTATCAAGCTCCGCGTAAGTAAAGCCCAAATTTTCTTCGTCTGTTTTTCCGCACAGCCCGTCTATCGGCACTTTGTCTATTAACGCGTCGGGCAAACCGAGTAATCTTCCTATTTCTTTTACCTCTGCAACTGTCAGATTTGCGCAGGGGCTGAAATCGCCTGCCGCGTCACCGTATCTTGTAGAGTAACCGACATAATCTTCCGAGAGATTACAGGTGTTGGCAACTCTGCCGTTATGACTTTGAGATACGGCGTAAAGCGTCGTCATACGAACACGCGGAGGAATATTTATCGAGCTTTGCTTTGATATCTCAAACGGAAGATTATTCTTTATACCGTCTACGGCATCTTTTATATTAATTACGTAGTGCTTTATGTCAAGATGATTAACAAGCAGATGAGCCATATCAATATCGTGCTGTTCGCCGCAGGGCATAAGCACGCCAATCACTCGCTCTTTGCCCAAAGCCTCAACACACAGCGCGGCAACCACAGAGCTGTCTTTACCGCCCGATATACCTACAACCGCGTTGCAGCCTTTGCCGTTTTCTTCAAAAAAGTCTCTTATCCATTGTACACAATCGTTTTTTACTTTCTGCGCGTTAAACATAATGACCTCCGGGCTTATATGTAAATTAATATTCTAAACCATTGAAAGTGTTCGCTTTTATTATATAGCGAAACTTGACAAGTTTCTTTAAAAAATGAATAATACAAAGCGAAAATCCCACCGACTGCATCGACAGGATTTTCGCTTTGGAGGCGTCACCCGGATTTGAACCGGGGAATCAGAGTTTTGCAGACTCGTGCCTTACCACTTGGCTATGACGCCTTATATTGCTTCGGCACTAAACAAACCGCTTAGTGCCGAAAAATTGGAGCGGATGACGAGGCTCGAACTCGCTACCTCCACCTTGGCAAGGTGGCGCTCTACCAGATGAGCTACATCCGCAAAATGGTGCCTTCGGACGGAATCGAACCATCGACACGGGGATTTTCAGTCCCCTGCTCTACCGACTGAGCTACAAAGGCAAAAAGTGGCGACCCGGAACGGGCTCGAACCGTCGACCTCTAGCGTGACAGGCTAGCGTTCTAACCAACTGAACTACCGGGCCACTCAAGTGGTGGGAACAATAGGGCTCGAACCTATGACCCTCTGCTTGTAAGGCAGATGCTCTCCCAGCTGAGCTATGCTCCCACATTCGCCGCCGCACTATTGTGCTGACGACTCGACCATAATACTACTTTAGATTTACTTTGTCAATAGTTTTTTGAAATTTTTTTATTATCCGTAAATCCCTTACTCAGCCGCAAAGTTGATTTCGCCTGTGTTAAATATTTCGTTATTGCTGTCGTCTTCAAGAGCAAACGTCATTGATATGGTATCTGTTTTGTTTTCTATGGCAGAAGTCATACACGCGCTTATGTCTTTTTCTTCGCCCGGTTCTAAGATTTCATATACAGAAAAATTGGCCGATTTTCCGTTGATTTTTGTATTGTATGACCTTATTACCGCCGCGTTGCTGCTGTTATTTTTGGCGTATAAGTTAAAGTATTCATTTTCCGTACCTTTGTATCTTAAAGTTACTCCATACGCCGAGAAAACCTGTGAATTTTCCAGAGTTACTTTTTCGTCGGCGACGGTTAAGGTTTCTCTGTATTCTGCCATTTCGTTGATAAGACCGTCTTGATTTACGTATACGCCGTATATTCCGTCGTCTGATATTTCTTTTAGTACTCCTGTAAGCGTGCATTTGTCATTATTCTGTGGATAGTCGTTTTTATCCGATAAGTCTTTGACAAACGGAATATCTATGCTGTTTTCGTCTTTATCGCTTATCACAAGATAATAATATGTTTTTTCCTCTACATTTATTACTTTAACTGTACCCGATATTTTTACGGTAGAACCGTCGTAGCTTTCCGGCTCATTGTAAAAGCTTTCCATAAATTTGCAGGCAGCCTGTAAGTCCGTGCTGACAAGGTCGTGGTCTATTTTTTCTACTGTTTCCGTATCTTGCTGCGCCGATGAATCATTATTTCCGTCGTTGCTGTTACACGAAGACATAATAATGATTGCTAAAGCTGCGCAAAGCAGTAATATTAAAGCTTTTTTCATGGAAAAATACCCCCATATGACTTATACAAATGGATTATATACTAAAAATCGAAAAACTTCAATATTATTATTTGATATTAAATCAAAATTAAATTCCTATATTTGCATATCATATATTGATTTTTATTTCACAAAATACTTTTGCGGTCAAATATTAAATAATTAATAAACGCCGCAATAAAAACATTTATAAAAACTATATATGTGAAACAATATGCTCATTAATAGGCAAATACGTTTTAGCATTATGTTTTGCTTATATTGGAAAAGGAGAAAACAATGGCAAAAAGAGGTAACTCAATCGTTGTTCCCGAGGCTAAAGAAGCTCTCGAGAGATTTAAGATGGAAGCTGCCAACGAAGTTGGAGTAAATCTTAAGCAAGGTTACAACGGCGATTTAACATCTCGTCAGGCAGGTTCTGTCGGCGGTCAGATGGTTAACATAATGTGTCCCGTACACACAACAAAATATGTGCGTAATATGAGGACTGTTATAAATCATCAGTTTTGCGTTACATATTCGGCGATGTTGAGTTTTTAGGAAGATTCATGCTTTAAGCTTCATACAATAGAATACAATTCTTACAAAATAAAACTACCTGAGATGTCCTTACCGGGGAGGCTTGGATATCTCGGGTAGTTTTTTTGTTTTAGCTCAATGTTGCGTCATTTTCGGCGCGGATTTCCAATATAAACACACCAACTGTTTACAGCGAACCAATTCGTTCTTCAATCAGCGATATCAGACTTTCTTTCAGCTCATCCGTGAGATATGACTGTTCCGTTTCTTTGATAAAGGTGTAATAATACCCTTATGATCGGTTAATGATTCTTTCGGCAACTACGCTGCCTGCGGACTTTCGCACAGACTGACGGCATGCCCTTCATACTGAGAAAGTGGTTTTATGAAACCATTTTTTAAAAAGAGTTACTTATCTCACCACTTACAAAAAATTGACCGTTGTTTTTTCGAAAAAAAGATATATAATGTATTCAAGTTAAGCAACTAAAGTTGCATAATTCAAATTCAAGAAATACAGGAGGACACTATGAAAAATTTAGTTGTTTTTTATTCAAGGCGAGGACAAAATTATGTGAACGGCTCTGTTAAAAATCTTGACAGAGGCAACGCCGAATTGATTGCCGGGTATATTAAGGATGCAATAGGGGCAGATGCGTTCGAGGTCGATACCGTAAAGCCATACGACAAGGACTATATGGTCTGCATCAATGAGGCTAAGATTGAGTTGAGAGAGAAGGCGCGCCCCGAGCTGAAAGAATACCTCAAAGATATTTCCGGCTATGACAACATCTTCATAGTTGCTCCAAACTGGTGGGGTATTTATCCGATGGCGGTTTACACTCAACTTGAGATGCTTGAGTTCACCGGCAAGACCGTACACTATGTTGTTACGCACGAGGGTTCGGGACTTGGCGGTGTTCCCAAAACAATAACAGCTTCCTGCAAGGGTGCGAAGATCGGTGACAGCCTTGCCGTGCAGGGCGGCAGCGCACCTCATTCGCAGATACAGGTGGCAGCTTGGGCGAAAAATGCCGTAAAATAATACAAATAAAACAGTAATAAGTAGCGGAAATCAGCAACTAAAAAAATACGGAAATGACTGATACGTCATAAAGATAAATATTTTTTGTTGATTTGATCGTTGTATTCTTTGAAAAATGATATATAATAATATCAAGATAAGCAACCAAAGTTGCATAAATTAAGAAAAGGAGCTATTTTTATGAACGCTATTAAACTTAACAACGGAGTTAACTTTCCCGTAGTCGGAATCGGAACATTTATGCTCACGCCCGCCGATGCCGAGAACAGCACCCGTGAAGCTCTTAAAATGGGCTATCGCATGGTAGATACCGCAAACGCTTATGTTAATGAACGTGCTGTAGGCAGAGGTGTCAGGGAAAGCGGTTTAAAGCGTGAAGAAGTTTTCATTTCCACCAAGCTATGGCCGAGTGAGTACGAGAATGACAACGCTGTGGACGAAACCTTAGCGCGTCTCGGAGTGGATTATGTTGATCTGCTCTTTATCCATCAACCCGCCGGCAACTGGCTTGCAGGATACCGTCAGCTTGAAAAAGCATATAGAGAGGGCAAGGCAAAGGCGATCGGTATTTCCAACTTTGAGGGTAAGTATATAGAAGAATTGCAGACAAAGTGGGAAATCGTTCCTCAATTTATTCAGGTGGAGGCTCACCCCTATTTCACACAAAAGGAGCTTAGAAATACTCTCGATAATTACGGCATTAAACTGATGTCATGGTATCCGCTCGGCCACGGCGACAAGAGCTTGATGGAAGAGCCGATTTTTGAAAAGCTTGGCAAAAAGTACGACAAATCGCCAGCTCAGGTTATCCTGCGCTGGCACACGCAGATGGGTTTTGTTGTCATTCCCGGCAGTAAGAATGTCGCCCATATAAAGGACAATCTCGATATTTTAGACTTTACATTAACTGACGCTGAGATGGACGAAATAGCAAAACTTGATAAAGGTATGAGATACTACCACCGCACTGACGCTCAGCTTGAGCAGTTTGCGGCGTGGCATCCCAAGTTTGAGCTTGCATAAAGGAATGGTAATATGCAACTGACAGGAAAAGAAGATTTAAGAGTTATCAAAACAATTGAGGGTATTAAGTCAGCCTTTGAAGCATTGATTTGCGAGAAAGACTATGATAAAATCACAGTCAAGGAGCTGTGCGAGAGAGCAAGAATTAATAAAAAAACCTTCTATCACTACTATGAGACGCTGGACTTTCTCCTTGCAGAAATGCAGGCTGAGCTGTCCCATGGGTTTATCGAGCGCATCAAGGACTACTCACTGCCCGACGATTTAAATAAAGTAAACCGTGAGTTTTTCGTCTATGCATCATTACAGGGACTTGCTTATGAGAAAATAACCTGCGGCGGCACTTACCGCACTATCCGTGATGAGATGACTGTCAAAGTTAATGATGAAAGCTGGAGCAAATCCAAGAAATATCAAAAGCTCTCGGATTACGAGAAAAAGGTGCTGTTGGGTTTTATCAATAACGCTGTTTTGGGCGCATACCGGGAGTGGGTGCTGACCGATAAGAAAATTCCCATGGATGAAATAATTGAGATTACCAACCGTATCGTTCTCGGCGGGGTGAAAGGATTCTTTAGATAAGAAGGCTGACAAAATGAATTAATATTTCTCAAAACAGGAGGATCACAATGGCTAAAGTATTATTATTAAACGGCAGCCCTCACACCAAAGGCTGCACAGCGGCTCTTCAAATACATATAACTATACTTCCTATTGTCAATACCATACATTTATGATATTATAACGAATAAAGCACCTATCGGTACTTAAACTGTTCATGTAACAAATGGAGTGAGGCTGATGGTAAACATAATGTGTCCCGTACATACAACGAAATATGTGCGCAATATGAGGACTGTTATAAACCATCAGTTTTGTGTTACATATTCGGCGGGGTTGAGTTTGTAGGAAGATTAATGCTTTTATCCTTATACAAATAGAATACAATTCTTACAAAATAAAACTACCTGAGATGTCCTTACCGGGGAGGGTTGGATATTTCGGGTAGTTTTTTGTTTTAGCTTGATGTTGCGGTATTTTCGGCGCAGCTATTATTCATCTATATATTAGAATGAATCAATAACCGGAAGGGCATAATCAATACGTGCTGATATAACTATTTCTACCAAATATTACAACGCCTTTATCAAAAACGGAACAATCATATATGACAGTTGAGCTAAACAAATAACCGGAATTGCTGATTGAAAAGAGGATCGTTTCCTCGTAAACACTTTACGCTTTTACAAATTGAAAATAAAATTTATGCAATCAACGGCAAAAACTTTACTTTTTTGAAAGTTTATGCTACAATACTAAACGAAGGAGGTTATAAGCATGAAACCAAACGGTAGTTTAAAAAACAGAGACTTATATCTGAATAAGCTCATAGCGTTTCAGGATACCGAGCCTGTAAAGGTGGTTACCGGTATTCGTCGATGCGGAAAGTCCAGCCTTTTAAAGCTAATGGTCGGGCATCTGTTGAACAGCGGAATATCTCCGGACCAAATAGTTGAGATGAACTTTGAATCCTACGATTTCAAAGATATGACCTCAGACGATATATATAATTATGTAAAATCCAAGGCTTTGCCCAACAAACGCTTATATCTCTTTTTTGATGAGATACAGCGAGTTAAAGCTTGGGAGAACGCCGTTAACGCATTCCGTGTAGATATTGATTGTGATATCTACCTGACGGGTTCTAATGCCTATTTACTGTCATCCGAATACTCTACCTATTTGTCCGGGCGGTGTGTAGAGATACGTATGCTGCCGCTTTCATTTGCAGAATTTATCGACTTCAACGGTTTCGAAATACGCGAAAGTGCGGGAGTGCTCGGCGGCATACGCAAACGTGCATACGATGCTCACGGTGAAAGCTATGAGTTAAGGGAGCTTTTTGAAGCATATCTGCGGTTCGGAGGTATGCCGGGAATTGCGGATGTCGGTCCGGATCAGGAAAAAGCAATGATTTTGCTCGATGGTATCTATTCAACCGTCATTATCAGAGATATTTTGGAACGCGAAAAGCGCCGAGGTCAAAGACAAATCACAGACGCTGTATTACTGCGCAAAATCATTCTGTTCCTTGCAGACAATATAGGCAGTTCTGTTTCGTTATCTTCTATCGGCAACACGTTGATCAATGAAGGATTGCTGGACGACGGAAGAAAGAGTAAGCCCGGTGTTCATACTGTACAGTCTTATGTGTACGCTCTGTTGGAATCTTATTTCTTCTATGAAATCAAGAGATTTGATATCAAGGGAAAGGAGTATTTACGCACACTCGGAAAATACTATATCGTTGATATAGGGTTGCGTAATTATCTGCTTGGCTTCCGAAACCGTGACAGCGGGCATATACTGGAAAATATCGTGTATTTTGAGCTGTTGAGGCGAGGCTATGATGTTGCCATCGGCAAGCTCGCTGACAGCGAGATAGATTTCATCGCATTCAACGCTGATACCAAAATGTATATTCAGGTGACCGAATCAATGAACAGTGAAACAGTAAGAAATCGTGAACTCACTCCCTTGAAAAGAATCAAGGACAATTACAGAAAAATCATCCTTTCTGTTGACACAGGCTTAGAAAAAGAGTTTGACGGAATCGAATCTATCAATGTTATCGACTGGTTGATAGATTGTTGAATTACGGTGTTTTAACAGTAGGTGCTTGCATTGCGCGTATAAACCGGTGAAGCATGTTATTGTATTAAAATGTGATCAACAATACCGGGAGGCTGTTATGCTGTATTTTTCCAAATCAAAATATTGCGGGCTGTGGCAATGCCCGAAAATCGCGTGGCTGCAAAAATATAAGCCGGAAGAAATGTGTATAGAAGGCGATCTTGCTTCACGTTTGGCGGCAGGCAACGAAGTGGGCGACCTTGCTATGGGGATCTTCAGCGATTATGTGGAGGTCACCGCATATAAAGGCGAAAAGCTCGATCTTCCGAAAATGATAGATAATACGCGTATTGAAATGTCGAAAGGAACGCCCGTTATATGTGAAGCTTCGTTTGTGTATGATGGGTTGTACTGCGCCGTTGATATTTTACGTCGTGAAAACGGCGGCTGGGCGATCTATGAAGTCAAAAGTTCCACGCACGACGACAAAGATGTTTATTACGCCGATGTAGCTTATCAAAAATATGTGCTGGAGCATTGCGGCGTTAATGTGACCGGAACGTATTTGATATGCCTGAACGGTCAGTACGTTTTTAACGGAGAACTGAAGCTTGATGAGTTATTCCGTATAACCGATGTGTCTGAGAGTATTAAGTGTGAATCGGATCAAATAGAAGTGCTTATCGAAAGCGCTGAGGTGATGTTGGAGAGCGACAGGGAGCCTGAGCTTGATTTGTCCGCTCGGTGCCGGTCGCCTTATTGGTGCGGCTTCCGGGGCTATTGTTTCCGCCATTTGCCGAAGCCGTCTGTATTTGATCTGTACCGCTTGAAGTTTGACAAAAAGCTTGCTTTCTACAAGCAGGGACTCGCCTCATTTGAGGCGTTGGAACACTCCGTATTTATCAAAAATGAAAAGCAAAGGCGGCAAATTGATTTTGCACTTCACGAAAGAGGAACTTATATTGACAGGCAAAGCATCAGAAAATTTTTGAATAAACTGTCCTATCCGCTGTATTTTCTTGATTTCGAAACGGTACAGCCGGTTATTCCGAAATACATAGGAACGAAACCGTACGCTCAAATTCCTTTTCAGTATTCCCTGCATTACATTGAGCGTGACGGCGGCGAGCTTCTGCACAAAGAATTTCTTGCCGAGCCCGGAACCGATCCCAGACGAACGATCGCGGAAAGATTATGCGAAGATATCCCGATGAACGTATGCATCACGGCATACAACAAAGATTTTGAATGTACGCGCATCAAAGAGCTTGCCGAGACCTTTCCGGACCTTTCCGAACATCTGCTGAATATACGGGATCATATCGTTGATCTGATAGAACCATTCCGATCCGGCTGGTATTATAACCGCGCAATGGGCGGAAGCTTTTCTATCAAGAGCGTGCTTCCGGCGATTTTCTCTGATGACCCCTCACTTGATTATCATAATCTTGAAGGCATTCATAACGGCGGCGAAGCGATGAACGCTTTTCCGGCAATGGAGAAAATGACTGCGGAGGAGCGCGAAGCCACGCGCCGGAATCTGCTGAAATACTGTGAACTTGACACATACGCGATGGTGAAGGTATGGGAAGAATTAAGACGGGTAACGGAATAACGCAAGTCATTTCCTGTCCGCTTTCGCATACCTCCCCCTCACATCGCACCTGACGATCCATTCCGCGATCCCAATCCTTTGTGAAATGTAAGGGCAAAGAAGAAATGCGCTTTTCTCCTGATACTTTTCTACAATATTATTCAAGGCGGCGTTGATCCCTTCACAGGAAACGCCGCCGTTTTTTTGTAATTCAGATTCAAATTCATTAATCATTTTTTTCATTTTTTCATTTTTTTATTAAGCAGTAATTAAACTAAAATTCCGTCTTACCTTCTTCAAGCCCGGCAAGAATAAGCCCGGATTTTAAATAGTCCCGAGGCATACTGTCAGCCGCGTAACCCGCCGTTATGATCTGATGATACGCTCGCGCAAAAAGCGCCGGATCAATCTCACCCTTCAGAAAGCTGCTGAAAGCAATCAACGTTCTTTGCGCTCCCGTCAGCTCTTTATCATAGAACTCGAGATCCATATAGTTTGACATACATTCCCGATAGATACTGCCGTCCTTGTTCAGGAAATACCCTCCGGCACACAAATCCGAGGTATCTCCGTTTTTTTGAGATTGTCTTTTACTTCGGGATATACGATCCCGTCAAGACAAACTCCTGTTGTTACAAACGGTCCGCCACAGCAACAGCCTTCTGGGGCTTTTGGATCCCATACTATATCGCCCTTACGAAACGGCGTAGGGAAATTAAACCACAAACCGTCAAAGACGCCCCGGTATATTTCGTAGTCGTGTTTGTCTTTTATATGTCCGGGATCGATGCTCAGGATTTCAAATTTTGGAGTCAGATACACGATCTGTCGGCTGTTCGGCTCATCGATCCGCATCTTTGTACACTTGATAGAAACAACATCTTCTTCCGGATCATTTATCGCTTTTTGTATTGCGTCAAATGAAGAAAATACCGTACCCCGGTCATCGCTTGAACCGTCTTTATAGATGTAATTAAATCTATATACAAAAGGCGCGCAATCGTCGTAAGTATCTGCGCTCTTTTCATTGCAAAACTCATTTATATACTTGTCCTCAAGCGCGATATAGATTTTAAGGAAGCGGTGCAGGCTGTCCTGCGGCGCGGTGTTCAGACGTTCTTCGATATGGCAATCCGGCATAGTCCTTATAAGCTCCTCCCATGCGGCGTGCTTTTCTTTTATCGTGGCGTTTCTGCATTGCCGGATAAGCCAAGCCGCCTCAAGCGAATCAAAGCGGTAGTTGATATTGTGGAGATGCGTTCTTATATCTTTCGAATTTACAAATCTTAATATATCCATTTAGTTTTTTCTCCGTACATATCTGTTTTTTACCGGAAATATAATCATTCAAATCTTTTATTTCTTTTGAACGGTTGCGTATTGCGTGAATCCTTGCGTCTAACCGTTTCTTTTCTTCGTTTCTCATCTCTTGCGTTTCTCCGAGCCCCTCGGCCATGCCTTGCAAAAACAGCATCAGAACATCCTTTACACCCATGTTCATTCCCGTTAATCTTAATGCAAATAACGCTATTGAGAATATCAGCAAAAGCATACCTAATATTCCCAATACATCCGTCCACACGCCGTCGAAACTGCAACCGGATTCAACTGCAAATAAAACTCTGATATTGCTCTCTTTTACTATAACCTTAAACTTCTTTATGATCAGTTCCTTCATCGGTATTCACTTTATTTTTCTTCCACGGTAAAACGTCATCTGTTGCTTTAAAGTTATACACTGGCTTCTCTGATTTGTTCGATTGCTTTGTCTTCGACAACCTTAGCATAGCAAACGGCAGTATTCATTTTTCCTTGTATTTCAAACATTATATTCACGCCTTTAAATTTTACTATTCTCAAAATGGGTGCAAACTTTCACACCTCTGCATTTAGCTTCTTTTAGTATTGCACCTATCTCTTCATCATCCAAACAGTTTTTACAAACATCCATGTAAGTTTGATAGTATTCATTTGGATAATATAACTTGTACCATCCAAGTCTGACAGCATTAGTCATATAGGCGGCTGCGTGGGCTTTCGGAAACATATAGCGGATTTTTTTCAGGCTGTCGATATACCACTGAGGCATGCCGTGTTCACGCATCATTATGATATGCTCATCTTTAAGCATACGGTTCCCCTTACCCTTTCTGACGATTTCCATAATCCTGAATGCAGTTTTAATGTCGATTTCCTTGTCGGTCAGATCGTTCATAACATCATCCCGTGTGGCGACGACTTCGGAAATCGAACAAATACCCTCTTTGATTAAATCCTGCGCATTGTCAGTCCACACATTGGTCCCGTGGGACAGGGCAGAGATTTTAATCAGCTCGGAAAAGTTTTTCGGCTGACAAATCTTAAGCATCTGCCGCACAAACGGTGTACCTAACTCCGGCAGAGACAGCGTGCCGGTATCGCAGTCAATTTCCTCAGCAGTTACACCGAGCGCATCAGGTGAAGTAAACAGACTGTATACCGCCGGATCGTTCATCGGAATATCATCGATTTTTACGCCGGTGTTTTTCTCTAAATGATGAATCATATCTTGAACGTTGTGTCCTAAAATATCCATCTTCAAACAAGTATCACGAATATCATGGAAGTCAAAATGAGAGGAGATCTTACCGTTTTCTTTATCATTGGCGATATATTGCAGCGGTGTGAAATCTTCTGCGTCAAATTCATCCGGTACTATCAAAAGCCCTCCCGGGTGGCAACCGGTGGTTCGTTTTGCGCCGCTGATCCCCTGAGTAAGCAGAATGACTTCTTTTTCGCTTAACGACAAGTTTTTGTCTTGCGCATATTTATGGATGAGCGGGAGTGCATGTCTGTCCGAAAATGTTGAAACCGTGCTTGCAAAAAACACATGATCTTCGCCAAACATGGATCGCAGATAATTTTGAGCAGACTGCTGATATTCACTTGCAAAGTTCAAGTCAATATCCGGTACCTTATCTCCGTAAAGGGAAGCAAAGCTTTCAAATGGAATCTTATGTCCGTCGTCTTTCATTTTTTCGGCGCAGACCGGGCAGTTTTTTGCAGGGAAATCGTACCCGGAGCCTACAGTGCCGTCTGTGAAAAATTCAGTATGTTTACACTTGGGGCATATGTAATGCGGCGGTAGCGGATTTACTTCGGTAATCCCCGCAAGAAAGGCGACAAGGGAAGATCCGACTGAGCCTCTGGAACCGACATGATACCCGTGCGCTTCGGAATCCTCTACCAAGCGTTTTGCAATGACATAATATACGGCAAAGTCGTAATCAATGATGGATTTTAGCTCAAGTTCAATTCGGTCATTCACAATCTTCGGCAGCGGATCGCCGTAAATATCCTTAGCGCGCAAATAGACGCAAGACTTTAATTCTTCGTCTGCGCCATCGATGTATGGCGGATATAATCCAAGCGTAATAGGTTGTAAATCATCCACCATATCGGCTATTCTGTTAGGATTTGTAACAACGACTTCTTGTGATTTTTCCTCGCCCAAATATGCAAATTCCGAAAGCATCTCTTCTGTGGTACGCAAAAAGAGCGGCGCACTATCATCTGCTGTTTCACATCCGTTTCCGTGCCTGAGTATACGTCGGTATATTTCATCTTCGGGATCGCAAAACGACGCATTCCCTGTCGCGCATACAGGGATATTCAATTCTTCGCCGATGTGTATGACTGTGTGGGTTATTTTTCGTATCGTTTCGGCGTCAAGTCCGCTTTTATCAAATGAAAGCACAACATCTACCGGATGTATTTCAAGATAATCATAAAACCTTGCGATCTTGCAAAGCTCATCAAATGGCTTTTCATTGGATATTGCGCGATAAAGCTCACCTGTCACGCCAGAGTCTCCGACGATTATGCCTTTCCTAAACTCAGAAAGCTTTTCCTTTGTGATATAAGGTGTTTTATCGTGCAGATTTTCAATATGTGACCACGAAACGAGCTTGTACAGATTTTTAAGTCCTGTGTAGTTCTTCGCCAGTAAAACGATATTAAAGTGTTCCTCAGGCGATTGATAATAGAAATTAGCTTCCATACCGTAAATAATTTTAATCGGTTTCCCGTTTTCAGCCATTTCCCGCGCACTCCGGTATGCACCCGGGAAAGCCTGGACTACACCGTTATCGGTGACTGTAACGGCTTTATGTCCGAACTGTGCTGCGCGGGATATGAGTGTTCCCGCTGACGGTACGCCGTCGTACTGTGACATATTCGTGCGCATATGCAGTTCGATTCGCTTTTCACCTGAGTTATCTTTCCGCTCTGCTTTTTCTTTATAAAGCTTATATTTCATAGAAAAACACACCTCCTGTGTTTTAATTGTGACAATATAATACCATGAGTGATGTACTAATTTTGGCACAGCAATTCAAAGCTCATGGATTTGCTTGTAAAAAATTGTTACAATAGCAATCCGAAAAGGGCATTTGAAATTAATATCTGAGATAACTGTAAAGCTTGCTATCCTGACGGATAGGATAGTCGCGTATAGTAGTCGTCTGTTGAGATATTTTCTTCAAGGAAAGCCTCCCGCGCTTTCCGTTGCGGTGTCAGATCATTGTTATCAGCTCATTTCTGAAAATTGAGCATAAGTAAAGACCGGCGGTTACTTGTCAGTCTAACTTCTGCTATGTAAATATATAGCGTTTTAAAAACTTTGTTCAAAAAAGGTGAGTGCAATATTCATATATGCAAATCCGGCGTTAATCTTACCTTCTGTATATATAATAGTGACTTTTTGCGATTTTTACTGAAATACCGCAACAGGTGAAAAAATGAAAAACACAATACGGAAATCTCTAAAATCTTAAAACATCTCAAAATCAATAAATTAATTTAAACTATAACGCTGTATCTTCTTCGAGTCCGGCAAGGATAAGACCGCGTTTGCTGTAACGATTAAAACTGTACATTCGCGAGTAGCTTTCAGTCATTATTTGATGATATGCTGTTGCGCATAGACAGACATCTATCTTACCCTTCAAGAAATTACTTATCGGGATCAATGTTCTTGCCGGTCCGGTTAACTTCTCGTTGTAATACTCCAAATTCATATAGTTTGACATTCTTTCCGGAAATATATCTCCATTGGATGTCAAAAAATAACCCATTGCAAACATATCCGAATTATTTCCGTCTTGCCGTAAATGTGTTTTTAACCGTTCATTTTCAATACCTTCAAGGCAGATTACCGTGGTGACAAAAGGTCCCCCTGGCACAAAAGGATCATTATTATCAACATTAAAGAGGGGATCCCAAACAATATCTCCTTTTTTAAACGGCGTAGGAAATTCAAACCACAATCCTTTAAATACTCCGAAGAAAATGTCTGATTCTTCTTTATCCTCAATTCTATCGGGATCAATTTTTAACAAATCTATTTCAGAATTTAATTTCGCAAAGCTTCGTGAATCGGGTGCATCTATTTGTGTTTTTGTACAGCGAATTGAGACAATATCTTTATTTGATTTTTGGGTGGTTTTTTGCAGAGCGCAAAATAAGGAAAAAATGTTTGGATCATCGTATTTTGAGCCGTCCTTATATAAATAGCTAAATTGATATATGTAAGGATTTTCATAATCAAATGTCTCTTTGATAGGACCGGCATAGAATTGTTTAATGTACTTATTCTCCAGTTCCATATATTTTCTCAAAAATAAATGCAGGCTTTCTTGATAAACAGTATTGGCACGCTCAGGTATTTCGCAGTCCGGCATCGTCTTTATCAGTTCTTCCCATGCATTATGCTTTTCTTTTATCGTAGCGTCTCTACACTGCCGGATAAGCCAAGCTGCCTCAAGCGAATTGAAGCGATAGCCGATACTGCTAAGATGCTTTCTTATATCTTTTGAATTTACGAATCTTAATATATCCATTTAGTTTCACCTCAGACAGTATTAATTTTTTGCCGGAAATATAATCATTCAAATCTTTTATTTCTTTTGAACGGTTGCGTATTGCGTGAATCCTTGCGTCTAACCGTTTCTTTTCTTTGTTTTCTGATTTTTTAGTATGTACCGAGTCTGATCGTTATCGTTGTATAAGCTCCGCAGTCGGGGCAAATGTATGTTTTATTGACCGGGTACCCGTATTCCGGCCCGGCTAAATGAGCTGTATCTCCTCCGTGGAGGCAACTGCTGCAAACAGGCATATATTGCACCATTGCGTCTGAAGAACCAATCGGAGTTGCGCTGACAACAATACAATTCTTTACATTAACTTCCGACCAAGGCTTATATGTGTACCATTTATTGGGAGTGATATTGCATATTTTGGAATCTGCTTCGCTATGTTCTGATGTGTCAGAGGATGTATAGGAGGATGTGTCGGAGTAACTATAGTCATAATCATCAATTGATGAAGTATATTCTGAGGATGTTGTTTCCCAGGTGTCATAATAATTATTGCGTGTTTTTTTACTTGCGCACGCCGATACAGATACTGCAATCATCGTACATAATACAATTGCCAGTGCCTTTTTTAATGCTTTACTCATAGTTTTTATTCGACCTTTCTTTTTTTGAATATTTACGCCCTTTTTCCCTTGGTGCACTTGTATGATAACATAAGTGATGTACCGAAAAAGGGATATGCAAACCAATATAATTTGTGTTGTAAAGAGGCTTTACAATGCGATCGCTTCATATCAAACAAATTACCACAACACATAGAATCATTCGCACTCAATTATTTCTCAAGGTGCTTATTGTAAGTGAAAGCCCCTGTCCGCTAAATTGCAGGCAGGGGTGCGTAAATTAATGATATACTTTACTATAAGCTTATATCGACTGAAACAAATTATTGAGCAATATCTTCCAAGTATTTTCCAATATCAATTTTCCCTTCGTCTTTCCAATAGATCGAATAGGGCGTTTTATTCTCATAGGCTACATATCTCCAAAAGTATACATCTGAATCGGTGGATTCTTCCCACTTTTCTTTACCGCCGCTTTTTATCTCACATTCAGCAGTATCATTTAATTCTTGAGCAACAATATATAGATTCTTTTCAACTGCCAACCAAGCAACAGTTTTATTGTTTGATTTTTTTAACACTTTCAGAACACAGTATTTATCTTTATCAAGATCATAATCTGAGATTTCATCTGATAGATTGTACTCATTCTCGTATCCGGTTATCCGTTTTTTTAAGTCAATCTGTTGTATCTTCTTTTTTATGTCTTTCGCATTATCAATTATGGCAAATAAGAATTCACAGTTATTTTTCCAAGATTCCCTTTCATCATTAAAGCCTAATGCGTTATACAAAGCATCACGAACGGTATTTGTTCTTTTCATTATTTCTATTTCCCCCTTGAACTGTTCAATCAAAAACATAGACACTTCATTATCATACTCTTGCCTTACATAATTTAACCACCTAACAAAGTTATCGCTACTATAACTGATAGATTTATAGTTCTCTTCATTTATACATTCATTAGGCTTTTTCCCTGTAATGCTGTATTCACTTGGTTTTCTCCCTGAAAGCGTTAAATAGTAAACGAGTTTTGGACCTTTAAGCTTTTTATCATCATAAAATCTATCACCAACAAAATAGTGTTTATAATAATCATAGAGCTGAGATTGTTGATCTCCTGCGTTGATTTTCACTTCCATAGGGAAGATGTACAGGTTCTCTCCATCCTTGGCATATATAACAATATCAACCCTTCGGGAGTTTTTAATTGTTTCCTCAAGAACCACACTAAATTCTTTGCAGTTTTCAATATCATCAAAAGAAAGCACATCTTTAATAAACATTTTAACCGGTTTTGTATTTCCGCTGTGGAATTCACTGTTAAGTCTGCTTTTCGGGTCCAAAACATACCCCAAAAACCGACAAAACAAAACCTCTTTGTTTTCTATTTGCAATATTTCAAAAACATTAGGAAAACTTGTGTCTTGAATATTTTTGCCTTTTATTTCTTTAACAAACGTGTCCCTTGCAGATTTAAACAGCACCTGCAAACTATCCTTATCCATAGTTTTCTCTCCAATTATACATCATATTTCTCCACCGCCTCAACAAGGCGGTTTTTTATTCTCTCTTTCAGCCCCTCCGGTGCCGTCACGGTTACATGCCCCGCATACTGCATCGCCCAGAACTCCATAGCCATGGGGCTTACCTTGACCGTGACTTTAAGCTGATCCTCGCCGTGCTTTGCGATACGGATATCCTTACCGAACCAGTCGATTATCTGATCAATGATCGATTCATCGGCGATAAACTCCACCGTTTGTGGCTTATCTGAATACATATACGGAAGAGAAGCGGCTAATTCCTTGTAATCAATGCCGCTTTCATACCCCTTGACAGACGTAACAGGGGTAAGATTGTCGTCGGTAAGGGTCATGTTCGTTACGCGATCTAAGCGATAGTATGTCATATCGCCCCATCGCTCGTTGAACGCCATAAGATAATAGCGCTGATTATGTAAAATGAGCTGATACGGGCTTACCAGATGCGTATGTGTCTTATGCAGTTTTTTGTCCGCGCCGTATTTGTTGTAGTCAAAGCGAAGCTGTTTGTTTTGCTCGATCGCTTCATCAACAAGTTCAATATTGTAAAATAACGACTGATTCTCCGTCTTGTTCCAATCGTTGACCGAATAAACGTGCTTTACATGAGAACGGAAATAATCGTTTGAAAGTCCGCACAGCTTTTTTATCAAATCTGTGGTGTATTTTTCAGAAATATGCTTACTCGCGAGAACACCGTCTATCAAAACGCGAAGCTCGCTGTCGGTAAACTCATGGTTGAGGTAAAAATCCGAAAGGATATAACTTTCCTCATCCTCGCCGTCTTTATTTTTTATCATTCTGAGGGATTCGCTGTATTCTATGTCATACCCGAATTCAACAAGGTTCATAAGATTGCGTTTTACCGATTTTCGGTCGGTTTTCATGTCGTATTCCTTGTAGAGTATTTCGACAATATCATTTTGGCTGAGTCGGTGGTTTTCGTCGGTGTATTTCTTCAAAATATCGAGAATGTTAATTATAAGCATTTTTTTTGGCTGTTTTGTATACATATCTGTCACCTCTTGATTATTTTAGCAATTATTTTGTCGGATTTCAAGGAGTGATTATATAATACACAAGCAGATGGGATGTTTTTGTACATGAAATAAAACCATAAAGCAGTTTTCAAGAATAGCTTTGAAAACAAAAAGCCTTTGGGTTAAATGGTTATGCTCACCCGAAGGCTGATTATTTTACTAAGCGCAAAGATGTCCTTCCTATCTATACACACTTATTTATATATACCAATTTCATTCATAAGAATTAAAATCATCATATGATTTAAACTCCGATAGTATTTCTCCTTTAGTATCTACGGATACGATCCTTTTTTCAAATTTGTAATGGGTATCATCTCTTTCTCTACATATAAGTTCAGCTATAACATTGCCGTTCACCATTTGTACAATATCACACTCTGTTGTACTTATATCTACGCTTTGTTTCCAAAGAATTTTTCCTGACAAATCCGTTTTCATTACATTGTCTTTATTTCCTTTTCCAATCATAATAATACCGTCTTCAAGGATGTTCAATTTTACTTTTTCACCAACCATTACCGGATCAAAGATATCCTCACCGCTTTTGGTATCCATTGAATATAAATCATTATCGGCTACGAGGTATATGTTCTTTGTTGTATAATCAAGTACCGCATTATCAACATTTTTGAATTCCCTGCCCCATAATTTTTTAAAGCTTCTGTCATAATATTCAAGGTACATCAAACTCAAATTTCTGTCAAATGTTGTTAAAATGTAATGCTTAAAATCTGCAGATACTCTAAAAGTACATTCTCTCTCCTCAGTTGAATCTGCGCTTCTGATAAACCCATTTTCAAGTGAGATTTCAAACTTTGAAAAACTTGAATTTGTCTGATTATCCGGTATCACATAATAAAATGAATATTGAGCGTTATGCAATCTATCTAAATTATAATCCTTTCCGCATACGGGTTGCTTCATCTTTAAATCGTCCCCGAAAATCGTTTTTGCAACTGTTTCCACATAATTCAAATCGTACTGCGTACCTTGACCTACATGGCTATATTCTACATATTTATTGACTGTAACCGTAGGATAATAATTTTTGCTTCCATCTATTTCATGCGGTTCTATATCTATGTATCTTCCGTAGAAGTATAGCCAGTCTCCTTCAATAATTCTTTTATAACCGTTAAATTTACCGCTTACCACCAAAAAATTATTATTATCGGGTTCAATCGTATGCTTATCCACCCATAATTGCGAGCCCGAATCACTAAACCAAACCAAGTATTTAAAGTTATCATCATTGATATCAAGTGTCTTTATTATAAATCCGGGAAAGCCTATTTGAGCCCCTTTATAAATATCGGGATATCTTTGCAGTGAGTCATAATCATACATATCAAAATAATCTTGGTCAAAATATTTTAAAACCTTTAACTGATTTTCCGATAAATTTAAATTGGGATTGTCAATTTTCATGTTCGCCCAGCTTATAGTTGAGCCGTCAATTGTAACACCTAACCCTGATATATCTGATCTTGATGAACTGTTCGGATCGGTATCATTACTATCCGTACCCACAATCTCAGCATCGATACTACTGTCATTATTGTTTTCCGGAATTTGCACAGCTGCTTCCTTAACATCGTTATCGCTGTTGCTTTTGCCGTTATTGGGAGAATTATTACACCCCTGAACAAAAATCAAAACTGTTATCAAAGTAAGTATGATTGATATAAGTTTTATTGTATTTCGCATAATCTACCTCCGATTTAACACAAATTACGTTAGTTTAAAAAAAGGATAGCATTATTTAGTCGTTTTGTCAACGATTAAATCGTTTTTTAAGGAAATATTATATTATTATCTTTAAAATATAACTCAAGGAGTTGATAGTATGGATTTTTCGCGTAGATTACGGTTTTTGCTGGAAGAGAGAGGCATTACTCAAAAGCATTTGGCAAACGTATTACGAATTCCCGTATCCACCTTAGGCGGTTATTTTCAGGGCACAAGTGAGCCTGATTTTCAAACACTCATACTGATCGCCGAATACTTTGACGTTACAACTGATTATCTCTTAGGTATCCCCGGTGTTAACACATATGACAGCGACGAGAATGATCTGTTAAGAATTTATCGCTGCTTGTCGCCGGAGCAAAGAGCTTTATATTTGGAGCAGGGAAAAGCGTTTATAAAAATCAATACCAAAAGAAAAAACAGATCATAAATGATTATTCAGGTTTGTTTTTGCATAGTGTTCGTTCTCGAAATTTTCCGAAAACGAACACTTTTTGCTTATTCTTTTGCTTGATATTGACACATAATGTCTATTTATTGATTGCCTGTAATTATTGTATACCTACCAGCACTACCCTGCAATCCTTCTTGATCTCTGCTATATCAGCCGCTGTCAGCACACCTTTTCGTGAAAGCTCCAATGCTATCGCGTCAAGCAGTTCGTGATTAAGGGCGAGGATCTCTTTCGTCTTGCGATAGTATCTCTCCATCTCAGCGGCAACCGCCTGCTCCTGCCTTGCCATAAGCTCCTGAGAATCGCTGCGCCTATAACCATCGGAATGGTACTGAAAGCCGCAAGTGCAATTTTCGATAACAAGATCGCTGACATAATCGAAAGCTCTGTTAAGATCTGACCGTGTCCCCGTATCGATAATACCGAATCTTTGTTCCAAAGCCGCCATTCCGCCAAGTGAACCTAAAACCTCCGCGTGTATCTCATCAATGGTATCATTATCCTGAGCCATAAGGTCATTAAGATAATCGTCATCCTCCTCCAAGCATAATTCGCTTGACGAATTACCTTTAAGGTTTTTGCAAAAAGCGGTAAATCCGCCCGTATCTCCCGCTTGTTTGTATGCCGAAACAAGCGTCACCGTGCCGGGTTTGAGCACTTCTGCTATTGTTGCGTGACCTGCCTCGTGATATATGACCTTTGTCATTGGATTCTTGGAGTCGGAAAGATTAATCTTCGGCATTTTGGCGTTTAAGACACCGTTTGGAACATTGAATACTGTGTGAAGGCAAGCTCTCATAAAATGCTCCATTGTGATTTTGTCCGAGCGTTCATATCCGGCATACAGTCCGGCTTCGTTGATAACAGTCTCAAGCTCCGCGCAGGAACGCCCTTCCATAATTCTTGCTATTGATATAGGATCGATGTCACCGACAAATTTCTTTTTGCTTATGTAGTGACTGATTATACGGATCGCGTCTTCACCGTCAGGGTTACAGATCTTAATGATTCGGTCAAACCGTCCCACGCGCTTCAGCGAACCGGGAAGCACTCTGAGACTGTTTGCGGTTGCAAGCACAAACACTTCCGAATCTCTGACCTCGTCAATACACGCTTGTACGGTAACATATTCCTCGGCATCGGTGTGGCTTTCGTCTCCGTTCGCGAACTTATCCATATCATCGAGAAATACAATTGACGGCGCGGCTGCCTTCGCGTCTGAGAATGTCTTTTTAATTGCGTTTACAAAATCGCCGTTGGGCTTGTCCTTGCGGCAGATAAATGCTTTTCGCCCGCTTGCGGCAATTATACAGCTTGCCATAAGCGTTTTGCCCACACCCGGTTCACCGTGAAGCAAAAGCCCACGCGGAGCGTTAACGCAAAGCTTCTTGTAAGCATCATTGTTTTTGAGCACGTCGCTTATGCGTATAAGCTCCTGCTTTATCGCGTTGTAACCTATTACTTTTTCAAATTCTTTCATTGTTTATTCCTCCGTTTTTTTAGATTGTACCGATATTATACAAGAGAGGATGTGCTAAAAATGGGACATTGATTGAGGGATAATACGGGTGGTGAAGATAGGATTTTAATAATAAAATTTGAAAAAGTTTATAAAAATAGGACTATCTTTGAAATTTCAGACGGTTATACATATGAGAAGGAGGGGGTGCGTTTTCAGTAAAAAAACCGTGAAATTGACAGTATGCGATGAGTCATGTATAATCAAGAAACAAATATTGGGAGGTATTATTATGGCAGAAATAAATAGATGGGAATCAAGTAATGAATATGATGAAGAATTATCAAAAATCGAACACTATAAACTTCATCCTGAATTGATGCCTTTTATCGGAACTCATTATAATGAATCAGGAGTTTTATTGGTTGGTGAAAGCCATTATTGTAGCAGAATAATAACAGATGCTGATAGGAAATATCTTTGCAATGAATGGTACAGCAAAGAGACTCCGTGTGGTTTTACTGATAAAGAGTATTTCCATACAAGATTTGTGTTACATAATTTTCTTTCTCTTAAAAGAAGCAGGGCGCACAGTATGTTCAGAAATCCTGCAAATAGCATAATTAACGCACTGGAGTTAAAGAATGTCAGTGATAGTGAAGCGTTTAACATTTGTGCTTTTATGAACTATTTTCAGCGACCGGCTATAAACACGAATCAATCAATAGATATTAGTGGCAATGATAACGAGTTTGCGTTTAAAGTTTTTCGTGAAGTATGCGAAATAATAAAACCAGAATTGTTGCTGTTTCTTTCTGAAAAGGCATACAAGTCTTTTAAATCTTACCGTGATAAAACAGATAGTACTAAAAAAACCCCTGTAATAGAATCGTTTTCTCATCCTACATGTGCGCATTGGTATGGAGAAAAAGGTAAAACTAAGTTTGAATCTATCATTAGAGAACATGTAAAATTTTCAAACTTTAGTCCAAACTGCACTTATGATATAAACAGAATAAAGTCAACTATGCCGGATTCTTTCAGATTAATTGAGAAAAGGCAAAACAGGTTTTATGATAATACTATAACATTCAGAGTCTATGGTAATCACGAAAACCCAAGCGAAATAGTGGTTCATACTAAAAATAACGGTAAGCGCACCGGTGTTGGATATGTAATTCATCATAATTTCATTTGGATATGGGATTATGATAATAAAAGATTTATCAGTACAAATGAGATTGATAATTACTCTGGGCTTAGAGCAATGTATGATGAATTCGAGAGGTACATTAAAGGACTGTAAATATGACCTACGCAATTTCCGACCATCACGAAAGGAGCAAATATGGAGTATAAAGAGTCTGCATTAAAACTTATTGAAGAGAACCGTGTTTTGTTTCCGCTGACTGACTTTAATGGAAATATTACAGGTGTTGCAGGAAGAAATTTGAAAGCAAGCCCCAAATATGTCAGAAGCGGAGAAGGGTTTTTCGGTAATATAAATACCGAAAACGATACTCTTATTATTGTTGAAGGATACGCTGATGCCTTTTTAGCGCAAATATACGGATATGATAATGTAATATGCGTCTCAGGGGTGCATATTTCTGATGAGGTTTTGGAACACTTCGCAAAATTGAATAAGAGAATAATCTTGTTTTTTGATAGTGATGAATTTGGGCAAAAATCGGCAAAAGAATTGCTTGAAAAACTCAAAAACTACGGAATCAGGGCGTATAACTATAGGACAGACGATACGGGGGATATGATAGAATATTTACGAAATGGAAAATCAATAGACAGAATTCTCTCCGTAGCAAAGGGCTAAACAATTATGACCTACGTAATTTCCGACCTACACGGTTACCCGATTGAAAAACTTAAAACACTTCTCAAAAAAGCCGATTTCGGCGATGACGATTTTCTGTACATTCTCGGCGATGTTGTTGACAGAAACGGTGACGGCGGCGTGAGCATTTTGCTTTGGCTGCTTGAACAGACCAACGTTCAGCTTATTCTCGGCAACCACGAGGCAATGCTCCTATCCTGCGATTTTGTTTTTGACGAGATCACCGAGGACAGCGTTTTGTCAATGAACAGCGAGAAGCTCGAACTGCTTAACAATTACATATTAAACGGCGGCGACGTAACGCTGAAAGCTCTGCGCCGGCTTCCGCGCGAAACACAGCGGGACATTCTCGACTATTTGCGCGACTGTCCGCTTTATGAAGCCGTTACCGTCGGCGGCAGGGACTTTATTCTCGTTCATTCGGGCTTTGATAATTTCAGAAAAGACAGAAAGCTGTCCGACTATTCTGCGGATGAGCTTATCTGGGCGTGGCCTGAGTTTGATGACGAATACTATGACGATATTCACACCGTATTCGGGCACACCCCGACAATGTGCTTCGGTGAAGTATATAACGGCAAAATCATTAAAACAAGGACATGGACAGACATTGACTGCGGCGCGGGCTACGGCAATGAGCCTGTTTTGTTACGCCTTGATGACTTTAAGGAGTTTTCGCTGAATTAATTTAATACAATAAAAAGATGACGCTTGCATGAGGTCTATAGCCTTATGCAAGCGTCATTTCTTCCGACTTGATCATATATCCTAATTGTGTGAACGATAAACAGATTGTTTCCACAGCTTTCACCTCTCTCAACGTTTTTTCAGCAATAAGTTGCTGCCTGTTTATTTATCGAGATATGCCTTTAGCGGAACTTTAGTACCTGTATTGTAGCACCATAGATGTACCAAAAACAGGATATACCACTTTTGCAAGAAAATCAGGACCGTGCGAGCACGATCCTGATTTTAAGGTATATTCTTTGTATTTTTCAATGGCATTTATCAGCCTTGCTTCAATTTCCTCTGTAACCTTTTATCTGCTGTTTATTTTATGAATCAATTATAATACTTTTTGCCCATTCAATTACGCGTGGGTCTTCATCAAAAACAAATTCTTGCCCACGACATCTGCTTTGAAAATAATCATTTTTGATACAGTTATTGTTATGATGAGAGAGATTTACATTTGTAAACACATCATTCAGTTTCCAACGTGAACGGCTTTTCCCTTCTGCGGTCAAAACCCGGTTTTCTGAAAACATCAGTGTGCCTGCGCCGGGCATTTTACTGCTGAAGCCATCAACACTTAAATGCTTTGATGCTACATAAATTGTATTGTTGGTAATCGCTCCGTTTTTGTCATATATGTGCGCATCATCTGAATGAGGATGCCAATCCAATACTTTTACATTAGTATTTTTCAGTATCTTTCCCACCTGTAAATACCCATATATTGCATGAATATTTTCAGCACCTCTTATATATCTTAAATGTCCGTTGTGATACTCTGTTTTTTTAAACCAGCCGAAAAATATAAACAAATCCCCTTCCTTGATTCCGTGGGTATCCAAATGCGTTTGAGCGGCACCGATTTGTCCGAAAGCTTCAGCCCAATCGGATGAAGTTTTTCTTAGACCGCTTCGGATATCGGGATCAAGATGACATTTGTTATATGCTTTTTTAGGATTCAAGCACCGAAGAATCTCAGCATAACTGAGAGTGTTATTATTACCCGGTATTGATAACTCTTCATATGTATAATTACCCGAATCACTTGGGATCGGCAGTGAAACCATTGTCCCGTCCGGAAGAATAGGGCTTGCGCGACCTCCACTGCCGGAGTCAAATCCTTTACGCGATAGTATAATCTTCATCTGCATTTCCTTTCTGAACTGCATTTTTTGTTTAAAAAATACTTGTCGATTGTATTATCTTTTTGTTTTGAAAATTTTTCTCGATTCTCTTTTGAGGATATATAATTGACAAGCTTTTTAACTTCATTATCATTAAAAGGTATTATCCTGTGCCCTATACGGCTCTTATCAAAGGATTTTAAAATCTTGTCATTATTAAGATGACTCTTAATAGTGCTGTAATCTCCTGATTTGCCAAAATACAAATAGCAATTACTTAAAAGCACATAGTTTGGTGCATTTGTTGAACCATTAATATATCTTAAATCTTTCTCCTCACGCCAACCATTTAACTCTTCAACATCTTCTCCGTTTGTAATCACGTGGTGCGGATTATCCTTGGTGAAAAACCATTTTTCTTTTTCATATCTGTACTGAGCATCAGGCCTTTTTTTGTAGGTTTTGTCACTGTAATATTTTTCCACAGGTATCACTTTATTGATTTTTGCAACAAAGACCGGAAAATCACTATTACTGATCTTATCTTTATTACGATCAGCCAACTTTTTGCCACATATTCCAATAACATATATTTCATCTTCAGGATCATTTTTTTCATCAAAATACTTTTTCCCAATGGTGTACCGAAGATTTGTTTTACAGCACGCTAATGACAAAACGTTGTCTTTAATAGCAGGAGCAAAGCCTGTATCGTGTGTCATAATATAAGCATAAACTATAGTTTTCATACCTGTCAATTTCCTTTCTGTATATCAAATATATTCATATGGACATTCAAGTGACGTATTTATTCACCGCATTTTCCAACCTCTTCTTAATCTTTTCCGCAAGCCCCTCCGGTGCCGTCACGGTTACATGCCCCGCGTACTGCATCGCCCAGTGCTCCATAGCCATGGGGCTTACCTTGACCATGACTTTAAGCTGAGCCTTGCCGTGCTTTGCGATACGGATATCCTTACCGAACCAGTCGATTATCTGATCAATGATCGATTCATCGGCGATAAATTCGACCCATTCCGGTTTGAAAGGGCATCCGACTCACCGGGATATGCTATTAAGCAGGATTTCTTCATTGCGGTTATTTATCATGACGTTCCCTTCAATCTGCAAATAAGCATTTTCCGGGTTAACGTAGGGATAAAAACATATTTCAGTTTTTGCAGCCTGTTATTTCGAAGCTCTTGATTTTGCGACTTCGATCCATACCGGACCTTCCCAATCAAGCGGACATTTAATAGAATTGTGTACGCTTTCCCGGAAAGCCATATATTCATCCTTATTCCATTGACTCCACGGTTTAACCTTGTCAGCAGAATATTTTCCGGTTCTTTTTTCTGCGCGAAGAGGAATTTCGATTTCTTCTAAATCCCACATTTTTTCAAGAATATAACTGTCAACCGGCAAGTCAAATTGGGCTTTCTTTTCCTCGTATTTTTTGCCGATCTTGCAGAATTCGTGCTTTTCGTTTACTGCCGAGAGCAATTTATAAACAATCAAAATATATTTGATGGACATATTGACCCATTTCTGAGCATTACCGAATGAAAAATATACAGAGTAACCATTGACGGTTTTATCATATATGGCTTTAATGGCGGCCATAGCGTCAAGATAATTAAAATCTTTCTCAAAAATCCCATGTTGAAGCCTTAAAAGCAATGCTTCACAGGCAGCCTTTTTCGCCTCGTCGGATTTTCCTTTGAACTCCGACGGTAAAATCGCGTTGTATGCACCTTGCATAGTGGCATCATCATACGCCTTACTGATAATTCCTTTCAAAATTGTTTCCCGATCATCGTCCGTTGTAACTTTGAAATATGAGTAGAGCATAAAATCAATAGAGTTTTTCATAGTATTCTCTCCTTTTCTGCTTAAAAATGTAATAATGACTATTTGTGTATAAAATTATACCTCAATAGATATGACTAAAATGTCACATCTATTGCTTCCGTAACGGCATTAGGAAACATAGCCGTCAATTTTTTAAAAATTATCATTCGCCTTGTTTGCTGTTTGCATTTTTAATTTATCTATTAGTTTTTTCCTCCGTTTTATCTTAGCTTTCATTTATTCCTAATTCCTCATTTCTCATTGGTTTCACTCTCAATTTCCTCATAATAATAGGAATAATCAATACCTTTCATTATAATTTCACGGTTATTTATGTCGTCGGTCAAAGCATTTCTTATCAGCTCTAAAAGCTTATCGGGATTATCAACGCTTTCACGCATCGCGTTAAGATAATCATTTTTATTTATAAGGCTCCAATCCACACATTTTTTCAGATTCTTTTTTAGAATCAGATCAAGCCATATTCTTGTGCTTCTGCCGTTGCCCTCCATAAACGGATGCGCTACATTCATTTCCACATATTTGTTTACGATATTTTCGAGAGTGTCTTCAGGCATTTTTTCAATGCTTTCAAGAGCGCCGTCTAAAAACCTTGCCGGCGCAAAGGCAAAACCGCCCTTCGCGATATTAAATGTTCGCAGCTGCCCCGCAAAATCATAAAGACCGCCGAAAATGTAGGCGTGTATTTGTTTCAGCCCCTTTGCCGTGCCCACTTCGATATTGTCGATAAACCCGCTTTCAAACAGCTCATACGCCTTTTTTTTGCTTTTTTCATCGAGAGATGATTCCAAATTTTTCATCCATTTGGTAAAAGCGTCCGATTTTTTGCTTGGAATAAGCGCAACAACGGTGTTAAGACCGCTTTCGTCTACTACATCGGTATTATAGGATTTTTTATCTTTTGCCTTTAATTTCAGTTGTTTGCAAATTGCAATCAACTGAGGATTTCTTCTTTTTACCGTCGCCCAATACACTCTTGGATTTGTCGTTTTTGTGATCGCTTCGCAAACATCCGTTGCGGCATACCACCACTTTGAGCTTTCCTCGTCCCAAACAGAACGCACAGGCACGCCGTTAAAAAACCTAATTGATGTTTTTTGTAATTTTTTATCCATAAATTGAATTCTCCCAATTAATTATGAATTATGCATTATGAATTATTTCAAGCTCTTTAATCCTCTTTAAAATCTCCAACTTTTTCTTCGGCTGTCTTTTCGATCGGGCAAGCTTTTCAAGTCGCGCAATCTCTTTCTCAAGCTTTTTTCGTTTTTCAATAAGTTCTATCCGCTCGTCAAGGTTCAAACACATTTTATATACATAATTATACACATCATTTCCGCGCTCACAGCCTAAGTCAACAGTAGTAAAGCCGGAAATCGGCGCATAACACTTATCGTCAAGCGTCATAAAGCCCGGAATATTACCATTTGTTACATTAGATTTGAAAGTAACCTTTTTCCTTATCCATTCTGCACACTCACGGGCGATTGCTTTTTGTGTGAGTTCATTGCGGAGTTTAACTTCAAACTCCGTGCCGTACAAGCTGCGCTCTCTGTTTAAGCGAGGAATATAAAACTCACGCTTTTCTTTTTTGGCTTTTTCGGTTGTAAATGTGGGGGAAGTAAATATAAATCTTAATTCATCAATATTTTTAAGCTCACGCTTCAGCTCCTGAAAAGCATAAATTGAGAAACAAGCCGCCACGATGGACAGCTTGCTGCCTTTTTTTATTTCCTCTGACAAATCGTCTTTCAATGTTTTTGAAATGTTATTTATAAGCTCCAATATACGCACCTGCCAACTAAAATCAGTCATTCTATTTGTATTGCATTAAATCGCATAAATCAACATTTTAATTATAGCAAATACCATGTTGATAATCAACTGCATAAGTAGGTTTTGGCGGTTATTTTGCTATATTTTGTCAGAAAGCTGCAGAGTATTTTTAGTGTAGTTTATTGAACTGCATTTCTTATTGCACTCCATATATTAAAAATCCACCAAGTAAATGCCTATCGTAATATATTTAAATGTCTCACCGCGCTCTTTTATATCCGTGACCTTTGCAATAAGAAGCTTACCTGCATCCATCAATCGCGAAAATATGATATTGTCCTTCTGTGGAATATAGCCAGCTTTTTGCTTTCCATGACAGCACCTCCCCAATCCGAATAAAATGAGTCACTATTATTTGACAGGATTATTATACATAAAGCTACGGGACAAATCAACAAGCTACACAATTCTCAACGGCTGAAAAAGTGTGTTGTACAGTTAATTGTATATCATACTCTTATGTATTGCTGCATCATATCGTCAAAATACCAATAGCATTACCACGATATCCTCGATGCTTGCCGATATCGGAAAATATCTATTATTCTGTATTCGCACTCGCACTTATTTGCTGAACCTAACTCTCTTGTTCTTCCGACCGGTCCACATATCTGCTTCTCGCGAGGATATGTTCTTCCGGGCGGCGTTCTCTCTCAATAATAGAATTATCGCAATATTCCAGCACTCTGTTTATGCTCGGATATTTCGTTGAAATTGAAATTTTAAAATTCCTGATTTTACATAACATATATCCCGAATGAAATCATAAAATACTTTTGCGGTCAAATATTAAATAATTAATAAACGCCGCAATAAAAACATTTATAAAAACTATATATGTGAAACAATATGCTCATTAATAGGCAAATACGTTTTAGCATTATGTTTTGCTTATATTGG
>JAILOG010000016.1 GCA_024690965.1 Clostridiales bacterium
TGTAAAAGCATATAATTGGTTCAAAGATTTATTTGCCAAAATATTCAATAAATAATTGACAAAACTTTTCAGTTGTATTTTTTGTTTCACTGCTAACAATATTACTGCTGACGCAATTCAGTAAAAAGGAGTGAAACACAATGGCAAGCAGCAAAAACGTAGTACCTGAGGCAAGAGACGCTCTTAACCGTTTTAAGATGGAAGCCGCTTCAGAAGTAGGCGTAAACCTCAAGCAGGGTTACAACGGTGATCTCACATCCAAGCAGGCAGGTTCTGTCGGCGGTCAGATGGTTAAAAAGATGATCGAATCTTACGAAATGGGTCTTAAGTAATTAATATCCCCACACAAATGATTTAAAATCAAAGGTACGGCGTAATGCATAACAATTTGCTTACGCCGTACTTGATTTTTTAAATCAGATGCTAAATATAAGAATTTGCCTTGCTGAACGCAACAGAGGACAACGGAGAGGATCTCACATCATTTCCGCATAAAACAGCATTTTTTATAATGCTTTTTCCAAAGCGGTTTCTTATTTGCTCTATGCAGTTATCGAGTTTTTCAAGGCGTTCTGTTTTCTCAGAGTCCGAAAACACCGAGTCTTGCTTTGGAATATCCTTAGGAACAAGATCAATGGCGGTAACGGTAACAGAGCGGATGTCTTTGTTCCATTTATAACTTTGTCTGAAAAGCTCAAATGCGGATTTGGCTATGATTATCGTACATTGAGAAGGGCTTTCGAGCTTTTTTTGCCACTGCTTTGCACAAAAATTACAGTCGCGAACCGAAACAGAAACGCCGTTTGCGCGCAGACCGTATGCTTTCAGCCTGTGGGCAATATCTTGCGTGAGCTGCAAAATAACTTTCCAAACCTCGTCGTTATTTTTTAGATCTGACGGAGTTGTTGTGCCGTGCCCGACACTTTTTACAGTTCTGTTATAATCTATCTTTTCAACCTCGCTGTCATCTGCTCCGTTTGCATATTGCCACAGTTTAACGCCGTTTTTTCCAAACCTGCTTTGCAAAAAAGCAGGGTCGCAACGCGCCAGATCTCCTATGGTGTTTATATAAACTTTTTTAAGCGCGCTATCTGTTGCCCTGCCCACTCCAAATAAATTACAAACAGGCAAATTCCATATTTTTTCTTTGAAATCGTCATGGTTTATCACTGTTACGGCGTCGGGCTTTTTCATATCGGAGCCTAATTTGGCAAAAATCTTATTAAACGATACTCCCACGGAAATAGTCAGCCCAAGGTCATTTTTTATGGTTTCCCTTATTTTTTGGGCTATCGTATCGGGAGCGCCGAATAACAGCTCGGAAGCCGTAACATCAAGCCAACATTCATCCAAACCGAAAGGCTCTACCATATCGGTGTATTGACAGTAAATCTGTTTTGCAAGAGAGGAATACTTTAAGTATTCATCAAAATGGGGCTCAACGATAACCAATTCGGGGCATTTCTTTTTCGCCATCCACACCGTGTCACCAGTTGCGACATCAAATTTTTTCGCGTGATAATTTTTAGCCAAAACTATTCCGTGACGGTCCTCAACTCTTCCGCAAACGGCAACAGGATAATTTTTAAGCTTGGGTTCAAGCATACACTCTACCGACGCGTAAAAATTGTTCATATCGCAGTGGAGGATATTGCGCAAATTTGCTTTTTTGCCTGAGAAACTGTAAATGTACTCATTCATAAAATCGCCTTCGTAATTATATTATACGCAATTTGCACGAAAGTTAATTGCGTATATATTATACGAAAAATAATTGCGTGTGTCAATACACGATCGGCAATTAAAGTGCATAATTATTACCGTAAAAATAAGAGCCTGCGTCTTATCATAAACACAGACTCTTAAATACTATTTGCTGTTTATGCCAATTCTGTCAGGGGATCATATCTGATGTCTCCGTACCAACACTCAAAGTGCAGATGAGCACCGTAAGAATTACCGGTATTTCCTATGTATCCTATAAGCTCACCGCGCTCTACGCTTTGCCCGGGAGAAACAACTACCTGACTGCAGTGAGCGTATAGGGTAGAGTAGCCGTTTCCGTGATCGATCTTTATGTAATAGCCCCAGCCCTGTCCCCATGAATCTGAGCCGTTTGCAATTGTAACGGTACCGCTTTGAGCTGCCACAATGGGAAGACCGTACGCGCTGCCGGCACAGGCAAGGTCAATACCCTTATGACCTCTGTCGTCTCCCCAATAAGCTGTTATTATAGAACATTGCGGGGCAGGCCAGCAATATCCGCTGCCTGATGATACATATGCGTAAGAGTCTATATAAGACGTATAGTTGGAGCCGTTGTCGGAGTTCTGCTGAGCTGCGTATTGAGCCGCAAGCTCAGCCTCTGCTTCGTTTAACTCATTTACAAGACTTTTCTTTTCAGATGCGTTTGCGCTTTTTTGGGCTTCAAGCTCGGATTTGTAATCCTCAAGTCCGGAAAGTACGGTGTTATATTCAGACTGAAGCTCATTAAGCTCAGCCATTTTTGTTTCGAGCTTTGCTTTTTGTGTGAGCAATTCGTCTTTATCGGACTCTATTATCTCTTTTTCTTCACGTATGGATTCCATATTTGAGTTGAGCCCGTCTACAATTTTTGCGTCAGCTTCGCCCATTTGTTTTATAACATAAGACTTATCAAGAAGATCGTCAAAATCTTTGGCTCCCAATATTATCTCAAGCGTGGTGGTATCACCTGCAAGATAAAGAGATTTTATCCTCTGGCGCAGGCGTTCGGTATCGCTGTCTATCTCATTTTGAACATCGGCAATCGCAGCTTCCTTTTGGGAAATCTCGTTATTTAAAACATCTATTGCCTGTAACACGGAATCAATTTCGCTTTGTTGATTATCTATCTTTTTCTCAAGCGCAACGCACAAATCCTTTTGTTTGGAAATATCCGCGCGGGCTGTTTCAATTTCCGCGTCAAGCTCTGAATCAAGCTTCTCAAGCTCGCTTTGGCGTTCTTTTATTGCGTCTATGTCATCCTGAGTTACCTCGGCGTATGTGCGGGTGGTAAATTTATAGGTCACACCTATCACAAGGCAGACAGAGAGTATGACAGGAATTATTCTTTTGAAAACCAATTTAAACATATTTCCGTAAAACCTCCTGCTTATTTGATCTCAAGTATGTCACTGCTTAATAATATTCATCTCATATGCAAAATATACAACCTTATTATACAGTATATATCAAGCATAATCAAGCATTATAAACAAAAAAAACAATATTTATTACTTTTGCTTTGATTGATTAATATAAAATTTTTTAAATAGTGCTTGATTTATGACGATAAAGTGTGTTAGAATACTAACGAATATGGGATTATGTTTTTCGGGGTGAACAATTAATGAAAAGATTTTTATGTATTGTAATAGCCTTTGTTTTTATATTGGGTTGTGCTGCGGTAAAAAACACTGCGGCATATTCGGGCGAGTTCAACGAAAAGCTATATATCTGCACCATGGCTGACACAACAATTGAGTATCTTTGCCCTTACAGCGACAGTTATTTTTACCGCAATAACAAAGAATACAGTCCTAAAACATCTGTTTTATCTCTTGCAATGTCAATGTCGGCTTTCAGCTCACCTGAATATATGAAAAGCAGTGATAAAAATAAATTCTCTGCCGACAATAATATAAGAAAAACTTATAAGTCAATGGGTTTTATAAATGCCGAATTTTATAATTACAATGTACCTGTTACAAATATGGATGATAAGGTCGCATTTGCTTTTGCACTAAAGGAAATTGCGGGACCTTACGGAAAAAAGGACACTCTGTTGTCGGTTATTGTTAGGGGCGGCAACTATGGCGGAGAATGGGTAAGCAACTTTCATATTTTCGGGGATTATGACACTGTAGACGGCAATTTAGAGCACTGCGGATTCAGAACAGCCGCGAAACAGGTATACGAATCCTTAAATGAATATATAAGAGATAACATGTCATCGTTTAAGGGTGATGTAAAACTGTGGATTTCGGGATACAGCCGCGGTGCTGCAGTTGCCAATTTGCTTTCACATTCTATAAATGCACGGGCGGGAAGCAAAAGTGATTTTGTATCACGCTGTGTAACGCCTGAAAATATTTATTCTTATCAATTTGCGTGTCCTGCGGGTGCCAGAGAGAGTGACGTTAACTGCGAGGTTGATAAAAACATATTTGTTATCAATTCACCAAGCGACGTTATACCTATGATGGCTCCGGAAAAATGGGGGTTTTCTACATACGGAAATATTATTTATCTTCCTGACACAATGACTGATACTGCACAGCAGTATTTTAACGAAATACTAAAAGATTCAAAATATGAGGGCGTGGTGCCCTGCAGCCCGGAGCATACTCAAACAATAAATCAGATTTTGGAAGTTGTAACCGATTCTGTGAGCGAACAGGGATATTTCACTTTGCAAAGCTCTATTATGAAAGCAATGGCGTCTTCATTTGAGGGAGAGTCTCAGAATTCTCCGGGAGATTCCATAGAGAATAACGAATTGATTACGGCTGTAAGCAATTTAATTAAACTAAAATATGATTTCGATTTGCAGAAAACGATTAACAACGCTTTATATGCGCATTTTCCGGAACACTATATATCTTTGATACACGATGATGTAGTAAACGATATTTATAATTCTTTCGATGATGACAGCGATAATATATCATATTTAATAGGTGATGTAAACCAAGACGGGCAAATAACACTTGAAGATGTTGTGGAAATACAAAAATATCTTGCGAAGCTGATAGATTTTAATGTGGTACAAAACGCCGTAGCAGATGCAAGCAGAGACGGCGAAATATCTCTTGATGATGTTGTTCTTATACAGAAATACATTGCTCAGCTTATAACACAGTTTGAATAATTGAAAGGAAACGGCAGCTGTGCCGTGAAAAGGCTTTATGTATCATTTAGGAATTGATTTGGGCGGTACCAATATAGTTGCAGGCGTACTTGACGATGATTATAAAATAATATCCAAGGCGGATGTAAAGACCGCAGCTCCGCGCCCTGAATCCGAAATTTGCGATTCTATGGTTGCGGCGGCTGTAAAAGCACTTGCCAAGGCAAATATTACCACGGACGATATAGAATGTGTGGGAATAGGTGTACCCGGAGCGGTGAATAAAGACACAGGCATAGTGGAATACAGCGCCAATCTCGGATTTCATAATTGGAAGATAGTAAAAATGATGACAGAGCGTTTAGGAAAGCCTGTATACATTGAAAACGACGCAAACTGTGCCGCATACGGCGAATATTTGGCGGGAGCCGCAAAGGGCGCGCGCAACGCCGTTGTGATAACGCTTGGTACAGGAGTCGGCGGCGGTATAATTATTAACGGCGAAATATACAGCGGCTCTAATTACGCAGGTGCCGAAATGGGGCATATGGTTATCGTAAAAGACGGAAAAGAATGCGCGTGCGGAAGAAAGGGCTGTTGGGAGGCTTACGCCTCTGCCACAGGTCTTATAGAATTGACAAAAGAAGCCGTGCAAAAAGAAAATCCGCTTAATTCTTACATTCTGAAGTCGGTAAACGGCGATATTAAGAAAATAACAGGCGTAACAGCTTTCAGCGCAAAAAAAGCCGGCGATAAAACAGGCGCGCGGGTTGTTGATGATTATATATCATATTTGGCTTGCGGGTTGGTGAACACCATAAATATTTTTCAGCCGGATGTGTTGTGTATTGGAGGAGGAATTAGCCGTGAAGGCGAAAACTTGCTCGGCCCGGTAATGAAAATTATTGAAAAGGAGCGGTACACAAAGCATAATAATAAGCAAACAAAAGTTTGTATCGCTTCTTTGGGCAATGACGCCGGAGTTGTCGGCGCCGCATTTCTGAAAAAATAATAACTGTAATATATAGGAGTTATATTTTATGGGTATAAGTAAACTTAAATTAACGCTAAAGCAGAAGATCAGAGTTTTTATAGGCAAACACAGAACTATTTATTATATTGTGTTTAAGGTCATTATGCCTTTTTTGCTTACGATGCTTCAGCTTGATTATATATGCGCCGTGACCTCAAGTGTGCTTGTTTACAAGTACAACGCTTACATAAGAAACGCAATGCTTTCGCTTATATGCTATGTAGCGTTTTTTGTATTTTTGTGCCTTTTACCGAGATTTTCATCCGTGCTGGAATTTATAATTCATCCGCTGTTTTTTCTGGCACTTTTCAAATACAGAGGACTTGGGGCATGGTATTCTCAAATAGCTATAGCAGCTTCTGTTGTGCTCATACTTGCAAAGGTCATATTCTTTTTGGAGTTTATTGTAGAGGACGAGGTGGATTCTATAAAAGAAGGCAACGATTATTATTACGACAATCATTGAAAGCAAATACAGCAAAAGCGTCTCTGATTATTCGGAGGCGCTTTTTTCTCGCGTTTTTAGATTTTTTATACTTGCTTGGTGTAAATTTAAATTTTTTGTCTTACATTTAAATTTTTAATAAAAATTACTTTAAATATATGTAATAATGTGATATAATGAACTGAAATATTGTTATAATAACGTAAATTTTGCAGAAAGGTTTCAGATTTGCTTTTTCAAATCTGTATTTGCGTGATTATGGTTAAAAGTGATTTTGTATCGAGACGCCAAAGCAGAGAAGAAGCGTTTGCGCTTCTTTTTGAAAAATGCTATAACGATTCTCCTTTTGAAGAGCTTATAAAAAACGCCGAAGAAAGCAGAGAAATCGTTATAAGTGATTTTGCAAAAGAGCTTATAAACGGCGTTGAGAATAATTTGACGGAAATAGACAGTGTTGTTTCCGAAAGCCTTAAAGGCTGGAGCTTGAACAGAATTTCAAAAGTTACGCTTTCGATTTTGAGAATTGCGATTTATGAAATACTAAAATGCGAAAATATTCCAAACAGCGTTTCCATTAACGAGGCGGTCGAAATAGCAAAGATATATTCTACCGACAAAGACGCGTCTTTTATAAACGGAGTGCTTGGAAGCGTTGTAAAGCGTGAGAAAAAATGAGCGCGTTTTTCGGGATTGACACAAGCAATTACACTACTTCCGCGGCTATTGAAAAAAACGGGGAAATTCTCCAGAGAAAAATGCTTTTGCCTGTCAAACGCGGAGAACGCGGGTTAAGACAGAGCGAAGCTGTTTATCATCATGTAATGCAGCTACCTGAGGTTTGCAAGACGCTTTTAGGCGATGAAGAAATAACAGCCGTAGGCGTGTCGTTTGCGCCGCGCAGGGTGAAAGGCTCATATATGCCGTGTTTTAACGTAGGGCTTGGTTTTGCGGAATTTCTTTGTGATGCGCTTAAGGTACCGATGTATAAATTCTCGCATCAAGAGGGGCATATTGCCGCGGCACTGTATTCCGCAAATAAGCTTGACTTGTTTGATGATCAATTTTTGGCGTTTCACATTTCCGGCGGCACTACAGACGCGATACTTGTTTCGCCCGGTGATAATAATATAATTGACTGCCAAATACTTGCGACCTCGCTTGATTTGCACGCAGGGCAGTTAATAGACAGAGTGGGTGTTATGCTCGGACTTAATTTTCCTTGTGGAGGAGAGCTTGAAAAGCTTGCTTTGGAATATGGTGATAGAATAAAGGTAAAGCCGTGCGTAAAGGGTTTTGACATCTGCCTTTCGGGTGTTGAGAACATTTGCAGGAAAATGTTTGATGACGGTGAGTCTAAGCAAAAGATAGCCGCGGTTTGCATTGAATATATAGCCTGCTCAATTGATATATGCACCCACAGAATAATACAGATATACAGCGGGTTACCCATTATATATTCGGGTGGGGTTATGAGAAATTCAATAATCAAAAATCGGCTTTCTAAAAAGTACAACGCCTATTTCGCGCAACCCGATTTTTCGTCAGATAATGCGGCGGGGATCGCCGTACTCGCAAAAACAGCATACGATAGAGCAAAATATATTAAACCTTAACGGTGAAAAATATGTATAACACGGGAACTATTACAGTCAGCGGACTAAATATGTATATAAAGGGTCTTATAGACTCGGATAATAACTTAACAAATATATTTGTTGAAGGGGAAATCTCAAACTTCACAAATCATTATAAATCGGGGCATATGTATTTGTCGCTCAAAGATGAAAGGGCGAGCATTAAAGCCGTAATGTTTTCTTTTAACGCCAAAAGGCTCAAATTTGAGCCGTACGACGGTATGAAGGTGATATGCCGCGGCAGAGTTGGCGTGTATGAGCCGAGCGGTCAGTATCAGCTATATATTGAGGATATGCAGCCCGATGGTGCGGGCGCTTTATATGTCGCCTTTGAACAGCTGAAAGAAAAGCTTGAAAAGCTTGGGTTATTTGACCCGTCGGTAAAAAAGCCGCTGCCGCGTTTTCCTTCTGTGATAGGTGTTATTACCTCATCTACGGGTGCGGCAATCGAGGATATAAAATCCATACTTGCAAGACGGTATCCTTTAGCGGAAGTATTGCTGTATCCCTCGCTTGTGCAGGGTGCGGAGGCTCCGAAACAGCTGATTTCGGGCATTAAGTATTTTAACGATAATAAGAACGCGGATGTCATAATAATAGGCAGAGGAGGCGGAAGCGCAGAGGATCTGTGGGCTTTCAATGATGAAGCTCTGGCAATGGAAATATATAAGTCTGAGATACCCGTCATTTCTGCGGTCGGCCACGAAACAGATTTCACGATATGCGATTTTGTCGCCGACAGGCGCGCGCCGACTCCGTCTGCCGCTGCGGAAACGGCAGTGCCCGACAAAGCCGAACTTGCCGATATGATTCTCGGATACCGCGACGCGATACTCAATTTGACAGAAAAGAGCATTTATGAAAAAGAGTATTCTCTTAATATATGCAAAGAACGCCTGCAAAGCCATAATACGTCAAAGATAATAGAGGGCGAAAATTTGCGGCTCGATTCTGTTGTACAGAGATTTATGTATTTATCGCAGAAAAATTTGGATATAAAGAAAAACAGGCTCGATGATTTGACGAACAAATTAGAGGCTATGAATCCGCTTTCTGTTTTAAAGCGCGGTTACAGTGTCGCCTATAATAACGGCAAGGCAGTACGGTCCGTTAATGACGTAAAAAGCGGAGATAATGTAAGATTATGTGTATCTGACGGCGAAATCAGCCTTACTGTAGATGAATAACAAAGCGGGGTAAAATAAATGAGTGAAAATATTATTGAGATAAATGAAAATATCAAATATGAAGACGCACTAAAACTGCTTGAGCAAATAACAGAGAAGCTTGAGCTGGGGGATAATTCTCTTGAAGAAAGCCTAAAGCTTTTTGAGCAGGGCACAAAGCTTTGTGATATTTGCTATAAGCAGTTGGAAAACGCAAGGCAAAAAGTTACGGAAATAACCCAAAAATAACTTATATGAGGTTAAATATGACTAAATATACCGATAAAATAGAAAAAGCGCTCAACTCATATATTCCCGAATATGACTGTTTGGAAAAGGCAGTAGTATCTTCGATGAAATACAGCCTGCTGGCAGGGGGAAAGAGAATACGCCCCTTGCTTGCGGTGATGTTTTGTGAATTAAACGGCGGAAAAACGGAAGCCGCAGTACCTTTTGGGTGCGCTGTTGAAATGATTCATACTTATTCTCTGATACACGATGACCTGCCGTGTATGGACGATGACGATATGCGCAGAGGTAAGCCGTCAAATCACATAGCATACGGAGAGGCGAACGCTCTGCTTGCGGGAGATGCGCTTCAAAGCCTCGCGTTTGAGATTATGACCAACGAACAAACAAGGGAGCTTTGCGGTGATACCGCCTGTGTTGAAGCCATAAATGTTTTGGCTTCAAGAATTGGCGCACACGGAATGGTGGGCGGTCAGGTGATAGACCTTGAAAACGAGAATAAGAGAGCATCTGCCGATGTTTTGAGAATAATGGATGATAAGAAAACAGGCGACCTTATTGCGGCTGCCTGTGAGCTTGGGTGCATTGCAGCTAACGCGGGCAAGAAAGAGAGAGAAACAGCTGTAAAATACGCGAAAGCACTCGGCGCGGCTTTTCAGATTCAAGATGATATACTTGATGTGACCGCGAGTCAGCAGGAACTCGGCAAACCGATAAACAGCGACAGCGATAAGAACAAATCGACCTATGTAGCCTTATACGGCATTGAAAGATGCCGTGAGATCGTAAATGAGTTGACGCAGGAAGCGGTGTCTTATATATCGGGCGACAGTGATGCCGCGGATGAACTCAGAAAACTTGCCTGTTCTTTGGCAAAGAGGAATAAATAATTACTGATCATACTTCATCAGCTTGATGATGGAGAAATAACGGGATAACAGCAATGGAAAATAAGTATCTGAAAAGAATTAATAAGCCGTCGGACTTAAAGCTTTTAAGTGTGAACCAGCTTTATGAGTTGTGCGGCGAAATAAGAGAAAAACTGATACAAACTGTTTCCGAAAACGGAGGACATTTGTCTCCTAATTTGGGCGCGGTAGAGCTTACCGTTGCCTTAGAGAGGTCTTTTTGCGGAAAATATGACGATATAGTGTGGGACGTAGGACATCAGTGTTATACACATAAGCTTTTAACGGGAAGGCAGGACGTTTTCGATACAATCAGAAAAGAAGGCGGAATATCCGGTTTCCCTAAAAGAGAGGAAAGCAAATACGACGCGTTTAACGTAGGCCACAGCAGTACGTCTGTGTCTGCGGCTTACGGAATAGCGAGAGCAAAAGAGCTTGAAAACAAACGCGGATTCACCGTTGCGGTAATAGGAGACGGCGCGCTTACGGGCGGTCTTGCTTTTGAAGGACTTAACAACGCGGGCAGAAGCAAAAAGAATATAATAGTTGTGTTAAACGACAACGAGATGTCCATATCCAAAAACGTTGGCGGTATAGCAAAGTATCTTACAAATCTGCGTATAAATACGGGATATTTACGATTAAAACGCTACACGGAAAAAGTTTTGATACGCATACCCGTTGTGGGCAAGCCGATAAGACAGGCTCTTTTAAAATCTAAAAGCAGGGTAAGAGAAAAGCTTTATAAAAACACGATTTTCGATGATCTCGGATTTATTTATTACGGACCCGTAGACGGTCACAACATACAAAAAATGCTTAACGCTTTTAAAGCCGCAAAACGTGTTGACGAGCCTGTTCTTGTCCACGTGCGCACTACAAAGGGAAAGGGGTATACCCCCGCGGAAAACGATCCCGGAAGCTTTCACGGAATATCAAAATTTGACGTTGACACCGGCGAACCTTTGAGCGCTTCCAAAGGATACTCTGCCGTTTTCGGTGAGTATATGTGCGGCCTCGCAAAGAGTGACAACCGTATTTGCGCTATTACGGCGGCAATGACTTCGGGTACGGGATTAAAAGAGTTTTCGCAGCTTTATAAAAACAGGTTTTTTGATGTTGGTATTGCGGAGGAGCACGCTGTAACATTTGCCGCGGGGCTTGCAAGCAAGGGAATTTTGCCTGTGTTTTCCGTTTACTCTACATTTTTGCAGCGCTCATACGACCAGATACTCCACGACGCCGCAGCGCAGAATCTGCATATAATTCTTGCAATAGACAGAGCAGGAATAGTGGGCGAAGACGGAGAAACACACCAAGGTGTATTTGATACGGCTTTTTTAAACAGCATACCAAACGTTACAGTATTTGCGCCATCGTGCTTTGAAGAGTTAAGGCTTTATTTGCATAAAGCCGTTTATGATACCCATAATGTCGCCTGTGTGCGCTATCCAAGGGGCTGTGAGGGGTATTTGCCTAAAGATTATTCTCCCTGTGATGACGACTATGTTGTCTATGGCAGCGGCGAAAACGTTATCATAACTTACGGAAGGCTGTTTTCAAACGCCTGCAAAGCTTTGGAAAAACTTGTTTTGGATGGAAAAAGCGTTACTATAATAAAGCTTAATAAAATTAAGCCTATAAATAAAGAAGCCGTAAAGCTTTGTTTGAAATACGATAAACTTTTCTTTTACGAAGAAGGCGTAATGTGCGGCGGCGTAGGAGAGAGAATGTTTTTGGAGCTTAATACCTTAGGCTTTAAGGGCGACTTTTATCTGAAAGCCATAAAAGATGAATTTGTAAAACATGCATCGGTAGAAAAAACACTCCAAAATTTAGGGCTCGACAGTGAGAGTATGTATAACGATATTATAAAATACGGAGTATAGGATGTCTGAAAAAAAAGAAAAGAAACGCCTTGATGTGCTTGTATATGAGCAGGGCTTTGCCCAAAGCAGAGAAAAGGCTAAAAACATTATAATGGCAGGGCTTGTTTATGTTGATAATCAAAAAGCAGATAAGCCCGGTACGGAATACCCTGCGGATGTAAAAATAGAATACCGCGGAGAAAAACAAAAATATGTAAGCCGCGGCGGATATAAGCTTGAAAAAGCGATACAAAAATACGGTTTAAGGCTAAATGAGCTCGTATGTATGGATATAGGGGCGTCTACCGGCGGTTTTACCGATTGTATGCTGCAAAACGGCGCAGCAAAAGTATACAGTGTAGACGTAGGCTACGGTCAGCTTGCGTGGAAACTGAGATGCGATCCCAGAGTCAAAAATATGGAGCGCACAAACATACGTTATGTAACACTTGAGCAAATAGGCGATAAAATTGACTTTTTCAGCATAGATGTCGCGTTTATATCACTTAAGCTTGTTTTAAACACCGTAAAACTGCTCGCAAATGATAACGCGAGAGGCGTTTTTCTGATAAAGCCCCAGTTTGAGGCAGGCAAAGAAAACGTAGGCAAAAAGGGGGTAGTCCGCGACAAAGCAGTGCATATACAAGTAGTGGAAGAAATAACTAATTTCTGCCTTGATAACGGATTTTCCGTTTTGGGGCTTGACTATTCACCGATAAAAGGTCCCGAGGGAAATATAGAATACTTGATATACGTAAGATATGATAACAAATCAGAGATTCTGTGCGATGTTACACCTAAAGACATAGTTGAACAATCGCATTCGGCGCTTGATAAATGAGGAAATCATATGAAATTTGCAATAATACCCAATCTTAACAAAAAAGACGCAATAGATTATTCTGCCGTTTGCGCAAGGATTCTTTCGGAACGCGGAGCTGAAATAAGCTTTTTGTCATCGTGCGAAGAATATGTGTACAGTGTAGATTATACTTATAAAGATAATATTTCCTCTCTCATAAAAGAGAGCGATATTGTAATTGCTTTGGGCGGAGACGGAACTCTTATTAAAATAGCCAGAGTTTGCGCAAAATTCAATAAGCCTGTTTTGGGTATAAACTTTGGGAATTTGGGATTCGTAACGGGTATGGAGCCCACTCAGAGCGAGATGCTTAATAAACTTGTAACGGGAGAATACACAACAGACAGGCGCAGTTTGCTTGCGCTTGAGCTTGATATAAACGGAAAAACAGAAACATATAACGCCGTAAACGATATCGTTGTGTCACGAGGCTCTTGCTCAAGAATAATAAGGCTTAATGTTTTGCTTGACGGCAAAAAGATAAATTCTTACAGCGCGGACGGCGTGATTTTCTGCACGCCGACAGGCTCTACCGCGTATTCATTGTCAGCGGGAGGCCCTGTAATAGACCCCAAGATAAATTGTATATGTATGACGCCCATATGTCCACATTCGCTGTTTTCGAGACCTGTTATTTTCGGCAGTGACAGCATTTTGAACGTCGAGTATGAAAATCAAAACGACAGCGATATATATATCACCATAGACGGTCAGGAAAATATATGCTTACAAAATGTAAATAGAATAACAGTTAAAACATCAGATGATTATGTTGATCTTATCAAGCTTGGCAACAAGGATTTTTATGCAACGCTCAACGATAAGCTGTGGAAGAGGTAAAGACTTATGCTTTGCGAAATATACATTGAAAATATTGCCGTAATTGAAAAAGTAAGCGTGAGCTTTACAAACGGGTTTAATGTGTTCACAGGCGAAACAGGCGCGGGAAAATCTATAATAATTGACGCCATAAACGCGGTTTTGGGACAGCGCACCTCTAAAGAGCTTATAAGAACCGGAGAAGAAAGAGCAATAGTAAGCGCGGTGTTCGGTGAGCTAAACGGCGAAAATGTAAAGGCCCTTGAAAATCTGGGCTTTTATCCCGATGAAGACGGAGCGGTGATTCTTTATCGAGAGATGCTCGCAAACGGAAAAAATATATGCAGAATAAACGGTATGCCCGCAAATGTAAGTATGCTGAGAGAAGCTTCAAAATCGCTTGTTACAATACACGGTCAGCACGAAAGCTATGAGCTTTTAACCCCCGAGCTTCATATGAGATATCTTGATTATTACGGAAAGCTTAATGAGCTTGTTGATAAATACGAGCTTGAATACAATAAATACAGAGAATTGAAGAATAAGCTTGACTCACAAAACGACAACGAGAGTGAGCGTCTCAGAAAAATTGATATGCTCAAATATCAGATAGAAGAAATAGAAGAAGCCTGCTTGGAAGAAGGCGAAGATGAACAGCTTGCCCAACGTAAAAAGGCATTGCTCAGCAGTGAGAAGATTCGCAGATGTATGGCAAATGCCGAAAACCTTTTAAACGGTGACGAGGACACAAACGGCGCCGTGAGCATTATAAAAGAAGCTTGCGATGAATTAAGTGACGCTGCGCAGTATTTAGACGATTTGGAAGAGCTTGCGCAAAGGCTTAGTGAAGTATATTATGAGCTTGACGATATTTCAAATGAAATTATGAGAAACGATGACCTCTCCGACAATGTTGAACAGGAATTGGAAGAAACTGAGGAAAGACTGGAGCTGATTTACCGTCTTGAGCGCAAATACGGTTCAACCATAGGCGAAGTTCTGGCAACTCTTGAAGATGCGAAAAAAGAGCTGGAATATTTAGAGAGTTACGAATATAATATGGAGCAATTAACCCTTGCGCTTGAGAAACAAAACGCCCTTTGTATTGAGCTTGCCGATGAATTATCGGAGAAAAGAAAGCAATTTGCCGAGATATTCTCTCAAAATGTAAGGCAACAGCTTGAGTTTCTTAATATGCCGAATGTAAAATTGTCTTTTGAATTTGAAAAAGTGCCTCTTTACAGCGGCGGACGCGATAAAGCGGAAATGCTCATTTCCGCAAACGCAGGTGAAGAACCGCGCCCAATATCTAAAATCGCCTCAGGCGGAGAATTGTCAAGAATAATGCTTGCCGTTAAAAATGTGCTTGCGGACGGTGACTTTACCGAAGCGCTCATATTTGATGAAATAGATACGGGCATAAGCGGAAACGCGGCTTATAAGGTAGGCTTAAAGCTTAAAGAAATATCAAAGACAAAGCAGGTTATTTGCATTACGCATCAAACACAGCTTGCCTGCCTTGCCGACACCCATTTTCTTATAAGCAAAGACGTTAAAAACGGCAGAAGCTATACAAGTGTAGAAGCATTGGACTATGACGCGCGTGTAAACGAGCTTGCAAGGATAATGAGCGGCGACGACGTATCTGAGCTTACCTTAGAGCACGCAAGAGAAATGCTCGATAAGCAAAATGATAGTTTTGCTTAAATATCCCATAACGGACGGTGATTTTAAATATTCGGTTATGTAAAACCCTATAAGCCAATGATGCTTATTAAAGATTACGAAACTTATAAAAGTGTTTACTGTTCGCTTTGCGGGGCGCTGCATAAGCAATACGGTATTTTCGCGAAAAATATATTGAGCTACGATATTACCTTTTTCTGCATAATGGCGGCAGGACTTAACGGTGCAAAGCCGTGCGTAAAAAAGGGAAGATGTATGTTTAATCCTTTTAAAAAATGCTTTTATTGCACAAAGCAGGATAAGTATCTTGAAATGGGAGCGGCTTTTTCGGTAATTTCATTCTATTATAAATTAACGGATAATATAAAAGACGACGGAGTATTTTCTAAGCTGGGTTGTTATATGCTGTTGCCGTTCGCGAAGCGCTACAGAAAAAAAGCTTTGAAAAAATACCCGCACTTTGATATAATTTTAGGCGATATACTTGCCTTGCAGGCAGAGTGTGAGGATAAAGAATTTGTATCACTTGACAGGTGCGCCCACCCCTCTGCAGTAATGCTCAAAAGGCTTATGATGACGCTTGCAGAGAATGAACAGAACAAATGCGAATACGGCGAATTTGGTTATTATTTAGGACGGTGGGTCTATCTGATAGACGCAATTGATGATATTAAAAAAGATTTGAAAAAAAACAGGTTTAATCCGTTTATAAAGATGTTTGATATAACGCGGGATAATATATCCGATGATGTAAAACAGCAATGCAACGAAATTGTTAATATGACGTCTGCGAGACTTGTGTCTGCGTATAAAAAGCTCGAGATCAAAACTTATAAGGAAATATGTGATAATATCATAAATATAGGAATAGGGCAGATGCAAAAAAACGTAATATTTATGAACAACAGAGAGGAAATATTTGATGAATGACCCTTATATAACGCTTGGTGTAACAAGCCGTGCTACTCTTGACGAGATAAAAGCGGCTTACAGAGAGCTTGCAAAAAAATACCATCCAGACAATTATGCGGATAATCCCGATATGCAGGCTTTCGCAACCGAAAAAATGAAAGAAATAAATGAGGCTTATGACGAAATATTGAGGATACGCAGAAGCGGCGGAACGGAATATACAGATTATGCCTCAATAAGACAGATGATAAGAAACGGCAGGCTTTTTGACGCCGACAACGCCCTTAATAATGTCGGTTCCGCCTCAAGAGGCGCAGAGTGGCACTTCTTAAAGGGTACGGTTTATCTTAATAACGGCTGGGTAAACGATGCTGAAAGAGAATTTGAGTTTGCCGTGAGATTAGAGCCTTCAAACGGCGAATATACAGCGGCTTTGAACAGCATTAAAAATACACGCGGCGGACAATTCGGCGGATATAACACATCCGCACCCAATTACGGCAGCGGCAGCGGTTGCAGCGGCTGTGATGTGTGCACGGGGCTTATGTGTGCCGACTGCTGTTGTGAGTGTATGGGCGGCGACCTTATCAGGTGCTGCTGATAAAGGGCTTGTGATATTATGAACAGAACTGTAAAAATTGCTTTAAGCGGCATTATATGCGCATTAACGGTTGCTGTAATTATGCTCTCGGGTGTTATTACCGTAGGAACATTCGCGTTGCCTGCGTTGGCGGGGTTGCCTCTGATTATTGTTGTTAACGAATGTGGAATTAAACACTCCGTGGCTTCTTATTTTATCTCTGCGTTGTTTGCGTTTTTATTCGCGCCGGATAAAGAGACCGCGCTTTATTACGTTATGTTTTTCGGGTATTATCCCATTGTTAAGTGCCTTGCGGAAAGAATTAAGAACAGGCTTGCCCATTGGGCAATAAAATTCGCTGTTTTTAACGCGGCGATGATATCCGCGTTTTTTATATCTTTGTTTGTTTTATCCGTGCCCAAAGACAGCTTTACTGTATTCGGATACTATGTTCCTTATTTGTTTTTGATAGTCGGCAATTTTGTATTTTTTCTGTATGACTTTGCGCTGTCATCAATGATAGTTATGTATGTTCGCAAATGGCGAAAAAGAATTATAAAAAAATGGTAAATTCGGTGATCACTATGAAGAAAAACAATTACATATTTAATCGTGTTTTATCGCTGTTGCTTTCGCTTGTTTTAATTGTTACCTGTGTTCCTGTGTTGTCCGCGTATGCGGAATACAGCGAAATGCTTTTACTTGACTGTTACGAAAAAGAGCTGGAAATAGGCGAAACATTTGTTTTGCGCACCATTTTGAGCGACGGCAGCATGGCTCTTGACAGCGCCGTATATTCTTCGGAAGATCCGAGCATCGTTACGGTGGATACAGCTGGTGTAATTACAGCCGTAAGCAAAGGCAACGCTTTTGTAAATGTGACGCTAAAGGGCAGCGGGATAAATACAAGATGCTATATTACCGTTGTTGACCCTGAGGATAATATAGTAAAAACCGTAACTTTATCTAACGACAGCGCAGAGCTGGAAATAGGCAAAACATTGCTTCTTACGGCTGAATGTAATGTCGAAAATGTACCTTTGGTTTGGTTCAGCAGCGACAACAGCGTAGCGACTGTAAATAACGGTTTGGTAACAGGCATATCGGAGGGTATTGTTACGATAACGGTTACTGATGAAAACTTTACCGCTCACGCGGAATGTGAGATTACGGTAATTTCAGAGGGAGAATTTGAGATCGCCGTATCTGAAGATACTGTATTTGTTAACAACCATATTTTACTCAGACTTTTGGCACCCGAGGGTACAGAAGTAACCTGGAAATCATCCGATAATAAAATTGCCTTGGTAGATGAAAGAGGTATTGTTACGGGAATATCAAAGGGCAGTGTGAAAATAACTGCAGAAAAAAAGAATTCCGATAAAAAAGCCGTTGCAAACATAACCGTAAAGTCTGCTCCCGGCGGAAATATAACGCTGACTGTACGGGAAAACGAAATAAGAAACGGACAAACATATTATATGAGTAGCCATAATTACGGTGGTTATGTTTACTGGTCATCTGCAAATACGTCGGTAGCAGATGTCAAGGACGGTATGGTGACCGCAAAAAAGCAGGGTGTGACCGTCATTAGGGCTTCAAGCGCGGACGGAAGTTATTGCGCAACTTCTGTTATTACGGTAAAGGGGAGCGCACCCGTAAGATTTACATACACCTCGCCGAACAGCGCGCCGCTTAATTCTAACGTGACATTATACGCGATAACCGATAAACAGAGAACAGCGGTAAAATTTACCGTAGAAGACGGCGGCAGTGAGTACACTGTAGACGCGACAGACAGAACAGAAGACGGAAATACATACATTTGGTCGGCAAAATACAAGTTCAAGACAAGCGGATATCACGACGTTACTTCAAGCTCGCAGTTTAAAGGCGACACCTGGGCTAGCGGAGAATTTGCGCACACACAGGCGTTTGTTACAAGCAGCAGTGACCTTACAACCTGCACATTAAGTGAAAGACGTGTTTCTACCGAGCTTTTGCAGCTTATAGCAAGCTTTGAGGGTTACGCCTCCGAATATTATTACGATAATCTTGCAGGAGGAATTGTAACAACTGCTTACGGCAAGGTGCTCTATGAAGGTGATGTATTCTACAACGGCATTACCCAAGCCGAGGCAATGGCATATTTAACGAATGATACCAACTTTGGGGCTTACACGCAGCACGTCAATAACTATTTGCTGCAAAACGCTATTGCTTATAACCAACAGCAGTTTGACTGTCTTGTTTGCTTTTCATACAATTTGGGTACAAATTGGTTGAGAACCAGTGACCTGTCAACACTCATAATATCTTCGTCCAAAGACAGTAATGCTGTAGTCACAGAACCCAAGGTCGGCGACGTTATGAAAGTAAATGTGGATGACTCTCTTAATGTTCGCTCGGGTCCGGGAACGGATTATAGTATTGTGGCGGTGCTAAAAAACGGGGATACCGTTACGCTTGCCGATACTAAACTTTATAATACAAGCTGGTACAAAATTAAGCTTTCAAGCGGACTGATAGGATATTGCAATTCAAGATACCTTGTTAATTACAACGCAAGCGCTACGGGAAGCCTTGCCAATATAAAAATGAACGCTTTCGCGGCTGAGTTTTTGCAGTGGCACAAAGCGGGAGGAAGCTGTGTATCAGGACTTCTTTACCGCAGAATAGATGAGCTTGAAATATTTTTCTTCGGTGAATATACCCGCGACGGCAGCAGAAACAAACACGGTTTTACACTGCCGGGATGTTGTAATTAAGGGGGAGATTTTATGAAGCTGTTTTACATAATATTTTGTTCCCTATATGTTTTGCTTTTGCTTTTCTATTTTAAAAATGAGACAAGCGACAATTTCACAAAACGCGCCGTAAACAAAACTGCTCTTTCTTCAATGTTTGTCACAAACTTTTTGATTTGCTTTTTTGCAAACGGTACAATATTGAGCTTTATGAGCATAATGGCACTTTGCGCTTTTGTATTTTGCTTTTTCGCGGATATTATTTTGCTTTTTGATTTTATAAAGGGCGCGGTAGTATTTGCTGTAGGAAATCTTTGTTTTACTGTATATTCGTTTTTACTGCTTGCGAAGAACAACATCGCTTTCACACAGGTATGGTGGTGCGCAATAATATTTGTTGTTATTGTTGTCTCATATCTTATGGCGATAAAAATATTTAAAATGGATTATAAAAAATTCGGTGCAAAACTCCCTGTTTATCTTGTAACGGTAACTTTGCACGGAAGTCTCGGTATCGCTATTGCTGTAAGCAGTACCGAATTATCGGAGAAAATATTCGGAATAGGGCTTATTATGTTTATGATATCCGATTATTTGCTTGTCACATATAAAATTTACCGTAAGTCCAAATTGATGCTGCGAATGAACAGCGGATTGTATTTTATAGGAATAATGCTTGCATCGTTAAGCTTTTGTTAAAAACAAATTTTTAGGAGGACGCCGAAATGAAGCACATATTTATAGTAAATCCCAAGGCAGGACAAACCGATCACGAAAATATCATTCACGAAAGTCTCAGAAAATACGACAACACGATCGACTATGAAATATACCGTACTACTGCTCCGAGAGACGCAACCCGTTTTATTAAGCAATATTGCTCTGCACATCACAACGAGGTTTGCTTTTATGCCTGCGGCGGAGACGGTACGCTTAATGAGGTGATAAACGGGGTTGTAGGATTCCCATATGCTTATGTTTCAATTTATGCCTGCGGGAGCGGAAACGATTTTGTTAAGTATTACGGCGGCATTGAAAAGTTTTTAAATATTGATAACCTTATAAACGGAACACCGCACAAAATTGACGTAATAAAAGTAAGAGACAGATATTCCGTAAATATTGTGAACTTTGGTTTTGACACCGCGGTTTGCCAAACTATGACAAATGTGCGCCGCAAGCCTATTATAGGGGGAAAACACGCATATACGACAGGTGTTGTTAAAGCCCTTTTTACGGCTATGAAAAACGAATGTATTGTAAAAGTGGACGGCATACCTCTTAATGAAGATAAAATGCTCCTTTGCACCATAGCCAACGCGCAATATGTGGGCGGCGCTTTCAGATGCGCGCCAAAAGCGACCTTAGACGACGGTATGCTTGATGTGTGCCTTATTACGCCGATATCAAGGTTTAAGTTTATAAAACTTGTAAAGGATTATACAGACGGAAAACATCTTGATAATCCCGAATTTGCGTCAATTATGAAATACAAACGCGGCAAAAAGGTTGAGGTTATCGCACCGGAGGGTTTTGCGATAACGCTTGACGGTGAAATAGTAGAAAACAACCATTTTGTAGCAGAGGTCGTTCCCGAAGCAGTTAACTTTATGGTGCCCGCGGGAGCTTGCCCGATAGTTGAGGACGGATTTGTAAAAGAAAATCAGGAAATAATACATAATGCAACGGCAGTGTAAGTAAATATATAAAACAACGGGGTAAAAATGATATATTCGGGTTTTGTGTTTAAGAATAAAACATTGGAATTAGCTGAGCAGGCGCTTAAAATGTGCCACAAGCAGTTTGAGAAAATTGAGAGCATACAGGAGTATAACCAACAAAAAATGCTTATGGCGTTTCAAATAGCCAAGGTAAGTGAAAGCAACTTTTTTGCATCTACGGGCTACGGCTACGGCGACCGCGGCAGAGAAGCGTTAGACGAAATATATTCTTATGTGTTTGACGCCGAGGACGCCCTTGTAAGGCACAATTTTGTGTGCGGTACACACGCTCTTACCGTTGCGCTTTTCGGTGTTTTAAGACCCGGAGACAAGATAGTTTGCCTGACGGGAAAGCCGTACGATACCCTTTTGGGAGTATTGGGCTTGGGAGAAGATAAATGCGACGGCTCACTAAAAGATTTCGGCATAAAATTTGATTATGTTCCCCTTTTACAAGACGGCACACCCGATTATGACGCCATAAATGAGAGAATAACGCCTGATGTAAAGGTGTTGTATATACAAAGATCAATTGGTTATGATTTGAGACCTTCGCTTGTTAATGAAACTATCGCCAAGCTCGCGTCTATAGGCAAAAACAAAGCCCCGAACGCCATAGTTATGCTTGATAATTGCTACGGCGAGTTTACGGAATATGATTCTCCGCTTAAATACGGTGTAGATATTATGGCAGGTTCGCTTATTAAAAACGCGGGCGGAGGAATATCTCCGACAGGCGGATATATCGCGGGCAAAAAAGACCTTGTTGAAAAATGCGCTTATCGCCTTACAACGCCGGGGCTGGGCAAAGAAGTGGGTGCAACGCTCGGACTTAACAGAGAAATGCTTATGGGTGCTTTTAACGCGCCGCACGTAACGGGAGAAAACTTAAAAACCGCAGTTTTTGCCGCGGCTATGTTTGAGCTTATGGGCTTTAAGGTCATGCCGCGCTATAACGAAAAACGCGGAGATATAATTCAGGCGGTTATAACGCAAAGCGAACAGGCGCTTATCAACTTTTGCAAGGGTATTCAGCAGGCGGCTCCAGTTGACAGCTTTGTAACGCCGGAGCCTTCGGATATGCCCGGATATGACAATAAAATTATTATGGCTGCAGGCGCGTTTACGCTGGGGGCGACATCAGAGCTTTCTGCCGACGGTCCTTTAAGGGAGCCTTATGCGGCTTTCTTGCAGGGCGGACTTAATTTTCACAGTGCAAAGCTTGGCATAATGCTTGCGGCTGACAGACTTTTGTAAAATGAGGAATATAATTTGATAAATATTGAAGAAACAGTTAATAGGCTGAGAGAAACTAACGATTTAGATGACGAAGCGCTGTTATATCTTATACAAAACGATGAGTGTAACAGCATCCTTTTTAAACATGCAGACTCGGTGCGCCGTGAGATATACGGCGATAAAGTTTATATTCGCGGGCTTATAGAGCTTACAAATTATTGTAAGAATAATTGCCTGTATTGCGGCATAAGAAGAGATAATAAAAGTGTTGGGCGTTACCGCCTCAGCAAAGAGCAGGTGCTTTTATGCTGTGAGCAGGGATATGAGCTTGGCTTCAGAACGTTTGTTATGCAAGGCGGGGAAGACCCTTATTTCAGCGATGATGTGTTGTGCGATATAATAAGCGATATAAAAAATAAATATCCCGATTGCGCCGTAACGCTGTCTTTGGGTGAGAGAAGCCGGGAGTCTTATAAATTGCTTTTTAAAGCGGGAGCCGACAGATATCTTCTTAGGCACGAAACCGCGGATAAAGCGCATTACGAAAAGCTTCACCCAAATGATATGAGCTTTGATAACCGTATTAAATGCCTTTATGATTTGAAAGAAACAGGCTTTCAGGTTGGGGCGGGATTTATGGTGGGCTCGCCTTTTCAAACATATGAAAATATAATTGCCGATTTAAGATTTTTGCAGAAGCTTAAGCCCCATATGGTGGGCATTGGACCGTTTATAAGCCATTGCCAAACACCTTTCGCGGGATATAAGAACGGTGATACGTTTGTCACCTTAAGGCTTTTGTCAATAATAAGGCTTATGCTTCCAAATGTCCTTTTGCCTTCCACAACCGCGTTGTCTACCATACATCCCGATGGTAGAATATTGGGGCTTAAGGCAGGCGCGAATGTAGTTATGCCTAATCTTTCACCGAAAAATTTCCGTAGCTTGTATTCTCTGTACGACGGCAAAGCGGCGTTTGGGGCAGAATCGGCGCAAGAGCTCGAAAAGCTTAAAGAGATCGTATCCAAAGCTGGATACAGCGTGTGCGTAGACAGGGGAGACGTGAAGAAATAATTATTAAATTACAATAATTTAACAATTGTTATGATACGCCGAATTTCGTGTATAATCCAATTAAAGGTAATAATTAAACGGTGTTTATCGGCTTTGCCGGTGTACATAAATAATTATTAAGGAGAAATGAATTATGAAAAAACTGTTGGCGGCTGTTTTGGCTATTGTTATGCTGCTTGCTTTGGCAGCGTGCGGAGGTGACACCAAAGACCTTACAAGCGCTTCTTCGGAAGATATTGCGGCAAGCACGACAAAGTATGACACAACAAAATTCAGTGTAGATGTTCCTGCGGGATGGAAAGCGTTTAAGATGACCGATATGTTTTCATCTGATGAGGACAACACAGACCCGACAAAGGTTGAGATCTGCAAGGGCGGAGAAAGCGAGCTTGATATACTGTCGCACCCGTATATGATTATTTATTATTACGACAAAGATTCATATCTCTCTACACCGTCTACCGATTGGTATGACGAGCCTGTTGACCTTGAGCCAATGGAAATAGGCGGACGCACCTGGAACGGCTTTACCGCAAAGAGCATAGGATATCCCATTGCTACATTGTGGACAGGAGAAGAAGGCGAAGATCAATTCCAGATAAGCATTTGGCTTGAAATGTCAGAGGGCAAAATAGCTCTTACCGACGCTGATGTTCAGGCAATTATAGCAAGCATTACCGTAGATTAATAAACAATATAAATAACTCCGAAAGCATATTTTCGGTGAGTAAAATATGTAAATAAATAAGCGATACCAAATATCTTAAATGATGATTTGGTATCGCTGTTTTAAATAGCTTAAAAATAAATATTTTTACATACACTTTAGTTGTTGTATTGACAATGTGCGTATATTGTAATATAATATGTATAGAATAATAATGGAGGTGCTGATCATGGCAAAACAAACAAATTTAAATATCCGAACAGACGCGGACGTTAAAGCGTCAGCCGAACAAATATTTGAAAAATTGGGGCTTAATATGTCAACCGCGGTTAATATATTTTTGCGTCAGGCGATCCGTCAGGGTGGACTTCCGTTTGAAGTGAAGCTTGATATTCCAAACGAAACCACATCTGCCGCAATTGAAGAAGGCAAGGCGCTTATGAATGACAAAGCTGCGAAAAGCTATAAAAGCATTGATGATTTAAGGGCGGCTCTCGGCGTATGAAGTATGAGATCCGTTTTACAAGTCAATTTAAAAAAGACATTAAACTTGCAAAAAAGCAAGGAAAAAATATTGATAAACTATTTGATATTATAAGTGTTTTGGCAGACGGAAAATCTCTTGACGAAAAATACCGTGATCACGACTTATCAGGTAATTACAAGGGTTGCCGTGAGTGTCATATAGAGCCTGATTGGCTCTTGATCTATGAAATCAACAATGATATTTTGATTCTGATTTTAAACCGAGTCGGCAGCCATTCTGAATTATTTAAATAGTAAAGCTTTAATGCGGCAAGAAGCCTCTTGCTGCCATTGTATAATATCCCTGCACCTGATTTATGATGAATTGCGTGCAGGGATTTTTTTGTTTTGTTTTTTGTGTAGTTATCATAATGGTACAACTATAAGCATATATTTGTACAAACAATGACAATGAAAGGCGGAACAAAACATATGGAAGAAAGAAATCTTTATAAAGACATAGCAACCCGAACAGACTCAAGTATATATATCGGTGTTGTGGGACCTGTGCGCAGCGGCAAGTCTACATTTATTAAAAAGTTTATGGAAACGCTTGTTATACCAAATATTGAAGATGAAAACAAGCGTGAAAGAGCGCTTGATGAGCTGCCGCAGTCTTCGGCAGGAAAAACGGTTATGACTACCGAGCCAAAATTTGTTCCCGAGCAGGCAGTTGAAATCAATATCGGTGATAATACCTCATTTAAAGTGAGAATGATCGACTGCGTAGGTTACGTTATTCCCGGCGCAAACGGATATCTTGAAGACGAAGCTCCCAGAATGGTAAGAACACCCTGGAGCGAAGAGGAAATACCGTTTGCCCTGGCAGCCGAAACAGGCACCAGAAAGGTTATTACCGACCACTCTACCATAGGGCTTGTAGTAACCACAGACGGCAGCATTACAGATATACCGTCACAAGAGTACCGTGAAGCCGAAAGACAGATAATAAGTGAATTAAAAGAAATAAATAAGCCTTTTATAATACTTCTAAACACAGTGGACCCCGGCTCTCAGGAGGCAATAGAGCTTGCCGCGGAGCTTGCGGCTGAGTATCAAGTGCCTGTGCTGCCTATAAGCTGCACAGAGCTTGACGAAAACGAGATAAAACGTATTCTCGCGCAAATACTTTTTGAGTTCCCTATAAAGAAAGTGAGCATTAATATGCCTTCATGGGTTTCAATGCTCGATAACGATGATCCCGTAAAGCAAAGTATTTACGACAGCGTGAGAGGCGCAGCCGCAAAAGCCGAAAAAATACGTCAAATGCAAGATTTGTGCGATAGCATAACCAAATGCGAGTGCATTGAAAACGGTGAGATCAATTCCATAGATTTAAGCAACGGCTGTTGTGAAATAACCTTTAAGCTTGACGACGGATTGTTCTATAAAATCCTAAGTGAAAAGACGGGAATGGATATAGAGGATGAAGCCGATTTGTTTGAAACTATCCTTGAGCTTTCATCGGGAAAAACAGAGATAGATAAAATAAAACAGGCATACGACAGCGTTGTCAACACTGGCTACGGGATCGTGATGCCGACAATTGATGAACTGAAACTTGACGAACCCGAAATAATACGCCAAAGCGGAAAATACGGCATAAGACTTCGTGCTTCCGCGCCGAGCGTTCATATGTTAAAAACAAACATAACCACCGAGGTAACGCCGATAGTCGGCTCGGAGCAGCAAAGCGAAGAGCTTGTAACATATCTGCTCAAAGAGTTCAGAGACGACCCCGTTAAAATTTGGGATTCAAATATATTCGGCAAATCACTGCATGAGCTTGTAAACGAGGGTATGCACAACAAGCTTTCACGTATGCCGCAAGACGCCCGAATGAAGCTTTGTGAAACGATAGAGCGTATCATAAACGACGGCTGCAACGGTTTGATTTGCATTATTTTATAATAAAATCAATAAAAGTATATAAAATATCGCTCCGCACGGTAAAGTATCCGTGTGGAGCGATATTATGTTTGTATTCTAAAACTCTCCCGTAAAAGAATGATCGATTTTAATTACACACATATATTTTGAATCATATTCTCTTACGATTTTCGATATTTTGTCTTTGATATCATTATCGCTTATACCTATGTCGCGGGGAACTACGCAGTCAAATATAACGTTTGTGTGAGTTATTCCCGGAACAATTCTGAGGTCATGTATTGTAAGATTTTCGTTAATGGATTTGATTTTCTCCGAAATTATGTGACGCAGATCATTTACTGCGCTGTCACCTGTGATAATGGGGTCGTAATGCACGATAAGCTGCATATTGTGCTTATTCATAAAGTCGTATTCGATATTATCAATGATATCGTGGCTTTTAAGCACGTCCTCTTCCGCTGCCATTTCTATATGCACACCTGCAAAGCATCTGCCGGGACCGTAATCATGGATAATGAGATCGTGCGTTCCCAAAACGCCTTCATAGCTCAGTATTTCTTTTTCTATCATATCAACAAGCTCTTTGTCGGGCGCTATGCCGAGCAGTGGGTCAATTGTCTCCTTTACAAGCTTGTATCCGCTTATAATTATAAATACAGCCACAGCCATTGCCATTATGCCGTCAAGTTTGATTCCCCAGATATTCGATATTATCAGAGATATAAGAACGGCGCCTGTGGAGATTATGTCATTTCTGCTGTCATTTGCAACAGCGAAAAGCGCGTCCGAAGATATCTTTTTACCAATTGATCTGTAAAACAGCATCATAATAAGCTTGACTGCCATAGATACGATCATTATTATCACGGATACAGCTTCGAGCTTTATATCATCGGGTGAAATGATTTTTTCTATACTGGTTTTGAATAACTCTATTCCGATTACCATAACAAGCACTGAAACCAACAAAGCCGATATATATTCATATCTTCCGTGACCGAATGGGTGTTCCTTGTCGGCAGGCTTGCCCGAAAGGGTGAAGCCAAACAAGCTTATTATGCTTGAAGACGCGTCTGAAAGGTTATTCATGGCATCCGCAATTATAGACAGTGAGCCTGATATGATACCTGCAAATCCCTTACCCAAAAACAGAAGAATATTTAAAATTATTCCCGTAATGCTTGCAAATTTGCCGTAGCTTGCACGCACTTGCACATCGTCGGTATTTTGATGATCTTTTATAAAAAGCTTTATAAAACGGTTCATATTTCCTCCGTTTAAGAAATGATAACGGGGCTGAAACAGCCCCGTTTAAACACATTATGTTTAACTGTGATTAATAATATGCATAGTATGTGAGCGGATTGGAAAAAACTACGCACGCGGAGCACGCAGCTACAAGTATTCCGAGTACTATACCTACTATGAAACCGATTAACGCAAATTTTCCGTAGCCTTTTGCGCTCTTTGGCTTGGTTGAGTTATACACACAGAAAAGTATAAGACCTACAAGCGGTATAAAGAAGCTTAATACTTCAAGTCCTACGCTCGGTTTGTCCTCAGGATCATAAACGGTGGCATTTACAGGCTGCGCACCCTGATACTGACCGTTTTGATACGGCGGTTGTTGTTGATACTGACCGCCAAATTGACCGCCCTGCGCGCCGTTGTTTTGATATACATTGTATCCTTGTTGCTGATAGTTTGGCTGACCCGCATATCCTTGCTGAGGCTGTTGCGGCTGTTGGGGTTGCTGTGGTTGTTGAACAAAACCTTCATTCTGTACAGGTATAGCCTGTTGGAAATCCTGCTGTGGATACTCTTGAACAGGTTGAGGCTCGGTTGGTGTGTAAGCTGCCTGCGGTTGTTCCTCAGGCTGTTGTTGAGGTTGTGCTTCGTATGGAGTTCCGCAAACAGAGCAGAATCTCTCATTTTCGTTAAGTTGGTTTCCGCAATTAGAACAAAATGCCATATACAATTCCCCTTATTAAAATATATTGATTAATTGTTAAAACTCAGTAATAAGTTTTGCGACATATCTTTGAATTTCAACAACATCCTCCATTGTTATTTTGCCGTCTTTGGTAACATCTGCGGATTTGCTGCAGAATTCGTATACTTTTTCTGGCTGTATGAGTTTAGCGATTATTTTTTGAGAGGTTGTTACGTCTTCCATATTAACAAAACTGTCGCCGTTTGCGTCTCCCAAAAGATATTCATCATCTAAATCAACCTTTTCTATATCGATTTCAGATTCAATATTATCCTTTTGCCAAACAGCGTAAAGGGTAATGTCGCGGTTGCCTGAATATATATCCCCGGGCAAATATTCCGCTTCCGTTGCGTTATCCGCAGTTGCCCAGCCAATAAACTTATAGCCTTTTCTTATCGGCTCTTCACTTGAAAGGTTTATATCATGGTCGTAACTCTTTGTTTGATATTGGGGGGCGTTTATACCTCCGTTGCCAAGATAAAATATGATAAATTTCTGTTCGCCTACATTAAGTGTTGAAAACTTGTAGGTGTTGCTTAAGTACATTCCACCGTCCAGAACAACATACGCCTGATAATAATACTCGGTGTTGGATTTCAAATTTCCGCATATAGCGGCAAGATCCAAAATTATATTTGAGTTTGTATCCTGTATATCGGTGTCTATATTATACCTTTGCATATTACCGGGTTCAGTACCTATGTAACAGCCGTAGCCCGACACGTTTTCTTCGGAATTATTATGACACCAGAAAGATATTTTTCCTCCTGTTTGAGATATCTCAGTTACCGTTATATCTTCAAGATTACATAAAGATGTGCCTGCTGTTACAAAAGACGTATAGTCAGACTTGTAGGTTTCTCCGTTTATTACGGCATAAACTCTGTAATAGTATTTTGTTCCCGGAGCAAGCGGACGGTACAGGTTATAAACACTCATAAACACATCAAGCTCGGGGCTGCGGTCGTCGGCTTTTATGGAAACGGTTGTTGTATTGCTCAGTACTTGACCTATTTCAAAACCGTATTCCGATATTGTGCCGTTTACGTTGTTTGTAATATGAGCGTTGATAAAGAAATCGTTTGTATCTACCGCAGTTCCCATATCGTTTATGGTAGCTTTCTTTGTTGATTCCAAAAATGTAAAGCAACACCTGAGCTTAAAATACTGTTTTCCCTCGGATGAACCGTAATATAATTCGTTTTCGGTCATCCAATCGCCCAAAGCCGTTGTTCCGCGCTTTTCCATATCAGCGGCGGAATCAAGCGTAAGCACTTTTCCGTTTTGCGGGTTATAATCAACAAGAGCTATAAAGTGACCGTGTACCATTCCAACGCACACACGACCCTGCTGAAGCTCGCTTATAAGCTTGTTCCATATAATATCCATCGCCGCCTGAGTTTTGGGGTATGTACCGTTTAGAGGAACATAGCTTGAAAATTCGTATTTCTCCGTGCATCTGAAATTATATTCGGGACCGAAACGGTCTGCGAGTCCTTTCGCGACGGAGTGCATGGAGCCTTGACCGGCAATATAAAAGTTTCTTCCTGCGTAATCGCCCCATTTATGTATTTCGTCGATGCTGAACTGATGTTTCGTCAAATACGATACGGCGTTAAGAGTAGAAAATGTTCCGCAGGCAGACCTTCCGAGCGTGCTTGAACCGTAAGGATACTCAGACCAGCGCGGATCTTTTTGTTGCAAAACATCAAGTCCGGCAGTTTCCGCCGCATACGCAGGAATAAATACATTTAACGCCAATAAGGCAATAATTAAAACCGATATTATTCTTTTTGTTGTTTTCATAAATCAATCGCCCCTAACAACACAATATATATTAGGTTCATTATACATTTTTTTATTGTTGCAGTCAATGTTTTTTTGTACATATTTTTTAGTTTTTTTCTAAAATAAAGAAAAAAATAAACATCATTACACAATTGTTACAATTAATTCAAAATTGAAAACCCTTCTGTGGCTTTATTAATGAATAAATGGCTAAGCAAATAAAATGCTTGACTAAATCAATAATTATGGTACAATAATTAAGTTATATTGGTAGGGTTTTACTTTAGGACAGAATTAAGATTTTAGGAATATACATATAAACAATTAAAAACGGAGGTTATTGCGTGAATTTTAACTCAGGCTCTGACAGAAAGAATTCTTCAAAGCAGACAAGAAAAAACAATCAGTCCCAAAACAGACAAACAGCTCAGAGCTCTGCCCAGACTGCGAGAAGGTCGCAGAATAATCGAGGTCATAAACAAACAGGCAGAGTGAATAAAGAAAGAAAAGTATTGCGCGGCGGTCAAAAGCTGCCTGCAAAATTTGATAAGCATATTGAAGAAAAAAAGAATATTCCCGTAAAGATTGCCTTTCTCGGCGGACTTAACGAAATTGGAAAGAATATAACACTGTTTGAGTGTGAAAACGATATAGTTATCATAGACTGCGGTATGGCGTTCCCGGACATTGATATGCTGGGTGTAGACCTTGTTATACCGGATTTCAGCTATGTGCTTGAGAATAAATCTAAAATAAGGGGAATCCTCCTTACTCACGGACACGAGGACCATATAGGCGCGTTACCGTATTTGCTGAAAGATTTAAAGGTGCCTGTATATTCTACGGCGCTTACCATAGGATTGGTTCAAAACAAGCTCAGCGAACACGATGTAGGAACCTGTGAACTTCGCACGGTAAAGGCGGGGGATAAAATAGAATTCGGTTGTATGACCGCGGAACTTATACACGTTAATCATTCAATCCCCGATGCAGTGGCAGTTGCATTGCACACACCGGGCGGTACGATTGTACACACGGGAGATTTTAAAATAGACTTTACTCCCACAACAGACGAGATAATAGACTTGGCAAAATTCGCCTCATTGGGACAAGAGGGCGTCTTGGCGCTCATGGCTGACTCTACAAACGCACAGCGTCCGGGTTATACCATGACCGAGCAAACGGTAAACGCATCTTTTGAGCATTTGTTCGCAAGAGCCGAAAACAGCAGAATAATTATCGCTACATTTGCATCTAACATAAGTCGTGTTCAGCAAATAATAAATTGCTCGCAAAAATTTAAGCGCAAGGTAGCGTTTACCGGCAGAAGTATGATAAATTACATTTCCACCGCCAAAGAGCTTGGTTATTTAAAGGTACCCGACGGCATAATTGTTGATATAGATGAGCTTAATAATCTTGAACCCGGACAAAGCGTTGTTGTTTCAACGGGCAGTCAGGGCGAGCCCATGAGCGCGTTGTACAGAATGGCGTTTTCCGACCACAAAAAGGTGTGCGTTGGCGCGGGGGATTTTATAATAATATCTGCAAATCCCATACCCGGTAACGAAAAGATGGTGGGCACTGTAGTAGACGAGCTTCTAAAGCGCGGATGTGAGGTAGTGTATGAATCTATGTATGAGGTACACGTTTCGGGTCATGCGTGCCGTGAAGAATTAAAAATAATTCACGCGCTGACAAAACCAAAGCTTTTTATACCTGTACACGGCGAACAAAAGCACCTTAAAAAGCACGCTGATTTAGCAATGAGTATGGGTATGCCTAAACAGAATATATTTATAGGTGATATCGGCAGCTGTATAGAAATATCTCAAAAGGGAATAAAAGAATTAGCGCCGGTAACATCGGGAAATATTTTTGTAGACGGTCTTGGTGTGGGCGATGTAGGCAGTATTGTTTTGCGCGACAGAAAGCTTTTATCAGAAGACGGACTTATAGTTGTTGTTGCGGGGCTTGATACGGCTCACGGCGAGCTTATCAGCGGACCGGATATCGTATCGAGAGGATTTGTGTATGTAAAAGAATCGGAAGACCTGCTCGAGGGAATAAGAGAGGTCGCTACAAATCAATTCATAAAGTGTATGGATGACAAAATGCGGGATCACAATTCAATTAAAAACCGCGTAAAAGAATCCATACTCAGATATATAACGGCAAAGACGGGAAGAACTCCGATGATACTTACAATTATAGTTGAATTGTAAATTTAGCAAATCAGAGGTGATTTGATTGAAATATAAAAACAAATGGTCGCTTACCCCTTATTTTTTGATTTTTTCGGGTATAATGCTGTTTTTCGCGATTGCTTCGTTTAAATACAGCAAGCTTTTGTTCGCGCTTGAAATACTGCTTGTTGCGGCTTCTGTTTTGGCAGTATTGATTTCTGCGCTGTCTATGAAAAAGTATATTTCAAAGGTTACCAAAATAGCTCTTAAAGGAATGAACGGCACTGACCGTAAATTCCTTCAGGGGTTTGGTTTTCCTGTCGCGATAACGGGCATTGACGGAGATATTGTGTGGACAAACGAGGCTTTTGCAAACCTTATATCTTACGACCATACTCCTCACGGGGAATACATAACAAATTATCTCGGCAGCAATTCAATAAGAAAGGCGTTTTCAAGCGATGGATTAAATGTTTCGGCAGGAACCGACAAATTTACCGTGTTTGCCAGCAGAACGGAAAGCGGAGTTGTGTTTTATTTTTTTAACGACACTGAATTAAAGGATATACGAGAAAAATATATCGCGACAAGACCTTGCGTGGCTTCCATAGTTTTTGATAACAGAGAAGAGTTTGAGCGCGACGAAAACACTGATACGCTTAACTCGGTACTTGCACCGCTGGAAAGCGCGCTTATAAAATGGGCTAACAACTATAACGGCTCTTTCAGACACATTTCGGGCGGTAAATATACCGTTGTATTTGAAGAAGATAATTTCAGCAAAATCATTAACAGCAATTTTGATATTCTCGATGAAATAAGAAGCATAAAATCTTCCGCGGGCACAGCCGCTACCGTATCTATAGGTGTTGGTACAGGCGGAGATAGCTTTAAGGAATGTGACGCGTGGTCTAAAAAAGCATTGGAAATGGCGCTCGGCAGAGGCGGAGACCAGGCTGTTATAAAAAATGAGAATGATTTCAGCTTCTACGGCGGAATATCACAGGGCGTTGAGCGTCACAACAAAGTTCGCTCACGTGTTTACGCCGCCGCAATAAGCGAAAAAATAAAAGAATCCGACAGAGTGTTTATAATGGGACATAATTTTTCGGATCTGGATTGCATAGGCGCCGCCGCAGGGCTTTATGCCATTGTAAATAAAATGGGCAAAAAAGCCTGCATTGTGGTAAAGGCGGCTCAATCACCCGCGTTGCCGCTTATTTCAAGCCTTGAAAAAACGGTAAAACCCGAAATGTTTTCAGATCCCGCAGAGGCAGTAAAGAATATTAACGATAAATCTTTGCTGATAATTGTAGATACTCATTCGTCTGCTTTTCTTGAAAGCACAGAGCTTTATCTTAAAGCCAAAAACGTGATCGTTATAGACCATCACAGAATGATGGTAAACCATATCGCAAACGCGGCTGTTTTTTATCAGGAAACTTTTGCGTCGAGCGCGTGCGAAATGGTATCGGAGCTTGTGCAGTATATGGACGAAAGCGCAATTACCAAGCCGATCGCCGAGGCGCTTATGTCGGGAATTATGCTTGATACAAAAAATTTCACCGTAAAAACAGGCTCGCGTACCTTTGAAGCTTCGGCGTTTTTATCGTCTAAATCTGCCGATACAATAGCCGTTAAACAGCTGTTTGCAAATACACTCGACGATTACAAGGCAAAATGTGAGCTTGTTTTCAATTCTGAGCTTTACGGAAACTGCGCCGTTGCGACCACAACAAAGCAACTTAAAAATATAAGAGTTGTCGCGGCTCAGGCTGCCGATGAAATGCTCAATATTCAAAACGTTGACGCATCTTATGTTGTTTTCCCCATAGACGGAGGAATAAGTATTTCGGCAAGATCGCTGGGTAAGGTGAATGTTCAGCTTGTAATGGAGAGTATGGGCGGCGGCGGTCATCATACAATGGCGGCTGTTCAGCTTAAAGATGTAAGTGTTGAACAGGGAAGAGATTTGTTGCTCGAAAAAATTGACGAGAGCAAACTATCCTAAGGAGGTAAAATATTATGAAAGTAATTCTGCTTGCAGATGTTAAAGGGCAGGGAAAAAAGGGACAGCTTGTAAATGTATCCGACGGATACGCAAGAAATTTTTTGTTTCCTAAGAACCTTGCAAAAGAAGCCAACGCGCAGGCAATGACAGAGTTTAACAACGCGCTGTCATCAAAACAGCATAAAATTGACGTGGACAAAGAAAACGCAAACAAGGCAAAAGCGATACTTGACGGAAAAGAGATTGTTGTTCACGCGAAAGCAGGCTCGCAGGGCGGAAAACTGTTCGGAAAGGTCACCTCTAAAGAGGTAGCCGAATCTATAAAGTCTGCGTACGGTCTCGACATAGACAAGAGAAAAATAGAGCTTAAATCGGATATTAAAACACACGGTACATACGAATGTGTTATAAAGCTTTATTCAGGTATTACAGCAAAGCCTGTTTTGGTTGTGACCGATTGATCTTGAAACAGAAAAGAACGGAAAGGTGTAAAATGTGACTTACACAGGTGAGGATAATGGCTGATAGTAAAATATATACCGCGTATGACGGGCTTAACCTGCCTTATGACCTTGAGGCGGAAAAGTCGGTTTTGGGAGCTATTATAATCGACGGAAGCTGTATGGAGGAAGTAGCCTCCATATTGCCTGACGGAGACTGCTTTTATATAGATGTTCACAAGTTTGTTTATAACGCTTTGATGAATATGTTCGTTATAGGAGCGAAAATAGATATTGTTACTCTGCTAAATGAGCTGAGAAAAGACAAGGCATTTGATGAAACCACGGTAAAGCCATATCTGATTACCTTATGTGAGAGCGTTCCCTCTGTTTCAAATGTGGGAATCTACGCAAAATACGTTAAAGAGAAATATGAGCTGAGAAGCCTTATTGTGGCTTCAAGAGATATTATAGAAGAAGCGTCCGCAGGATATCAAAACACAAATGACATACTTGATATGGCTGAGCAAAAGATATATGATATCCGCCGCGGAAAAAGCCTTAAAGGTCTTAAAACTGTAAAAGAAGTAATCGTTGAAGTTCTTGACAGACTTGATACGCTGAATTCTCCGGATAACGCGAATATTAAGCCTATTTCAACGGGAATTGCGGCGCTTGACAGTTATATAACCGGTCTTAACAGGTCGGATCTTATTCTGCTTGCCGCGCGTCCCGGCATGGGTAAAACAAGCTTTGCCCTTAATCTTATGCGAAACGCCGCTGTTCAAAGCAACAAAACATGCGCGTTTTTCTCACTTGAAATGTCAAGAGAACAGCTTGGCTCACGTTTGTTGTCATCAGAGGCAAGGGTAGAGGGTACCAAGCTCCGCACAGGAAAGCTCAACAATGAGGAATGGTCACGAATTATCGAAGCCTGCGATATTCTTTGTAAGACAAAGGTTTATCTTGACGACACACCGGGTATTACCGTGCCGTCAATGAAGGCGAAGCTTCGCAGACTTAAAAACCTTGACCTTGTGGTTGTTGACTATTTACAGCTTATGGCAAGCGGAAGAAGAATAGATAACCGTGTTCAGGAGATTTCCGAGATAACAAGAGGTTTGAAAATTCTTGCGAAAGAGCTTAATGTTCCTGTTATAACGCTTTCGCAGCTTTCTCGCGCAAGCGAGCAGAGAACAGACCACAGACCTCAGCTGTCGGATTTGAGAGATTCGGGCTCCATAGAGCAGGATGCGGACATAGTTTTGTTCTTATACAGAGAAGCGTATTACGATAATACCGCAGGTGCGGAACCCGCAAGCGATAAGAATACGGGTGAATGTATAGTCGCCAAAAACAGACACGGCGAATCTGGCACGGCAAAGCTCCATTGGCAGGGCGAATTTATGAGATTTACAGGTGTTGATACAAGAAGTGAGCATTGATATCGGTGATAAAATCATATATGCAATAAATAAGTATAATATGCTCAAAGAGAACCGGCCCGTTGTTATAGGAGTTTCGGGCGGGGCTGACTCTATGTGCCTGTTGCACTTTTTGTTTAAAAATGCCGAAATGCTGAAAATAAGAGTTATCGCCGCGCATTTGAACCATAACATTCGCGGAGATGAAGCTTTAAGAGATGAGAGCTTTGTCAGGGAATACTGTGAAAAGAATAAAATTGATTTTGTATCAAAAAGTGTGGATATCCCTTTGCTAAGTAAACAATTAAAACTAAGCACTGAAGAGGCCGGAAGGAACGCCCGCTATAATTTTTTTAATGAGCTTGCAAAAGATGACGGCGTTATAGCTACGGCGCATACAGCATCGGACAATGCCGAAACGGTTTTGTTCAACGCCGTAAGAGGCAGCGGTATAAACGGTATTTGCGGCATTAAGCCAAAGCGTGATAATATTATAAGACCGCTTATTCTTCTTACAAGAGAAGAGACAGAGCAATACTGCGCACAAAACTGTGTGCCTTATGTAATTGATTCTACTAATCTTGATGACAGTTATACACGAAACAAAATAAGGCATAATATTATAACTCGGTTAACAGAGATAAACCCTGCGGCAGTACAAAATTTGTCTTTACTGAGCCAAAGCGCGCAAGAGGATAACGACTACCTTGACTCGCAGGCTGAAATAATGCTTGACAGTTGCATCAATAATGAGAATAAGTATATTTGTGAAAAATTAAATCTTTTGCCGCCTTGCTTAAAAAAACGGGCAATAATAATAATGGCGCGCAATTCCGGCGCAAATTTAACAAGAACTCAAATTGATATAATTCTAAAACTTATAGAAACGCTAGGCGCCGTTGATATAAACGATAAATTAAGATTTGTCTCAGACGGTAAAACGTGTATAATTGAAGAAAAAGCAGTAACAAACGCTGATGATAAGGATAACGACTGGCAAATAAAGCTTAAAGGAACAACTACTTTTAACAAATACAACAAAAATTACGAAATTATTACAGCGGATAATCAGCTCTTTCGACAAAATTCAATTAATTCCAAAAAATTGTTCAATAACGCAATAAGATGTGATATAATAGATGACAATATATTAATCAGGGGAAGAAGACCCGGCGACCGGTTTAAAAAAACGGGTTCAGGCTGTACCAAATCATTAAAAAAGCTTTTTAATGAGCTTAAGCTGAGTGCCGAGCAGCGCAGAAACACAGTTTTAATAGCGCGCGGCAGCGAGGTTTTGTGGATAGACGGTATAGGTGTGAGCGAAGCTGCGAGGACTTTAGATCCTTATGACAGTGTATATATAATCAAAACGGAGGAACAATAATATGTTGAATGACATTGAGAGAGTGCTTATTTCCGAGGAAGAACTTGACAGTATCGTATCAAAGCTTGCAGACCAGATAAATCACGATTATGTGGGTAAAAAGCTGTTGCTTGTCGGTCTGCTCAAAGGATGCATACAATTTATGTCCGATCTTTCGAGGAAAATTACATTGCCGTGCGAGTTTGATTTTATGGTAGCATCAAGCTACGGCTCATCTACAGAGACAAGCGGCGTTGTTAAGGTCACAAAGGATCTGAGCATAGATATAGCCGGATATGACGTTCTGATAGTTGAAGATGTTGTAGACAGCGGTGTCACTCTTAATTACATAATCAATATGATAAAAGACAGAAACCCCGCTAGCCTTAAGCTGTGTACTTTGCTTGATAAGCCCATAAGGCGCAAAAAGGAAGTACATATTGATTATAAAGGATATGTTCTGCCCGATGAGTTTGTAGTCGGATATGGTATGGACTATGCCGAAAAATACCGTAATCTTCCGTTTATAGGTGTGTTAAAACGAGAAATCTTTTCCTGATAGGAAGTGTAAAACAATTTGGATAATAAAAATAATTTCCGTGGCTTACTGATATATTTGGGAATACCCGTAATTATGCTTATTGTAATTGCGTTTTTATTCAATTCCCAGCCGAAAGAAGAGCATACTTATTCCGAAATCGTAGGATACTTCGAAGATATGCGCGTCAAAGAGTTTAATGCCGACGCGTCTTCCGGGGAATTAAAGCTTACAATTTCGGACAGCGATAAAGAGAAAACCATTAATTATACAGTGGCAAGCATTACAATGCTTATGGAAAAAATCGACCCTTATATAGAAAAGTATAATGAGGGGAAAAAGCCCGAAGAACGCTTGTCATATGAAATAAAACCCGCGGCTGACAATTCTCTGCTTTGGAATCTTATACCAAATCTTATAATGATAGCTTTGCTTGTCGTATTTTGGGTATTTATAATGCGGCGTATGGGCGGAGGCATAGGCGCAGACAAAACAATGAGTTTCGGAAAAGCAAAGATAAAAAATATGAACGACGAAAAGCGTAAAACAACATTCGCGGATGTTGCGGGAGCTGACGAAGAAAAAGAGGAATTAAAGGAAATAGTTGAGTTTCTTAAAAACCCCGCAAAATACAATGCTCTTGGTGCGAGAATACCAAAGGGAGTTTTGCTTGTAGGACCTCCCGGAACAGGTAAGACTCTTATTGCGCGCGCAGTCGCAGGTGAAGCGGGCGTGCCGTTTTTCTCGATTTCAGGTTCGGATTTTGTGGAAATGTTCGTTGGTGTAGGCGCTTCAAGAGTCAGAGACTTATTTGACCAGGCAAAGAAAAACTCGCCTTGTATCATATTTATTGATGAAATAGACGCTGTCGGCAGACAGAGAGGTACAGGTCTCGGCGGAGGACACGACGAAAGAGAGCAAACTCTCAACCAGTTGCTTGTTGAAATGGACGGTTTCGGCGCAAACGAAGGCGTTATTATGATCGCGGCAACAAACCGTCCCGATGTTCTTGACCCCGCGCTTATGCGTCCCGGTAGATTTGACCGACAGGTAATCGTAGGATACCCCGATATAAAGGGAAGAGAGGCTATTTTAAGGGTTCACGCCAACAAAAAATCAATTGCCCCCGATGTTAAGCTTGATGTTATAGCAAAATCAACGGCAGGATTTACAGGAGCAGACCTTGAAAATCTTCTCAACGAGGCAGCTCTTTTGGCAGCGCGACGTGATAAAAAATCCGTTACAATGACTGAAATAGAAGAAGCGACAATCAAGGTGGTTGTAGGCGTAGAGAAGAAGTCAAGAGTTATGACTGATAAGGAAAAGAAGCTTACGGCTTATCACGAAGCGGGTCACGCCGTTACAACTTATTACTGCAAGTTGCTTGATCCCGTGCATCAGATATCAATAATACCGCGCGGTATGGCAGGCGGTTATACAATGTATCTCCCGAGCGAAGACAGAACTTATCAAAGCAAAAACGAGATGCTTGAAAGTATTGTTGTAATGCTGGGCGGAAGAGCAGCCGAGGCGGTTGTACTTGACGATATATCAACAGGCGCTTCAAACGATATTGAGCGCGCTACAAAGCTTGCAAACCAAATGATCACAAAATACGGTATGAGCGATGTTATGGGTCCGATAGCTTACGGACAGGGAAGCACAGAGGTGTTTATCGGCAGAGATATGGGCCATACAAAGGATTATTCCGAGCATACAGCGTATGAGATAGACACTGAGATACACAAACTCATAGACCAGTGCTACGAGAAAACGACTACCATTCTTAAAAACAATATAGAAAAGCTCCACAGTGTAGCAGGGTTCCTTATCGCGAATGAAAAAATGTCTGGTGAAGAATTCAAATCAATGATGGAAGCTTAATAATTAAATAAGCCGTTTACGAAGTATTTATCGTAAACGGTTGCTTTTTTGCGTTCGATTATACAAATTGTAGTATTATATAAGTATTATACAAATTGTTATTTTATTTGACTCGGGGTTTTAATATTATTTGCTTTGAATATATGTAAATAAACAGTAAATAATAGTTTTATTAAAATAAAAAGGAGAATGACAATATGTTTAAACATGAAAAACAACTTTTTCATCCGGTTTCTGTTGAAAGACCTAATCCTCAGTACGCGGCTTTGCTTCAAGAACAGCTCGGCGGCGCAAACGGAGAGCTTAAGGCCGCATTGCAGTATATGTCTCAGAGCTTCAGAATAAAAGATCCCGAGATCAAAGATTTGTTCCTTGATATTGCAGCGGAAGAACTCAGTCATATGGAAATGGTGGCAACTACTATCAATTTACTCAACGGTCATGATGTAGATGTAACAACCGTACCTGCAGGCGAGATCCAAACTCACGTTTTGCTTGGATTAAATCCCGGTCTTATAAATGCTTCCGGCTATTCGTGGACAGGAGATTATGTAAGCGTAACGGGCGACTTATGCGCCGATCTTCTTTCAAATATAGCTTCCGAGCAAAGAGCAAAGGTTGTTTATGAATACCTTTACAGACAAATTAACGATAAAAAGGTAAAAGAAACAATAGACTTTTTGCTCAATAGGGAAGAGGCCCACAACGCAATGTTCAGAGAAGCCTTTAATAAGGTTCAAAACACAGGCTCTAACAAAGACTTCGGTACAACCAAAGCTGCTAAAATGTATTTCAGCCTTTCTCAGCCTTCACCTGAGGACAGCAAATTCACAGAGGTAGCCTCTAAGCCGGTGTGCTTTAAATAATATCAAAAAATAATTAAACAAAATTAAGCAGGGCGGAGACAAACCGTCCTGCTTATTATGTAGACTACTGTTTAAGTATGTTATTTGATATTAAAACTTCTGCAGAATACAATAACTACTAATAATATGTAAAAACTTAGGTATGTACATCCTTATCATAGTTCAATACTTCTCTTACTTTGTATTGCTGCAAGTTGCTGACAGTCATATAAATTCTGCCAATGTATTCTCCTATAAAACCGAGGGCAAAAAGTATTAACCCTCCCAAAAACAGCATGGTAGCCAGTGTTGATGTATATCCGGCACTTATTGAAGGTACTAATAGCTTTCTTATAATAATATAAGTACCTACAATAAACCCAAAGAACGATATCAGAATACCTATTAATGTTACAATTCTCAAGGGGACAATAGAGAAATTTGTAAATCCGGTCAAGAATAGTTTTATAAGTTTAAACATCGTATAATTTGATGTTCCTGAAATACGGTCTCTGTGAGGTAATTCAATTTCAGCGCTTTTATCAATTATGCTGTTTAAATATCCGCCCATTGACGGAAAAGGACTCTTATAATCTTGATAAGCTTTAACGGCAAATTTACTCAAAGCGTAAAAGCTTGAAATATGAATACCCTTCGGCTTTGTCCCGTTTAGTTCAAGCAATTTTGAATTGATGCGGCTGGTTAATCTCTTGAAAACAGAATGCTTTTTATGCGGAAAATAGGCATAAACAGCATCGTACCCCTCTTGAATTTTGTCAACAAGTTTAAAAATATATTCCGCCGGGTGCTGCCCGTCATCATCCATATATACCAGCACATCTCCGTCGCAATATGGTATGGCAGCCATTTTAGCGGCAGACTGACCAAAATTGCGAGACAGATTAACACCAACTATGTTTTCATTATTTTTGCAAAGTTCACGAATTGTTTCAAATGTAGAATCATTAGGATAATCATTTACGAGTATAATCTGATAAGAATATTTTGTTTTTTCGGCAAATTTCTCTATTATTTCGTTAACAACATCAGCAATAGTATTCTTTGATTTATAACATGGAATAGCAATCGAAATCTTCATAATACACCTTGTTTATTAAAAAAAGTTTTACATAGATCCAATATTCTTGAAGCATTTTCGAAATTTGCCTCTTTATTAAAAAGAACGTAGTTTGATTTTATAATTTCAGAAGGTAAGTTCCACCATTCACTTTCATTTAATAATTCTATAATCTCATTCGAAAATCTCATTTTTATTTTTCTTGCAGGAACCCCCGCAACAACAGCATATGGTTCAACATTTTTAGTTACAACTGCTCCGGCCGCAATTACCGCACCGTTTCCGATGTTTACTCCCCTGCATATACATGCATTTGCGGCGATCCATACATCGTTACCGATAATGCATTTGTTTTCAAACCTGTTATATCCAAGTTCATCTTGGGGTTTTAGACCAAAATCATTACTATACAGAAATGAATGTGTAGTTATCCGTTTATAATCGTGATTTGCTCCGCCTATACTCACGTTCCATGAAACAGAGCAAAAACTACCTATGGTACTATGCCAAATAGTACAGTTTTTTCCTGTATAGGTGTATCTTCCGATGTTTGAACTATAGATCATATTATTTCTTTGAATGATACAGTTATCGGATATACACGAATCTCCTATTCTTGAAAAGTCACCGATTGAAGATTCTTTGCCTAATTTTGAATTTCTGACATCGCAAAAGTTATATACATTTGCGCCGTTAGATATGTCGGTGTTAACAATCTTTGTATTTGTACTCTCAAACATATGATTTAAATAGACCTTTCTGAAAACAGTACATAGTAATTATATTCAAGTTATCCCGAATTCTATATTATCAATAACACTGTCAATCCGCGTTTTACATTCCTCAAGAGTATTTCCTTTTACCACTATTTGACCTATACAATCTCTTGAATTTGTAAATTTCCGAACTTCATCGCCCGGCTTTACAAAATAGCTGATCTCATATATGTTTTCGTCATCACGGTTGTTATTTATAATTTCCTTTAATACACCGCTTTTTTCAGAGTATAACATTTTTGCATAGCAGGGAGTAGGGTGTTTTTTTTCAGACACAAAATATTCTGTGGGATCATCCCCCAAAGCCGTTTCTATTATCAATCTGTAAACATCAATTCCGTAGTATATAGAGGAAAGCTGCGGTAAACAATTTGCGCCGACACGTCCTGTTAATTCAATTATATAAACTTCATCATTATATAATATCATATCTACGTCTACTGCACAATTGTTTAGGTTTAATGCTTTAATTGCTTTCTTAGCCTCGGTCTTAACTTTGCTTATTAGTTTTTCATCTAAGCCATACGGTACATAATGACCAATCGGGATATTGGTTTTTCCACGAAAGACTACATCACCGTAAGGTAGTATAAAAATAGTATTATTATCAAAGACAAATGCTTCTGTTCCGAACTTTATTCCGGGAATAAATTCTTCAATAATGCAATAGTCTTGATTTGTCTCTCTCATGGTATCTTCAAAGCAAGGAATAAGATCTTCCTTGTCTCTAACAATATTTATCCCTCTGCTCCCTTGCAGATCTACCGCCTTAACTATCAATGGAAGGCGCAATTCATCGGTTATATTAACTAATTCAGATGCGGAAGAAATTTTTTTATAGCGTGCGGTATTGACATTGTTACGCATAAAAGCGTCTTTCATTAATAATTTATTGCCGGAAATTTCAGCCGCTTTTTGAGACAGGCCGCATAGTCCCATTTCTTCACATACATAACCGAGTGACGCAACACCTGTGTCTAAGCAGGCAGTCGTTATGGCATCAATTTTTAATTTTTTGGCTTCCTTTAATACTGCTTCGGGATCTGAAATATCAACGTAGCAACATTCGTCAGCATAATCGAAACCTGGGTAATTACCCTTTATGCTTGCAACTATTGCATAATGACCATATTTCTTTACAGATTTAATTAGATCCACTTGTCCGCGGCCTGCGCCCAAAATCATAATCTTTTTCACAAACTCACCCCAAAATGTAATATCCCACCCTTGAACCGCTGTCAAGGGTATTGCTAAGGTTTTTTAATTCTAATTCATTCCTGATTGATTATTTATCATACTACATAATTATTTATTATTGCTCCTCACAATAGGACAATATTCCTTTTTTTTCTCTCCATCCCCAAATGTAATAAGGCGCATTCTCACCTGTATTAAACAGAAGATCCAATATGGAGACATTATGAGTAAACTCAGTGCCTGCTTGCGGGTATTCAGGATATCCATTGTATTCCTTCCAACGGACAGTTATACCTCTGTCTTTATAGTCTTTAGTAATCATATAATTCTTTGCTGCAGGGCCAGACTCATAAATATCCACACCACCAACATTCTCAATAAGACTCAAGAGTCGTTCGTTTTTCTTCCCGATAGTTGAATAATCACGGCTGTCGGCAAATTTGGTTTTCACACCCAAGAATTGCCTGCAAATTTCCACAGTTAAATACTGATCCAACTCAAACAAATAATCCCACTCTCTGCCTAAATAACAATCCTCAAAAAAATCTCGATATTTGTAGAAGTATGGAGTTCTTCCATACGCAAAACGAATAGTCTCATAATGCTTTCTTTGCCATGATTTATTATTGATTTTAACATCACAAATCAACCTATTCGTATTACTTCCAACGGGAACAGTCAACCATTGTATTCCATTAGGAGTGATAATTGTATTTCTATTACGCCAATCCCTTGTTGTGTATTGAACATCGTTATAGAAAATAAATAAATCTACATCGTTTATTAAGTCAAAATAGCCTTTCCAGGGAATATAATTAGGTTGATCAATGGCTAAAATCATTAAATTACCTCCTTGTTAATACTTATAAGTTAAAAGGTACGTGCTTTCTTACTTCATGTGGTCAGGGTGAGAGGAACCATATATTCAAAAGCTTTCACTTTTCATATTGATGTTTGCACCGATTATTACTAATCTTTTCAATATTCTTCACCTGTAAAATCCATATACTTTTTCAACAATATAGTTTATATCGTTTTCTTTTAAGCCGTAATACATCGGCAGTCTCAAAAGCCTTTCGCTTTCTTTTGTTGTATATATGTCTTCACCGTGAAATCTGCCGAATTGTTTACCGGCGGGTGAAGTATGAAGCGGAATGTAATGGAAAACAGCTCCCACGCCGTTATCTTTAAGATAAGATATAAGCTTTGATCTCTCGTCTAAATCTTTTGCTTTTATGTAAAACATATGCGCGTTATGTGTGCATTCCTGCGGAATATAAGGCAACTCTATCTTGCCTTCATCAGCCAGCGGTTTTAATAGCTTATAGTATAATTTCCATGATTTTAATCTGTCGTTGTTTATAATATGGGGGTATTCAATTTGTCCGTATAAATATGCGCAGTTAAGTTCACTTTGAAGATAAGAGGAACCAACATCTACCCATGTGTATTTATCAACTTGTCCTCTGAAAAATTTGGTGCGGTTAGTACCTTTTTCTCTGATTATTTCGGCTCTTTCAACGTTTTTCTCATTATTTATCAGGATTGCTCCGCCTTCGCCCATACTGTAGTTTTTAGTCTCATGAAAGCTGTAACAACCTAAATCTCCGATTGAACCAAGCGCTTTGCCTTTGTAAAAGCTCATTACGCCCTGAGCTGCGTCTTCTATAACGAGCAAATTATGCTTTTTGGCAATGGTGCGAATGGTATCCATTTCACACGCAATTCCGCCGTAATGCACAGGCACTATCGCTTTTGTTTTTTCGGTTATGGCATCTTCTATTAAAGCTTCGTTTATGTTCATCGTGTCCGGACGTATGTCGACAAAAACAATTACGGCTCCCCTGAGAACAAAGGCGTTTGCCGTAGATACGAATGTATACGATGGCATAATCACCTCATCGCCGGGCTTAATATCCGCAAGCAACGCCGCCATTTCAAGCGCCGACGTACCCGATGTGGTCATAAGTACTTTATTGGAACCTGTTATTTCCTCAAATTTAGAATTACATCTTTTGGTGAATTCTCCGTCGCCGCAGATTTTCCTGCTGTCAATAGCCTGCTTCAAATATTTGTCTTCTTTGCCTATATACGGCGGTACATTAAACGGTATTCTAATCATAACATTATTTTGATATAGCCGAAAACGGCTTATATCTTCCTTTTCATTCTACTAAGGTTGTCATTTACTGAGATTCGCATTAAAAAATAAGAGTAAACTATTCCTCTAAAGTATCGTTGTCCTCAAAAGAAAACTCATTTAACTCTTTAAAATCAAGAAACTCTGCCAATGTCATATTAAATGCGATGGCGATTTTATGCAAATTCACGACCCCCGGATTATTAATTCTTTTATTTATGATATTGTCAATTGAAGATTGCCTTACCCCACTCATTTCAGAAAGTTTATTAATTGAAATGCCTCGTTGCTTACACAACTGCTTTATTCTGAATGTGTATAAATCCGAATAATCCTTACTAATCATCAATATCACTACCCATATCCAATTAATATAATGATAATACATTATTTAGAAATGCTAACTAAATATAGGTTATTAGTGTTGACATTTTCGAAATTTGTATGTAAGCAAAAAGCATTTAAAAAGTTATTTTTTAGTTTCCAAACATCCCCAAATAATATTTTGTATACGTTAGCATCCATTGCAAATAATATAAGCGTGAGAAAAATTAATTCACAAAATAAAGAGGGGAGAGGCGTTGCATAAAAACGCGATTTACAATGAAAGCAACAGGAATTGTAAGAAGAATAGACGACTTGGGTCGTGTTGTAATACCGAAAGAAATACGAAGAACTCTGAGAATACGCGAGGGCGACCCCTTGGAAATATACACCGATTCTAACGGAGAGGTTATATTTAAAAAATATTCCCCTGTGGGAGAGATAGGAACATTTGCAGGACAGTATGCCGAGGTACTTAATAAGGTATCGGGTATGCCGATAGCTATATGTGACAAAGACCACATTATAGCCGTGGCAGGCGTTCCAAAAAGAGAATATTTGGAAAGAAGAGTTTCTCCTACGGTAGAGGAGTTTATGAATTTCAGAAAAAGCTATGTATTAAAATCGGGAGAAACAAACCTTGTTTCCCCGGCAGAGGGTGTAAACAGCAATTTGTTTGTATTGTTTCCCATAATAGCATCGGGAGATGTAACAGGAGCTGTTCTTATGCTTTCTGAGGATAAGGTGATAACACCTACCGAAGCTGAAACTAAGCTTGTACAAAGCGCTGCCGAGTTTTTAGGCAAACAAATGGAAGAATAACACAACCCAAGTATACAAAAAAATGATATAATCCTGTCTTTGCCAATAGGTGAAGAGGTAAGGATTATATCATTTTTATTATTTTTTAAATTTTAGTGTGAATGTGATCTTATTACCCTCGCAATACGCGTCTAAGCCCAGCTTTAAAGCATCGGCATATGCCTTAGCTATCGAAAGCCCCAAGCCGTATCCGTTTTTTCCGCGGGCTTTATCTGTACGGTAAAACCTGTCAAATAAGTGCTTTATATCGTCGTTCGAAATGCTTTCGCAGATGTTCGAAACACGCAATTCGGGACAAGAGCCGCCCGACACCGAAATAGTTAAGTCTGTGCCTTGAAATCCGTATTTTACGGCATTGTCCAAAAGAATATTTATTATTCTTGATACCGCTTCTTTATCTGAATTAACCGATATATTATCGTTGCAGTTAAGCACTAGTGAAATGCCTTTTTCATAAGCAGCGGATTCAAAGTATAAAGCGTTGCCCTGTGCAAGTTCCGATAGGCTGAATTGTGTTATATTCGGTACATATTTTTCCTCATCGGATCTTGCGAGAGTAAGCATTCGGTCAATAAGACCCTTCATATGCTCTGCTTCATCGCGCGTGCTTTCTATCCACCTTATCTGAGAATCAACTGTTTCATCTTTGTGTGAGTGTAATATGTTGTTATTGGCAAGTATTACCGTAAGCGGCGTTTTAAGCTCATGTGATGCATCGGAAATAAACTGTTTTTGCTGTTTCCAGGCGGTTTCTACCGGTTTTACCGCAATACTTGCAAGCCATATGCTTATCATAATTATAATGGCAAGCGCGGCAATGTAAAGCAATACGCAGGTAAGTATCGATCGGATAAGCATATCCGAAAGCATTTCACTGTCTGCCAAAACTATCGACATCGTACCGTCCGAAAAGCTCTTTTTTGCGTACGCTACTCCCAAAGAGAATATTACATCACTTTCGTTTTCGCTACTCAGTATTCGTTTAAGACTCTTATTTAATAATTCATTGTCAATTGTAGCGTTGTTCTCGCTGGTGGAGATAACGATGCCGTTGCTTACAATAAGCCGCACATAAGATACGGTATATCTCGGTCTGTCGTCCTGGCGGCCGCTTTTTGTTCCGCCTATTATTTCTGGTATTTCTTCAATAGCCGAGCCCTGATTAAACAAATCCGCTTTTGTCTCCATTTTTAAACTCAGCAAAAATTCATCTTTTGAAGAATTGTATGAATTCACACATATTACCGAAAAGGTTCCTATTAATACAAGACTTACGAGAAGAACGTTTATGTAAACAATTTTTTTTCGCAGTTTATCGAGCATAATCATTCCTCCAGCCTGTATCCCTGCTTTTTGATTGATACTATTGAAACATTTGAACCGATAAAAGCGATTTTTTTCCTCAGAAAAGAAATATACGCTTCAACATTGGCGTCTGTAGCCTCTGAGTCATATCCCCAAACCTTTATGATTATTTCATCTTTTGAAAGTATAACCGAAGGACGGGATATAAGCAGGTTCATAATTTGAGCTTCTTTGAAATTGAGCCTTACCTCTTTATCTTTGCAGGATATTACCGAGGAGGAACGTAAAAATGTCATATCTCCGTAGGTTACTTTGTCGGAGATAATTTCTCCCTGTCTTCTTGTAAGCGCTCTGACACGGGCTAAAAGCTCTTCGGGTGAAAACGGCTTTGTCATATAGTCGTCTGCGCCGCAGTCAAGTCCCGTTACTTTGTCGGAAACGCTGTCCTTTGCCGTAAGCATAATGATGGGGGTTGCAATATGCTTTTCTCTCAGTGAGCGCGCGACGTCAAACCCATTCTTCTTAGGGAGCATAACGTCAAGAATAATTACATCATAAGCGCCGCTTTCGGCGAGCGCCTCGCCGTCCTCACCGTCGTTCGCAAAGTCTGTCATATATTTCTTTTCTTTAAGTATTTGGCACAGTGCGTCACAAAGTCTTATTTCATCTTCAACAACAAGTATTCTCATATGCCACCTCCGAAAACCAATAAGTATATTTTACAGCAATTATTATAAATATCAAGTCTTAAAAAATGCTTAAATGCGTATTGGATATTGACAAATATTTCTCCAAAAACTATAATGGTACCTGCAGAGTAGAGATTTGTGCGTTCAGTGCGGTATGAACGGGGAGTTGTCATACCGACGAAAAGCTTTGATTAGAGCTTACGATGCATCTCTTGCATCCCGCTGCGGTATTTTTTTATGTCTTTTAGGCAACAGGGGATGTTTTATATTCTTCTGTTGCTTTTTATATGGAGTGATCAATATGAATATTGTAAGAAAAACAGCTCAAATATTGAAAAATTCGGCCCGTGAGCTTAAAAACCTGTTGTCTTTAACGTTTTGCGGACTTCTGCTCGCGATAAGGACAATACTTGGATATTTGACCGTCCTTGTTGTCCCCACAGTAAAGCTTGGTTTTTCATTTGCGCCCACAGCTGTTGCGGGTATTATGTACGGACCTGTTCCCGCGGCGCTTATCGGCGGATTGGGGGACATTTTATCATATGTATTCAATCCTGTCGGCGGCAGCTATTTTCCCGGATTCACCCTCAACGGGATAATTATCGGTATGATATACGGATTCTTTTTCTATAACAAAAAGCTCACTCTTTTAAAAGTTATAATATGCGAAGTTATAATAATCGTTTTTGTAGAGCTGTTGCTTTCATCTCTATGGCTCGTTATTATGTTCGGAAACGCCTACATTGCGGTGCTTACAAGCAGACTATTAAAAGCCGTAATTATGCTGCCGATAGATGTAAGCGTAATTATGCTGTTTTATAAGCCCGCAGCGGCTTTAAAAAAACATTCGCTTGCGCGCAGATAAAAGAGGTGGACTATGCAAAATATTTTATCTGTTGATAATATGCGGAAAAGTGATGCAGCGGCAATCAGGAATTCCGTTTCATCAAAAGAGCTTATGCTAAGGGCGGGAAAAGCCATATTTGAAAATGTCGAATGGAAAGAGCCTGTCGCGATAGTTTGCGGAAGCGGTAACAACGCAGGCGACGGTTATGTGCTCGCGATGCTGTTAAACGAAGCGGCAATCAACTGTGAAATATTTCTGTTATCAGATAAGTTTTCGGAGGATGGCAGGCATTATTACGATATTTGTGCGCAAAGAGGAATAAGCGTAAAGACTTTTAAACACGCCACATCATTTGAAGAGTATAACACCGTTGTTGACTGTATATTCGGCACGGGATTCCACGGTGAGTTACCTCCTCTGCAAAAAGCCGCTGTTACCGCTATTAATAACAGTAATGCGTATGTTGTGAGCGTTGATATAAACAGCGGCTTAAACGGAGACAGCGGAATGTGCGAAATGTGCGTAAGATCTGACTTGACCGTGAGCATAGGAGGATATAAGCCGGGACATTTTCTGAATATGGCAAAGGATAATATTAAACATAAAGTCAATTGCGATATAGGTATTTCACCGGTAGAATCCCCTTACCGCCTGTTTGAAGCTTCGGATTGTAAAAAAGCTTTGAAAAAACGTAAGAATTTCTCTAATAAATCCACTTATGGCTATATTGCTCTCATAGGCGGCAGTAAAAAGTACAGCGGCGCGATACGCCTTGCAAATACTGCGGCTTGCGCCGTGCGCTGCGGCGCAGGTGTTGTTACCGTTGCGGCGCCCGAAAGCATATGCGACCTTATTATTCCGCAAATACTTGAAAGCACGCTTTATCCGGTACCCGACAACAATGGTGAAATGATCTTTAATAAAGACAGCATAGACGGTCTTATAGAAAAATATAAATGTATAGCTATCGGTATGGGCATAGGGGTATCCGATGATACAAAAGAGATACTTGAATATATTCTTGAAAACTACAAAGGCAGGCTGATAATTGATGCCGATGCTTTGACCTGTTTGGCTCAAATCAATGACGAAACAATTAAAAACTCAGATTGTAAAATAATAATTACCCCGCATAACAAAGAGTTTTCACGCCTTACGGGACTCAGTGTTGAACAAATACTGAATAACCCCGTAAAAGCAGCAAAAGAATATGCGAAAAAATACGGCGTTTCGGTTTTGCTTAAAGGTCCGTCTACAATAATAACGGACGGAAAAACCGTAAATATAGCGGAAAAAGGCTGTGCCGCAATGGCTACTGCAGGCAGCGGTGATGTGTTAAGCGGTGTTATTGCCGCGCTGTGCGGATATAACGATGACGTCCTTTTGGCTGCAAGCGCAGGCGCGTTTATAAACGGCTGTGCAGGGGAAACAGCCTCTGCCGAAACAAACGAAATAAGCATGGCAGCATCCGATACGGCAAGGGCGATAACAAAAGTCATTTCAGACCTTATGCATACGGAATAAACTATGTTTATTTTGTAAAAACATTGCATATAAAGTAGTTGTGTGCTATACTGTTCAATGTTTTCTTATGCACACACGGAGGCTCACAAATGAAAATTCTTGTTATATTAACAGGCGGCACAATAGGCAGCCACATACACGATAAATTAATAAATGTAAGTGATGAATCTGTATATTTGATAATGGACTTATATCAAAAACAATACGGAAACGATGTTGATTTTGATGTTATAAGACCTATCAATATGTTAAGCGAAAACTTTACTCCCGAGCAGTGGAATATTCTCTGCAAAACCCTGAGAAACATAGGCCCTAAGGACTACGACGGCGTAATTATTACTCACGGAAGCGACACGTTATCTTATTCCGCGGCACTTATAGGTATGCTTTTCTGCCACGCGCCTGTGCCGATAATTCTTGTCGCGTCGGGATATCCGCTGGGGCATCCTAAAAGCAATGGGCTTATTAATTTCAGAAATGCCGTTTGCTTTATCAAAAACAGCGGCTTAAAGGGTGTCTACAGCATATACAGAGATTATAAGGGAAACGATACAGTTTATTTGTCCACAAGAATAAAAGAAGCCGATTCTTTCAGCGATGAGTTTTCAAGCTACGGCGGAGTGCCTTTCGGATATATGCAAAACGAGGTATTTATTCCTGAAGTTAATAAGATAAATCCTACATTTGAACAGATTAATTCTATAACAGAGCCTACGCTTAAAAACAGCGTCGTATTTGAAAAGGATATTCTTGTAATTAAGCCGTATACGGGGTTAAATTACAAATTTTTGAATTTGGATGAAAAACCTGCCTGTGTTTTGCATTTTTTATACCATTCATCTACGGGGTGTACAAGCCACGGCAATTATTCTCTGCCTGAGTTTATAGAAAAGTGCAGAAGTAAAAATATTGATTTTTATTTATCATCTTTTAAAAGCGGTGGCACGGGAATTTACGATTCAAGCAGAATATTGCTTGAATCGGGGGCAATCCCGCTTGTAAACATTTCACCGGAGGCGGCAAGGGCAAAGCTTTACATAGCTTATAATCAGAGCGAGATGTCGCCGAGGGAATACATAAATAAAAATCTTTATTTTGAACATATATATATGTAATTAACGGATGTGATATTATGATGTACTGTAAAAGATGCGGAAAACTACATACAAACGAGGCTTCGCAGTGTGAAAACTGCGGAAAGAATTTATACAAAGTCGATAAGCTGAATACGCCCTCTTATCTTGTTACCGCCTGCGGATTTGAACGCTCCGGTATAGAAGGCGCTTTAAAAGACAATAATATTGTATATGTTGAAAAGCCCGAAAAAAACGAAACAGGCGCAAACGCAATTACAGGGTCTTACTCTGAAAATCACAGAATACTTGTGCCGTTTCAGGCATATGCTAAGGCAAGAGAGATAATCAGCGGTTTAGGAACGGAAGCCGACTGTTCCGCTTCTGATGAGACATTTGAAAGCGAGATAGAATCTCTTAAAGCGACCGACCCCGTTGGCACCGCGGGCGCACCCTCAAAAAAGCTTACGGCGGTTATGATGTTTGTATTTTTGCTTATCATTATGGCGGCGGTGTTTTTGACCGACGGCATTATGGAATGGATAAAGCAATTTTTTTCATAAATGCCCGCAACAATAATTAACGCGACAGAAATGGGGTAACTCATTGAAATATAAATTAACAGCTCTTATAATGTCCGCAATGCTTGTTTTTTGCACTGCGTGTACTCAAAGTGACGCAGACTCCGCAGTGGCGGCAAACGCGTACGGTAATGATCAAAGCAAGGTAAGCGAGATAATAACCGAAACCGAGATCTCGCTGACTTCTCCCGAAAAGTCCTGCACAGATACTGACTTTGAATATAAACTCACGCAAAAAGAACAGGCCGCCGCAGACGATATGCGCGCATATATGCAAGACCTTGATTTCAGCGGCACCGTTTTGCTGGGTGTCGGGGATAATATAATATACTGCGACTCTTACGGATATTCAGATAAAAAGACAAAAACAAAAAATGAAAACGACACTGTTTACCAAATAGCTTCGCTTACAAAGCAGTTTACGGGCGCGGCAATTTTACTTTTGCAGGAACAGGGCAAGCTGAAAGTGACCGATAAGCTTTCAAAATATATCAGCGGTTATAAATACGGAAGCAAACTTACAATTGAAAATTTACTCTTTATGACATCGGGCTTACAGGATTTTGCCGACGCTTATATACTTGATGAACTTGATGAAACAAAGGAGTATAAATCAGGCGAGATATTTGATTTAGTTAAAGATTACGACCTTTGGAATACACCCGGTAAGGTATACGAATACTGCAACACCAATTATTATTTGCTCGGTATGATAATAGAAAAAGCTTCGGGTCAGACTTACGAGGAATATGTTACGGAAAACATATTTGAGCCTTTGGGTATGGCGTCTACAAGTCTTGATAATTCAACGGTGACGGCAAAGGGCTATTCGTGGGGAAAAGAATACGAGCGTGTTTATAACAAAACCGTGTTTAATTCCGCAGGCGCGATATGCTCAAATGCTTATGATATGTTCAAATGGTTGAATGGCTTTTACAAAAATGAGATAATTACGCGTGATTCTGTGAAATATATTTTATCTGACAAATCTAAATTAGGATATTCCTGCGGGTGGGTAGTTTCTCAAAAGGGGATAATGCGTCACAGCGGCAATTTGGGCGGCTACAAAACATTTTCGCTCATAGATTATGAAAACGATATTAAGGTTATCGTTCTCAGCAACAACGAGCAGCAGTTATCGGCGGATATCGGTCTGCAGCTCGACAATATCGCAAAAACACACTTAAAATAATACTTTAATGTAACAATCCTTTTGCAAGGAGCTTATGTACCGTTATGTTTACATCTGTTATTATAGTTGCGGCAGGCAACTCTGCCCGTATGGGCAATAATATTAATAAGATATTTTTGAATTTGTGCGGAAAGCCAGTTATAAGCTACTCTGTTGAGGAATTTAATAAATCTTTGCTTACAGACGAGATAATAATAGTTTCAAAGAAAGATAATTTTGATAAGCTGTCACAGATTTGCGGAAAAATCGGAATGAAAAAGCCAGTGAAATTTGTTGAGGGCGGAAATACAAGATCGGAATCGGTTTTAAACGGGCTATCCGCGGCGGATGACCGTGCCGATTTTTTGGCTATACATGACGGCGCGCGCCCAATGATTACCGCCGAAACCGCGGACAAGCTTATAAGCTTAGCAAAAGAATACGGTTGTGTTGCGCCTTGTACACCTGTGTATGACACGGTAAAACAAGTTGACGGCGATATGACGGTTGTGGCTACACCCGACAGGGATCATTTAAAGACGGTACAAACTCCGCAGGTGTTTAAAAAGGACATATATATGCGCGCCGTAAAAAGCGCAGAAGGCAATAATTATTCCGATGACTGCGCGCTTGTTGAAAATATCGGAAAAAAAGTTCATTTGTTTGAGCTTGTAAGCGATAATATTAAAATAACCCGAAAAGACGACATTAATAGGGCAGAGTCGCTTTTGAGTTTAAGAAAAGGTTCTGATATTACCATGAGAATAGGACAAGGGTACGATGTTCATAAACTAAAAGAGGGAAGAAAGCTCATAATAGGCGGTATTGAGATACCTTATGAGCTTGGGCTTGACGGGCACTCTGACGCGGATGTTTTGACACATGCCATTATGGATGCTATGCTCGGCGCCGCGGCAATGGGGGATATAGGAAAACTCTTTCCCGATAACGATGATAACTATAAAGGCGCCGACAGTATAGAGCTGCTTAAAAAAGTAAATTCACTATTGCTTGATAAAGGCTTTGGTATAATCAACATAGATTGCACGCTTATTGCCCAAAAACCCAAGCTTGCGCCTTACATACAGCAAATAAGAGAGAATTATTCAAACGCTTTAGGTATAGATATATCTTGTATAAACGTTAAAGCCACAACGGAAGAGGGGCTTGGTTTTACGGGAACAAATAAAGGAATGGCGGCTCAAGCCGTATGCTTATTGAAAGGTTGATATAATATGCCCGGCGATTATTCTTTGCAGCCGCTCGGTAACGGATATTTTGTTAAAGTCTCTCCGGTACATAGATTTAATACGGATACTATAATACTTGCGGATTTTTCTATGCCTAAAAAGCACGAAATCGCCCTTGACATAGGCACCGGTTGCGGAACCATACCGCTTATCTGGTGCAGGGAGAATTCGGCAAAGCATATTACCGCGGTGGATATTCAACCCGACGCCTGCGAGCTTTTTAGAGAAAGCATTAGACTTAATAAGCTTGAGAATAAAATAGACGTAGTAAACAGTGATATCAATTTGCTCCACGGTGAGGGATATTCGGGCTGTTATGACCTTGTTGTATGCAATCCGCCCTATAAGCCGGAGGGAACGGGATATGTAAATCCCGATAAAGGAAAGATGACTGCGCGCCATGAAAGTGATTTGAAGCTTGATGATATACTCATGTGCGCAAAAGACCTGTTGAGGTTTGGCGGCAGGTTTTGCCTTTGTTTGAGGCCGGAGAGGCTTTGCGATATAATAACTGCTTTCAGAAACGCCGATATCGAGCCGAAAAAATTAAGGCTTGTACAGCAAAGGGAAGACAAAGCTCCTAAGCTTATGTTAATAGAGGGAAAGCGAGGCGCCCAAAAGGGCGGACTTATAGTTATGCCCACGCTTTTTATCGAGGACGAAACGGGGGATTTTTCCCGGGAAATGAAAAAGATTTACGGTATATATAAATATAATGATTCACATAAATAAGGGGAGAAAGCGGTAATTCCGCGAAAAAACTATTATGTCGGGCAAATTATATATTGTGGGTACCCCCATAGGGAATTTAAAAGATTTTTCTGAGCGTGCGGCTCAAACACTGAGAACGGTGGATTTTATCGCCGCCGAGGATACCCGTGTGTCTGTTAAGATACTTAACAGCCTTAATATTTCTACGCCTATGATAAGCTATCATGAGCACAATATGCACGAAAAGGGTAAAATAATATGCGACCGGATATTGGCAGGAGAAAACTGCGCAATAGTTACAGACGCAGGTATGCCTTGCATAAGCGACCCCGGTGAAATGCTTGTTAAGCAATGTGCCGAACTTAATATTGAGGTTTTGGCTGTACCGGGACCAAGTGCGTTGACCGCTGCGCTTGCGGTGTCGGGGCTTAACACTGGCAGATTTACATTTGAGGGCTTTTTAAGCGTAAATAAGCGTTCAAGAATTCAACATTTAGAAGAGCTTATAAACGAAAAGCGTACTATGATTTTCTACGAAGCGCCGCATAAGCTTGCGTCTACACTTGGAGACTTATATAAATATTTCGGCAACAGAAAAATATCTATTGTGCGTGAGATTACAAAAATACACGAGCAGGTTATAAGAACTACCCTTGAATCAGCCTGCGAAAACTATGTCCAAGGCGAGATAAAAGGTGAAATTGTGCTTGTTGTGGAAGGCAAAAGCGACGATCTTCCGAACAAAGCTTATGACATTGAATCCGCCTGCGAGCTTGCGCGGGAGCTTGTTTTAAAGGGTTTTTCAAAAACAGAGGCTGCGCGTCAATCTGCAAAAATAACAGGTATCAAAAAAAGTGATATTTACAAAGAAATTCTCGAAAATGAGTGATAATTTTGGAATATGAAAAAGCTGTGGAAGCAATTTGCTCCCTTAAAAAATTTGGTTCGCGCCCCGGGCTTGACAGTATAAAAGAATTACTTGACCGTTTAGATAATCCTCAAAACAAGCTTAAATACATTCATGTTGCGGGAACAAACGGCAAGGGTTCGGTGTGTGCCATGACAGCGAAAATTTTGGAATGTTCGGAATATAAAACAGGACTTTATACATCGCCTTTTATTGTTGATTTTCGCGAGAGAATACAAATATGCTCCGAAATGATACCGAAGTCCGAGCTTGCCCGCCTTGTGGATAATACATATCCCGTTGTGGAAGAGCTTATTAACAACGGTATTATAATCACTGAATTTGAATATATAACGGCTTTGGCTTTTTTGTGGTTTGAGGAACAGAAATGCGACATTGTTGTGCTTGAAACAGGTCTCGGCGGCAGATTTGACGCGACAAACATCATAAATGAGTCTATTGTTGACGTAATAACACCGATATCGTTAGATCACACAAATGTGCTTGGCGATACGGAAGAGAAAATTTGCGATGAAAAAAGGCATATAATCAAAGAAAAATCATCGGTGGTGTTTTACCGTCAGCAACCGTCTTTAAACAATATGATACAGGAATACGCCGACTTAAAAAAATCCCGTGTTTATTTTGCCGACGAAACGGGGATCGCGCCTTATAAACAGACTTTGAAAGAAAATTCTTTTGTTTTTAGGGGCGATGTATACAAACTTAACTTGCTTGGTACTCATCAAATAAAAAACGCCGCAATAGCTTTTACCGTAATAAACGCTTTACGAAAAAACGGATTCGCAATACCGTGTAAGGCTGTAAAAAAAGGCTTCGCGGAGGTTGCGCATCCCGGAAGACTTGAGTATTTCGACAAAAAGATTCCTATTGTTTTAGACGGCGCGCATAATCCTTCCGGTATGGCGGTGTTGTCTGACTCAACAAAGAAATTGCTTTCAGAGAAAAAAATTATTTGCGTTTTGGGAATGCTCTCGGACAAGGATATTGAGGGTTCTGTTTCTCATTTAAAGGGACAGCTTTCTTACGTTATTTGCACAGAGCCTTTTAATGAGCGAAAGCAAAGCGCAGATAAACTGAAAAGAATCGCAGATAGTTATTTTGATAATGTTATAGCCATAAGCAACCCACACAACGCACTTGAAAAGGCTCTGAGCATAGCGGACGACAATTCCGTAATATTAGTGTGCGGCTCACTGTATCTTGTAAGCGAGCTTAGGGCTGAGATAATTAAATTGTAATTACGGAGAATGGAGCGGTATTTTGGTAAAAAGAATTATTTCGGTTTTGCTGTCTCTGTGTTTTCTGGTTTCCTTTTGTTCTTGTGCAGAGGGCGATACCTTAAGGGAAGATGAAATATTATCCTGGAACGACTTCTTTACACGGTACAGCCAAACCTACAACCCTGCCTTTGAGGATTTTATCAACAATAACGATGTTAATATGAATATAAGGCTTGCTTTTTCAAGCGGAGAAATTACATTTGCAATGTGCTACGGCTTTTTCAACGATGATGCAAAAGATATTTTATCCAAAGTCTTTTCTTATGTGGGCTGCTCCGATTTTGAATATGAAGAAAACGGCGACACCGCGGTTTTATACGCAAAGCGTGACGATTTGAACATTAAATATGAAATGAAATATAAAAATAATTCCGCACTGCTTACTTACTATGTAGAAGATGTTTTGGCAGAGCAGATGAGCGTATGTTTGCATGAAGGATATACGGCGAAAACCTACACAAACACCGAAAATGAATACAGATATATTATTTACGCAAACGGTGACATATATATAGGCAAAGATAAAGCCAAAGACGCACTGAAGGTTTCTCTTTACGATAATCCCGAAAAGGCGAAATACACATCGTTTATCACTAATATGGCTGGTGTGTGTTCTTTTGTAAAAGGAAAGATTGAAGTAAGCGGAACTTTTGCGTGACAAAATAATAATCAACAATATTTACGAGATTTTGCCGAAAAAAATATAAATTGATACAAAATTCAGATTTAACACAATATATAGTGTTTTACAATTGACTTACACTGCATATTGTGTTAAACTTGTTTTGTAAGCAAATTCAAAGGCGGCGAATATATGAATATACAAGGCTTTCAAAAAATGACATTACTCGACTACCCCGGAAAGGTCGCGTGTACTGTTTTTACGGGTGGGTGTAATTTGAGATGCCCGTTTTGTCACAACGCGGAGCTTGTTCTTGACCCTTTTGAGTATAAAAGCGTTGAAAATGAGGTCATCGAATATCTTAATAAGCGAAAAGGACTTATTGACGGTGTTTGCATAACAGGCGGAGAGCCGCTTCTGCAAAAGGATATAGTCTCGTTTATAAATAGAGTCAGAGAACTCGGTTATAAAATTAAGCTTGACACAAACGGAACATTTCCCGACAAGCTTAATAATATCATTGAAAGCAAACTTGTTGATTATATAGCGATGGATATTAAATACTCTGTTGAAAACTATGATTTGGCTGTCGGTTGCAATGTAAATAAAGAAAAAATAACAGAAAGCATAAAGCTTATAAAAACAAGCAAAATAGATCACGAATTCAGAACGACCGCCGTAAAGGGAATACATTCTGTCACCGATTTTGAAAAGATGGCGCAACTTGTGGGCAATAATGAGAAATACTATATACAGATGTTTGTAGATTCGGGGAATCTAATCGGAAAAGGTGTTTTTGCCTTCAACGAACAAGAAATGAAAAACATATTGATTGCCGCAAAGCAATATGCCGATCTTACTGAGCTTCGGGGAATTTAATTCTGACAAATAATTACAGATAAAGAGGCGCAGGAGACTTGCTATTTAATATAGCAAAGCCCAATATATTGATTTGATTACAAAATTGTCATCAATATATTGTGTTTTATGTATTGACACATACTAAATACTGTGTTATACTCCTAAACGTTGCCGGAACGAATAGGGCGAAGAGGTATTAAGTATATAAAATTAGGGGGACTTAAAATGTACAGAGTGGTAAAAAGAAACAGCGAAACGGCGGATTTCAACATTTCAAAAATTTCGGACGCGATCAAAAAGGCTTTCGACGCGTGCGAGCGTCAGTATAACGACAATATCATCGACTTTTTGGCGCTTAAGGTAACAAGCGATTTTGAGCCGAAGATAAGCGACGGTCTTGTATATGTTGAGGATATACAGGACAGTGTTGAGACCGTGCTGGTACAGGCTGGCTACGCGGACGTCGCAAAGGCGTATATCCTTTACAGAAGACAGCGTGAAAAGCTGCGTAATATGAAATCTACGATACTCGACTACAAAGAGCTTGTAGATAAATACGTAAAGAATATAGATTGGCGCGTAAAGGAGAATTCAACGGTAACTTACAGCGTAGGCGGACTTATCCTCAGCAACTCGGGCGCGATTACAGCCAACTACTGGCTCTCCGAGATATACGACGATGAAATTTCACGCGCGCATAAAAACGCGGATATTCATATCCATGACCTTTCTATGCTCACAGGCTACTGCGCCGGCTGGTCACTTAAACAGCTTATAAAAGAAGGCTTGGGCGGCGTTACGGGCAAAATCACCTCCGCGCCCGCAAAACATCTTGCCACACTGTGCAACCAGATGGTTAATTTCCTCGGTATATTACAAAACGAATGGGCAGGCGCGCAGGCATTTTCTTCATTCGACACATATCTTGCCCCGTTTGTAAAGGCTGACAACCTTGATTATGATACCGTTAAAAAGTGTGTAGAATCCTTTATTTACGGTGTAAACACCCCAAGCAGATGGGGAACACAGGCGCCGTTCAGCAATATTACTCTCGACTGGACAGTACCCTTTGACTTAAAGGATGAGCCTGCTATCGTCGGCGGCAAGCAAATGGACTTCACCTACGGCGACTGCAAAAAAGAAATGGATATGGTTAACAAGGCGTTTATAGAGGTTATGATTGAAGGCGACGCACACGGCAGAGGCTTCCAGTATCCCATTCCCACATATTCCATTACAAGAGACTTTGACTGGTCGGAAACAGAGAACAACAAGCTTTTGTTTGAAATGACCGCAAAATACGGAACACCGTATTTCTCAAATTATGTTAACAGTGATATGGAGCCATCCGATGTAAGAAGTATGTGCTGCAGACTCAGACTTGACCTAAGAGAACTCAGAAAGAAATCGGGCGGATTCTTCGGAAGCGGAGAAAGCACCGGCTCTGTGGGTGTTGTAACAATTAATATGCCCAGAATAGCGTATTTGGCTTCAAGCGAAGAGGATTTCTATAACCGTCTTGACAAAATGATGGATATAGCCGCGCGTTCCTTAAAGGTTAAAAGAACAATAATTACAAATCTTATGAATGAGGGATTGTATCCTTACACGAAGAGATATTTGGGAACATTTGACAACCACTTCTCCACAATAGGTCTTGTTGGTATGAATGAGGCTTGCCTTAACGCGAAGTGGATAGGTATGGATATGACAAATGAGAAGGCTCAGAGATTTACAAAGGCTGTTCTCAATCATATGAGAGAGCGTTTGTCTGACTATCAGGAAATGTACGGCGATCTGTATAACCTCGAGGCGACTCCCGCGGAATCTACCTCTTATCGTCTTGCAAAGCATGACAGAAAGAGATATCCCGATATTATAACCGCATCTGACGCGGACACACCTTATTACACAAACAGCTCGCACTTGCCTGTAAGCTTCACAGATGATATTTTCACGGCGCTTGATATTCAGGACGAGTTGCAGACATTGTATACATCTGGTACCGTTTTCCACGCGTTCCTCGGCGAAAAGCTTCCCGATTGGAAAGCCGCGGCTTCTATAGTAAGAAAAATTTCCGAGAATTACAGATTGCCTTACTATACTCTTTCTCCCACATATTCGGTATGTAAAGATCACGGATATATTACCGGCGAGCACTTCATATGCCCACATTGCGGAAAAGAGACTGAAGTTTACAGCCGTATAACGGGATATTACCGTCCTGTTAAGAACTGGAACAACGGTAAATCTCAGGAATACAAAGAGAGAAAGACTTATAATATAGCGACATCTGTATTGACACATAACGGTCCCAAAAACGAGGCTTGCGTTTGCGAAACACCTAAGGAGAAAAAATTTGACTTGCTTGAGGACGGAGTTTATCTCTTCGCCTCCGCAACATGCCCCAACTGCAAAATAGCGGAGCAGCTTTTAAACAAAGCGGAGATCAAATATACAAAGGTTCTCGCGAACGATAACGCAAACCTCGCGAACGCGCTCGGCATTAAGCAGGCTCCTACACTTGTAAACGTTTTTGACGGCGAAGTTGAAAAATTCGCTTCTGTTGCCAATGTTAAAAAATATATCGCAGCTGTGAGAAGCTGAGAGGATTAAATGAATATCACACCGCGTCGGACTTTTTACGCCTGCGCGGTGTTTTTTCAGATTGAAAATAAAGCACATTTATGTTATCATTTCGGTATCGTGTCAGAATTATCCGATATTAAGAATCATATTATTATAAAAACGAAAGGCGGATTTAATATGTCAGAATTAATTAAATCAGATTACAGCGCGCTCAGTTTTAACCCGTTTGACAAAATAGGAAAACAGTGGATGCTCATAACGGCAGGCAATGAGTCGGGTCTTAACACCATGACCGCGAGCTGGGGCGGAATGGGCGTTTTGTGGAACAAAAATGTTGTATATATATTTGTTAGACCGCAAAGACACACTCTGGGATTTATTGACAACAGCGATTATTTTTCGCTTTCTTTCTTTAGTGAGGAATATAAAAAAGCGCTTTTACTTTGCGGAACAAAATCGGGAAAAGACTGCGACAAAGTGAAAGAAACAGGGCTTACACCCGCTTTTGATGAAAACGCTCCATATTTCAAAGAGGCAGAAACGGTGCTTATCTGCAAAAAGCTTTACCGTCAGCAATTAAGCCCGGACTCTGTTGTTGACGAAAGAGTATTTAAGGAGTATAATGATGACTACCATTTTGTATTCGTGGGCGAAATCACGGAAGTGTTACAAAGATAAAAGAGGTGTTTCCCATTGGGCGGACTTGTTGAACAGTTTATAGGTTTTTTCGGTAATTTGCCGAAAGAGCTGGTAATATTTATAATTTCTATGTTTCCTATATTGGAGCTGAGAGGCGGACTTATTGCCGCTGCTTTGCTTGGTGTGGAAATGTGGAAAGCGATACCTATTTGTATGCTCGGTAACTTTGTACCGATACCGTTTATATTGCTGTTTATAGAAAAAATATTTAAGGTAATGAAAAACACAAAGCTTGTAAAGCTTGTGGACAGATTGGAAGCGAAGGCAAACAAAAGTGCAAAAACAATTATGAAGCATAAGCGTTTCGGGCTTACAATATTTGTCGGCATACCGCTTCCCATGACAGGCGCGTGGACGGGTGCTTTGGTAGCCGCGCTTTTTAAGTTTAAGCTTAAAGAATCAATACCTTCAGTGCTTTTGGGACTTTGTATGTCGGCTACTATAATGACGATACTGTGCTACGGTTTTCCGAGCCTTTTCAGCGCGATAGTAGGATAAATAATACTAAAAACAAGGTAATTAGCTATGGATAAAAAAATATTTGATGTAGCAATAGTAGGCGGCGGTGCATCCGGTTTGTGTGCCGCCGCTTATATTTCAAAATACGGCAAAGGCGTAAGCTTTGTTGTAATAGAAAAAGAAAACCGTGTCGGAAAGCGGATACTTTCCACGGGCAACGGCAGATGCAATATGACAAACGAGCATTTAAGCGCCGATAATTACAGAACAGATGACTGTTTGCTCATAAATAAACTACTTGAGCGGTACGGCACAAAAAAGCTTGAAGATGAGTTTTATTCTTTCGGGCTGCTCACAAAAGCGGACAGCGCGGGAAGAGTATATCCGTACAGCGAGCAGGCAAGCGCAGTGCTTGATGTTTTGAGAAAGTATTCGTCAGGTAATGAGCTTGTAGAGAAAAAAGCAATGTCCGTGAAGAAAAACGGTTCCGCATTTGCGGTTGAATGTTCGGACGGCAGCGTGATAAACGCCAAAAGAATTATTCTTGCCTGCGGCGGGTGCGTATCAACAAAGCTCGGTGCGGACGGAAGCGGCTATAAAATTGTATCAAAACTCGGACATACCGTAACAAAGTGTTTACCGTCTTTGGCGCCGGTGTTTGTAAACAGCCCTTATTTGACGTCGCTTAAGGGGATAAGAGCACATTGCCGTGTAAGCCTTTACAAGGGTAATAAACTGATAAAGTCGGAAGACGGCGAACTGCAGTTTGCCGATAACGCGCTTTCGGGTATTTGTGTTTTTCAACTAAGCCCTTATGTTAATGAAATGCTCTCGAAAGGCGATAAAGATATAACAATATCGGTTGACCTTATGCCGGAATACACGAAAGAGCAAATCAAAAACATTCTCAAAAGCAAAATCAGTCTTTGCGAAAATTCAACGCTTGATGAATTATTTACAGGTGTGCTTAACAAGCGTATAGGACAGGCTCTGCTGAAATCCTCGAATACGTTGCCGTTTTCACGTGAAATCGGTACATTAAGTGAATCTGAGATAAGTAAAATAGCGAAAACTGTCAAAAGCTTTTGCTTTATACCATCAAAAATATCGGATAAAGAGAAAGCGCAGGTTACTCACGGAGGGGTGACCTGCGGAGAAATTGACCCCAACACAATGGAATCACGTCTGCAAAAAGGCGTATATATTGTAGGCGAGCTTTTAAACACAGACGGCGACTGCGGGGGATATAACCTTCACTTTGCCTTTTCAAGCGGATTTTTGGCGGCAAAAAGCTGTTTAATCAGCCTTAAATGAGGAATGTAATATGATAAGAATCAACGATATAAAGCTTCCTCTCAATTATAAAGAAGAAGATTTGAAAAATGCCTGCGCATCGGTACTTCATATAAACACCGATAAAATTAAAGAAGCTTTTCTAATAAAAAAGGGCATTGACGCCAGAAAAAAAGACGATATTCGATTTTCTTTAACTGTTGATTTGATTTTGAGCTGTAATGAGCAAAATATTCTTTCACGTTGCAAATCGCAGAATATAAATCAGTCACAACCGAATTATTATACATTTCCCGGAAAATACAACGGTAAAAACCGCCCTGTTGTGGTGGGCAGCGGTCCTGCCGGTTTATTTGCCGCATATATACTTGCGCAGTGCGGCGCAAAACCAATTATTTTAGAGCGTGGTTGTGACGTTGACGGGCGCAAGAAGAAAATTGATGATTTGAGAATTAACGCTGTTTTTGACGAAAACTGTAATATTCAGTTCGGCGAGGGCGGCGCGGGAACATTCTCCGACGGCAAGCTTAACACAGGCATAAAAGATCCCCGAATAAAAGAGGTTTTGCGTGTATTTGCCGCGCACGGCGCGCCGCGGGAGATACTCTATTCCGCAAAGCCGCACATTGGAACCGATAAGCTCGGCATTACCGTCAAAAATTTGAGAAATAAGATAATTTCGCTCGGCGGCGAGTTTTACTTTAACTGCAAAATGACGTCAATAAAAATAAAAGACGATAAGATTACAGGCATATGTTATCAAAACGGTGACTCCGAAAGCTTTTTGGAGTGTGACGATGTAATACTTGCGATAGGACACAGTGCGAGAGATACATTTGAAATGCTTGCGCAAAATGACATTCCAATGGCGCAAAAGCCATTTGCGATAGGCGCAAGAATAGAGCATTTGCAAAAAATGATAAACAAAGCGCAGTACGGTAAATTTGCAAAAAGCCAGTATCTCGGCGCGGCGGATTACAAGTTGGCGGCTCACGCGCCGAACGGTAGGGGAGTGTATACATTTTGTATGTGCCCCGGCGGTTATGTTATGCCGTCAGCGAGCGAGCGTGAAACTGTTGTTACAAACGGTATGAGCGAGTTTTCCCGTGACGGCGAAAACGCGAACAGCGCGTTGCTTGTTGGTATTGACTCCAAAGATTTCGGCAGTGAAGATATTCTCGCCGGTGTTGAGTTGCAAAGAAAAATTGAAAAATCGGCTTACATTTTGGGCGGCGGTGGTTATAAAGCTCCCGTTACTTTAGTCGGCGATTTTTTAAAGAAAACTGCGTCTTGCACGCTCGGTAATGTTAAACCGACGTATATGCCCGGGATAAGCCTTACAGACATACGAAAATGCTTGCCTGAATATATATGCGACACAATGGCGTGGGGAATAGAGCAGTTCTCAAAAAAAATATACGGCTTTGACTCACCCGATGCCGTGCTGACAGCCCCCGAAACGAGGAGCTCGTCTCCCGTGAGGATACTAAGAGGCGAAGATATGCAGTCGCTCAAAATTAAGGGGCTTTATCCCTGTGGAGAGGGCGCAGGCTACGCGGGAGGAATAACGTCGGCGGCAGTTGACGGAATCAAGTGCGCTGAGGCGGTAATAATGAAGAACATACTTTAAAATAATTAAAAAAAATTTATATTTTTGTCCGAAAATGCCTTTCTCGCGTGTTTATACTATGCAGGAGAATACCTTTACGCTTTAAGGGGGTAATAAAATGAAAGCATTACAAAATTCTGGTAAAGCTACATTGAAAAGAATTTTATCAACACTGCTTGTATGTATGTTGATGTCAGGTGTGTTGGTAACGTCTACAGCAAGCGCGCAGGAAGGAAATGAATCTGACGGTGAATACTATACATATTACTTCTTTGCACCGGAAGATTGGTTTACTGCCGGCGACAGCATAGGATTATATTATTTTACACCAACTGAAAACGCAAAGTGGCCAGGAGTAGAAATATCATCAGAAAACTGTGTGTACTATTCTTTTGATCATGGACGAAAGGTGTATAAAGTGCAGGTGTGGCAGGAAAATGCCGATACAAAAGATAATTTGGTTACTACTCCGCTTATTATCTTTAATTCATTTGTTGACGAGGACGGAGGCATTACAAATATTCATTTTACCGGCAATATAAACACAGAGGGCTATCTTTTAGATGATGAAATCCCTTACGGCTCAGATACCGACGCGTTTCCCCACTATCCCGAAGGATTTGAAATATACAATTTCAACAATATGATTTATGTTCCCAATACAGATATTCCTGCTTTATCAGAGTTTTCCAATGTATCTGTTATTAAAAGCGGAGTGTGGTATTATTACTACGGAAACGGTGAGTATGGGGTAGAGAGAACAAAAACGGGGAAAAGCGGAAATAACATTACCTGGGAGTATGACGCCGTGACACATACCCTTACCTTAAGCGGCGAAGGCGATATGACCGATGACTTTAGCTGGAAAGAATATAATTTTTATATCGAAAATATTGTCATAGGCGATAAAATCACCGGCATATCCAAAGAAGCCTTCACCAATATGTATGAACTTACAACCGTAAAACTTGGAAACAGCGTTTCTTTTATAGGAACAAGGGCTTTTCAATGCTGTGAAAGCTTGCAGGAGATAATTATTCCTGACAGCGTAAGAAAAATTGATTCAGGTGCGTTTTCTACGTGCAGATGTCTTGAAAAAGTCACGTTTGGAAATGGACTTACAGATATAGGCGAGGATGCTTTCAGTGAATGTGAAAAAATTGAAAATGTTATTATCCCCAACGGTGTAAAGACGATCGGCGATATGGCGTTTAGAGACTGTAACGGTATTAAGAGTATTGAATTGCCTGACAGTTTAGTGTTTATAGGCGGATATTCGTTTTCGGGTTGCAATAGCCTGAAAACTGTTAAAATACCAAAAAACGTACTAAGCATTGGATCAGGTGTATTTACCGGTTGTGCTGCTTTATTAAATATAGAAGTTTCAGACGATAACCCCGAATATTGCTCAAGCGCCGGAGTTTTATATAATAAAGACAAAACCATTTTGCTCTGCTGTCCGGGTACAAGAGTAAGCATTATTATCCCGGATACAGTAAAAGAAATAGCTCCCCGTGCATTTTTGGGATGTGAAAAACTAAAAAGTGTTACTTTCCCCATTGGCTTGGAACGTATAAACAGAAGCGCCTTTAAACATTGCAAAAGTCTTGAAAGCATAGTGCTTCCCGAGGGCTTAAAAGATATCGGTGAATATGCATTCGATTCTTGCTTAAACTTAAAAGAAATAATTATACCGTCAAGCGTTAATAATATAGGTTTAGGCGCGTTTAATGCTTGCGATAATTTAACTATTTATGCAGACAGAATATCATACGCGTATGAATACGCGCAAGATAACCATATAAGATGTGTGTCTATTATTGCGGCTTTGGGCGATGTTAACGGTGACAGTGATGTTAATATGGAAGACGTTGTACAAATACAAAAGCACATTGCAAAGCTTTTAGAGCTTGATCCGATTCGTAAAAGATTTGCCGACTTTAACAACAGCGGCGATATAACAATGGCTGACGTAACAACTATGCAGAAATATATAGCAAAGCTGGTAAGTAGCTTCTGACAAGCGAAATTCCCCCGGTTTATTACAAGCCGGGGGATAGATTTATACGCCGAAAAACAAGGTTTATAAAAAAATTGAAAAAATTTTAAAATAGTTCTTGACTTTTCCTGACTTTGTGATAAAATGTATATCAGAAAGTCAAAGAAAGTCAAAATCAAACGGGAGTTGATAATATGAAAATCAGCGACTTGGTGGCAAACTACATTTTGAATATGATAAACGAAGGTGAGGGAAATGCAGAAATAAAACGAAACGAACTTGCGACAATGCTCGGCTGCGTGCCAAGCCAGATAAATTATGTTATAACATCACGCTTTACACCCGAACAGGGCTTTATAGTTGAAAGCAGACGCGGCGGCGGAGGTTACATAAGAATAAGCAGAGTAAACCTAACACGCTCGGCATATCTTATGCATATCGTAAATTCAATAGGCGTAAGGCTTGATAACGCTTCCGCTTGTGCAATAATTGATAATCTGTCCGCACAGGGCGTAATCGACGAAAAAAGCTCCGCGCTTATGAAAGCGGCGTTATCCGACAAAGCATACGCCGAAATACCTGTAATATATAGAGACGTGCTTAGAGCGGCGATATTTAAAAATATGCTTATAGCTCAATCAAATAATATTTAAGAAGGTGATATTTATGTTGTGTCAAAAATGCAATTTAAAAGAAGCTAACACATATGTAAAAAGAATAATCAACGGAAAAGTAAGCGAATATCATTTATGTAACGAATGTGCCGAAAAAATGGGTTACAGCAATATGATGTCAACAGGCTTTAAAGATTTTTCAAATCTTTTGGGCGGCTTGTTCGGCGAGCCGTCAAGCGATTCTCTTATGCAGATTAAGCGCTGTCCTTGTTGCGGTAACAGCATATCCGATATTGTAAATTCAGGTAAAGTGGGCTGCGCGGAATGTTATTCCGTGTTTAAAAGAGAGCTTATGCCTTCCATAAAGAAGATACACGGAAACACCGTGCACTGCGGTAAGGGCTCAACCGTGAAAAACGGTGACTCTAAGCAAAATGATACAGAATTTGTAATCAAAGATCTAAAACAAAAGCTTGCGGACGCGGTTGAAAAACAGCAGTTTGAGCTTGCGGCACAGCTTCGTGACCGTATAAACAGTTTGGAGAACAAGGAGGATAAAAACAATGGCTGATAATAATATTACAAATCTTACACAAAATGATATTGTCATAAGCTCCCGCGTGAGACTCGCGCGTAACCTTAAATCTTATCCTTTCCCGAATAAATTAAACGACAGAGCCGCCGCGGATGTTGCCGAAATCATATCAAACGCCGTTATATCCGCGGGTGAAGAATACGGCAAAAGCTTTAAAAGATATGATATGACAAAGCTTTCAAATTATGAAGCGTTATCATTTATGGAAAAGCACTATATAAGCCCGGAATTTGTATCTGAAACTAAATCCGGCAATAAAAAGGGCAGAGTTCTGCTTCTGTCTGAGGACAAAAAAATATCAGTAATGATAAACGAAGAAGATCACATAAGAATCCAGGTTATAACAGACGGTCTTGACCTCCGTGAGGCTTATACGATTGCGGATAAGCTTGACTATCTTATATCAAAAAGGCTCGATATAGCCTATGACGACAGGCTCGGTTACCTTACCGAATGTCCAACCAATTTAGGTACGGGTATGCGCGCGTCTGTTATGCTTCATTTGCCCGCGCTTACCAGAACAAAAACCTTTGACCGCATAAGCGCGAATCTTAATAAACTGGGGTTTGCCGTAAGGGGTTATAACGGCGAGGGCAGCAGATCGCAGGGCAATATATATCAACTTTCAAACCAAGTATCGCTTGGGCTTTCGGAGCAAAACGCAATTGACAATCTATATTCGATAACAAATCAGCTTGTAGATTATGAGAGAGGCGCGGTAAGTGACATATCGGGAGATATATATGTTAAAGACGCTGTTTTCAGAGCATTGGGGATACTAAAAAACGCAAGGCTGATAACTAAAGACGAAGCTATGAATTATTTATCTGATGTAAGATTGGGCGTTGCGGGCGGAATAATAAAAAGTAAAGTTCCCTCAACAGACATATTGAACCGATTGCTTACAGATGTTCAGCCTGCGGTAATAATTATTGCAAAACACTTGGAGAACAAAGAGGAAACAGATATAGATGAAATACGCGCTGATATTTTAAGAAAAGAATTTGATATTTAAGAGAAAACCAAGAATAATACTTAAAGGGAGGTATTGATTATGTACAGCTTTACAGGATTCACTAAAAAGGCGGACAACGCCATTAACTACTCCATTTTGGCTGCAGGCAATATGGGGCATACTTACATCGGCACCGAACACCTTTTGTTAGGTCTTATAAAAGAGCAGGACGGCGTTGCGGGGGCAATTTTAAAAGAGCTTGATGTAGATTACGACACAATATCCGCGTTGATCTCTGAAGCCAACGGCACGGGAGATCCCATTGGGCTTACCCCAAACGATTTTACCCCGAGAACAAAGAGAATTTTACAGGCGGCACTTATAAAAGCAAGGCTTATGGGTCAAAAATTTGTCGGAACAGAGCATATACTTTTGGCTCTCACGGACGAAACCGACAGTTATGCCGTAAAATATCTTTCAAATGTAGGCGTTCGTCCCGAGGATATTGTAGATAAATTAAATCCCGAAATGGGCACTTTTGAAGATAAATCTTTTTATTCTTCACCCGAAAGCGCGAAAAACAGCAAATCAAATACAAAAACTCTTGATAATTTCAGTAGAGATCTTACAGCCCTTGCAGGAGTGGGTAAAATTGACCCTGTGATAGGCAGATCAAAAGAGATAGAGAGAGTAATTCAGATACTTTCAAGGCGTACAAAGAATAATCCCGTGCTTATAGGAGAGCCGGGTGTAGGCAAAACTGCCATAGCCGAAGGATTGGCGTTAAAAATAGCCTCCGGCGAGGTTCCGGAATCTTTGAGAGATAAGCGAATAGTATCGCTTGATATTACGGGAATGGTCGCAGGTACAAAATATAGGGGAGACTTTGAGGAGCGTGTAAAGGCTGCCGTTAAAGAAGTAATATCCGCGGGAAATGTTATCCTGTTCATAGACGAGATACACAATATTGTAGGCGCTGGCTCGTCTGAGGGCTCAGGCGACGCGGCAAATATCTTGAAGCCCGAACTCGCAAGAGGCGATTTGCAAATAATAGGAGCCACAACTATTGATGAATACAGAAAACATATAGAAAAAGACGCCGCTTTGGAAAGACGTTTTCAGCCTATTATAGTTGGCGAGCCAAGCGAAGAAGAAGCCACAAAGATACTTTTTGGTTTAAGAGACAGATACGAGGCGCACCATAAGGTAAAGATAACAGATGAAGCGGTAGAAGCGGCTGTAAAGCTCTCCGCAAGATATATTCAGGACAGATTTTTACCCGACAAAGCAATCGACCTTATAGACGAAGCTGCGTCGCGTGTAAGACTTAACAGCAACACAGCTCCCGAAAGCATTAAAGAGCTTGAAAATAAGATAAATTTGACAGAGCAGGAAAAAACGACGGCAATCAACAGTCAGAATTTTGAAAGCGCCGCGAAGCTGCGTGACGAAATTAAAGCTTTGAATGAAGAGCTTGAAAACGAAAAACAACAGTGGAAGAATAACAGAGATAATTTCACGGGCGAAGTAAATGTAAACGATATCGCAGATGTTGTAGCGCAGTGGACAGGCATACCTGCATCAAAACTCACACAGGAAGAAGCCGAAAAACTGCTTAATATGGAAAAAACGCTCCACAACAGGATAGTAGGACAAGACAAAGCCGTAAAAGCCGTATCAAAGGCAATCAGACGTTCAAGAGTCGGTCTAAAAGACCCCAAAAGACCTGTCGGCTCGTTTATTTTCCTCGGACCTACGGGTGTAGGAAAAACCGAGCTTTGCAAAACACTTGCGGAGACGCTTTTCGGTTCCGAGAACGCGATGATACGTCTGGATATGTCCGAATATATGGAAAAACACACGGTGTCTAAGCTTGTAGGCTCGCCCCCGGGATATGTAGGTTTTGAAGAAGGCGGACAATTAACGGAAAAGGTGCGCAGAAAGCCGTATTCCGTTATACTTTTTGATGAGATCGAAAAGGCACATCCTGATGTATTCAATATTCTGCTTCAAATACTTGACGACGGCAGACTTACGGATTCTCAGGGCAGAACTGTCGATTTTAAAAACGCTGTTATAATAATGACTTCCAATGTCGGCGCACGAATGATAACCGAAAAGCAACAGTCATTGGGATTTTCTCAGGGAGACGCTCAGCAAAGCGAGAAAGAATTGTCAGATACAGTAATGGCGGAGCTTAAAAAGGCGTTCAGACCCGAGTTTTTGAACAGAGTTGACGACATAATCGTATTTAATAAGCTTTCGGAAGATGATATAAAGCAGATTGCAATTAAACTACTTGACAGCCTTAAAAACCGTTTAAAAGAGCTTGGAATAACCGTCGAATTTACCGATAACGCGGTAACGGCAATCGCTAAAAAAGGTTTTGACCCCGTTTACGGCGCGAGACCGCTTAAGAGAGCGATAACAACCGAGATAGAGGATAGGCTGAGTGAGGCTATTCTTGACGGAACAATAGACAAAACGAAGCCTGTAACCTGCGATTTTGAAAATGACGTAATTACTTTCAAGTAAAATATTGTTTTCGGCACCATATCTTAAAGATATAGCGGTACGGTTGCCTTGAGAAAAGAATAAATAAGGTATCAGAATTTATATTTATTAACTACGCATATAAAATTGATCGCGGCAGAGCATAATAAACCTCTGTCGCGATCCTTTCTTGCGAATATTTTTTAAAGTATGCTTGCAATCCACAGTATCAACCCGTATATGGCACCGGCGGTTATTCCAAAAACGAGAACAGGACCTGCGATCGTGAACAGCTTAGCTCCCGTGCCTAAGACAAATCCCTCTGTTTTAAACTCAATTGCGGGCGACACCATAGCGTTGGCAAAGCCTGTAATGGGAACAAGTGTGCCTGCGCCGCCGTGCTTTGCTATGTTGTCATATACGCCGAGCGATGTAAGCAGTGCTCCCAAAAATACCAGTGTAACAGAAGTCAGCGTCCGTGAGTCTTTTATTTCCATTTTAAGAATGAGATTATAAGTTAAAGTGAGCGCCTGCCCTATAAGGCATATAAGGCCTCCAACCAAAAAGGCTTTTATGCAGTCTTTTACAAGAGGGCTGTTTGGAGAAGCCTTTTTTGTCATTTGAGAATATTCTTCTTTGCTTATTTTCATAATATTACTCCCTTTGTTTTATACATAAAAGTATTATTTCAATTATTTGCGCTTTTATAACAGGTTTTGATTATTATTTACTTTGCTGTATTAAAGGGGTAAAATACAGTAAATTTTGTTAATTTTTTTATTAAAACTATTGAAATAATTTTCCATATGACTTATAATACACTCGTGGTGTTTTTTAATGACCTAACACTTTTTACTTTACCTTAAAAAGGAGAGATTTTTTATGACAACAAATAAATCTGTTCTCGCATGGGTCGAAGAAATGAAAAATCTTATGCAGCCCGATAAGGTTGTGTGGATAGACGGCTCAAAGGAACAAATTGAAGAATTAAGAGCAGAGGCCTGCAAAATTGGCGAGCTTATCAAGCTTAACGAAGAAAAACTACCTGAGTGTTACCTTCACCGCACGGCTGTAAACGACGTTGCGCGTGTTGAGGGAAGAACCTTTATTTGCTCAAGAAAAGAAGAAGACGCAGGTCCCACAAATAACTGGATGGACCCGAAAAAGGCTTATCCTATGCTCTTTGATATAGCAAAAGACAGTATGAGGGGAAAAACGATGTACGTTATCCCTTATTCTATGGGTCCCGTTGGTTCTCCGCTTTCCGAGATAGGCTATGAGGTTACGGATTCAATATATGTTGTACTTAATATGTGCATAATGACCAGAGTCGGCGCGGAAGTTGACAAGCAGCTCGGTGACAGCGAAGACTGGATAAAGGGCTTGCATTCACGCTGTGAGATTAACGAAGAAAAGAGATATATTTGTCACTTTCCTGAGGATAACTATATTATTTCTGTTAACTCCGGTTATGGCGGAAATGTTCTCCTCGGCAAAAAATGCTTTGCGTTGAGAATCGCGTCATATCTCGGCAAAAACCATCAGTGGATGGCAGAACATATGCTTATCCTCGGTATAGAGAATCCTAAGGGTGAAGTAAAATATATTACGGCAGCGTTCCCGTCTGCCTGCGGAAAAACAAACCTAGCTATGCTTATCCCGCCTGAGGGCTACAGAAAGAACGGCTACAAGGTATGGACAGTAGGTGATGATATTGCCTGGATGAGAATAGGCAAAGACGGCAGGTTGTATGCCATAAATCCCGAAAACGGATTTTTCGGCGTTGCACCGGGAACAAACAAAAAATCCAATCCCAACGCTCTTGCATCAACGCAAAAGGGTACTATCTTTACAAATGTTGTGCAAAACCTTGACGATAATACCGTTTGGTGGGAAGGTCTCGATAAGAATCCTCCCGCACACGCCCTTAACTGGAAAGGCGAGCCTTGGAACGGACCTGAAGAAACAGCAAAGGGCAACAAAGGCGCACATCCAAACAGCCGCTTTACAGCGCCTGCGAAGAACTGTCCGTGCATAAGCCCGATGTTTGATGATACAACGGGGGTTCCGATTTCCGCTATAATTTTCGGCGGCAGACGCGCACAAACAACTCCGCTTGTATATCAGTCCAGAGATTGGGACAACGGTGTGTTTGTGGGTTCAATTATGGCTTCCGAGACAACCGCGGCAGCAACAGGCGCAGTAGGCGTTGTAAGACGTGACCCGATGGCAATGCTTCCGTTCTGCGGTTATCATATGGCAGATTATTTTGCGCACTGGATAGAGATGGGCAAGCTCCTCGGTGACAAAGCTCCCAAAATCTTCAATGTTAACTGGTTCAGACTTGACGATGAAGGTAACTTCCTGTGGCCCGGATTCGGCGATAACTTCCGTGTTCTTGAGTGGATACTCGCGAGATGCGAAGGCAAGGCGGACGCACTGGAAACCGCAATAGGATATGTTCCCCACGCTGACGATATCAACCTTGAGGGACTGGATATAGATAAAGAGGTACTGGAAAGCATTCTTTATGTTGACAACGAAAAATGGCTCAAAGAGGCAGAGGGAATAGAGGAGTTCTACAAGAAATTCGGTAATAAGCTACCTGAAAAACTCAGAGAAGAATTAAAATCATTAAAAGAAAGGCTTTCAAAATAATATTTTAATAAGCTTTAACGGTATTACACAGACTGAAATCTCTGTGTAATACCGTTATTTTATGTCATTATGGCAAAACACCTTTTTGCTTCCGTCAGCGTATGATAGTAAAGCGGATATCTTTAGAAATGACATAGGAGGCATATATGTGTGGCATAATGTATTAACAGGGATAATTTTCCCGTTTTTCGGAACAAGTTTAGGGGCAGCGTGCGTATATTTTATGAAACGTCAGCTTAACATAAATGTAACTAAGGCTTTAAACGGCTTTGCGGGAGGAGTTATGGTTGCGGCTTCTGTTTGGAGTCTTATACTTCCCGCAATAGATCAAGTGGATTACATGGGAAGATTTGCGTTTTTTCCCGCGGTGGCAGGATTTATACTGGGTATACTGTTTCTGATTTTGGTTGACCGTGCTACCCCTTACTTAAGCAACCGGTTATTTAAAACCAACGGTGAGATCGTAAAAATCTCAAATTCATCTATGACAGTTTTTGCGGTTACTTTGCATAATATTCCAGAAGGTATGGCTGTGGGGGTAGCGTTTGCGGGCGTTCTGGCAGGCTCTACTGAGATAACGCTCGGCAGCGCTATGGCATTGTCTATCGGCATAGGCATACAAAACTTCCCCGAAGGCGCAATTATTTCTATGCCTGTTCACGCCGACGGCAAATCAAAGAACAGATCTTTTATGACAGGCTTGCTTTCGGGTGTTGTTGAACCTGTCGGCGCTGTTATTACTATTCTGTTTACAAGCCTGTTTGTGCCTGCAATGCCTTATTTGCTGTCGTTTGCCGCAGGGGCAATGATATATGTTGTCGTGCAGGAGCTTGTACCCGAAATGACATCGGGGGAGCGTTCATATTTAGGCGTTATTATGTTTTCGTTGGGATTTGCCGCCATGATGATGCTTGATGTAGCATTGGGATAGCTGTTATATTGTTATTAATTTGACAATTATTGACATAACAGTATTATCATAATATAATCAAAAGAGCAGAGAACCTCTATATAAATGTACATTTTAGCATTTATATATAATAAATTTCAGGAGGATAAAAAATATGTTAAAAAAGGTTATTTCTTTATTTGTTTTATTTACAGGGATAATTCTAATATCAAATACTGCAGTTTCGTATGCATATTCTACGGATAAATATTCGATAGAAGTTCCCGATTCTTACAAAGAAACGTCTGAAGGTTCGTTTTCAAACGAAAACGGCAACAGTATAAACATAATAATTAACCGTTATACGTATAATAGTGCAGATCCGTATACAGAGAAAAACTTAAATGAGATTGTAAATGAATTTGAAGAATCGAGCAAAGATGAATTTATAAACGCTATAAAGCAAGAGTTGAAAAAATACGATATTTCCGAAGAAGATATAGAAGAATATGTAAATAATATAAAAATTGATATTAATATAAAAACAAAAGAAATATCAACTATAACGTCTGATAAATATAAATGCTTTCATATTTTCACGCAGTTTACGATAGACGGAACACCGTGCTATACAGACCAGTATTGCACTATATCAAATAAAGATATGTTTATAATTACGGTAACTGCGGACGATATGAAATACTTTAATACATCAGAAGCGCTTAATATGGTAAATTCGTTGAAGATCAATAATTACAAAGAGCCTTCGGGAAGTTCATCTAAATTTTTAACGCGGCTGATTATAGCCGCAGCCGGTGGGGCAATTATAGGTCTTATCGCCGCAATTATTAGCAGAATAACAAAGCGCAACAAAGACAAAGCAATAGAACAAAACGTAAATTCCAATGTGGATATGAACTTGAATTCAAATGTAAGCGGGGATTATGACAAAAATAATATTGATTATCAAAACCCCACTGAACAAAACAGTGATCTGCAAAACTAAACAGTTATTACAAAATTTCAGCCCTCAGGATAATATGCTTATCCTGGGGGCAAAACTGTATTTCACAGTTTAGTCGGCTGAATGTAATTTCAAATATCAATTCTCAACCGCAAAAGCTATGCTTATGTGGTCGGGTCTGGAGTCAAGCTCATCCTGTGGACAATCCGGCGCACTGTAATCTTTAAACCAGTTTCCGTATATATAGACGATAACACCTTTAAGTTTGCCTGTCTGTGCGTCATAAGTAAGGTTAAAATATGATTCATCGGTTATATCGTAATATCCGGTATTTGATGGAGTACCCGGTTTAGGTGAATTCATTGAAATAGAATATGATTCGTAATATGCATCAGGCAGATCGGTGTAAGATTTTTTCTCAGTCTTGCTTCCGTTTATTGAAGGAATGGATGTAAGAGGTCCGTATTTTACTTCTCCGTTTTTCTTTACTTCGTCAATTTCGCCGGTAAGAGTTACTGCATTTCTCCTAAAAGAAATATTCTCAATGACATTTGTAGATGTATATTCATAATCTTTGCTTACTGCCGGCAGGTTGATCTTTATTTTACCGTTTGCAAAAAGCTCTATCGTGTTTTCAGCAGGAAGAACATCCATATTTGAGAAGAGATTATCCTCATATTCCATAGACAGGTCATTTGTTATACGTAGCTTGTATACTTCCTTTGCGCTCGCATCGGGTGCTTCAACTTCAATGTGAATAATCCCGTCGTCAGAAATGGGTGGGATTTCAAAATCAACTTCTTTTTCCTTGCTCTTTTCATCATTCAGATTTCTGAATGATATTGCCGTAGGCGCACCCATCATAAGATAATGAAAATAAGTGCATCTGAATACAACATTGCCTTTATTTTCCGTAAGCATAGGCAAAAAGTTGTTTTTTGCCGGGTAATAATCTTTATATTCTCCTTTTAAAAGCTTAAGACCTACTGTGTTATTGCCTATCTGTTGCGTATTTTCAGAGAAATTAACATTAGGCATAAAAGCAGGCACATCAACATGCTCATATTCATTGCTGTCGTTTTTAATGCAAAAGTACATAGGCGAATCATAAACCACCCTTAGGTCTGAATAAGAGCCAGTCTCGGTTTCATACAGCGCAAAGTTTTCTGTTTCTCTAAGCGGTATGTTGTAAGATGATTTTACAAAATTCTTTGGATTGTCAAGCGCATTGTCAATGACCGAAAACTCCATCTGCGTGTTAAGAAGGGGAACAAGTTCCCTGCGAATAGTATCGTCTGCCTCTAACTGCGCATCGTGCTCCATCCGGGTTGCAATATCTAGGAACAGTTTTTGGTGTTCAATATACAATTCCTTTAATAATCTGTCGGTAAGAGTTTTCTTTGACATATTTGAATCGGCGGGCAATCTTGCTGTTTGTGAAGCTTCTCCTCTTGCTTTCATTGCCTCTTTTGAAAAGCTTAAAAATGCTTGGTCACCCAGATCCCAACATGACTCGGCATAGTTTTTATAAAACTCTTTAACGGCATCGGTGATCTTGTCAGGCTCTTTTTCCAATATTTTAAAAATAACGTTAACAGCAACAGACCATTCAAGGTTTATACTATCATCGCGCGTATCCTCTGCGGTAATACCGCCTATGCCGTTAATTTTTGCCATTCCTAAATTAACGGCGTTTTTAAATGTGGTGTTTTGCTCGTCACTAAACGCAGATAAACGTTTTATATTTCCTGTTACGCCGTCACCGTAGTTCTTTCCGGCATATTCGGGGGCATCATAATAAAATCTGCGCAGCCCTTTTTCATTTGCGAAATACTCTCTGTAATTAAGTTCAACGCCTACTAAATCATCATACGGAGTTTCGCAGGATTTAGAATAGATATATAAAGCAACTCCTCCTGCTGCCGCTACAATCGCAAGCGGAGCAGATTCAATGGTTGCGGCGGTTGCACCTACAAGTCCGAGAGCCGTACCGAGGTATCCGTCCCAGTTTCCCCAAAAAGCCGCTGTTGCATCTTCGTATTTTCCTTGTTTAAGCTCTTCTGTAGCTTTGCAATTTGTAAGCTGAAATCCGACTATTGTAGTAATTGCTCCTAACCAGTCAAACAAATTGCTGCCCTTATTATTCTCTAATACCTGTGCGTGTTCATGTACAATATTTTTAAGACCTTTTGATATTTTTTCCAATGACAGTTCATCAAGCGTTTTAACAGCGGGGTCAATAATCAAAGTTTGTGAATTACCTACCATATCAACAGCATCGTTTGTTTTGCCTATCTCATCCTTTAGCTTGTTTACATCAAATACAAGCACGCCACCTAAATCTATGTTATCGGGTATCTGACCCTCGGGGGTCTCTTTTATCTTTTTTGCTATTGCGGCCATAAGGTTGTAGCTTGAAGGCAAATATGTGTATTTATTAGACACTTTTGACCATAAATCATACGGCGAATAACACACGGGAGCCGTCATACGCTGGTTCCAAGGCACACGTGTAGGATAATAGAACGCGCTTAACGCACTTCTTGTCGATTGTTTGGTAACGTTGCCGCTCTTAACGCCGGAAATAAGGTTTTTGGTATAATCATTGTAAGAAACCAAATCGTGTTCTGAAAAGTGCGTAGTATACAGAATATATTTTTTTCCGTCTTCGCTTATCTCAAAATATTCATTTTTATTTTCTCCCGTTTCGGGATCCTTTGTCATGAACATAACAACGTCGCCGTCGTTTTCATCTCTGGGTATTGTTACCTTTACCTCCGAATAAAACGTATCTTTTCCCGATGCAAGAGAAAAATCATAGCCCTTTACGCTGTAACCTGATTTTTTATCTACGTGAACAGGCAGATCTTTAACAATAAAGGTATCGTCATCTATAATATTAAGTTCCCCGAAATCCACCGAAAAACTGCCGGCTGACGCAGATAATTGATTGGCGGAAATATTCATTTCTGTTTTCGGAGCATTAGATATTTCCTGCTCTGAAAAATCGAGATCAATTTCTTCCGGGAGTGGGGGAGACCAGTATGAGTCAAGGTCTACCATAGAGGGCATAGCATCCTCGCCCGGATCATCTGAATCGTTGCTGATATGTGAAGAGGCATTTTTTCCGCCCGTAAAGAATCCCGGATACCAAACGCCCGCAATGGTACCTTCCACAATAAGAACAATTGAAAGTACAACAATAAGCCATATTAAAGATGTCTGCTTTTTCTTTATCTGATTTTGCCGGGTGGAACACTTATTATTCTCGGGGTAAACAGGCAACTGCTGCGGCGCAGGATGGATACGCTGATACGAATGATTCTGCATTTCGGCATTGCGCTGATTATTCCTCGAATTAATGAAATCCTTAGTTTTATTTCCCGTAAATACATTTTGAGCACGGTTATCATATGAGTGTTGAGCCTGTTTCATTTGCTGTTGGGTTTGATTGGTGCTTGACACATTATTGTTCAATAATCTTCTTTTACCGCAAGTGTTACAAAATACCGCAGTACCGGAAATTTTTGCTCCGCAATACCTGCAAAATTTATCCATGATCATTCCTCCCGTTTATCTTGATAATCCAATGTAGCCTACAACGCCGTCCGGCCAAGTGTATATGCCTGTCGCGTACTCTTTACCGTTGTCGAACCAGAAATCCGTAAACTCTACCTTTCCCATTCCCGTATCCGAAGCAGTTATACTGCCGTCTGAAAACGAACCGAAAAACGTTGTTACATTGTCGCTGACATCAATGTAATCATCTATAGAAGGCAAATATCTTGTGTACCATGCGAAAGCTACATTTACACTTTGTTCTATACCTGAAATGGATATATTCAAATAATCCTCATAATAGCTGTCGGATCTGTTTTCGGGATCGGTTATGAAATGTGCTTTCCATCCGCCTGTTATAGCAGAAAAATCGTTGATCCTTACAGCATCTGGAGACATATCCATAAATCCGTTTCTCCATGAAAAGCCTCCGTCATCGTCAACTGAGGCATTTTTGTTTGTGCTGAAATAGCTTCCGTCCGGTACAGATATTCCGGCGCCGTTTGAGCCTTGTGAATAATCATTATCCGATTGCAATAACGTATCTGTTATTTCAGCTTCATTTTGCGATTGTATATCCGAAATTATTTCAACAGGCATTTCACTCTCGACTTCACGCGAAGTATTCTCGTTTGAATAAATATTATTTATGTAGGTATTATCCGTTACCACGTTGCTTGATTGTATGTTTGTTTCCTTTGCAGGCAAAGAATTAAACCGCCAGCCCGTAGCGACGGAAACTATGATCACTACAAGCAATGCGATGTCAAGTACGCCTACTGTTACTGCAATTATTTTTTTCATATAACCGACCGCTTTCAATATTAATTACTTGTTTAGATTTTATAATAGAAACCGACATATTGTCAATGGTTTAAACAAAAAATAACCTTAATGAGAAATAAATAAGTATTTTTAAAAAAAGCTTGATTTTTGAGTAATAATACTGTATAATAACCAACTGTCGGCGGTAAAAGTATGGAGAGATGTCCGAGCTGGCCGAAGGAGCATGATTGGAAATCATGTGTACGGTAATCACCGTACCTGGGGTTCGAATCCCCATCTCTCCGCCATTTGCCGGTGTGATGGAATTGGCAGACGTAGTGGACTCAAAATCCACCGGTGGCGACACCGTGCCGGTTCGAGTCCGGCCACCGGCACCATCTTGAGCATTCATAACGGACTTGAGTTATGGATGCTCAATTTTTATTCAACTTATCTGATTTTTGTATGTGTATGATTTAAACTGCTACTGCTCCGTGACCTTGCCGTTTACCATGTTTTCATATAATCCTTCATACTGCCTTTCGACCTCTTTGCTGCGATGAACGCTTTTTGAAATTCCTCTTGTGTCGCTTTCTGTTGTCCGGCAATGCTATTAGTTTTTGTTGATTTGAAAATAGGTTAAAATAGGTATTGTAAAATACCGAAAATAAGTGTAGAATACTGTCAGAAGAAACAAAAGAAAAAGGATGTCCTATATTATGAAAAAGAGATTGGTAAGTATATTGCTTATAATCATTATTTCAATGTGCGGGAGCGCACGTTCTTTTGCAGAAGGTTTGGAATTGCTCGTTTGGGGAGACGCAGACGGAGATGAAAAGCTGACTGTATCGGACGTTGTCGCCATTCAACTGTACAGTGCAGGATTAAAGGAAATATCTCCGGAACGCGTAAACGCAGCAGACCTCGACCGTGACGGTGCGGCAGGAATTTCGGATGCCGCTATTATACAACAGCTGTGCGCGAAGATCACTTCTCTTTTCCCGGAGCTTAAAAATTCATCTGTAGAGCTTGGTATCGGCGAAACATATCAAGTACCCTTAAGAAACGGTAATCAGGCGTTTAATAATCTCATTACCTATGAAATATCGGGCGTTGCTGTGTCCGTTGACGAAAACGGCTGTATTACTGCCGAGAATGAGGGTACCTCAAGCGTAGTATGTAAAAACATGCTATCGAACAGTTCAACCCTTGGGATAACGGTTATGAAAGCTCCGGAAAAGTTGGAGCTCAATTACAGCGAATACAGTCTGAAAAAAGGTGAAATGATAGAGCTTGACATCCGCATAAATCAAGGTGCAGCGGCAAATGCCAGGAATTATACTTCATCGGATGAAAGCATAGCCGTTGTAAACGAAGACGGTGTTGTAACAGCCAAGAAAAGCGGCAATGCCGTTATAACATGCACAATATACAACGGTCTCAGCGCAAGCTGTAACATCACTGTGACCGATGATCCCGGATATGTAAGTACCGCAACGGAAATCGATCCTTTCGGCACACAGTCCGCCGCAGATTTACCGTACGAATATGACAGCACTATAGGAGATATTACTTCAGTTGAAAAAACAAGCTTTGAGACCCACAGAATAGTGTTAAGTTGGAATCAGGCTGACGGTGCAACCGGATACTTGGTGCATATTTGCAATGCAGATGTATCAAATACTTACACGCTGCTTGCAGACGTAAAAACGACCTCCTGTATCGCATACGATTTAGCGGATACAACTCAATATCATTTTATGATCACACCTTATAAAATTTATCCGGACAAGATCACCATCGGTAAAAGTGCAGTTAAAAAGACGGCAACTCAGCCCGCCGCTGTTTCGTATATTTCAAAGATCAACACATCATCCGTTATCACCATCGGCTGGGATATCGTTCCGAAAGCAACAGGCTATAAGGTTTACCGTATGAGTAGTGAAACTAACGGCGAATATGAGCTTTATTTTGAGATCAAAGGCAACAACGTAGTGCGCTTTACCGATAATTGTGTAAAGGAAGGAAAAGCATATTATTACAAGGTAAAGGCGTATAGAGATCTATATAATAAAGCAACATATCATTCTGTAGGAAAAACGGTCAAATGTGTTTGCGGTCTCGGCACCCCGGAGCCTAACATTCAGTCTCAGCTGAGAAGAGCTATCATCTCATGGAGCAAGAATAAGTATGCCCACGGCTATGACATTTACTATTCATCCACGGAAAACGGCGACTATGAAAAGCTTGGTTACACAACGGACAATTATTATACGACAAGCAGATTTCCGCGAAGCGGCATCGGCAACACCTATTATATCAGAGTAATACCGTACAGATTGGTAGGCTCAGGCAAAACAAAAGTAACAGGAACATACAAATCAACTCCTATTACAATCACAGATAAGGCGTTCGGTACCTCTGTGGGTACAACTTACATAGAGATCAGCCTTCAAAATCAGCGTATGTGGTTTATAAAGGACGATGAGATCATAGTAAATACGAGCGTTGTAACAGGTAACGATGACGGCTCTCACAACACGCCTACAGGCATTTACAGTGTATACCAGCGCGCAAGAAATACTACGCTTACCGGGCCGGGATACTCAGCATTTGTTTATTACTGGATGGGATTTAACGGCGGCATCGGAATACACGATGCAACCTGGAGAAACGGCTTTGGCGGAACGATATACAAAGGAAACGGATCCCATGGCTGCGTTAATACGCCGTATGACGCTGTAAAGAAGATTTATGACAACACAGGTTACAATATTACCGTTATAGTGCATAAGTGATATTTCACTTTTTTCGCTTAAGACAAACAATTGAAAAGTGTCGCCGCAGATTTGATTTTGGTCAAATTTGCGGCGTTTTTCTAAGATATAGTATTTAAGCGATACTGAATTATCGTGATGATAACTCGGTATCGCTGTTCTAATTTGATGGCACTTGTCAATAGCTAAGTTTTTAAGTTTGTTTGCATCTGTTTATTATCTTTTTGCTCAAACCTATTGACAAACCGGTGTGAACAGGAGGCACATTATGTCTATCGTACAATTTGAAAATGTTTCAAGAATCTATACAAGCGTAGACCGCAAGCTGCGCGCTTGATAATGTCAGTTTTTCGCTTGATGATGGGAAATTCGTTGTAATTTTAAGCTTACTGTTTATGAGAATGCAAAGCTCGTTTCCGAAATATCAAAAAATGTACTTGTGTTGTTAAGGCTCGAATAAGTGTTCCCATATCCTGATAAAATGCTATATAAAAAAGTTCAGAAGACTGAAAAACAGTCAACTGAACTCTTTTTTGTGGTTATGCAAAACTTATGACGGATAATTTAGTCTGGTATAGCCGTATTTATCGGGCTTCTTTCTCTACGGAAAGCCGTTCGTGCCTTCCTCCGATGTTTCAAATCATCGGTATCAGCATAAAAAGATAAGTAGTTATAAAATGTTCCTGATTGTGAAAAAAGCTTATAAAATTCTATTTAATTTTAAGACTTATATCAAATGCTTTTACAGAATGGGTGAGAGCACCGACAGATATAATATCAACGCCTGTTTCGGCAACCGCCCGCAGTGTGTTAAGCGTTATACCGCCGGAAGCCTCCAATACTGCTTTGCCGTTGTTAATTTTTACGGCTTCTTTCATAGTGTCGCAGTCCATATTGTCAAGCATAATAATGTCACAGTTTACATTGAGCGCTTCTTTTAGCTCGTCAAGCGTGCGCACCTCAACCTCAATTTTTACCATATGACCTATTTTTTCTCTGAGCTTATTTACTGCGGCTGTTATTCCGCCTGCGGCGTCAATATGGTTGTCTTTGAGCATGGCGGCGTCGCTTAAATTAAAGCGGTGATTTTTACTTCCGCCGCAAACAACAGCGTATTTCTGCAAAGGTCTTAATCCCGGAAGCGTTTTTCTCGTATCAACGATACAGGCCTTTGTGCCTTCCGTAATTTTTGAATACTGCGCAGATGCCGTAGCTATTCCACTCATATGCTGTAATATATTAAGTGCCGTGCGTTCGCCCTTAAGTATCGCGCGTGTCTTTCCGCTTACGGTTGCGATAATATCGCCCTTGCGTACCTCTTGTCCGTCATTTACAAGCTTTTCAGTTTTTATATCAGGCTGCAAAAGCTCAAACACACGCAAAGAAACATCAATGCCGCAAAGAACACCGTCGGCTTTTGATATAAACTGCGCTGTATTTTCCGCGTTTTCATCAATGAGGTAATCCGTGGTTACATCGATATAGTTTATGTCTTCAAGCAGAGCTTTTTTAATTAGATCGTCTATGTAAAAAGGATTAAGCATTGTTCTTTTCCACACTTTCTTTCAGTACTGTTAATGCGACCATAGCAAGGCTTTTCGCTTCAAGCAGATCTCTTGTAGGTTTGTATTCATTATCATTAAGCATATCGCAAATTTTCTGTACACGTTCAAGAGCCTGTTTTTCAAGCTCGGGTTCGGGAATAACAAAACAAACATTTTGCATAATTGAACGTATCTCCGTGCGCAGACCTTTTGGCATATCTTTGTCTCCCGTGTGAGGGATGGGGGGAAGGTTTTCAATTTTCTCGCCCTTTGTTTTTTTAAGCCGTTTTATGATATCGTCTGCTCCACGCCTCGAAAAAACAAGGGCTTCAAGCAAAGAGTTGCTCGCAAGACGGTTTGCGCCGTGCACACCGCTGTGAGAACACTCTCCCGCGGCATAGAGCCTGTCTACGGTAGTTTTTGCGTTAAGGTCGATATCTATACCGCCCATAAGGTAATGCTGACAGGGAAATACAGGTATTTTATCCTTTGTGATATCAATTCCTTCTTCAAGGCATTTCTTGTATATCATAGGAAATCTGTTCTTTAAGAAATCTGAAGGCTTGTTAGTAATATCAAGATAGAAATGCTCGTTGCCTTTTAGCTTGCTTTCTCTGATAATTGCATTGGATACAACATCACGGGGCGCAAGGTCACCGCGCTCATCGTATTTTTTGGTAAACATTTCGTTGTCGCAGTTGAGCAAAACAGCGCCTTCGCCGCGCACGGATTCGCTTATCAAAAAGCGTTCACGGTTTTCTTCGGCGGCAAACGCAGTCGGATGAAACTGTATATAACTTAGGCTTTTTATCTTTGCGCCTAAAGCTGCCGCTAACATTATGCCGTCGCCTGTCGCAATTGCAGAATTAGTCGTATATTTATATACACGTCCTATTCCGCCTGTGCAAAGCATACAATAATGTGCTGTGGTGTATTTTTGTTTTTCACCGCACAGCATACCGAGCAAAAAGCCGTTATCAGCTTTTAAGATGGTATAAACAGCCGTATTTTCCGCGATATCAATATTACTGTGTTTCTTAACTTCCGATATAAGCGCGTCCACTACAGCCTTTCCTGTGCTGTCTTTATGATAAACAATACGATTTCTGGAATGTCCCGCTTCTAATGTTTTTGCGAGTGTGCCGTCCGGCGCAGTATCGAAATCAACACCGTAATCCTTGAGCTTTAAAACATCCGAAGGGCCTTCTGTAACAAGAACATTTACAGCCTCCTTGTTATTCTCGTTTTTACCTGCAACGAGCGTGTCGTTGAAATGAAGCATATAATCGTCATTTTCTTTATCAAGCACACAGGCGATACCGCCTTGTGCCAAAGAGCTGTTAGAAAGCTCCAACTCCCGTTTACTGATAAGCAAGACGCTGATGTCTTTGTCCGCGAAACGCATAGCGGCATAAAGTCCCGCTACTCCCGTGCCGACTATTACAACGTCATATTCCGCTTTCAAATCAATTACCTTCTTTTTATTAATCTTGGTTCATACCGCAGCATTTCTTGTATTTTTTGCCGCTTCCGCAGGGGCAGGGGTCGTTTCTGCCAACTTTTTGTGAAGCTTTTTTGATAACGGTTTTGTTTGCAGGCTGTGAGCCGTCAGAGCCGCTTGCAAACGTGGGTTTTGCAACCTGCTCACGCTTAATGAAGTTTTCCACGTTAAGCTTTGGCTGGGGTTTGGGCATTTGACCGGGCAAAATCACCTGATGCGCCGCAGCCGCTTGTTTTGCGCGTTCTTCCTGTATACGCATAATTTCTTTTTGTTGCTCCAATCGCTCAAATACACGCTGAGGATTTGCAAGTATAAGCTTAACGGTATTCTCTTTTATTACTTCTATCATTTCGTCAAACATATCCGAGCCGTCGTTTCTGTATTCAACAACGGGATCTCTCTGCGCAAACGCACGCAGGCGTATGCCTTGTTTCAGGTTTTCCATATTGTCTATATGGTCCATCCAGTTTGTATCAACGGTTTTGAGCAGATATACTCTTTCAAGCTCGCGCATAAGCTCGGAAGGTACCTTCGCTTCATTTTCATCGTAGATATCGTCGGCCTTTTTCTGCAGAAGCTCTACGATATCTTCACGCTCGTATTTTTCAAATTCTTCATAAGATTTCGGCAATTCATCCCGGCTTTTTAACAGCCAACCCATACAATATTCGGCTAGAGCGTCCATATTCCAGGAGTCTTTCATATCGTCATCGGGAAGATAAAGCATAACCGCGTTTTCTATTACGGAGCTTACCATTTTCTTAATGGTTTCTCTAAGGTCTTCACCGTTGAGGACCTGATCACGCTGAGTATAGATTATTTCTCTTTGACGGTTCATAACGTCGTCATATTGAAGAACGTTCTTACGTATCTCAAAGTTTCTGCCTTCAACCTTCTTTTGAGAATTCTCTATTTGATTTGATACTATCTTGTTTTCAATAGGCATATCATCGTCAACGTTGAGCACGTTCATCATATTCTGTATGCGTTCGCCTCCGAAAAGACGCATAAGATCATCTTCAAGTGAAAGGTAGAAGCGGCTTTCACCGACATCGCCCTGTCTGCCCGAACGTCCTCTCAACTGGTTGTCGATACGGCGAGATTCGTGTCGCTCCGTACCCATTATAAACAGACCGCCCGCCGCTTTTACTTCATCGGCTTCAGCCTGAATATGCTCTTTGTATTTGGCGTATAAGTCTGCGTAAGTTTTACGGGCTTCTATTATTTCGCTGTCATTCGTTTCGGCATAGCCTGTCGCTTCAACGATAAGTTCTTCGGGTATCTGCATACGGCGCATTTCAGATTTTGCCATAAATTCCGCGTTACCGCCGAGAATAATATCGGTACCACGGCCTGCCATATTGGTGGCGATGGTCACGGCGCCCTTTTTACCTGCCTGCGCGACAATTTCAGCTTCTTTTTCGTGATGCTTTGCGTTGAGGACGTTATGAGCGATTCCGCGCCTTTTTAAAAGCTTGCTGAGAACTTCAGATTTTTCTATTGATATCGTACCTACAAGAACAGGCTGTCCTTTTTCGTGGCACTTTTCAATATCGTTCATAATGGCGTTGAATTTTGCCGCCTCTGTTTTGTATATAACATCGTGGTGGTCTGTTCTCATTATCGGCTTATTTGTGGGTATCTCAACAACATCGAGCTTATATATTTCTCTGAATTCGCCTTCTTCTGTCATAGCGGTACCTGTCATACCTGAAAGCTTAGTATATAAGCGGAAATAATTTTGAAATGTTATTGTAGCCAGAGTTTTGCTTTCACTTTCTACGGTAACGCCTTCTTTGGCTTCTATTGCCTGGTGTAAGCCCTCGTTGTAGCGTCTTCCGTACATAAGACGACCTGTAAATTCATCAACTATGATAACGCCGTCGTCGTTAACTACGTAATCTATATCGCGCTTCATAACGCCGTTTGCTTTGATGGCTTGGTTAATGTGATGCTGGAGGGTAAGATTATCCATATCGGTTAGGTTTTCAACACCGAAATATTCCTCAGCGGCTTTAACACCTACCGGGGTAAGAGTAGCGGTTTTCGCCTTTTCGTCTACGACATAACCGATATTATGCTCTTTGTAGTATTCGTCTTTGTCCTCTTTAGCGTCAATTTCTTTAAATACTTCTCTTTTTAATGTTCGTGCGAATGAGTTTGCTCTTTCATATAAATCGCTCGATTTATCGCCGCGTCCCGAAATGATAAGCGGTGTCCTCGCTTCATCGATAAGGATAGAGTCCACCTCGTCCACAATACCGAAATTGTGTCCGCGCTGAACCTTTTGATTTTTATAAACCACCATATTATCTCTAAGGTAGTCAAACCCCATTTCGTTGTTAGTGCCGTAAGTAATATCGGCGTCATACGCCTTTTTACGCGCGTCGTTATCAAGGTCGTGTACGATAAGCCCTACGCTGAGCCCCAGATATCTGTACAGCTTACCCATCCACTCGGAGTCACGCTTTGCGAGATAGTCATTGACGGTAACTATATGCACGCCTTTTCCGGTTAAAGCGTTGAGATACGCAGGCAAAGTCGCAACAAGCGTTTTACCTTCACCTGTTTTCATTTCGCTTATTCTGCCCTGGTGCAAAACAATTCCGCCGATTATCTGAACAGGGAAGTGTTTCATTCCCAAAACACGCCACGCACCCTCGCGGCAGGTAGCAAATGCCTCGGGTAATATATCGTCAAGCGTTTCTCCGCTTGCAAGTCTCTCTTTTAAAATCCTTGTTTGGTCTTTTAATTCGCTTTCGCTCATCGCGGCGTATTTTTCTTCAAGAGCCAAAACCTTGTCGCAGGTAGGTCTTATTCTTTTAAGCTCTTTTTTGCTGTAATCGCCGAATAATGCTTTTAATATTCCCACTGTATATCAAATCCTTTCAGTTGCGTAAAATTAAAATCCTTTGCCAATTGCTATTGGTGCGGTATACGAAGTTTCAACTCCGTCAAAATAGTAGCAAAGGCATATCTCAACACTGTGTTTTGTGGTGTCTATATAAGGAACGCCGTTATTTCCCGGGCTTGGAATCGTTACCTCTAAGACATCTTTGAACAGGTCATATATTTTCGCTATTTTATCGTTTTTCTTAAGGGACGCAACGCCGTTTCCGACTTTGCCCATTGCTAAAACGGATATCTTATCAACATATTTGCCGTCTTTTTTTTGGTCAAATTTTACATACTTGCGGTCTATCATAATAGGTTCACTCCACTCTGAGCCGTCAATGCGGATTCTTACCGCAAAATTAATCTTGTCGGTGCCGAGAGTACCTGCTGAGCTTTTAGTTGCTGTGTCCAGCTGAAAACTGCGTTCTGCAATAAGGCGCAAATCGCTTATATAGATGTTTTCAGGTTCTGTTTTAATATATGAGTTGTTAAAGCTCAAATTTTGAGGTGTACCGTATGTGCTGTTTTCGTCTGTTATTTGAATGGGTGAGCGGGCAACCACGCCGTCGTCACTTGCAAGACGCAATTCACATTCGCCTACATACCAGCTTGCATCAACTGATAATTCAACGCTTTCCGATTGGGTTATACCGTCTTTTAAAACAACGGAGTTTTCTGTATCCGAAAGAGGTGTGTAAGCCGCTGCCATTAAAAGCCTGCAGGCGGTAGTATTACCCTTCGGCAACAAAACATCGCATTTTACGGTGTCGTTTACGTTATAAGTTTCTTTGTCAGGCACAACCTGCGCCGATGTTACTTCTTCATTGGATATAATACCCGTATTTGAGGTACCGGAGCCGTTATCTCCGCAGGCTGCCATGGAAACAGACATTATTGAAGCCGCTATAAATATAAGTAATAATTTTTTCATAATTCCTCCGTTATTGTAAAAATTCTCTTTCTATTATTTTCGTAAGCTCAAATAAACTGTTACATTGATCAAATAAGATTTCTTTGATATCGTCATCGGGTAAGGTGCTGTCTGGTATCATAACGGTTTTGCAACCCGCTTCATATGCAGACATAATACCGTTAGGTGAATCCTCTACCGCCATACAGTCTATAGGGCTTATTTGCAAAAGTCCCGCGGCAAAAATGTAAACATCGGGCTTTGGTTTTCCGTGTTTGACCATATACGCGCAGGCAATTTTATTAAAACTGTCAAAAAGCCCTACTGATTCAAGCATACTTTTCGCACGCTCATACGGTGTTGCCGTAGCGAGGGCGCAGGGAACATGATGCTCATTTATATATTTAAGAGCTTCATAAGCACCGGGCTTTGCTTCAACTCCGTATTTGTTTACATAATCGGACATAAGCTTTATGCGCAGCTGCTTTACACGCATTATATCAAAATCGGAACAAACTTCTCTTTTAAGTTTTTCGGCTGCGTACTGTGTAGCCAAACTGCGTATACCAAGCACGTGTTCCTCTTTCATCGGATATCCGCAGGCATTCGCCGCCTCTACCCAAAATTTTGTGTAAAGCTTTTCTGTATCAAGTATTACACCGTCTAAATCAAATATTATACCCTTTAACAAATCAAATAACCTTTCTCTGATAAAGCCGCGTTAGCAAAAATTGCCAGGCTAACTCAATATAATACGAACATTATACCATTTACACAAAAAAAGGCAAGTGTTTTTAATCAAATAACCAATAAAAAACGCAGGATAAATCAAATCAGATTTATCCTGCCAATAAACTATTATCTTTTGTTACAGTGTTTTTGCAAGGTCTATGAGATATTTCTTAAAATCGTCTCCAATTTCGGGGTGTTTAAGCGCCTGCTCACACTGCGCCTTCATTATGCCCAGTTTATTTCCCATATCATACCTTGTTCCCTCATAATCTACACCGATCATGCCCTTGAGCTTTGTAAGTTCTCTCATTGCGTCTGTGAGTTGGATTTCTCCGCCTGCGCCGGGCGCTGTACGGTCAAGTATATCAAATATTTCGGGCGTTAAAATGCATCTTCCAAGAATCGAATAGAGTGACAAAACTTCATCCTTGGTTTGAGGTTTCTCGATCATATCGGTACATTTGAAAATGTTATCGTGCAGGTTTTCTACCTTTAGACTGCTGTATTTGTGTATATCCTGCTCGGGTACTTTTTTTATTCCCAAAACACCCAGCCCGTATTCATCATATGCCTTTATAAGCTGACCGCAGGCGGGGTTTTCTCCTATAATTACATCATCGCCGTAAAGTACCGCGAAAGGCTCGTTTCCTACAAATGATTTCGCGCAGCTGATAGCGTGCCCCAAACCCTTTGTTTCCTTTTGGCGGATAAAATATATGTTCGCAAGCTTTGAGATATCCACCACGGCATTATACATTTCCGTCTTATTCTTTGAGGAAAGGTTATGCTCCAGCTCGGGTGTCCTGTCAAAATGGTCCTCAATAAGCCCTTTGCCTCTGTTTGTTATAATAAGTATGTCTGTAATGCCCGACCTTACCGCTTCTTCAACTATAAGCTGAATTGCAGGCTTGTCCACAATCGGGAGCATTTCTTTCGGCATTGCCTTTGTTGCGGGTAAAACTCTTGTACCTAGCCCTGCCGCGGGGATAACTGCTTTTGTGATTTTCATATTATATCTCCTTTCAACATTTATGATAAAAACATAGGTAAATAATTTATTATCATCAGGCACACAAGAAGACAAATCGCAATTTTTGTGTTTACACCTCCGCTTGTTTGCAGAGCTTCAGATGCTTTCAGTTCATTATCTGCATTTGCTTGCTTTATAGACGTGATCTCATCCATACAATGCTTGTAATATCTTCTGTTTGCCGTAAAGCCTATGATTATGCTTATTGTATATCTTGATATATCCATTATCATCGGAAGCCAATACATTAGCTTTTTTTCAATAGGCAAAGCGGATATTGCGTTGCTTAAGTCAACAAGGTGGGCTTGAATATCGGAAGCGGTATACTGTGAGGTTATTCCCGCCGCCTCAAAAACTTCTGCCGTAATTCTGCCCGAATAAGTATACGTCAGAAACGTGGAGCCGATCATCAGAATTGCAACAATTGCCGTTATTATCGCACCTTTCAGGTACTGTTTGCGATAAAGCATCCATCCGCCTGAAAATAAAAGCGCGGCAAAGTTAAACTTGCTTTTTCCGGATTTGCTTATGTTGCTAAACACTCTGATGTAATAAGGCGTGTTGACCTTAACGTACTTTGCGGCTTCGCCTGCGGTTATACCGTTATCAAGTATTTCTTCGGGGTTTACGCCTGCCATGGGGTCAAACATCATGTTTCTTCTGTCGTAAGAATTACCGTTTGATCTGTTTGTAAGTGACGTGCCGCATTTATTGCAGAACAAAGCATCTCTCGCATTAGTGTTACCGCAAACGGGACACACGGCGAAATTATCAGATGAGGCTTCATCGGAGTCATTTTTAAAGTCAGACACTCCGTGCATATCTTTGTATATACATTCGCCTTCTTTTTCGTAACAAACGCGGTGATAGGGTGTTCCGCACTCGGGGCATACCACTATATCGTCTTCGTTATTAAAAGGGGTATTGCAAACGGGGCAGTTTTTGCCTATATGGTTCATTAATTTAAATCCAAAAGCCTTCAAAAACCAAGGCTTATTATTCCTTTCCCGGATATTATACCGCAAACTGCCGTATAGTGGTATTGTATCAAACTTTTTTAAAAACTGCAACATATTTTTATGCGCTTTTTGCGCTATTGATATTTGCGTACAAATGTGCTATAATCGGCGTTGTCGGTAAAGGTCAGTCTTGTTATATTTAAGCGCATTATATGCTGAAATATACGGCTTTTATCAATTATATGATATACAGAGAGGTGCTCATTTGAATGAAGAGGCTTACAATAATTAAATTTGATATGAATATGGCAATATGCGAAGACAAAGATAAGAAGCTTTTCGGCATATATAAATCCGAACTTCCGCAAGAGGCAACTCAGGGCAGTATTATAGAGATTAACAATGAAGGTAACATAGAGCTTATAAGGGGGTGAACAAAATGCTTGAAATAAGATCGATTACAAAAAAATACGGTGAAAAGGTTGCGGTTGATAATTTATCTTTAACAATTGAAGCGGGAGATATTTACGGATTTATCGGTCATAACGGCGCAGGCAAGACCACCACGTTAAAAGCCTGTTGCGGCATTTTGCGCCCCGATGAGGGAGATATACTGATAGACGGTATTTCGGTTATTGATTCACCCATAGAGGCAAAAAGAATAATCGCTTATATTCCGGACGATCCAAAGCTTTACGATTATTTAACGGGAATACAATATCTTAATTTTATTTGCGATGTTTATGGGGTAAAATCGGATTTAAGACAACAACGCATAAATAAATATGCCGAAATGCTTGAGATAAAAGATGATCTTGCAAAAAGCATATCGGAATATTCACACGGTATGAAACAAAAGCTTGCAGTTATATCGGGGCTTGTTCACAATCCGAAAGTTTTCTTGATGGATGAGCCGTTTGTGGGGCTTGATCCCAAAGCATCATTTATGCTGAAAAATCTAATGAAAGAGCATTGCAGAGAGGGAGGAGCCATATTCTTTTCCACACATGTTCTTGAGGTAGCGCAAAAGCTTTGCAACAAAATATCAATAATAAAATCAGGTAAGCTCATCGTAAGCGGAAATATAGACGATGTTGTGGGTGACAGATCGCTTGAAGATGTATTTATGAACCCCGAGGAGGGTAATAATGCTTAAAACGATGATCAAGCTGTCTCTTTACTCTGTAAAGGACCGCATTACAAAAGTGGGGCGCGGAAAGAAAGCAAAAAGCGGCGCCGCAAAAGTCGGTATGCTTATTCTTTTTGCCTTCTTGTACTTATACATGGGCGTTTCAATTGGCTTTACATTTTACGCGATTTATGAACCGCTGAATGCTTTGGGGAAACAGGATTTTTATTTTATGTGCGTATTCCTGATGTCAACAGTGCTTTGTCTTGTGTCGGGATTGTTTACAACGTATTCTCAAATATTCAATGCAAACGATAACGAGCTTTTGCTTTCAATGCCGATAAAGCCCAAACATATACTAATCGGCAGGGTTATGTCTGTTTTGCTTCTCAATTATATGTTTGAGCTGATGATAGTTTTGCCGTCGTTTGTCGTTCATTTGATATTCGGCTCTACATCTGTGCTTCAGGTGTTAACTGTTATTGTAGACTTTTTGCTTTTGCCGTTGCCCGCGATCGCGGTATCATTTGTGATAGGCTTTTTATTTAATCTTATAACAAGGCGAATTAGGAATAAATCAATATTGGTCACGGTTTTCTCCATAGCCTTTTTAGTGGCATATATATACTATATTCCTCAAATCGGAACAATCGGAAAATATGTATTAAACCATACAGATACAATTTCCGATACCGTTAGGAATTATATACCTTTGGCGTATTATTACGGCGATTCCATAGCAAATTCCAATTTGATATCTTTGTTGCTGTATGCGTTTATCAGTATTGTATCTTTTGCCGTAATTTATATTTTAATGTCCGCGCTGTTCTTAAAAACCATTGGCACCGTGCGCGGTTACAAATCAAAAAAATATGTATCTAAACCGCTGAAACAGTCTTCGGTAATGTGGGCGCTTATAAAAAGAGAATTAAAAAGATTTGTATCGATCGCTTCGTATATGGTAAATTCGGCTATCGGTATAGTATTTACCGTAATTATACCCATAGCGGTGTTTGTAAAGCAAAGTGATATTCGCGTGGCCTTAAATATTTTAGCCGACCAGTTACCGGGAGATTTTTATATTAATGAATTTATCGCCGCGATATTTATTATTCTGTTATGCCTTATGTCGAGCGCAGACACAATATCAGCCCCCTCAATATCGCTTGAGGGAAAGACAATTTGGCTGCTTCACTCATTGCCTGTAAACGGATACAGCATACTTATGTCAAAGGTTTATACACACGTTATAATTTGCCTGCCGGCTTCTTTGATAGCGGGAACCATATTTAATATACTTTTTCCCTCAAATCTGCTTCTCGGAATCTTTATGTATATAACTCCCACTGTCATGACCTTTGTTCAGGCTTTTTTGGGCGTTTGGAGTAATATGCACTTTCCGCGAACCGATTATATAAATGAAACCGCGGCGGTAAAGCAATCGCTTTCTGTTGTAATCACTATGTTTGGCTCTATGTTTATAGTAGGAGTGCCGACCGCAGTTTATATTTTGCTCTTATCTGAGTTATTCGGTTATCAAATATTTATTCTGCTGTTTACCGCATATTTGGCACTTATTGCGGGAGCCTTTTATCTGTATATATTAAAACGCGGAAACAAAGTATTTGCTAACATTGATTAAAAATCAAATATATTTGGAAATGCCGTCGAAGTTTTTTGTAAGCTTCGGCGGCATTATACTATATGTAATAATAATTATACAAATTGTTATTTTAACTTACATTCAGCCAAAAAATAAATATTTCCGTCTTCTGCGGCGCCCTTAAAACAGTATTTGTCATCATTAACACTGTGATAAATGCTTACTTTGTCATTAAGCATTATTTCGTGGTGAAAATCTATCTGAAATTCACATATATCGGGCTCACCGAGAGTATTCAGCGAATTTAAAGCATAATTTGCGTATTTTGTATTGTTAACGTGTCCGTTTATATCTATATCGGAGGCAGAGGGATATACAAGGAAAGGCGAGAGCCCCTCTGTGTCAAAATTGCGTACCCGTTTTGATATTTTAACATCAAACGCAGACTCCTCGTGATAGCTGTCAATATTATAAATACCTTTCTCGGTTATAACGGGCTTTCTTAACGCGCAGTCTATTATCGCCCACAAAGACGAGCCTTCTGTTATTACGTTGCCGTTACCGTCAAGTATTTGATAATCTCTTATATATCCGAATGAAGAAGGTTTGTGCGGCCATGTTTTTACGGTTACATCTGTGTGCATTTGCGGCATTGAGTGAACTGTAAGTTTTGTTCTAAGTAACACCCACATAAGGTTTTGCTTAATCAAATCGTCATAACCTGCGTTCAGCAAATCCGAATGTATTCCTGCCGCATCTTGAAACAAATCAAGTATGGATGATATGCGCAAATTCTTATTTACATCATAATCGGATGTTCTCAGGCTGTATTTTTTACTGAATATATTCAAATTCAATTTTTATTCCTCCAAAACAGGCAATATCCCGCCAATATCATAAAGCTCATATTGTCCTAAATTTTCCGTATACACGCCGTAATTACGCGTGAATGATTTTATGTCTTCATAATTTGGGTGAGTGCTTAAATCGCCGTTAAAGCACAGTATGTCTTTACCGAGCTTTCCGCTGCAGCCGCCTATAAAACCGTAATTTACGCCTTCAAGCTTTATATATCCGGGTTTTATCTTTAAGCAATCAATTTTATTATCGGTGCAGACTTTGAAAATACCCTCGTCTGCGGTAATTACGGCATTGTAACTTACAACCGCAACAGAGCATTTTGAATAACCTTGTTTTGTTTTGATAATTTTGTTTTCATCATATAAAGATAAAACGCATTTACTTAAAGTCGAAGGGTTACATATAAGCTTATCGCCCGCAATGCACCCGTTCAGCAATACATTTTCCGGATAAGCTTCTTTTAATTCACAGTCGGCGGTTATTACATCAAATCCAAGATTACTAAGTGGGAGAATGAGATATTCGCATCCCTTTGCGATTATAATTCTGTTATTGCCTAAGTGAATACACTGCATATCCGCGTGGCGCTGCTCAAAAAACGGCAGAGTTTTACAAGACTGCGTTTTTATTACACTTATGCCAAAGCACCTTAAAGTATTAATAAGGCAGTCATCCGCGTCGGCGATAACTGTGTTTACCTTACCACACGGCAAATTGGGATCAGTTACGTAACTAACCATATATACATCCTCTAAAGTATCCAAGTCTATCTTTTACTTAACAACACCATTTTATCATATTTTGGATGAACTTTCAACCAAGCGATAATTATTACAATTTGTAGATTTTGTAAAAATTAATAAAAATACTATCCGTAGAATTATTTACAAAAAAATTTACATATTGTACAAATTAAACCACAATATATGGATATCTACTTTTGCGTCAATACAATAGCTTGTATTGTTTGTTGTATAAAAGTTATAAAAAATTTTGCTGAATTTTATATATGTAGTTATTATATACAATAAAATTTACAAAATCTATTGAAAAAGCAAAAATTATGTATTATAATACCACCACTCGCCATTTTATTAATTGAGGTGGATATGTATGATCAAAAAGTTTACAAATTGTTTAATTCGTTCCGTTTCTGTTGTGCTTGCGATGATTTTGCTCCTGTGTACGGCAATCGCAGTTACTAACGCGCAAAGATCGTATAACAATATAGCGGAGCAATCTGTCAGCAGGTTTGGAATAGACGTTTCCAAATGGCAGGGCACTATTAATTGGAACAGTGTAAAAGCAAGCGGAATAGATTTCGCCATTATCCGCGCCGGATACAGCGGTGTTATCGACCCGTATTTCGAGACAAACTATAGAGGCGCAAAAAATGCAGGCGTAGATGTGGGCGTATACTTTTACACATATGCAGACTCTGTAGAGAAGGCAAGAACAGACGCGAATAACTGTTTAAGCTGGCTGAGAGGCAAAAAGCTTGAATATCCCGTATATTTTGATATAGAGGATAAAAAACAGGCTTCAATAAGCAAAAGCATGAATACCGATATTTCACTTACATTTTTAAACATAATGAAAAATAACGGATATCTCGCCGGCGTTTATTCCTCGGCTTCCTGGCTTGAGGGCTCGGGCGCTAAAGTAAACACCTCACAAATTACTTCTGCGGGTTATGAAGCTTGGATCGCCAGATATTATGACTATACATACAACGACAGATTCGGTTATGCTCAAAGATACGGTATGTGGCAGTACAGCTGCAAGGGCAGCGTAGGCGGAATATCCGGGGAGGTAGACCTTGACATTTGTTATAAGGATTATCCTTCCATAATAAAACAAAACGGATATAACGGATACTCACGTTCAACTGTAACAGATACAGATACATCATCAAACGTTCGTAACTCCGATAAGGACATTACCTCTAATACCGAGGTTACTACCGATACAACATCCGAGACCGAAATAGTTTATGTTGTTATCCACGACAGTGATGTAAGCACAGACACGTCAAACGAAATAGAAGATATAGTTTGGACATCTGATACCGAAGACGGTGAAATAGTTTATGATGATGTAATATATGATGAAATAGTATACGACGATACAGAAAGCGAAGACGATTGTACAGGTACATCATCAAATTATGTATATGACGATGAGGTACTTGATGAAATTGTAGATGAAGTTGTTGACGAAGCGGTCGAGGATAATAATACCGAAGACAAAGACATAATCAATAACGAAGATATATCTGACGAACAAGATGATAATGATAACTATGCCGAATATAATAATTCTGACTACAATTACGGTTATTACTTGCTTACAATTGATTTAAACGGCGGTGAGTGGTACGATGATTACATCCCAAGCAGTATGACTGTATATTCGGGAGATAAAATCGACTTGCCTGTTCCGCAAAGGGAAGGATATAAATTCTACGGCTGGTTCATAACGGGAAAAGGCTCGGATATTATTGACGGGCAGCTTATTATGGGCTGTGCAAACACCTCGCTTTTAGCGCTGTGGAACGAAAGGGAAGAGGATGTCTCCCGTGATATTGACACCGATACCGACACAACCGATGATTATTACTTTAATTATACTTTAGAAGGACTTTTAGGCGATGTTAATTTCGACTTCTATGTGTCATTATTGGATGTCGTAATGATTCAAAAGCATATATCTTTAAGCTCTGATTTCAACGACACGCAGATCAGGTGCGCTGATATTGATATGGACGGAGAGATAACAATGCTTGATGTCGTATATGAACAAAAATATATAGCTAAACTTGTAGATAAAATGCAATGATGTAAAAGCCAAAATGACGGGGGCGATGCTCAAATCAGAGTGTCGCCCTCGTCATTTTCAATTAACAAATATCAATATCCGAGTTCATCTGTAAGCGAGTCGTCATTTTCGACCCAACTTGAAACCTTTATAAGCGTATAGTCGTCCTTTGTGTTTCGCACATACACATTTCTTATTCCCGCGTTAATTATAAGACGCTTGCACATTGAACAGCAATCGGCGTTTTTTACGTATTCACCGCTTACCGCGTCTATGCCTACCAGAAAAAGATCTGCGCCTATCATTTCTTCTCCCGCGGCATTAATTATGGCATTTGCCTCTGCGTGAACGCTTCTGCAAAGCTCATATCGCTCTCCGCGTGGAATATTCATCATTTCGCGTCTGCATGTGCCGATATCACAGCAGTTTTTTCTTCCTCTCGGCGCACCGACATATCCCGTGGATATTATTCTGTCATTCTTAACAATGGCGGCTCCGTATTTTCTGCGCAAACAGGTCCCTCTTTCAAGAACCGTTTCGGCTATATCAAGATAATAATTGATCTTGTCGCGTCTTTGCATATTATGCCTCCCTGAAAATCATTTCAATACAGTTTAATTTGCACTCCTCAGCACATTTTCCGCAACCTGTGCAAAGCTCCGGGTTAACCATGGCATGGTTTTCCTTAACCGTTATCGCTCCGCTTTCGCACACCTTTGCGCATCTCATACAGCCTATACAGCCTGCTGTGCAGGCTTTTCTCGTGTCTGCGCCTTTGTCTCGGCTCGAGCATTTTACAAACGCCTGTTTTTTTAACGGAACAATATGTATTATGCCCTTGGGACAAGCTTTTTCGCACTCTCCGCATCCCATGCACAATGATGTATCAATACAGGCAACGCCGTTGCAAATACTGACAGCGTTATTAGAACAAACTCTTAAACAGTCGCCAAATCCGATACAACCGTAAGCGCATGCTGTATTGCCCGAATATATCTGCATTGCGGCGGCACAGGAATTTATACCTGTATACTCCGCCTTTTTTGTTGTTGCGTCTGCGGTTCCTTTACAGGCGACAACAGCCTTTTTTTGAATTACTTTTTCAGCTTCCGTTCCCAAAATGCGTGAAAGCTCCTTTGCGACAGCTTCACCGCCGGGTGAGCAAAGCCCGACTTTTGCCTCTCCTTTTGATAGAGCCTTCGCGTATCCGCTGCACCCCGAAAAACCACAGGAGCCGCAGTTTGCCCCCGGTAGGGCTTCTTCAAGGTCTTTTGCTGTTTTGTCGACAGGAACATAAAACAGGGTAGAGGCGACAGCTAAAACTATACCCACAATTAACCCTATTATGCCCACAACAATCACGGGAAATAATATATCCATAAAAATGTCACCTCATATTATCCGGCAATACCGTTAAATCCCAAAAATGATACCGCCACCAAAGCAGCCGCCACAAGGGTTATCGGCAAACCTTTCAGCAATTCGGGTATATCGCAGCTTTCAAGTTTTTTTCTTACACCTGCGAATATTATCATAGAGACCATAAAGCCCACACCTGCGCCAAACGCGTTTACAAGTGCCGCAAGGTAGCCGAAATCGGGATTTACGTCACGTTTTTCAACAACAAGCATAGTAACGCCCAGCACTGCGCAGTTTGTTGTAATAAGCGGTAAATATATGCCAAGCGAATTGTAAAGCACGGGAATATACTTCTTAAGTATTATCTCCACAAGCTGCACAAGACCCGCAATTATAAGTATGTATACAAGTGTTTGCAGATAATCAAGACCGTTCGGGAGTAACAAATTATAGTATACAGGCCATGTTACCGCAGTTGCAAGCACCATAACGAATATAACGGCACTGCTCATACCAACGGCAGTATTCAATTTTTTAGATACGCCTAAAAATGGGCAAATTCCCAGAAATTTATTGAGTATATAGTTTTCGGTAAGAATTGAAGCTAAAAATATGCTTACAAGCTGTGTTGCGCTCATACTGCACACTCCTTTCTATCGGAGGCTTCTCGGCATTTTCCTCCGAGAGGACAGTTATCGCACATATTCTTTTCCGAATTTTTTGCGGTTTTACCTTTATTGATTTTATTTGCCAATGCGATAAGCATACCGAATACGAAAAAGCCGCCCGGTGGGAGCAAAAATATGATTATCGGGTCAATGATATTGCTAAAAAGAGGAATACCGAACCATGTTCCCGCGCCGAGTATTTCTCTAATGCTTCCCATAATGAGCAATGTTGCCGTAAAGCCTATTCCCATGCCAAGACCGTCGGCAATTGAAGCCAAAACCTTATTTTTGCCCGCAAACATTTCCGCCCTGCCGAGAATTATACAGTTTACAACTATAAGCGGAAGATATATGCCCAAAGCTTCATCTATTTCGGGAGCAAAAGCTTTTATAAGCATTTGTACTATTGTAACAAATGCCGCGATAATAGAAATATAAGCCGGTATACGTACTTTATCGGGTATTACTTTTCTGAGCATTGATATAACCGCGTTAGAGCAGACAAGAACGCCTGTTGCGGCAATTCCCATACCTATGGCGTTAGACGCGGCTGTTGTTACAGCCAAGGTGGGGCAGGTACCCAAAACAAGGCAAAGAACAGGGTTTTCTTTTACTATGCCTTTTGTTATCTCTTTAATGAAGCTTTTTTCTGCCAAGTTCATTGCCTCCTTTAACGTTTTTTTCGTATTCTTCAAGCGCTTTGTTTACAGCAGATGTAACGGCCTTTGAAGATATTGTTGCGCCCGTGATCGCGTCTATTTCGCCGTTTTCGTAATTTGCGTTTCCTTTTGTTACGGTATATCCGTTATTCTGAGGTACAGACTCTTTAAATTGCCCCTTAAAGCTTTCGTTTGTGCAGTTGGCGCCCAAGCCCGGAGTTTCACCGTGAGACATAATTTCAACTCCCGCAACTGTGCCGTCTGCAGTAACGCCTGTTAAAACCTCTATATCTCCGCCGTAACCCTTTGCAGAAGTCTCAAAGATATATCCGATGATTTCTGAATCTTTAACGGCAGTATAATAGCCGTCTTGCTTTTCAAATCCCGAAGCCCCGGGAAACACACTGTAACGAAGAATATCTGCTTTTTTCGCGTTATTTTGTGATATGGGTTCTTTTGTTACAGCGTTTGTCAAAGCAAGTAACGCTGTCGTTACACAGCATATAATAAGCAAGGTAACAACGGGAACAAAAATATTCTTAAAAGAGAATTTATTATTTTCATCCATTTTTTGCTGTTCTCCTTTTTGAGCCAAACGGTTTAGTCAAAGTCAGAGTTTCAATATGGGGCACAAGTATGTTCATTATTATTATCGCAAATGAAACGCCCTCGGGCAAAGCGCCGAATGTACGTATTACAAAAGTTAGAATTCCGCATCCCAACGCAAACACGATCTTACCTTTAAAATTGATTGGAGAAGTGGTATAATCCGTCGCCATAAAGAAAGCTCCAAGTAAAATACCGCCGCTTAAAAGCCCATAGATTACATCGTTGCCTGACAGTAAAGTAAAAATCGCAAATGTTCCCAAATACACGCATGGAATAACGGGAGATATAACCTTTTTGAGCATTAAGTATATTCCGCCGAGGATTATCGCAACAGCGCAGGTCTCACCCAAGCATCCGCCGTGGGCTCCCAAAATCAATTTTAAATAGCTTATATTGCTGTTATCGGCAAGAGGCGTAGCAGATGACACCGCGTCTGCGCTGCCGCTTAAATACGCAAATGGCGCAGTCCAATTTGTCATTTTCGACGGAAATGAGGTGAGCAATACTATTCTCGCGATAAGCGCAGGGTTAACAAAGTTTTGCCCTATGCCGCCGAACATCTGCTTTACAACAACTATTGCGACAACGCTTCCGAACAAAATGATTAACGGGTTTAAAGTAACCGGAACATTCATTGCAAGCAGAATACCTGTAACAACGGCGCTCAGATCACCTACAGTGCTTTCACGTTTCATTATTTTTCTGCTTATGTATTCGCACAACACACATCCGGCGCAGCTTGTGGCGTAAAGCACAAGAGCCTTAAATCCAAACAGAATTACCGACACAACAACGCACGGCATGAGCGCAATTATTACATCGAGCATAATATTCCGTGTGGTAACGCCGTTTTTAAAGTGGGGCGAGGGCGATAAATATAACTTGTTCATAATACTATTATTCAGCTTATTGCAACCTAATACCTTTCTAAATATTACTAATTGTATAATTTATTATTATTTTACGTTTCGTAATTTAGCTTTTGCGTTTCGCATCATCTGCACAAGATGCTTCCCGGCGGGGCAGCTATATGCACAGCAGCCGCACTCCATACAGTTCATAACGTCAAGTTTTTTAAGCTCATCTAAATTGTTTAGCTTAAGCTGCTGTTCAATAAGCGGTGGGGTGAGCAGCATAGGACAGCTTTGCGCGCAGCGTCCGCAGCGTATACAGGCAGTTTCCCGCATTAAGCTTGATTCGGCTTCATCAAACGCCAATATTGCGTTTGTGTTTTTCTTTATGCACTCGCTGTCGTCCGCAATCGCAACGCCCATCATGGGTCCGCCGAGTATAAGTTTTTTGGGCTCGCTTTTATATCCGCCGCAAAACTCAATAATATCTTTTACCGAAGTGCCTATCGGAGCAATTATGTTTTTTGGTTCTTTAACCGCGCTTCCGTCAACCGTTACCCTTTTACTTACAAGCGGCATACCGCTTTTTATGTATCTTGATATAAATGATACGCTTGTTATGTTCATAACAAGGCAACCGACATCAGATGGAAGCCCGCCCTCGGGAACAACACGGTTTGTGCAGGCTTTTATAAGAACTTTTTCGGCGCCGTAAGGATAACTCGCCTTAAGCACCAGAATACGCACCAGATCGTCGGGGTCGTATGTGGGGTTATCGGCAATTCTCTTTAAAACTTCAATGGCGTCGGGTTTGTTGTTTTCTATGGCTATTATTACGCGCTTAATTCCGATAATATCTTTAAAAGCGTATATTCCGCTGAAAACATCCCAAGAGTTTTCAAGAGCTTCACGGTGATCAGCCGTTATATACGGCTCGCACTCCGCAAAGTTGATTATCAGTGTGTCAACATCTTTCCCCTCGGGTACGTTTAGTTTTATATGAGCAGGAAATCCCGCGCCTCCAAGCCCAACTAAGCCGCTTTGGCGAACCGTATCGGTGAGCTCGCTTAAATTTTGCGGATTCTCTGCTTTCAAATCGAGGTATGGGGTCATAAGTCCGTCAGATTTTATTACGACAGCGTCGCTGATTCTCCCCGCGGGATCTCGCTGTTTAATTATCTTTTCAACCGTACCCGAAACACTTGCGTGAATCGGCACGCTCATATATTTATCGCTGTCGCCGATGATTTGACCCAGATAAACCGTATCGCCGGGTTTTACACATGGAATACAGTCTGCGCCGATATTTTGGTTCATAGATATTGTAACGTACTCAGGCGGCGGCATAATGACCGATTCAACGCCTGACGTTGTTTTGTTATGGTGTGGATGAACTCCGCCGTGGGTTTTATAAGGCTTTTTGGGAAAAGGAACATTTATATTGTTTTTCGCAGACATATTATGTGCCTCCGTGTATATATATTTCTACATTTAATTACACATTTCGATATATAGTTTATTTTATCAAATATCAGTCATAAATACAAGTGCTTTTTAATCAAATATCAGCAATGCGGTTTTTGTGTACCAAATTTGGGAGAAACCATTGCTCAGGTGCTTTTTAAGATATGAATATATTGTATTTTTTGTGATTATGGGTTATAATTTTACTGCGTTTTTACTTTCCCTGCACAAATATATTGAAAGGTATATGCCGGTATAATTATATGTTGAATTTTATTTTGGGAAGCTGCGGAAGCGGCAAAACAACTCATATTTTAAACAGTATAAAATCGCTTTGTGACAGCAGCGGAACAAAGCCGATATATTATATTGTGCCTGAACAAAGCTCTTATAATACCGAACGGGCATTGCTTGAACTGCTCGGAGAAAAGAACGCGCATAAGGTTGAGGTATTAAGCTTTACGCGTGTAGTGGAACTTGTCGGCAGAAAAGCAGGCGGTATAGCGGGAAAGCGCATATCGGAATCAGAAAAGCACATAATTATGTCGCAAACTCTTTATGCGTGCAAAGACAAGCTTTTGACATATAATTCAAAAGCATTAAAGCCACAAATGGCAACGATGATGCTTGATACCGTAAACAGGTTAAAGCTTTGCGGTATTACAAGCGCGCAGTTATATGAAACAAGTGAAAAAAGCACGGATTTATTGTCGGCAAAGCTTCATGACACGGCATTGATATTTGATGAGTATTGCAAAAGGCTTAACAAAAGCTATGTTGACCCTTCGGATGACCTTGAAAAGCTGTGTAATAAGCTTTCCAAGTTTAGTTTCTTTAAAAACAGCACCGTTTTCATCGACGGATTTTCAGGCTTTACAAAAAATGAATACGAGCTTATCAAAATATTGATGCAACAGGCTGAAAGTGTCAATATTTCGCTTTGTTATTCACCTAAAGAGCATAAGAGCGATAAATATAAGACAACTTACGACACATATTTGACAGTTAAGAGAATTGCCGCAAAATACAGCGTAACGGTCAATAATGAAACTGTTTTACAGCCCGGCGCAAGGTATAAAAATCCCGAATTAGCGTTTTTTGAGCAAAATTTATTTGCCCAAATGCCTCAAAAATACGGTAAATCAGCCGATAATATAAGAATTATAAAAAACAGGAATATTTACAACGAGGCAAAGTTTGTAAGCGCAGAGATTAAGCGGCTTGTTTCCCGTGAGAATTACAGATATAAAGATATAGTTTTGATCTCAAGAGATATCGACAGTTATAAAGCGATTCTCGACGCCGAGCTTGAAAAGAACGATATACCTTGCTTTGCCGATTATTCTCAAGGTATAGACACACAGCCGCTTATGCTTCTTGTTCTTTCACTTTTAGAGACTGCGTGCAGACCGTCGGATATAGACTCATTTATGAGAATATATAAAACCGGTCTTACAAATGTGTCTAACGAAGATATCTCCGAATTTGAAAATTATATAATTATGTGGAATATAAAAGGGGATAAGCTGTATAAAGAATTTACGGAAAACCCTTACGGATTCGGAATCCCCCAAAATGAGGAAAGCACGGCTTTGCTTGACAAGATAAATAATATAAGAGAACGCATAACAGCACCTGTTATGCTGTTCAGAAAAAATGTGAAAAATACCACTGCTATTTCAATATCCAAAGAAATACTGACTTTTCTTGAAAACGCGGGAACAGCAGATATTCTTTCATCCGTTATAAAGGATTTGGAAAACCAAGGAAATTATTACCGCGCTACGCTTTTAAAAAGGCTTTGGAATATACTTATGAAGCTCATAAACAGCATTGTTTCCGTTTGCGGTGATGAAACAATATCCGTAAAGCGTTACAGCGAGCTGTTACATCTGATCGTGAATACCGAGAATTTGGAGAGCATCCCGAAAGCATTTGACACGGTAACATTCGGAAGCAGTGACCGCATACGGCCTTACAATCCTAAGGTAGTTTTCCTGCTGGGAGTTAACGAAGGAGAATTCCCCATGCCGCCTCAGCACACGGGAATATTTTCAAGGTTTGAATGCTCAAAGCTGAAACGGTTTGATATAGAGCTATACGAAGAAAGCGACAAAATTATGGCTTTAGAGACCTTTTTCGCTTATTCGGCGGCTTCCTCGCCGAGCGAAAAATTATATTTAAGCTATCACGAGTCTAATCTTGCGGGCGAAATTAAAAAGCCTTCTGTAATAATAACGCAAACAAAAAACATTTTTCCGAATATTAATGAATTTGACAGCGATTTTAAATTAAATCCGTCTGATTATATTTGGTCAAAGCAAGCTGCGTTTGAGTATATGTCTTTGTGCGATGAAAACAGTACGTTATACTCAACACTCAGGAAATATTTTGTAAATGATGAGAAATACAGCCCCATACTTTCGGCAATTGACAAAATGAAGGCAGGGGACGAAAAGTTTACGATATCAAGTCAGGCTTCCGAAAAGCTGTTTGGAAAAGATTTGTATTTATCACCGTCTCAGATAGAGAGATATCATAATTGCCCGTTTTCGTATTTCTGCGCTTACGGTTTAAAGGCAAAAGAGAGAAAAAAGGCGGAGCTTGACGGTATCCAGTACGGCTCACTTGTACACCGTATTTTAGAAAAATACTTGTCTTTAAATGACGCTTCGTTGACGAACACTTCACCCGTGTTTATAAGACAAAATGTTATAAAACTCATAAACGAATACGTTGACGAATTTATGGGCGGTTATAAAGACAAAGGCTCGCGTTTTAAATACTTGTGTTATAACCTGTGCGAGAGCGTTATAAGGCTTATAATTCAGCTTACATTGGAATTTTCTCAAAGCGAATTCCGTCCCGACGCATTTGAAATGGAGATCTCGTCAAAATCTGAGGTGAAGCCGTATAAAATAATCGCAAATGACGGGAGCAGTATAAACATAATAGGAAAGATAGACAGAGTTGATACATTCAGAAGCGACGGAAAAACTTATGTAAGAGTAGTCGATTATAAGACCAATTCCAAGAAATTTATTTTGGCTGATGTAATACACGGGCTTAATATGCAAATGCTTTTATATTTAGAGGCGTTAAGCACAGGTTCCGACAAACGGTATAAAGAGCCGTCTCCTGCCGGCATATTATATATGCCGTCTGCAACTTCACTGCTTAATGTTTCACCCGATACAGATATGTCTGAGGCGGAAGAGATCGTTTCTTCCAAGCTTTCGATGAACGGTTTGCTTATCAACGACTATGAAGTTTTAAAGGCTATGGAAAGAGACCTTAAGGGAAGATTTATTCCCGTTGTGCTTGAAAGCTTCAACGAAGATGAAGGCGCGGTATATAAAAAATCTTCGATGAATAATCTGGTTTCTATAAACCAAATGGGAAGAATATTTAATTCAATAGACATCACTGTGCGCCTTATGGGAGAGAGCATAAAAGAGGGCAAGCTGTACCGCCTGCCCGTTAAAGGCGCTCACGACGCTTGTGAGTATTGCCCTTATATTTCCGTATGCGCTTTCAAAAAGGGAGACCGTGTAAAAAAGATATCTTCCAAAGCAGGTATTCCGTTAGAATTTTGTGAGGAGGGAGAACAATGAGCAGCTTCAACTGGACACCCGAACAGCAAGACGCCATATACGCAAAAGGCGGCTCATTGCTTGTGTCGGCAGGCGCAGGCTCGGGAAAGACCGCCGTATTGGTACAACGTGTGATCGAGCATATAACAAACGAGAATAACCCCTGCTCTGTTGATAACCTTCTTGTTGTTACATACACAAAGGCCGCCGCACGCGAAATGAGGGAAAGAATTCGTGAAAGGCTGGAAGAATTGGCAGCTTCCAATGATATTCACTCAGATTATTACAAAGACCAGCTGTCAAGACTCTCCGGCGCTTATATAAGCACAGTTCACAGCTATTGTCTTGAGCTTATAAAAGAGAATTTTCAGCTGCTCGATATTGAGCCGGGTTTTAGGATAGCAGACGAAAACGAGCTGGAAATATTAAAATCGGAAGCGCTTACTCATGCTTTAGACGTTATGTACGACGAGTGTACAGAAGATTTTAAGGCTTTGGCAAACTGCTTTTTGAATTCAAAAAATGATTTGGGTCTTCAGCGTGCGATATTAAAACTATATACATTTCTAAACTCTCATCCTTTTCCCGAGGATTGGAAAAACGAGCAGTTAAGCACATATTCCGAAAAGGATTTCTTTACGAAAAAACAATATGTGTTTATGCGCGAAAACGCCCTCGAAACACTTGATTTTTGTATTGAACTCAACGACATTATAAAAGCAGAGCTTAAAGCAGACCCCGAGACCGACTTTACACGTGATTTTCCAAACGGCAGAGACGAGAAAAAAATTAAGGCTCTTAAAAAATCTCCTCCGCTTGAAATTGCCCTGTATAACAGCGAAATTTTGGAAAAAATAAGAAATGCCGCAGAAAAGGACCACGACACGTTTGTTTCGGCTCTTAAAAAATTTGAAAAATTATCTTTATACGGCAATGGGCTTACCTGCAATCAGACTTATATAAAATTCAAGAAATACAGGGATTTTATAAATGACAACATTATGAGTTTGACAGGTGTTTTCGACAGAAATTCTGATGATTGTATAGAAGATCTGAGCAGAGGACTGCCTGTTGTAAAAGAATTGTTCAGAGCAGTTAAATTATTTGAGAATAAATACAGCGAACTTAAAAATGAGAAAAATATAGCCGATTTTAATGATCTTGAGCATTATGCGCTGAAGCTTCTCGCAAAAAAAGATTCCCGGGGAAATATTATTTTTACCGATATAGCAAAAAGAACATCAGAGCATTTCTATGAGGTAATGGTCGACGAGTATCAGGACGCCAACGAAGTACAGAATATGATATTCCGCGCTGTGTCGGACAATGATAAAAAGCTCTTTACCGTAGGGGATGTAAAACAGAGCATATACCGTTTCAGGCAGGCAATGCCGGAACTGTTTATGAAAAAAAGCGACAACTATACATTATATGACAGAGAAAACCCTGTGTTTCCGGCAAAGATACATTTAAACCGAAATTTCAGAAGCAACAAAAAGATACTTGACGCGGTAAATTTTGTCTTTTCTCAATTAATGAGCAAAAAGGCAGGGGAAATTGACTACGATACGTCTGAGTATCTTTTGACCGACAGAAACGATAACGAAAAATCCCCGTCTGCCGATTATATTATGATAGACACCTCAGAAACAGATGAGACAAATGATGTCATAGAAGCCCGTAAGGCGGCTGAGATCATAAAAGAGGAAATGGCAAACGGTTTTATCATATCCAAAAACGGCGACACGGTAAAACCGTCTTACAGCGATTTTTGCATTCTGCTCAGAAAAACTTCAAAGCAGGCCGCAACATATGTAACAGAGCTTTTAAACGCGGGAATACCGGCTGTTTCCGCTGTAAAGGATTCATTTTTCAATTGCAGAGAGATAAATATAATTATGTCTATGCTCAGGGTAATTGATAACCCTAAGCAGGATATCCCACTTACAGCCGTTATGATGAGTCCCTTATACGGGTTCACGGCAGACGATATGGCTATATGCAGATGCAACTTGAAAAAGGGTGCGATTTACGACGCGGTTTGTCTTATGGCGGAAAGTGAAACAAAATTCCGCGAATTTCTTGACGATATAAAGCATTACAGAAATATGTCGTCGGCAATGCACACAGACGAGCTTATAAATTTGATATATGCCGAAAAATCGGTTTACGCGATAATCGGTTCAATGCCCGGCGGTGAAAACGGTATAAATAATTTGAATTATTTGCGTGAATACGCCTCTGAATATGAAAAAAACGGTTTTAAAGGGTTAAACGGATTTATAAGATTTATGGATAAGCTCAGCGAAAGCGACAAAGAGCTTACCTCCGCAACACAAATCAAAGGGTCCGCTACAAACGCCGTAAGCGTTATGAGCATCCATATGTCTAAGGGATTAGAATTTCCCATATGTATTTTGGGGCAGCTTGCAAGTGCGTTTAAGTCAGATTCCGGTGAAAATATGCTTATCAACAACGAAATGGGAATAGGATTCAAACAAAGCAAAACGCTTAGAGAATGCAGATATTCAACGTTTATGCACAAAACACTTTCGTCATTTATCAAAAAAAGCGAGCTTTCGGAAGAGCTCAGAATCTTATATGTCGCAATGACAAGAGCGCGTGACAGGATGTATTTTCTGCACACCTGCAAAAATCCCGCAGAGAAGCTTTATTCGGCATATTCTGCCGTAAGCGGTTTTGAAAAAATACCGTATTCGCTTGTTTTAAGCACAAACAACTATGCAGACTGGCTTTTGATGTGTATGGCAAAAACATATGAAGGCGCAAAGCTTATAAAAAAACTATACGGAGCCGATATTAACTGTATGCCGCAAAATAAGGGTAAATGGAACATTTCAGTCATTAAATACAACGGTGAATTATTCCATTCAAACGAAAAAGAATCAGAGCCGATAGCCAAAGCGCCTGATATGATGCTGTATAATGAACTTGCTGAAAGATTTCAAGAAAAATATCCGTACACGGAGTCTACCGAGCTTGCGGTTAAATATTCCGTTTCAGACCTTACAAAGCAAGATCCTGATATATCGGGCAATATGTTTAACACCCGCCCTGATTTTATGTATGCCGAGGGTCTTACGGCAGCTGAAAAAGGCACAGCTTTACACGCATATATGCAGTACTGCGACTTTACCGCCGCATCTAAAAACGCTTTGGATGAGCTTAACAGATTGGTGTCTCTGGAGTATATAACACCGGAACAGGCGCAATCGGTAAACCTTAAGCTTATCAACAATTTTTTTGAGACCGATACAGCCAAAAAAATGCTGTTGTCGAAGAAAATATACCGCGAATACCGATTTGCCGTGCTTTTGCAGCTGTGTGATATAATAAGCGGCGCAAATTGCAATGAAAAAGCAGTCGTTCAGGGGGCGGTAGACTGTGCCTTCGAAGACGACAACGGTATTGTTATTGTAGATTATAAAACAGACAATGTAAGCAATATGCAAAAGTTGCTTGAAAGATATAAAGAACAGCTAAAGCTTTATAAGACAGCCATGCAAAAATGCACCGGAAAGCCCGTATATAAGCTTTTGATATATTCTTTTAAGCTTAACGATTATATTACGGTAGATTAAGAGGTTAATTTATATGGCGAGTTTTTTCGGACATTTAAAAACAATTAACAGGCACAAGCTTCTTGTAATGAAATACTGCTTTAAAATAGGGTTATACAAACAGGGCTTGCTTCACGATATGTCTAAATACAGCCCCACCGAGTTTTTTCCGGGGGTAAAATATTTTCAGGGAAATCAAAGTCCGAATAATATTGAGCGGAAACTGACCGGTATGAGCAAGGCGTGGCTCCACCACAAGGGCAGAAATAAGCATCATTTAGAGTATTGGATAGATTATTCCCCCGAAGGTGACCACAAAATGACCGGTATGAAGATGCCTGTGAAATATGTTGCGGAAATGCTGTGCGACAGAGTTGCCGCAAGCAAAATCTACAACAAAGAAAACTACACAGACGGAGATTCGTGGGAATATTATGTAAACTCTAAAGAACATTATATGCTCCACCCTGAGACAAGAGAATTGCTTGAGAAGCTGTTGTTTATGATAAAAGAAAAGGGTGAAGACGCAACTTTTAAATATATAAAAAACGATTTGCTCAAAAAAGGTTATTGATATGGATATCAGAAGCTTACTTGCCACACCGAGTGTGTGGGATATTTTAAAACAGAGCAAAAAGCCAATACTTCTATACGGAACAGGCAACGGCGCCGACAAGGTTTTGGACGAAATGACACGGCTTGACATAAAACCCGAAGGAGTATTCGTAAGCGATGATTTTTGCAGAGGTCAAAGCTTTAGAGGTTATACCGTAAAAAAGCTTTCGGATTTTGAAAAAGCATACGGAGATTTCATTATCGCCGTATGCTTTGCCAGCTGTTTGGACAGCGTTATAAATAATATAAAGCTCATATCTCGAAGGTATGAAGTTGTTGTTCCGTGCGTCCCCGTATACGGAAACGAGATACTTAACTCTGATTTTATAAAAAAATACTTTGATAAAATCAATTTAGCGTACAGTATTCTCGAAGATGAAAAATCGAGAGATGTTTATTATAATGCAATTAAGTTTCAATATACGGGAAAAACAGACATCTTATTTGATATTGAATCAGACAAAGACGAGGCTTTTGATATCCTGAATCTGGGTGAGCATGAAAGCTATTTGGATTTAGGCGCTTATAAAGGCGATACCATCGACGAGTTTTTACATTATTCACATCAAAAATATGATACGATAACTGCCGTTGAGCCTAATCCCAAGACTTATAAAAAGCTGTGTGAAAAGGTTGCTTCAAAGAGTAACACAGTATTAATTAACGCCGCTGTAAGCGATAAATGCACACAGATAAGTTTATCGACAAAGCAGGGCAGAGGTTCAACACAATTTTGTAAAAAAACAGATTTTTCGGTTGCAGCTGTAACTGTTGACCAAATTTGCAAACAACACAAATGTTCTTATCTTAAAGCGGATATAGAGGGCAGTGAACATGATATGCTAAAAGGTGCGCAATACGCGCTTACTGAGTTGAAGCCAAAACTGAATATTGCCGCTTATCACAGATGCAGAGATATTTTTGATATTCCGATTATTATAAAGCAGATTAACGGGAATTATAAGATTTATATGCGTAAGCATAAATATGTACCTTGTTGGGACTTAAATGTCTATTGTGTATAAAATCTGAAAAAATAATGTTTTGTGTTGACAACCCTTGCTCTTAGTGATATACTTTCACGGCGTTACGAAATTGTAACTTTATGTAACGATTTATTAACAATCACAAATGAAAGGCAGAACCCATTATGCACACTATCAAATCAAATTCACTAACCGTGAATGTATTTAATTGTAAAAATAATACATACGGATTAGAATTTATATACGAAAACAACCCCAAACCATATGTATTTATCAATATATCTGATAACGAACAGCATATTCACGTATTATGCGATTATCTGTGTAAAAACTTTGTATCGGAGTATCATATAGAAGAAATACTTCAGGATTATAAATCAAACCCAAATGAATTTATTTCTTTCATCTCATAATAAACGTTTAAAAATTTATATCATAAGTAAATCCGCCGTCGCAAAATGCTGTTACGAGGCGGATTTTTTATCTTATTATTGTCTTGCTAAAGAGAACTTATCTATTCTTAGTTTTATCTTATTATCATCTTCGTTGTGTATAAACACGCTTTGGACCAAACCGAAACCCAGATACAGGCACATTGCGGATGTTCCCCCCGAACTGAAAAAGGGGAGTGTTATTCCGATAACGGGCAAAATCCCCAGTACCATACCTATATTTATCACAGTTTGAGCAAATAAAAGAGAGAAAAAGCCTATGCAAATGTATTTGCCTAAATCGTCTTTGCAAGACGAGCAATTAAACAGGCATTTCAGCATAATACCGAATAAAATTATCAAAATTGCGGCGCAGCCTATAAACCCAAGCTCTTCGCCCGCTACGGTAAATATAAAATCGTTTTCCTGTTCGGGAACAATATATGAAGCAACACGTTCTCCCTTGTAATAACCGGTACCCGATAACCCCCCGGAGGCGATAGACACTTTCGCCTGATATTGTTGCCACGCGTAATCGGACAAATTGCTTTCGTCGGTATTAAAAAGAGACAATATTCTGTTACGGTGCTCGTTATTTAAAAAGCGATTCCATATTATAGGCAGTAAAACAGCCGCTCCGCCAAACAAAACGGCGAAATATCTTAGCTGGACCCCTGCGCAAAACGCCATTATCATAAACATAAGCATAAATATTATAGCCGAGCCGTCGTCACCCTGCATATGGATGATTATAACAGGAATTGCCGCGTGCAAAAACAAAGAAACTGTACCGAAAAAAGATTTTAGTTTATCAATTTTACAAAGATAGTCAAGATGCTTTGAAAACGTTATTATAAAAGCAATTTTCGCAAGCTCTGATGGCTGAAAGGTTATCCCTCCCGGCAGCCTTAGCCACGCTGTGTCATCTGTGCCGCTTACTCTCATTCCCACGCCGAAAACGAGCATCAAAAGCACAAGCGATACAAAAGCGGGAATAAACCAAAAATCACATATTCTTTTGTAATCTATAACAGAGATTATTATTGCGCCGATATATCCTATGCCTACCGCGACAAGTTGTGTAAGCAAAAAATTATAGTCAGCCGCCCTTTGCATGCTGTATATAAGAAAAAAACCGTATATTGAGGCGCATAAGGTCATAAGCCACAAAAGCTTATCGCACTTCTGTATGTAACCCCAAAAAACATCTAACAAACGTGACATAATATACTCACCTCCGAATCCGACATCAATTATATATCAAAACGTGCTGTTTTCCAAGCATATATTGGTATTTTTGAAAAAATTATATTTATTTATTCATAATTATGTGGTATAATAACTCCAATAATTGTTTTGGAGGGCAAATATGCTGCCTATTATACGTGAGAAAATTACAGATGGTGTATTCATCAACAGTATAAACATTAACCGTTTTAAGACCAACAGATTGTCAGTTACAATGCTTGTTCCGTTGAAAAGCGATACGGCGGCATATTTTACCTTGCTGCCAGCAATGCTTACACGCTCTTGTGAATTTCTTCCTGATTTTTCTTCTTTGAGCAGATATTTGGATATGCAGTACGGCGCCGATCTGTATTCCCAGACTAAAAAGATGGGCGACAACCTTGCTCTTACAATTTCTCTCAGCTTTTTAAAGGATAAATACACAATGGGGGGAGAGCAGATAAGCAAAAAACTCTCCGAGCTTCTCTGTAAGCTTATATTTGAGCCGTTGCTTGAAGGAGAAGCGTTTTCTAAGACAGATTTAGAGATAGAAAAAGCCCATTTACTTGATTCAATTTCTGCCGAATATAACGAAAAGCGTTCTTATTCCATAAAAAGAATGATAGAAAATATGTGCCGTAATGAAGTGTTTGGAATTTCTCACTACGGCTCATATGAATCTGTGGAAAAAACAACTCCCAAAGATATGTTCAACGCATGGCAATACGCCTTGAAGAGCGCAAGATTTGAGATAATGTCGATAGGTGACGAAGAAGCAGTGGAAATGATAATAAACGCTTTTTCTTCTAGATTCAAAAATATGGTAAGGACACCGATAATTTGCGATACGGAGCTTTTGTATGACGTAACAAATGTTAAAGAAATTGTTGAAGAATCCAATGTGTCGCAGTCTAAACTCGTTATGGGATTCAGAACACCCTTCGGTGAACCCGAAAACACTTACCCGATACGCCTCGCAACGGATATACTGGGCGGAAACACCACATCAAAATTCTTTGTGAATATAAGAGAAAAGCAGAGCCTATGCTATTACTGTACCGCAAGATTTTATAAGGTAAAAGGAATACTTGTTGTTGACAGCGGTGTGGAGACCTGTAATGTTGAAAGAACAAAAAACGAAGTAATAAAGAACATTGAACTTATGAAGTCGGGCGATATAAGCGATTACGAAATAAACAGCGCGAAATTGTCTATAAGTAATCACTTTAAAACGGTGGGGGACAGCACTTTGGGCTTAGAAGCTTGGTTTTTAAACCAACTTATGTGTAAGCAAATGCTTTCTCCCGAAGAAGCCTGTGAAAGAATTAACAATGTAACGAAAGACGAGATAATAAATGCCGTAAATAACATACAACTTGATACGGTTTTTGTTTTGAAAGGTAATTGAAAATATGACAGAAAAGCTTACAAGCAGCATATTAAACGAAAGCTATATAAAAATTGAACATAAGTCGGGGCTTAAGGTTTATGTATACCCCAAGCCTGAATACACATCTTCATATGCGGTTTTCGGTGCAAAATTCGGCTCTGTAAATACAACATTTTATGATGAAGAAGGAACCCTGACCGTTGTACCCGACGGAATTGCCCATTACCTTGAGCATAAACTTTTTGAGAGTGAAGAGGGCGACGCCTTTGCAAAATTTGCTGCAACGGGCGCATCGGCTAACGCGTATACATCTTTTGACAAGACAATGTATTTGTTTTCCTGTACGGATAACTTTATAACCAATCTTACATCTTTGCTTGAATTTGTCCAATCGCCGTATTTTACGGATGAAACCGTTGCGAAAGAGCAGGGTATTATTGCTCAGGAAATAAAAATGTATGACGATTCTCCAGACTGGAGGGTTATGTTCAATCTTTTTAACGCACTGTATATAAACCATCCTTTAAAGGTGGACTTGGCGGGCACTGTTGAAAGTATATCAAAAATAACTCCACGTGAGCTTTACAGCTGTTATAATAATTTTTATAACCTTGATAATATGGTGCTTGTCGCAGTAGGAAATATAGACATTGAAGAGCTTAACGCTTGCCTTGATAGATGCTTGAAACCGCAAAAGCCTATGACGGCAAAAGCGTGTATACCACAAGAGCCTGACGGGATCTTAAAGTCATATACCGAGCAAAGCTTTGACGTTTCTTTGCCTATTTTTCAATTAGGCTTTAAAGAGCCTGTTAAAAATGCGCTTTCGGAGAAACAGCTTGCCGCAAGCGACGTGCTTATGTATATGCTTTTCGGAGAATCATCACCTCTTTATAAAGAACTTGAAGAGAACAAGCTGATAAATAACAGCTTCGGCTTTGAACATATGGAAAGCGATACCTATTCCTGCGTATTGCTCGGCGGTGAGAGCAGAGACCCGCAAAAAGCCGCCGAAATTATAAGAGCATATATAAAAAACTGTTTTAAAGAAGGCTTCAAAAAAGAGGAATTTGATCTTGCGCTTCGCTCGGTTTACGGCAACGCGGTAGCCTCGTTCAACAGCGTAGAGGGCATAGCCTCAATAATCGGCGCAATGCACTTTTGCGGTAGGGAAATATATAAATATATTGATGAACTTTCTAAGCTTACGTTAGATGACATCAACGAAAGAATGAAAGAACAGATTTCGCTTGAGAGATGCGCGCTTTCTGTAATAAAACCGAAATAAAAGGGGAGAGGGGGCCTGATTTTATATGTATAATGTTTCTTTTCCCGGATTGGGATTGAAATTTACGGTTGATCCTGTCGCGTTTACACTTGGCGATATAAATATATACTGGTATGGGATAATAATTGCCACGGCGTTTATTTTGTCACTTGGGTGCGCTATGCTCAGGTGCAAAAGATACGGTCAGTCTCACGACGCCCTGACAAATTGCGCAATAATAGGACTTGTTTGCGCAATTGTGGGCGCGAGGCTCTATTATGTGGCGTTTTCGTGGGACAGCTATAAGGGCGATATAGTAAAAATATTTGATATTCACTCGGGCGGACTTGCAATTTACGGCGGACTTATCGGGGGGCTTATAGGTGGGCTTATACCTGCAAAGCTCCAAAAAATGAATTTGTTTGCGTGCCTTGACCTGTGCGCTGTTTCCTTTTTGATAGGGCAGGGGATAGGCCGCTGGGGAAATTTCACCAATCAAGAAGCATTCGGTACTCCCACAAACTCCCTTTTCAGAATGGTAAGCGAAGGTACGGGAGGTGTTGCCGTTCATCCATGCTTTTTATATGAATCGGTATGGTGTCTTTTGGGCGCTCTTCTGCTTTATATATTTGGGCGCACAAAGCAAAAATATTACGGTCAGCTCGGTATACTTTATCTTATCTGGTACGGATTTGAAAGAACTATTGTTGAGGGTCTGAGAACAGACAGCCTGTATTTACCGTTTAAGGTGTTCTCGTACGATATAAGAGTATCTCAGGTGCTTTCTGCGGTCATGGTAATTGCCGGAATAGTTTTACTCATAGTATTCCGCAATGTAAGAAACTATGACCCAAACGCCTATAAGTTAAATATTATAAACAATAATCAGGAGTGAGAATTATGGCAGATGTAATTAATGTAAAACCGAATTTTAACAAAAAGAAAGCAGTAAAAACCACGGTTATAATACTGGTTTTGTTCGTTATAGCGGTGCTTGCGGTATCGTCTGTATCTATTGTTCCGGCAGGTCACAAGGGCGTTTTGCTCAATATGGGTGCTGTTTCGGGTACTATTCTTGACGAAGGCATTAATTTTAAGGTTCCTTTCGTTCAAAATGTTGAAGTAATAGACGTCCGTGTTCTCAAATATGAGTCTGACGGCAACGCGTCCGCAAGCAAGGATTTGCAAACTCTTACAAGCTCAATCGCGGTCAACTTCCGTGTAGACAGCACAAAGGTCGACAGTCTCTACCGTAATATAGGAACCGGTTATGAAAATACCGTAATTTCACCCGCAATAAGCGAATGTGTAAAGGCGGTAACATCACAATACACGGCAGAAGAGCTTATAACAAAGCGTTCCGAAGTTTCCTTGAAAATGAAAGAGCATCTTCAGGACAAGCTCGCCGACAAATACATACTTATAGACAGCTTTAACGTTATCAACTTTGAATTCAGCGATGCATTTAACAAGGCGATAGAAGAAAAGCAGATCGCCGAGCAGGAAGCCTTGAAAGCGGAATACGATCTTAAGCGTATTAAAACAGAGGCTGAGCAAACCGTTACAAAAGCTCAGGGTGAAGCCGAGGCTATGAAGATAAAGAATTCACAATTGACCGAGAATATAATTATGCTTGAATTTATAGACAAATGGGACGGAGTTTTACCCCAGTATTACGGCAGCGACGGAAACATATTATTTAACCTGACAAACACAAAGAATATTCCGGACTCAAATTAAATTACCTTGCAATAATATAAAAAGACAGGAAAGTGTATAATGAGCATAAGGAAAAATGCCGGCATTCTCGCTGACCAAAAGCTGTGGACGAGAGATTTTACAATACTTACTTTGGGATCTGTTATATCTAACTTAGGTAATGTTATAACAGGTTTTGCCATGGCGTTGCTTGTTTTGGAATTTACCGGGTCCACTTTTTTGTATTCGCTGTTTATGGCGGCAAATATGCTGCCGCAAATAATCGTTCCGCTGTTCGCGGGGCCGTTTCTTGACAGGTTTTCGAGAAGAAAAGCAATATATACGCTTGACTTTATATCCACGGGAATGTTTGCGGTGTTTTCCGTAGTTATAGGGTTAGGGTTTCTCAATTATCCTGTAATTATAGTTTGTTGCCTTATGCTCGGCATTATGAACAGCATATACACCGTTGCCTACGAAAGTTTTTACCCCATGCTTGTTTCCAAGGGCAACTACTCAAAGGCTTATTCAATATCGAGCACACTTACAACGCTTACTACCGTAATGACGCCTGTTTCGGCGTTTTTATATAATTTGGTCGGCATTGTTCCGCTGCTTGTGCTTGACGCTGTGTCTTTCTTTATAGCTGCCTGCTTTGAAACAAGAATAAAGGCAAAAGAAGATTATACGCTTTTAAGAAAAGATGAGATTTACGGATTTAAGAAGTACAAACGTGATTTCGTCGAGGGACTTAAATATATCAAGACCGAGCGTGCGTTGGCTGCTGTAACAGCGTATTTCTTTGTTAATTTTATTGCTCAGGCGGTATATGATATTCTCATGCTTCCGTACTTTAAGGGAACTTATCCCGTAAACGGTGAATACATATTTATGCTTGTAACGGCGTTTTGTATAGCCGGAAGGGCGATAGGCGGCGTTGTGCATTACAAGATAAAGATAAAACCAAGTATAAAGTATGCTTTATCTATCGCGGTATATGTAACGATCTGTGTAATAAACAGTTTTATACTGTTTACTCCTATAATAGTGATGCAAATTTTGATATTCATTGTCGGATTTATAGGCGTTACATCATATAATATACGAATATCGGCAACACAAAGCTATGTGCCTGACGAAAAAAAAGCGCGTTTCAACGGCTTTTTCAGTATGACAACAACGTGCGGAACACTTATAGGAAACTTATTGGGCGGCGCAATATCAGAATTTTTGCCTGTTAAGGCGGTAATTATAATTTTTATGTCGTTCAATCTTATTGTAGGAGTATTTTTGATAATGCTGCCAAATAAGAGATATGTTAAAGAGCTTTATAATAAAGCCCTGTGAAAAAGGTATGAGACATCCCCTGATATCCAATTCTCGAAAATGAATATTTTCGGGAATTGAGGGGGGCGAAATATAACAAAAGACTCATTTCATACAATTAACGGTGGTTTGTATGCAAAAAATAAATTTAGAGCAGTTAATTGAATCATTCAAAAAATACTGCAAGAATAATAAAAATAAAACCGACAAAGCAATAAGCGATCATATAAAAGTCGTTAAGGAATTTTTTAAATACTATGCTTCGCTTAACAGCTCCGGTTCGTTTGATTCAATCAGTCTTGATGATATTGACACGGATCATATTAGTTCTGTTAAACCGTCAGATGTTAACGCCTATATAAATTTTTGCAAAAATGACTTATCTGATACAAACAACCAAATAGCACGCAAAAGCCTGTGTTTAAAGGCATTTTTTGACTTTCTTATATATGGCGGGTATATTAAAAATAATCCTGTAAAACCTGTAGGCACTAAGCTAAAGGCAACTTATAAAGCTGATATAACCGAAGAACAACAGCTCTCCTCTGCCGATGTGCGTAATAACGAAGCCCCAATTCCCGAAAATGTTTTTGATGATTATGATTATAAGGCTTTGCCGGTACCCGTTCAATCATTTTTGGGCTATTGTACAAGCGTAAAGAATAAATCTCCGAAAACAGTTGAAGAATACAGGAAAGATTTAACCACCTTTTTCAGATTTTATAAAGTAAATAACAAGTTAGTCGGCTCTGATATACCGTTTGAAAAAATAAGTATAGCAGATGTTGATTTGCGTTTGATAGAATCGGTAAAGATAACCGATTTGCTTATATTTATGCAGTATTTGGCGCAGGAGCGAAAAAACAACGCAGCCACAAGAGCCAGAAAAACGTCTTGTCTGCGCAGCTTTTATAAATATCTTAATGAGTATAATTTTATAAGCGTTAATCCAACGGAGAATTTACATATACCGAAAATTGACAAAAAGCTGCCTCATCATCTTACACTTGAGCAGTCTGTTGAGCTACTGAAAAGCATTGACGGACCTAACAAAGAGCGCGATTACTGTATTTTGACGCTTTTTTTAAACTGCGGTATGCGTTTGCAGGAGCTTGTGGATATCAATTATAACGACATAAGAAATGACGGGACTATTATAATTAAAGGAAAAGGCAGCAAAGAACGCCTTGTTTATTTAAATGACGCCTGCATAAAGGCGATTAACGATTATATGGCTGTACGCCCAAAGGACGGTCTTAAAGGAGACAGCCGCTCTGCCCTATTTATAAGCAGAAACCGTAACAGAATTAACGTGAGCACGGTGCAAAAACTCGTTTATAAGTATCTGAGTAACATAGGATTATCTGCGCGTGACGGTTTTTCATGTCATAAGCTGCGCCACACAGCCGCAACGCTTATGTACCAAACAGGTAATGTAGACGTTAGAGTGCTAAAAGAGCTTTTGGGTCACGAAAACCTCTCTACAACACAAATTTATACTCATGTTTCCGATAAACAGCTTAAAAACGCCTCTTTTTCAAATCCTCTGTCAAAACAAAGCTCAGATTTTGACGAAAAAGAAGAAAACAATGATTGAATAGCTTAAACCGGCAAGCGTGCAGTCTTATTAAGGCTTTCACACTTGCCGGTTTTTATAACAGCTAACTTAAAAAGATCTATAAGAGTATTCTTATACAAGAGACAGCGTTACGGTTATGTCTCCTTCTCCGAGCAAGTTTCGTAAAGAACCGTCAACATTTCTTATTTTTGCGATTTTTGTAAAACTCCAGGTGTTGGTGTCATAATAAATAGTAAGTTTATTACCCTGATAAAGTATAACATCTCCCGGTTCGGTAGTGATGCTTTTGTCGTTTTTAGGAAGCTCAAAAGGTAAATCTCCTACTTTTTCAAAACCTCCGTAGTCGATCATATGTATTGTTATACTTTTTTCTGCAAGAATTTTCTTAAAAGCTTCCGCCGAAGAATTATTCTCAAACTCCGCGTAAAAGATGGTTCCGTTTGCATCAATTTTGAGAAGCATCTCTGTTTTGTTTTCGGATTTTTCAGTATCGGATTCCGTTTCCGGGTTAACGCTGTCAAAATTTGTAATAAGCTTTGCGATAAATTTCTGTATCAATACAACATCCTGCATATTTTGCACTTTATCACGGTTTACATCTGCGTTTATACACTGAATATCATTAAGTGTAACAAGTTTTGCCACCGCACGCTGAAGCTCAACAACATCAAGCATATTAACAAAGCCGTTCAAGTCTACGTCGCCAAGCAAATACGAAGGCTTATCACTGTCCGTATTGTCAGATCCCGATGTGTCTGTTTCTTTGCCGGTATCAGTATCGGATTGCGGGTTATCGCTGTCTCTTGTGTCAATATCGGACAAAATTATAACTTCGGTGTCAGTATCAATTACCGAATCGGTTTCAAAGCCATACAAGTCATCAAAGCTTACATAATTCTCGCTGCCGTCATAAACTTCGTCAGTGTCTGTTCCTGTATCGGTATCGCAATAGCATATGGTGCAGTTAAGTGCAATAATTGTAATGCTCAGCATAATAAAAAGCATAATTACCGGTAAGCATTTTTTATTACTGTTTTTACGTTTATTCATATTTAGACATCTCCACTATTTTATTAAGTCTATGGTTTACTCCGCTTCGGCTTATTTTGGGGTTTAGGCTCTCCCCTAACTCTCTGAGCGACATTTCGGGGTTTTCATATCTTAGTATTGCCAGTTCTTTAAGCTCATCGGATAAACTGTTGAATTTTCCCGAAGCCTTGAGCTTTTTAATTGCTTCTAACTGCACGGCGGCGGCTTTTGCCGTTTTATTTGAGTTTGCTATCTCCGAATTGGTTATTCTTGTAGTACGGTTGATTATGTCTTTTTCTATGGTTTTTTGTATAAACACCATATTTGCCTTGGAAGCTCCCATAATTGCAAGCATTTCGGCTATTGCGTCCTTGTCTTTGAAATATACTATATAATTCCCCTTGCGAATGAGTGTTCGAGGGATTATTTTTATGTCGCTTACTTCTTCACTTACGGAAATGATAAGATTACATAAATCGTTTACAACATTCTTATACGGAGACGAAAATTCAAGGTGGTATTCTCTTTCGGGATTGCTTACCGTTCCCGTACACAAGAACACACCGCGCAAAAAGGCGCATTTTGCCTCCGAGGAGTCTATCAAGGCTTTGTTTATGCGCAAAGATATGTCATCGGGATTATGCATAACATAATCGAAAACTTTGCTTACGTCATTTTTATACACCACAGACGAAGTATAAAGCATCGCGCCTGATTTTTTATTGGTTGAGGTATACTTTACCTGGGCAATAATTTTGCAGCATCCCGCAAGCAGCAGACAAAATCTTTTGGCAGAGTCCGCATTCTCGGTGGAAAAAACAATATTGTCGTTTTTAAAGCTTTTGCAAAAAAGTAAAAAACCGTATAATTCTGCTCTTGCTGTATCTTCGTTATCCATAGATAATTCGCACAGCTCGGCTTTTATTTCACCTGAAAATGACATTTTATCACACTCATTCTTTGTTTATATCTCTGTGGTAAACGGAAGTTCCGGTATTTTTTGACTTAATACTGTTATATATCTTATCTGCGACGGCAACACTGCGGTGCTTTCCGCCTGTGCAGCCGACAGCGATAACCAGATGACTTTTGCCCTCGGAAGCGTAAAGCGGCAAAGAGAAGCTGATATAATCCATTATTTTGTCAAATAATGCAATTGATTCTTCATTTCCGAACACATAATCAGCCACATCTTTATCGTTGCCTGTTTTATGCTTTAATGAGCTTACATAAAAGGGGTTCGGCATACATCTTACATCAAATACCAAATGCGCCTCGGAAGGTATACCGTATTTAAAGCCGAAAGACATACAGGTAATGCTCATACTGCCGAGCTCACCTGAGGAAAAGACAGAGATTATTCTCTCTTTTAGTTGTATTGCCGACATTTTTCCTGTATCAAAAACATAATCGGCTATTTGCTTTAATTCGTTTGTAAGCTCAATTTCGGCTTTTATCGCCTGCTCAATGGAGCCCGAGTATTTCTTGCTTAACGGATGCTTTCTTCTTGTTTGATTAAATCTGGATGTAAGCACAGGAATTTCGGCGCACAAATACAGTATTTTATATGGCTTATTCTGTGCGCGAAGGGTTTTAAGCGCCGATAGCAAATTGGAAAAGCCCTCTCCCCTTGCGTCGGCTACCACGGCAACTCTTTTCATTGCAGTATCTGTAGATTTTCCGCAAAGATCATAAAAAGTCAGCAAAAGCTGAACGGGCAGATTATCAACACAGTAAAACCCTATATCCTCCAGCGAGTGCATTGCTATGGTTTTCCCCGCGCCCGACAGTCCGGATATTATTACAAATTCCATACCTCTTGTAGACATATTTATCACCTTTTAAGTATCCGTTATATCTCTATTTTTCGGATATGGGCTTGATCTCACATTCGAGCTCCACTCCGAATTTACACTTTACTTCTTTCTTTATGTGATTCACAAGCTTAATTACATCATTGCAGGAAGCGTTTCCCGTGTTAACTATAAAGCCTGCGTGCTTTTCGCTTACCATTGCGCCGCCGATATTATATCCCTTAAGACCGCATTGCTCTATCAAGGCGCCCGCAAAATATCCCTCGGGGCGTTTGAAAACACTTCCCGCGCTCGGATATTCAAGCGGTTGTTTTTCCCTGCGGCGCGTCATATAATCATTCATTTTTTCGCTTATAACGGCTTTTTGAGATACGTTTAGGTCTAATACAGCTGAAATTATTATGTATCTGTCATTCATAAAAATACTTTTGCGATATCCGAAATCGCATTCTTCTTTTTTGAATTTCTTTATCTCTCCGCTGTTTATCTCAAGCACTTCAACATATTCTATATTTGAGGATATCTCACCGCCGTAGGCTCCCGCGTTCATGTATACAGCGCCGCCTACGGTCCCCGGGATACCGTAAAGCTCTTCGAGCCCGGAAAGGCCGTTATCTCTTGCAAAAGTGCAGGCATTGACAAGCATCGCGGCGCTTCCGCAATTCATTTTGTTTTCAGATATCAAAGAAATGTCTTTAAAATCACCCGAAAGAGATATTACTGCGCCACGGTATCCATTATCGCCAAATACGGTATTTGAGCCGTTTCCCAAAATGAAAAAGCGTATGTTATTATCTGAACAATGCTTTGTTACCGTATACAGTTCATTTATGTTTTCGGGCAAGATAAGCATATCGGCATTTCCGCCTATTTTAAAGGTAGTATGCCTGCAAAGCGGCTCGTTTTCTTTATATTTACAGCCAATGCTGTTACAAAGCTCTGTAAGAGATCTCATCAGTATATCACTCTCAAATCAAATTTCTATATTGTGCTGTGAAAAATAGTTTTGCAGTTTTCTCGCGTCGGAGTTTATTATCAATTCGCTTGGGAAGCCGATTTCTTCGAGCATTTGAAGCGCTCTCGGGGCTTTGCCCACAAGCATTTGAAAATGAGCGTCAGAGTTTACAACAACCCCCACCCCGTGCCTTTTGCAAAGCTCGGCTATTTTTACACAGTTGGCAACTGACTCTTTTCTGACATTGAATGTTGCTTCGTTGATTTCCACCAATTTACCGTAATCACCGAATATGGGTATAACCCTTTCGTAATCGTATTTATACGCCTCGTGTCCGCTGTGCCCTATAACGTTTACAAGCGGGTTTTTGGCAACCTGGATATATGTGTTGGTCACTGCGTCAATATCGTCGCGCCACGGCAATGTCTCACGGTGAATGGAAGCGATCACCCATTCCAAAGACGAGGTCGTAAATTCATCAACATCGAGCGTACCGTAATAGTCTGTAATATTCGCTTCAATTCCCTTTATAACACGCACTCCCATCCAATGAGACGGAATAATACCCATATTCTCAAAATACCACTTACCGGGGGCTCCGGGCATTGATTTTCCGTGGTCGGTAATTGCGATCGCATATAACCCAATGGCGGATGCCGCCTGAACCATTTCCTGCAAAGTAGAATAAGCGTGAGTAGAGGCAAGGGTGTGTGTATGTAAGTCTGCTATTAATTTTGGGAACATTTTTAATTTTTCTCCTTTAGAAGTCCAAATCGGACTCTTTTTTTGTTTCAATTACTTCTTTGGGAACATCCATACCCAGTGCCGATAACAGCTCATATGCGGCGTTATATCCCATTTTCTTTTGCCTGTTGTTCATGGCGGCTGTTTCAATTATTACGGCTAAATTTCTACCGGGCTTTACGGGAACGGTAAGGACCGGGATCTCTACATCTAAAAGTTTGATATATTGGTTTTCAAGACCTATTCTGTCATAAGGCTTGCTGCTGTCCCACGTTTCAAGGTTTATGACGATATCAATATTTCCCGACATTTTAACGGCGCCCATACCGAACAGACGTCTCGCATTGATTATACCTACGCCCCTGAGCTCGATAAAATGACGGATATTCTCCGGTGATGCGCCTACTAAAGTCTTTTGAGAAAGCTTTCTTATTTCCACAGCGTCGTCGGCGATAAGGCGGTGTCCGCGCTTTACAAGTTCTATGGCTGTTTCCGATTTACCTATACCGCTGTCTCCTGTTAAAAGTATGCCTTCGCCGTAAACTTCCACAAAAACCCCATGACGTGTTATACGGGGGGCAAGCTCACTGCTTAGAATAGCCGCAAGCGAACCTACCAGACTCGAGGTGCTCTCCCCTGAGGATAACACCGTTATATTGTTAACGTGTGCGGCTTCAAGCACTTCGCTGTATGTGTTTATTCCTCTTGAAATAATGAGCGCAGGGGGCTTTAAGGCAAATATATTGCACATTATGTCATATCTTTTTTCCGGAGATAGCTTTTTTAAATACGCGTGCTCTGTATTGCCCATAACCATAATACGGTTGTTATCAAAATAATCCAAAAAGCCTGTAAGTTCAAGCCCCGGTCTGTTTATCTCGTTAGAGGTGATAAGTATTTCATCTGTAGGCTTTTCCTGAGCAAGCACGGTCAAAGATAACTCATTTATGATTTTTGATAAAGCTATGGAAAATTTCTGCATTTATTCTTGCCTCCTTATACTGTTTATCAGTCTAATATTCCAAACGATGCCTGCATATCGCCCAAAACGTCATTACATATACTGAGTAATTTATCATTGGAAAGAGCGCGGTATTTTTTTAGTATATCATCTTCATAGTCCATAATAGCGGCCACCGCGGCGTTCTTATACAACATATACATATTACCCGTCAGAGTAATAAAACTGTCGGGTCTTAGTTTTGAATATATAATGCTGCCTGAGCTTATATAAAACTTGTTGTTTTCCACATATATTCCGTTATGTGAAAAATCCGATTCACCTGTTGTTACCGAGTTTCCGTTCAATCCACCGTTTTGTGTATCAACTCGGTAGCTTAAATCTGACGACCAACCCATACCGGAAAAAATAATATTATTATTGTTTACAGAAACCGTATCGTCAATTTTGGCGTTTTTATCACAGTCTATAACTATTCCCGACATACATCTGTCTATAACGTTACCGTCTGCAACCAACCTTCCGTTTAGCTTATCAAGCTTGTGGGCTGTATATGTTATTCCTCCACCGAAACACTGCAGAATATAATTAGAAGATATTGTGTTATTGTAGCCGTCGGCTTTTATTCCTTCGCCGCAAACAGGAATATAATCATTATACCCGATTTTTCCCGAGCCGCCTCCTATGCAGCTTACAATACAATTCTTAATTATAATATTATCGCATGCCTTGGTGTTTACGCCAACCGTGTTTCCGTACATAACGCATAGATTATCTATTGTAACATTATCTGCGCAGGTAATAATGCCGTCATAACCGTCAGGCTGAAGCGAACACTGAAACTCTATGCTTGAATATACAACGGCGGGGTTCCCAAAATCGCATCTCAAATACAGATCTCCGCCCATATCGGTATCATATGAGTTAAACGGTATTTTCATTTTGTCTATGTTATCGGGCAAGCCGCAGTAAAAATTCAAATTATCATTCAGCTCATTAATTATTGAGAAATCCTGCTCAGGATTATTTACGGATACTTCCTTTTTACCGTTCCAGTAAGAGAACACCCTAACGGCATAGTCTTTGGCGTCAAAAACAATGCCCCCGCAGTCCTGCAGCTTGTAAGCGTATTTCCATATTTTTTTATTGTTGTTATCATACCAAAGTTTCCAGTCGTCTGCTATACCGCCGTTTCGCGGAGAACCGTAAATATTTGGCTTATCTCCCCTGCCGTATGATGAATATATAACACCTTTTGAACATTTAAGATGACCTCTGAAAGTACATCCGCGCTCAAATAACACTCCATCGCCCGGTTTAAGCTTAGCCGAAGATGCTTTTTCAAGCGTTGCCCACGGTGAATAAGGCGATAGACCGTCGTTATCATCATTACCTTTTACACTTGATACATAGTATATTTTACCCGAACAAAAAATATTATCTCCGTTTTCTCTTATACTTGCTATATAACTATTTAGCCCTGTTAAATAATCCTTATCATTATTATCCATTATATGGTCATATGCAACGGGAAAAGCATTTTCGGACGAATCGTGCAGGCGTGTTACGGCTTTTACAAAATCGGTGTAAGATATTTTTTGTGTAAGATAATCCATATCCCCGAATTTTATTTTATCGAAAAGCGTATTCGAAGAATCTAAGCTTATCCTGAGAAACGAGTAATAATACGCCGCAATATTGATTCTGTATGTACCGCCGCAAAAGCTTATATCTCTTAAATTTCCGTTTTCTCCGAAAAGCGGGTTCCACGGCACTGTGTTTACCATATCGTTTATTTCGGGTTTGAATATTTTTTCAAATTCAGCTTTATTTATTTCGGTGTATTCGTCGCCTAGGATCTCCGCAACGGCAAAAACAGATACCATCGCGTCAAATACGGTAACATTGGTGTCATCGGATATTCTTGCCGCGGGGTACAGATCTTTAAAATCCGAAAGTTTGGTTTTATCAATAACCGTAACAGCGTTATCCAATATATTGAACATTTCACTGAATTTAAGAGAATCAATATACTTTGATTTATTAATAATATTAATATTTATCGCCCTTAATATTTCGTCATCACTGCTGTAATTCAAATGTGTTGAAACTCTCTTATTCTCTTGGTTAAAATCTGCGATCAATTTGCCGGCAAATTGCTGTAATTTAATAACATCAAGCATATTAAGCGTTCCCTTTGGCTCGGAAACATCTGCCAAATCAAACTGTCTGTAAGAAAAAATGTTATATTCGGCAATATATTTTTGCAAAAGGATAATATCATTTTCATCAACTTTACCGCTGTAATCTATGTCTCCCTGAAGCACAGCTTCTTCTTCATTGCAGCATGCAAGTGTGCTTAATATCACAACACATAGAATAACGGGCAGTATTTTATTAATTAACTTTTTAAACCTCAAAATATATCACCTCTTTAACATACATGCATAATTACGGCATTTGACACAAACAAAGTATATACAGGTATTTTAAGTTTTACGGCAATTGCGGTATCTTATCAAATACCTCTGCAACCTTATCCCTCATCCAAAGCATTGGGCTTATACGTACGGAAAAACCGAATCCGTTATCACACAACCAATCATAAGGCTTTGCGTGAGGGAGACCGTATACAGATAAAATTGTAGAGATAACACCGCCGTGGGCAACGATTACAGCTGTGGTAGTACCCGTTTTTATCAGACCCTCAACCACCTTTTCAAAGGCAAGACACACCCTGCGTGTAAAATCCGCACCGTTTTCTCCGTTTGGCGGATAAATGTTTTCCGAATTTGCAAGCCAGGCGGAGAATTCAGGCGTTTTTTTAAGCTCATCTACGCTTTTACGTTCCCAATCTCCAAATGAACATTCGCGAAAATCTGGGATTATTATTGGCTTATGCGAAGGATATATCAGGTTGCAGGTTTGTATACATCTAAGCATAGGGCTTGAGAAAACCACAGGCGTTCCGGGGTATACGTAATCCGTATCATATTTTTTGATATCTTCTATCCCCTCTTTACACAACGGAACATCGGTAGAGCCGATATAAAGTCCTTTTAAGTTCTCCGATGTTTGACCGTGACGGATAAAATGAACGGTGTAAGTTTTCATACGCAACTCACTTTCTATATATTACAATAGTTTGAAAAAATATTAAAAAAATTGTTAAAAAATGTTTACAAATTTGAAATTTAGTATTATACTATCAGTATAATACTTTAAGTAATAAAAGGACGGCTTAAACGGAATGGAAAATGATTTTGGCAGAATAATAACATTACTGCGAAAAGAACGAAAGCTTGCCCAAAAAAAAGTGGCTGCTGATCTTAATATATCACAGGCTCTGCTTTCTCATTACGAAAAAGGGATTCGCCATTGCCCGATAGATCTTATCTCAAAATTTGCCGATTATTATGACGTATCATGCGATTATCTGCTCGGCAGAACGCCCGATAAAAACGGTCAGATAATAAATTACGGCAAACTTACAGGTGATGAAAAAGGCAACATAAATCCAAATGATATAAATCCTCAGGCTATGCTTCCGTTGCTTAACAAAAGGGTTATATCAAGCAGCCTTAACGTCATTTACGGTATGCTTGAGGATATATCCAACAAATCGCTCACAAACGAGGTCTCATCATATCTTAATATAGCGGTGTATAAAATGTTCAGGCAACTGTATGCCAGCAATCCCGATAATTTGGAGTGCTTCTTCTCTCTGCCCAAGTCCGAATATGCTTTTCTGTGCGACGCCGCACTTATAAACGGAGAACATTGTGTACATAACATCTGCAACGGCGTACAATCGGAAAAATATGAATCGGTAAGTAAGGACAAAATGCCCCACATCTCTTATGATACAATTGAAAAAATGTATCCCGACGACAAGAACGGGCTTTTAAATCTTATAAAAGCGGTTGAAAAAAAGATAAGCTGAGAATATGTAACAAAGCTTTTTTGCTAAAAGGAAAGACATATCCCCTATGCCTTTCCTTTTTTCATTTTACTTAATCATTAGATACAACGCCGCCGAAAGCACACAGAACACCGCACATAATGTATACGTAATATACAATGAGCAGGCTTGTAATGTTGCGGGCTTTTTGGCTCTTATATTCAGTTTGCGTTTTTCCTCTGTGTTCTCCGCGAAAGCTCCGATGGCAAAAGCACCGATAACAAGTGTTATAACAGCGTATCTGAAATCCTGAGAGCAAAAATGCGGATAATCAAAAGCAAATTTTACAAAGCTTATCAGAGTTATATAATATGCCCCGCCAAGCAAAAGCTTTTGCGCAAGGTTAACTATGCCATTGCGCTTTATAAGCAAAACGGCGACAAGTACAAATGAAGCTACACACAACAATATTGTAACCCAAAACAAAACGGTGGCTAAAGGAAGTATTGCCCCGTTTGTGGGGTCGTCAAGCTGATAATTGTATTCTCCGAACAGAGAAGTTTTTATAAGCGTTACAAAAGGATTATATTCAAAATATGATTGTCCCCTTGAAATCTGCGCAGGAAAAGGATACGACAAAGGAGAATCTTTAAGGCTGAATAAGCGCTCAAAAATGCTGTAATTACCCAAATATTGTTCACTTGTGTCGCTCAGGCGCGGAACGTACGTTATTGCCACATTGTATTTCAGTAAATTTCTTAGAACGTAAGATAGCCCGAGAGGCACACAAACAACGCCGAAACATAAATATTGCAAAATCATTTTACCGGTTGTTTTTTCGGAAGCTGATTGTGCTGATTTATCGGCTTTTACGCATTCTATAAGCTTAATTAAAAATACAGCGGCAATAGGCGGTGCAATAAGAGCTACGCTCAGCTTTGTAAGCATTCCCAAAGCGACAGACAAAGCTATAAAAATAATTCTTTTTGTTGATGGAGCTTTATACCAAACTATCGTATTGTAAATTGAAAGCAAAATAAACAGCACCGAAAGCATATCGTTATTGATACTGCCTGCAAGAATCAAAAATGTCGGGTGAAACGCTATTAATGAAATCGCCGCGACAAGCCCCCAAGACTTAAGCTTAAGCTCTCTGAAAATCTTAGAGCATACTATCATTGCCGCGCTGGAGTAGAACAAAGTGAGATACTGTATGCTTGCGACGCTTCTTGCATAGCTAAAGCCGAGCATCGTAAGAAAACGCATCCATACTGCGGCTATCATATGATGAAGCGGCGGATGATAAAACTGTGTTATTGTGGTCGGGTCAACATCTTTTAATTTTAATCCGTTTTCAAAAAAGTGTTGAATATAGCCCGCGTGACCTATACCGTCTTCAAATTTATATACATCGTGCTGGCGCTGTTTATAGGTTACACCGTTAATTATGTTTACGTCTGTGTGCAACACATAACAGAGCCTTAACACAAACCCGGCAATAAGTATGAGTATAAGAGCTTTTTCGGGTGTGAGCTTTTTGTTTAAGGCAAAATATACTGCAACACCTGCCAAGACAGTTAAAGAAATAATACCTATCGCACCGGCACCAATATCACCTGTACTTTTATTAAAGATAAACGCAGCAAAAAAAGACAACAATCCGAAAATAGCAAAAGGATGCGGGATAATATCGTTTTTATCACGGTTTACCAAAGTATTATTCTTCGGTTTTTTCGCGCCTTTTCCGGTTGCGGAAGATTTAGCCATTTGCCTGTACCTCCTGAAACTATAATTAATCGGATAATATTATAACACATATAATAAATTTTTGCCACTGTTTTTTGTTCATATAACTTTTTTTCGGGTTTTGTTCATATTTTTTATAAGCCGCTGTCAAAAAATACTTAGTCCAAAACGGTTATGCCGCTTGCACAAAAAATGAATTTTGTGTGAGAAAAATAAATATATAAAGCAAAAAGCGCCGACGAATCAGCAAAATGATGCTAATTCATCGGGGCTGTTTTTATATGTGTTTCCATTATGTGAAAGAAATATAAACAGAATATACAGAGAAATTAAAAAGATTTGTCCTGCTTGTTTACCGTTGCCAAATCGTTTATTGCACATATCGCCTTGTCAATATCATCTTCCGTATTAAAAAATGAAAAGCTGAACCTGACTGCTCCCTGCTCTTTTGTGCCGAGCGCTTCATGCAATCTCGGCGCGCAGTGAGCGCCGGCTCTTGTCGCAATGTCATATTTATCGAATAATATATCAGCTACTTCGCCTGAATCCATATCGCCGATATTGAGTGTTACGATTGCTGCGTGCTCTCTTTCAAAATTACCGTATACAGTCACATTTTTGATGCGCTTTACTCCAATGTAAAATCTTTGGGTGAGTAAGGCTTCTTTTTTTTGAATGTTTTTGAGACCTGTTTCATTGATAAAGTCTACAGCCGCGGAAAGACCCGCAATTCCGTGACTGTTCAATGTACCTGCTTCAAGGAGCGTCGGAAGCCTGTCAGGCTGAGTCTTACTGTATGTTTGCACACCTGTACCTCCTACGATAAACGGGCGTATTTTAATATTCTCTCCTATACACATACCGCCCGTCCCCTGAGGTCCCATAAGTCCTTTGTGACCGGTAAAGCAGAGAATGTCTATACCAAGCTGTTGCATATCAATATCTTGTGTGCCTGCTGTTTGGGCGGCGTCAACTATCAGCAAAATATTATGAGCGTGCGCAACCTCGCTTACTCTCTTTATATCGGTTATATTTCCCGTTAAATTGGAAGCGTGAGTACATACGATCGCCTTTGTGTTTGGCTTTATAAGGTTTTGAAAATCGTTATAATTCAAGTTGCCGCGTGTGTCGGACCTTACAAAATCTACTTCAATTCCCCACTCCGTCTGTAAACGGTAAAGCGGGCGCAAAACGGAATTGTGCTCCAGATCCGTAGATATTACGTGATCGCCTTTTGACAAAACGCCGTTTATCGCGATATTCAACGACTCTGTAACATTGCCGGTAAAGACAACATGATCGGCTCTTTTGCAATTAAAAAGCTCCGCAAGTTTTACTCTTGTATCATACACTGTGCGCGCGGCGTTCATGCTGCCGCTGTGCGCGCCTCTTGCCGTATTTCCGAGCGTTTGCATGGCTTCAAGTACCGCTTTTGCTACGGTGGGCGGTTTTATGAGTGTAGTTGCGGCGTTATCAAGATATATCATATATCATCATTCCTTGCTGTCTTGCTTTTCTTTGTAAAATGAAAATTTCTTATCAAAAAGCTTGTCGGCGTATTTTTTAAGCTCTGCGCAGTATTCATCGTAAGCCGCCAGAATAGCTTTAGCGTCTTCCGTAAGCATCGCTCCGCCGCCGTTTTTGCCGCCTATGGTAGAGTTTAACAGCTTAAATCCAAGAGATTTTTCAGAGCTTTTAAGTATTGTCCACGCCTTAGAATATGCCATACCCATAGAAATTGCCGCGGAGCGCAAAGATTTGTGTTCATTAATGCGGTGCAAAAGCAAGGCAATACCGGGACCGAAGCATTTCTCATCGGTGAATAAACGAACTGAAATATTAGCGTGAAGCTTATTATCCATATTCCTGCACTCCTTTTACTGCTTGTCTTTGCCTTATTATATCCCGTTTTTACTCTGCAGTCAATGTTGTGTGTTAAATATCCTTGAAAACCTGTTATACATTTGTTATAATGTAGGCGTTGTATTTTTATAAGAATATCAGTAATGCATTTGCGGATAAAAAGGGCGAAATTAAAATGAGAGAAAAGCAAAAATATATCTTGATAACCTTTTACACAACAGCCGAAGCCATGGCTACCGAAAAACTTTGCAAAGAACAAGATATTGAGGGAAAATTAATATCTGCTCCGCGCGCGCTTACTGCCGACTGCGGAATAGCGTGGCGTTCGGCTCCCAAATTCAGTGAACGGCTGAAAACCGCTTTGAATGACGCCGGAATAGAATTTGCGGGATTTCACGAAATCATGATTTGAATAAACAGATATGAAGGAACAGCGAAAATGAAAATATCTAAAATGCTTGGTATAAAACCCGGTATGACCGCACTTATAGGCGGCGGCGGAAAAACCACATTAATGTACAAACTTGCAAACGAGCTGTCGGATTTAGGAAGCGTTATTATCTGCACATCAACTAAGATTTACGAGCCTGAAAATTTCTGTGTTTTAACGGACACGTCCGAAGAAACCATTTTCAAAGCGTTACAAAAACACAGGGTAATCTGCGTCGGTACAAAAACCACCGGGGGTAAGCTTACATCCCCCAATATAGGATTTGAAAAACTAAAAAGGCTTGCTGATTATATTATAGTTGAAGCAGACGGAGCGCATAGGCTTCCGCTTAAAGCTCACACGGAGTATGAGCCTGTTATTCCCGAAAGCATAAACCTGACTGTGCTTGTAATGGGAGCGGATGCTTTCGGAAATCCGATATCACAAATTTGCCACAGACCGGAATTGTATGCAAAAATTGCGGGAGTTGACATACACTCCCGCGTAACACCGGAAACTGTAAAGCGTGTTATAACAAAAGAGAACTTGGGAGACTGTTTATATATAAATAAAGCTGAAGATGAAGCGGCTTTAAATATTGCGCGTACACTTGCAAGTATGCTTGATATGCCGGTTGTTGCCGGCAGTCTTAAAAAGGAGGAATACATATGCTTGCGCTCATAAGAGGAGCCGGAGACCTGGCGAGTGGTATAGCTCTGCGGCTTTGGCATTGCGGATTCGACGTTATAATGACTGACATAGAACATCCCACAAGCATAAGGCGCACCGTATCTTTTTCGGAAGCTGTTGTAAGGAGGAGAACAGATGTGGAAGATGTGAGCGCACAGCTTGCGGAAAACATAACTCATGCAAGAGAGCTTATGAAAAGAGATATTTTGCCTGTGTTTGCCGATCCCGAGTGCAAATGCCGTAAAGAGCTTAATCCTGATGTTTTGATAGACGCTATACTTGCAAAGCGTAATTTGGGAACCAAAATAACTGACGCTCCTATTGTCATAGGCGTGGGACCGGGATTTGAGGCAGGCGTGGATTGTCACGCCGTTGTGGAAACAATGAGAGGTCACACATTAGGGCGTGTGATTTATGAAGGCAGCGCGCTACCAAATACTAATATTCCCGGGCTTATCGGCGGCTTCGCGGGTGAGCGTGTACTTCGCGCGCCGGACGACGGCGTTTTCAAAGGAACTCACAGTATCGGCAATGAAGTTGTCGCAGGTGACATAGTGGGCTATGTGGGCGACAAGCCAATGAAATGCACTATAAGCGGAGTTTTGCGCGGCTTGCTCGCGGACGGAACTAAAACTTACAAAGGCATGAAAGCCGGGGATGTTGACCCGAGAGGGAAAAAAGAGTACTGTTATACCGTATCGGACAAGGCGCTGGCAATTGCGGGCGGTGTTTTGGAGGCAATACTTCATTTATATACAGAAAAAGGGGGATTTTAACATGGAGAATAAAGTGAAGCTTACAAAACTTGCGAACTGTGCGGGCTGCGGCGCAAAAGTTGGCGCAGGGGTGCTCGCAAAGCTGCTTGAAGGAATAAAAGTACGAAGCGATCCCAATCTTCTTGTAGGCTTTGACAAAAGCGATGATGCAAGTGTATATAAAGTTTCCGATGAGCTTGCTCTTGTTCAGACAGTAGACTTCTTTCCGCCTATAGCAGATGACCCCTACACATTCGGCGCGATAGCCGCAACAAACGCTCTGTCTGATGTGTACGCAATGGGCGGTGAGCCCAAGCTTGCGCTGAATATTATGGCTGTGCCGAAGGACTTGCCGAAGGAAGCCGTGCATCAAATATTGCGCGGCGGCTATGACAAAGCATACGAGGCAGGCGCGATAATAACGGGCGGTCACAGTATTTTAGACGATGAGCCGAAATACGGTCTTGCCGTTACGGGATTCGTTCATCCCGATAAAGTGCTTACAAACAGCGGCGCAAAAGACGGGGATGTTTTGCTGCTCACAAAGCCCATAGGCATAGGAATTTTGACAACAGCTGCTAAAGCTGATTTGGTGCCTAAAGAGACAATGAGTTTTGCTTTTAAGCTTATGACTACACTTAATAAATCCGCGCGAGACGCAATGGTAAAATACCGTGTCCACTCTTGCACCGATGTGACAGGCTTTGCCCTTTTGGGACACAGCTGTGAAATGGCGCAGGGCAGTGATGTTGAAATACACCTGAACGTAGACGATATAGACCTGATTGAAGAATCTTTGGAGTTTGCGCGCATGGGTATTTTGCCCGAGGGTATGTACCGTAACAGAAGCTTTGCCGAGGCATATGTAGACAGCGGGGAAATTGAGCTTGCAAAACAGGATATGCTCTATGATCCGCAAACGTCGGGCGGCTTGCTTATCGCTGTGCATCCCGATGACGCCGACGCGTTGTTTGAGGAGCTTAAAGGTGTTGTTCCCTCGGCTCAAAAAATAGGCACGGTAAAAAAGTACAGCGGCGGCGCACGTATTTATTTGCATTAAGAAGATTCTTGTATTATATTTTTAGGTAGGTGAAATAATGTCATCTGTTACGCTTAAACAACTGGAAGCTTTTGTGGCGGTTGCCGAACACGGTAGCTTTTCACGCGCGGCGGAATCGGTATTTTTAAGCCAATCTACGCTGAGCGCGCATGTAAGTGAGCTGTCAAACACATTAGGCAGACAGCTGTTTGTAAGAGAAAACAGGCACTACTTGCGCTTAACGCCTGAGGGCGAGCGTGTATATCCCATAGCCAAAAGAATACTTTTCGACTGCGGAGAGCTTACAGTCCTTTTTGAGAAAAAGCACAGCGGCAACAGGTTGCTTTTAGGCGCATCTACAGTGCCTTCACAATGTATTTTGCCTTCATATATTGAGATATTTAAAAAAGAAAAACCCGATACCCGATTTGAGATAAGGGGCGGCGACTCGGCGGAGATACACAGGCTTTTAAAAGAGGGCGCGGTGCGTATAGGGTTTGTCGGCGCGGTAATGGAAACAGACGGGTATGCATATATTCCGGTTGCGGATGATAAGCTTGTGCTTATAACACAGAATAATACTCACTTTAAAAAGCTGAAAAAACACGGTGCGCTCGGCAGAAATCTTTTAAATAATCCCATGATAGTGCGTGAGGACGGTTCAGGAACAGACCGAACTCTTGATAACTACTTAAGCGGAATAGGTAATTCTGTAAAGGAGCTTGATATAGCGGCAAGAGTGAATAATCTTGAAACCCAAAAGCAAATGGTAAAGCGTGGAGTGGGCGTTGCCGTAATGTCTGAGCTTGCAGCAGAACAAGAAGTGATATCGGGAGAATTGCTTAAATTTGAGATGGATGAAAAACCTCTTTGCAGAAAAATATACATGGTTTATAAAAATGATATTTCCTTGAGTGATACGGAACAGGCGTTTGTGTCTCGATTTGTAAAAGAAGATTGAGCTATTATCGAAAAAGTCGATAATAGTTTAAATTTATCGAAATAATATGTTTGACATACACACCGTTGTATTTTAGAATAAATAACGATGAATGAGGGCAATTATATATGTTAACGGTAAAATTGCCCCGTATCAAATTTTTATTCATATCAAAAGGAGAAGAATTTATGAGTAAGAAAATCAATCTGTGGGTTCTGATAACCGGTGCTGTAATAGGTATAGCCGCGCTGGTACTTACCGCATTCGGCAACCCCGCAAACATGGGCTTTTGTATAGCTTGCTTCCTGCGTGACATAGCAGGCGCGACAAAAATGCACACAGCACCCGTTGTTCAGTACATCCGCCCCGAAATTATCGGTCTTGTTTTAGGCTCAACTATATTGGCCGTTATCAGAGGCGAGTTTAAGCCAAAAGCAGGTTCTTCACCTGCCACACGTTTTATTATCGGCGCATTCGTTATGATAGGCGCACTTGTGTTCCTCGGCTGTCCTTTGAGAATGGTTATCCGTATGGGCGGCGGCGACCTCAACGCATTTGTAGGTCTTGTAGGATTTGCGCTCGGTATTTTGATAGGAATATTTTTCCTTAAAAAAGGCTTTACATTAAAGAGAAGTTATACTGTCACACTTAGCGAAGGCATGGCGTTGCCCGGCATTATGATAGGCTTGCTCGTGCTTCTTATCGCAGTTCCCGCAATTTTCACTTTCTCCACAGAGGGTCCCGGCTCAAAGCACGCTCCGCTTGTTTTGTCGCTTTTGGTTGCTCTTGTTGTAGGAGCGCTTGCGCAAAGATCACGTATTTGCATGGTTGGCGGTATGCGTGACGCTGTTATGTTCAAGGATTTTAATTTGCTTGCAGGCTTTGGTGTAATATTCCTCGTTGTACTTATAGGCAACATTATTCTCGGCAACTTTAAGGGATTCTCTACATATCTTCAGCCAATATCACACGCAAGTCAGCTTTGGAACCTTTTAGGTATGGTTTTAGTTGGCTGGGGCAGCGTGCTGCTTGGCGGATGCCCGTTAAGACAGCTCATACTTGCAGGTGAAGGCAACGGCGACAGCGCAGTTACAGTACTTGGTATGATAGTAGGCGCGGCTTTCGCGCATAACTTCGGCCTTGCAGGCGGCGCAGCAAGCCTTGCGGAAGACGGAACATATTCCGCAGGCGGAATAGGCGACGCAGGTAAAATAGCAGTAGCTATCGGCTTTGGCGTATTACTTATAATATCAATAGTAAATACACTTAAACAGAGGGAGGCTAAAAAAGCATGATTGACGCAAGAGGATTAAGTTGTCCCATGCCCGTGGTAATGGTGCAGAACGAGGTTAAAAAATCTTCACCAAATGAACTGAAGGTTCAGGTGGACAGTATGGTTTGCGTTGAGAACATTACAAGATACGCAAGCTCTCAAAAGTATGACGTTGAGGTAGCAAATAAAGACGGAGAATTTGAGCTTACTCTCAAAAAGAAGAAATAATACATAATGAATTTACAAGTCCGCAAGTCAGCGTGTGCCGATTTGCGGACTGTTTTTTTTACAGACCGTGGTTTTAATAATAGAATAACGACGATACGGCTTTATAATTGATTTTTGCTTGTTTGTATGTTATAATAAACAAAATATTTGTTTACAATTGTTCGGAATTATGATTTTTATAAAAACAAACTCGAAGGGGTATGTTGTATGGCTGTATTTTCAGTTAACGGAAAAACCGTTACGGTAGAGAAAAATCAAAAGCTTATCAGATATCTGCGCGACGAGCTTAAGCTTACAAGCGTAAAGGACGGATGCAGTGAAGGCGCGTGCGGCACCTGCCACGTTCTTGTTGACGGAAAGCTCACAAAAGCTTGCATTTTACAAACAGATAAAATGGAAGGAAAATCCGTTGTAACCGTTGAGGGGTTGTCTGATTTTGAAAAAGAAGCATATACATACGCTTTCGGAAAAGCCGGTGCCGTTCAATGCGGATTTTGTATACCCGGTATGATAATGGCGGCAAAATCGCTCATAGATGTTAATCAAAACCCCACAAGAGACGAAGCCGCGTATGCCATAAGAAACAATATATGCCGTTGCACAGGCTATGTTAAAATAATAGACGGCATTTTGCTGGCGGCAAAGGTAATAAGAGAAGGAAAAGTACCATGCGATGAAAAAGACTTTGAGGTTGGCTCACGTGTTCAGCGAATAGACGTAGCGGAAAAGGTTCAGGGCTATGGCAAATATCCCGATGACGTGTATGTGGACGGTATGTGCTACGGCAGCGCCGTGCGCAGTGAATATCCGCGCGCCCGTGTGCTTTCGATAGATACAAGCGAAGCTGAAAGCTTACCGGGAGTTGTATGTGTGCTAACAGCGAAAGATATTCCGGGAAAGAATTATGTGGGCCACATAAAAAAAGACCAGCCGACATTGATACCGGTAGGCGAGATCACACACTATTTAGGCGATTCCGTTGCTTTGGTGTGCGCAAAAGACAGAGAAACACTTGAAGCCGCCAAAAAGCTTGTTAAGGTAGAATATGAGGTTCTAGACGCGGTTCATAACCCTGAAGAAGCGGCGCGGGAAAACGCACCGCTTGTATTTGAAACAGATGAAAACAATGTACAGGCTTATAAGCATGTTTCCAGAGGCAACGCGGAAGAAGCTATAAAAAGCTCAAAGTTTGTGCTTTCGCATCATTTTGAAACACCGTGGACTGAACACGCTTTTTTGGAGCCGGAGTGCTGTGTTGCGTTACCGCTTGAAAACGGCGGCGTAAAGCTTTTAACCACAGACCAAAGCGCGCACACCACACTTCATGAGTGCGCACAGATGCTCGGCGTTGACTATGACCATTGCCTTGTTGAAAATCAGCTTGTAGGAGGCGGATTCGGCGGAAAAGAGGATATGTCCGTCCAGCACCACGCCGCTTTAATTGCTTATGTAGCCAGAGTACCTGTTAAAGTAAAGCTTTCAAGAAGCGAGTCTATATTGATACATCCGAAACGTCACCCATTTAAAATGGATTTTACAATGGGCTGCGATGAAAACGGAATTATTCAGGGCGTTAAAGCAAGCGTTGTGTCCGATACAGGCGCCTTTGCGTCGCTCGGCGGTCCCGTTTTGGAGCGTGCGTGTACTCACGCGGCAGGTCCGTACGCATATGAGAATTTTGAAATAGAGGGACGGGCATATTATACAAACAATCCCCCTGCCGGCGCATTCAGAGGTTTCGGCGTTACACAGACGTGCTTCGCCACAGAGTCTCTTTTGAACGAAATGGCTGATTTGGTGGGAATTTCACCTTGGGAGATAAGATACAGAAACGCCATCCGTCCCGGCGGAGTACTTCCTAACGGTCAAATAGTCGGCGCAGAAACAGGCTTGGTAGAAACATTGGAGGCTGTAAAGCCTTACTATGATGAAGCAATAAAGAACGGCGAGCCCGTAGGTATTGCGTGCGCCATGAAAAACGCGGGCGTAGGCGTTGGTCTCCCCGACTGGGGCAGAGCGAAACTTATTATTGAAGATGACGCAAAAGTACACATTTATTCGGGCGCATCTTGTATCGGACAAGGTCTCGGCACGGTGCTTACACAAATGGTAGTAACAAACGCGGGTTTGACTCCCGATGATATAGTATATGAAAGAAGCAACACATGGATTGCTCCCGATTCGGGCGATACATCGGGTTCACGCCAAACACTTGTAACAGGTGAAGCTTGCAGAAGAGCCTGTGAAAAGCTTGTAGAGGCGCTTAAGGGTAAGACCTTAAAAGATTTAATCGGGCAAGAGTTCTACGGGGAGTATCTCGCAAAAACCGATCCCCTCGGCGCGGACGTTCCAAACCCGGTATCCCACGTTGCGTACGGCTACGCGACACAAATGTGTGTTTTAGACAAAGAAACAGGCAGAATAAAGAAATTTGTCGCTGCTCACGATGTGGGCAAGGCGGTAAATCCTCTATCCTGCGAGGGACAGATAGAAGGCGGCGTTGTAATGTCTATGGGTTTTGCCCTTACAGAGAAGTATCCTATAGATGACAACTGCAAGCCGACCGCGAAATACGGTACGCTGGGGCTTTTTAAAGCAAATCAGATACCGCCGGAGATAAAGGCGATAGTAGTAGAAAAGCCCGGTCTTAACCTTGCGAACGGCGCAATTGGCATAGGAGAGATAACATCAATACCTACTGCTCCCGCCATCGCGGACGCTTATTTCAGATTAGACGGAGAACGGCGTTTCTCACTTCCGCTTGATAATACGCCGTATTCCAAGAAAAAATAAAACGCACAACCGACGTTGTTTTGTCGGTTGCGACGTTGTGATAACCATAGTTTATTATTTAACAGCAATATTTTCAATTATCTCGGGGGTATCTACATCTATGAGTTCGGTTTCAGGTACTTCAAATAACAGCAGATTATCCTCGTGCAATTCTATTACAGATCTGCCGCCTCTGTCACCGGACAGACCGCACAATTCTTTGTAATATGCTTTTGGAAAAATACAGGGATTGCCGCGCCTTCCATCGCTTGACATGCTTATTATGCAGTTTGGGTTGTCACGGAAAAAATCAAGCATTTGAGATACGCTCTCACGTTTAAGCCACGGCTGATCCGATACCTGATATATTATCCCATCGCACTTGCTTCCAAGAGCTTGTGTTCCGAGCTTTACACTGTGGCTCAGCCCCAGTTCGGGGTGTTCGTTTGTTATATATTTAAAGCCAAATTTTTCCGCAAGCTTCGCAATGCTTTCATACTGCGTGACTACAACGACATAAGAAAGCTTTTCTTTGGGAATAGCTTCAAGGGCGTGTTCTATCATTGATTTACCGTCTATTTTGGCTAAAAGCTTATTCTCTCCGAAACGGACGGAATTACCCGCGGCAAGGACTACACAGCCTACCTTGATGTTGTTGTGAAAAATCATCTTATCACATCCTTAATAATCGCAATTCATTTTACTTAAAATTTTTACCTGTGTCAAGGACAGAACTATAATACAAATATTATAACCGTAAATCAGCGTTTTAATTTATAAAAAATATTTCTTCCGAGGAGGAAACGTTATGAACAAAGTAGGACAAAGCGAAGTAAGAGTAGACGGATACGACAAAGCCACCGGCAGGACGAAGTATTACGAAGACCGTATGCCCGCGGACGCCCTTTATGTCCGCATAAAGCACGCCGAAAAGGCTCATGCGATCGTCAAATCTATCGACACGGAAGCTGCTATGAAAATACCGGGAGTAGTAAAGGTGCTTACTTGCTTTGATGTGCCGGATATACCTTTCCCAACGGCAGGACACCCATGGTCTATGGACCCCGGTCATCAAGACGTAGCGGACAGAAAGCTTTTGAATACCCACGTTCGCTACTGGGGCGATGATATCGCCGTTGTTATCGCCGAAAACGAAGTAGCCGCAAATCAAGGCGTCCGTGCTTTGACCGTTGAGTATGAAGAGCTTCCATTTGTTCTTGACGCTCAAAAGGCAATGGAGGACGGCGCGCCGCTTTTGCATGAGCAATACCCCAATAATATTCTTAAGCATACTTCAAACCGCTTGGGAGATTATCAGAACGCAATAAAAGAAGAAGGTCTGATAAAGGTAGAAGGCTGGTATGATACGCCAACCGTACAGCACTGCCACATTGAAAATCACGGTTGCTATGCCTACGAGGAAAACGGACGTATAGTAGTAGTTGCCTCAACGCAGATACCTCACATTATACGCCGTGTTGTAGGTCAGGCACTTGGCAGACCTTGGGCAGATATTCAGGTTATTAAACCTTATATCGGCGGCGGCTTCGGCAATAAGCAGGACGCGCTTTATGAGCCGCTTTGCGCGTGGTGCAGCACACAGGTAGGCGGCAGATGTGTTCGCATAGACTGCGCAAGAGAAGAAACATTTGTTTCTAACCGTGTGCGCCACGCAATACGTTTTCATATTATTTCGTGGTTGAGAAAAGACGGCACAATAGCCGCCAGAAAGGTAGAATGTTTCTCAAATCAAGGGGCTTATGCCTCTCACGGACATTCTATTGTCGCAAAGGGAATGGGTTCTTTCCATCAGCATTACCCCTGCCCGAATATGGAATGTGACAGCTATACAGTATATACAAACAGACCTGTCGCAGGCGCTATGCGCGGTTACGGTATGCCTCAGGCTTCATTTGCCGATGAATCAAATATAGATGAATGTGCCCGTGCGGTGGGTATGGAGCCGATGGAATTCAGACGCAAGAATATTATGCCGCAGGGGTATAAGGATAATTTCTCAGGCAATGTAAACTATTATGATACATACAGAGAATGTATGAAAAAAGGCGCTGAAATTATTGATTATGAGCGTAAATTAAAGGAATACGCAAATGATACCGGAAAGATTCGCCGCGGCATAGGTATGGCGACATTCTGGTACAACACAGCTGTTTATCCTATTTCTTTAGAGACATCATCAAACCGTATGCTGTTAAACCTTGACGGCACCGTTACAATGCAGTGCGGTGAAACAGAAATAGGTCAGGGCGCGGATACGGCTTACGCTCAAATGACAGCAGAGGCTTTGGGACTTAAAAGCTATAAAGACGTTCATGTTGTTTCCTGTCAGGATACCGATATAACACCAACAGGACTCGGAGCGTACGCGTCGCGTCAAACGTATGTTGCGGGATTCTCAATTAAACAGACAGCAGAGCTTCTGAAAGAAAAAATACTAAAATATGCTTGTGAGGTCACCCGTCAGGCGGTTGCCAACATGGATATCGAGGATGGCAATATCATAAGAAAAGGCGATAAACAGGTGCTTATGAGCCTTAAAGAATTGGCTATGACAGCGCAGTATAATCCCGTTCACAGCGAGCATATAACTGCCGAATCAACATACACAATCAGAAACAATGCCTATTCATTTGGTTGCACCTTTGCTGAGGTAGAAGTAGATATAGAAATGTGCAAAACAAAGCTTGTGAGAATAGTAAACGTACACGACTGCGGTAACCTTATAAATCCGGCGCTTGCCGAGGCACAGGTACACGGCGGTATGTCAATGGCAATAGGCTACGGTTTAAGCGAACAGCTTATCTTTGATGAAAAAACCGGCAAACCCCTTAACAACAACCTGCTTGACTATAAGCTTTCAACATTTATGGATCACCCAAACCTTGAAGCGTACTTCATTGAAAACCCGGAACCCACTTCCCCATTCGGCACGAAAGCTTTGGGCGAGCCCCCGGCATGCTCGGGAGCTCCGGCTATACGCAACGCGATACTTAATGCCACAGGCGTTGCCATTAACAAAAACCCGATAAATCCGCACGTTTTGTTTGCGGAGTTCAGCAAAGCAGGACTTATTAACGACCCCTGGACAGAAAAGGAGGAAAAATAAGCTATGTATGATATGAAAGCGCTTTATGAAGCTGAAAGTGTAGAACACGCAATACAGCTTCGCCTTGAACATCCCGAAGCACAAATAATTGCCGGCGGTTCAGATGTACTTGTGCAAATGCGTGAAGGCAGACGCGCCGGCAAAGAACTTATTTCTATCTATATGATAGATGAAATGCGCGGCATAAGCATAGATAAAGACGAAAATATAAGAATAGGCTCTCTTACAAGCTTTTCTCATATTACACGCGATCCCATAATTCAAAAATACATTAATGTATTGGGCGAGGCGGTAGACCAAGTAGGCTCTCCTCAAATAAGAAATATCGGCACTATAGGCGGCAATACCTGTAACGGCGTAACATCGGCAGATTCCGCGTCAACCTTACACGCTTGGGAAGCCATAGTAGAGCTTACGGGCAAAAACGGTGTAAGACGCATCCCGATAAAGGATTTCTACATCAAAGCAGGTACTGTTGATATTCACGCAGAAGAAGGCGAAATACAAACTGCTATTTTGATACCGAAGACAAGCTATGAAAACACATACGGACATTATATAAAATACGGTATGCGAAACGCAATGGAAATAGCCTCTCTGGGATGTAGCGTAAACGTAAGACTCAGCGAAGACAAAAGAACGATTGAGCGTGCCCGTATAGCTTACGGTGTAGCAGGTCCTGTACCGATGCGTGTACCGAGTGCCGAATCAGTCGCGAACGGAAGCGTAATTTCGGAGTCGCTTTTAGATGAATTTGCGCTTGCCGTGCTAAACGACATTAATCCGCGTAACTCATGGAGAGCGAGCCGTGATTTCAGACTTCACATCGCCGTAGAAATGGCGAAACGTTGCCTTGCTGAATCTATTAAGAGAGCCGGAGGTGTTATATAATGAGTCAGTATAAAGTAGTTCATTGCAACATTAACGGTAAAGACGTTGAAAAAGTGGTAGATGTTCGTGCGTCGCTTACCGATATGCTGAGAAACGAATATCACCTTACATCCGTTAAAAAGGGCTGTGAAGTAGGTGAATGCGGCGCTTGTAATGTACTTATCGACGGTGAGGCATTCAACTCTTGCATTTACCTTGCAGTTTGGGCGGAAGGCAAGCATATAAGGACGCTTGAGGGCTTAGTAGGTCCCAACGGTGAGCTTTCAGATATACAGCAGGCGTTCATAGATGAAACGGCTATCCAGTGCGGATTTTGTACACCGGGATTTATTATGACAGCGGTGGAAATATTGGAAGCAAACACCCTTTACACCGATGATGAGTTGAGAAAACTTCTGTCAGGTCATCTTTGTCGTTGCACGGGATATGAAAATATTCTCCGCGCGGTAAAGAAAACGATGTACCGCAGATTGGGTAAAGAAATAGATTTTTGATATTATTTGTAAAACTATTATTAGTGTCAAACGGCAAAAAAAGACAAATAATTTAGTATAACTGAGTATTAAATCAAGGGGCTGTTCCGAGTGCTTTCAGAACAGCCCCTTGATTTTAAAACAATTTTTGCATAATACTTAAAACCATTGTAACCTCTGCGAAAATCCAAATAAAAATGTGTGTGACCATCGTGCAACGGAAACGATTTTTAACAATTCAAGCTGATTTATGTAAAAAAATACCGAAACAGCGCATAAATACAGGCTGTTCGAGCATTTTTGTGATTAACGGATAAATATACGGTAAAAGCTTTACATCATACCATCGATTTTTAATTTTATCTTATACATAATTCCTCTTATTCCGCGTCTTTTAACGCTTCAACCATATCGATGTGTTCTCAACCACATTGTCTCTTGTGAGCGCGTAAGTGCCGCCGAGCATCAACGCGCCTATAACTACGGCAATGATGATTTTGATACCTACTCCCACAAAAATTGCGCTTTGCTTTGACTTGCAAATTTTAAGGGTTTTATTCGCAAGTCGGGAAATCTCGCTTTTCATTCTGTTCATAAGATTCCCCCTCCTCTCATCAGCCGTTGTAGTTAAACAGGCTCTGAACCTTTGACACTACAGTCGGCATAATGGTTGTGTTAAAGAGTGCGTACAAGCCCGCAAGCAAGAGTGCGCCCATAACTACGGCGATCAGGATTTTTACACCAGAGTCTACATAGCCCTCGGCTTTCTTGGTTGCGATTATTGTCTTTGCTGTGATGACAGCTGTGTTTGCTCTGTTTTTGATTTTGCTAAATAATTTTTTCATAATAAAATACCTCTTTCTTTTATTAATTTTTTTGTTTTTTGGTTTGTTGTTTGTTGTGTTGAAATGATTGATTATTCTTTTACTTTTGCGTCATAGGCTTTAAAGATTGCCGCTTCCATAGCGCGGCGAGCCTCATTAGTAATAGGATGAAAGACATCCTTGTACTGCGTGTTGCCTTTAGCGTCTTTATATGACTCACCGGGCATCGCAATATGCCTGCCGTTTTGGTTTTTGAAAACTCTTACGCCGTGTACATCGAACTGACCGTCCATTGTCACAGAGCAGATCGCCTTGAGAGGCTTGCCATCCTTAAAAGTCTTGTGGATTTTGACTTCAAAATTCATGCTTTTTTCCCTCCTTCCTTTTTTAGGGATTTCTATACAAAATGGGCGCAACAGGGCAATAAAAAAGAGCCGAGATTTTCATCTCAGCCCGTGCGCACATTTTTTATGTCCATGCGTTCCTTTGTCAGCATATTAAATTGTATTTTTCTCAGAATTTTTCAATTATTCTTGCTATATATTTCTGCATTGTCGTGACATCAAGCATTGTTATTTCGCCGTCACGGTTTACATCCGCAAGCCTTATTTGTTCAGGTGTAAGCACCGTAAGGCTTGCGATATGCTTCTGCAACATCACTACATCAAGCATCGTAACATTCTTATCATTGTCTACATCTCCGAGCATCTTTTCAGTTGATACGGCTATGCCTACGCTTTCTTTGCCGGCATAGGTTGTTTCGGGTTCGGGGATATTTGTGTTTTCGGCTACAAGCGTTAACACTATCCCGTCAATCCTTAGCTTCGGGTTAATTTGCTTTCGCACCTTGCTGATTGTTCTCGTGAGCTGCGTCATTCCTTTAAGCGGCAGATAATGCGCTTGCACAGGAATGATTACTGAATCCGCGGCTGTGAAAGCATTAACGGTAATCATACCCAAGCTTGGCATACAGTCGAGCAGAATGTAGTCATATCTGTCTTTTATGCTGTTAAGATACATAGCAAGAATACGCTCACGGTTCATAGTCGATACAAGCTGTAAATCCATACTTGAAAGCTCAATGTTCGCGGGCAAAAGATCGACGCCTTCCGGCTGATGAATGATTCCTTCATCCGGCAGCAGCTCGTCATCTTCGATGACTTTTTGCATAATGGTAGAAATCGTTGTTTCAATCTCATCGTTGTCCTGATAGCCGCAACAAATCGTCAAGTCACCCTGTGGATCACAATCGACAAGCAAAACGCGTTTTCCAGCGCGTGCAAGACCTACACCGAGGTTAAAGGTCGTTGTGGTTTCGCCGACGCCACCCTTTTGGTTGACTACGGCAATTACTTTGCAGTTGCTCATTTTGGACATCTCCTTTACAATAAAATTCATACCACTGAGCAAGTGGATATGTATAAAGCAAGGACAAATAAAAAAAGACCGAACTCTCTCTATTATGTAATAAAGAAATTTCGGTCTTAAATGACACATATTTAATTGTACAAAGGGTTAGAAAATTTTCGACGGTTCGAGTCCTGCTACCGCACAATTTTAACCCATTTTGGGCATTATTTTTCAAGTTTGAAAATGGTCTTAAAAACGCAAAAACCCCAGTTAACAACTGAGGTTTTTGAGTGTTTTGCTTTTTCAAGCGATAAACATGGCGGAGGACAAGAGATTCGAACTCTCGCGCCGGTTACCCGACCTACTCCCTTAGCAGGGGAGCCTCTTCACCACTTGAGTAATCCTCCGTTTAATGGTGAAAGTTTTAAAGTGGCGGAGAGGAAGGGATTCGAACCCTTGGTTCCTTTCGGAATCACTAGTTTTCAAGACTAGCTCCTTAAACCGCTCGGACACCTCTCCGTACAACGCAAATGATGATATCATATTTTGCACGTATTGTCAATAGATTTTTTGTAATTATTTGATTTTGGCTTTTTCAAATTAGTTAAAGAAAATACCAACATAATCTTTTAAGCTTGTGAAAAATGTTGTATAATATCTTTGAAATTTTAGAGTATCTATAGTGAAGGATGTGTATGTAATGAAATACGATAACATTGAAAAAGCAAATATACTAAAGAATATGCTTTCGTCTTCAAAAAGAGTAGTGTTTTTCGGCGGCGCCGGTGTATCCACCGAAAGCGGTATCCCGGATTTTCGCGGCACAAACGGTTTGTACGCCCAAAATGCCGACAACTACGGTATGCCTGCGGAATATCTGCTGAGCAATACCTGTCTTATGCGTGAGCCTGAGCTGTTTTTCGATTATTACAGAAACGCTATGCTCTACCCAAATGCAAAGCCAAATAAAGCCCATAAGGCACTTGCCGATTTAGAGAAAACAGGAAAACTCACCGCCGTTGTAACACAGAATATAGACGGGCTTCATCAGCTTGCAGGCAGCAAAACTGTGTTTGAGCTTCACGGCAGTGTAAAGCGCAATTACTGCTCTTTGTGCAAAGAAAAATATTCTCCGGATCATATTCTGAATTCAAAAGGCGTACCACGCTGTGAGAAATGCGGCGGAATAATACGCCCTGATGTAGTGCTTTACGGAGAAGGGCTTGATAATAACACTTTTTTACAGGCTGAGCTTCACATAGAGCGCGCGGACGTGCTTATTGTCGGCGGAACATCGCTTGTGGTACAGCCGGCGGCATCTTTAATAAACGCTTACAGAGGAAATCACCTTGTTATTATCAACTATTCCCCCACGCCCTACGACCGGTATGCAGAGCTCGTTATACGGGATTCTGTAGGCGATGTTTTAAATGAAATTTGTAATTAATAACAGTCATATATTCAGTGCAATTTTATTCTACAACTAAAATGTGTTAAATAATTTAATAAAAGTATTGAAAAATACACCAAATTAGGGTAAAATATCGTTTGTGTTGATTTGTTAAATTTTTATCGAAAAGGAGACTATATAATGAATTACTTAAACAAAAAATCTGTAGAAGATATTGATGTAAACGGCAAAAGAGTCCTTGTCCGCTGCGACTTTAACGTTCCGTTCGACGCAGACGGCAACATTACCGACACGAAGCGTATAGACGAGGCGCTCAAAACAATAAAGTATCTTTTAAGCAAAAACGCAAAAGTTATACTTTGCTCTCACCTCGGCAGACCCAAGGGCGAATTTAATATGAAATATTCTTTGGCACCCGTTGCGGCGTATTTATCAAAGGCTTTGGGTATGGAAGTTAAAATGGCTAAAGACGTTATCGGCGAAAGCGCAAAATCAATTGCGGCTTCACTTAAAGAGGGCGAAGTTGAACTTATTGAAAATGTTCGTTTCCACAAAGAAGAGGAAAAGAATGACCCCGCTTTCGCAAAAGAATTGGCTTCTATGGCTGAGATATACGTAAACGACGCTTTCGGCACCGCTCACCGCGCACACGCTTCCACTGCGGGAGTTGCGGATTATTTGCCTGCCGTATGCGGTTATCTTATTCAAAAAGAGATATCCGTTATGGGCGGCGCGCTTACAGAACCCAAAAGACCTTTTGCGGCTATTCTCGGCGGCGCAAAAGTAAGCGATAAAATAGGCGTTATCAACAACCTGCTTGATAAAGTAGATATTCTCATCATCGGCGGCGGTATGTCTTATACGTTTATGAAAGCTCAGGGATACAGCGTAGGAACATCGCTTTGCGAAGAAGATAAATGCGAAATGGCTCTTAAAATGATGGATAAGGCAAAGGAAAAGGGAGTAAAATTCCTCTTGCCTGTTGATACTAAGGTCGCAACCGAATATGCTCCGGACGCGGAGTCCAAATACGTGCTTTCAACAGAGATACCCGACGGCTGGATGGGTCTTGATATAGGTGAAGAAACAAGAAAAATATTCGCGGACGCAATAAAAGACGCGGCAACTGTTGTTTGGAACGGGCCTATGGGCGTTTCCGAGTGGGATAACTTTGCAGGTGGCACTATAGCAGTTGCAAAAGCGATCGCAGAAAGCGGCGCGATATCAATTATCGGCGGCGGCGACAGCGCGGCGGCTATTGAAAAACTTGGCTTCGCGGATAAGATGACTCACATCTCTACAGGCGGCGGCGCTTCTTTGGAATTTTTGGAGGGTCTTGAGCTTCCGGGTATTGCCTGCCTTAACGAGAAATAATTAATATATAAACAATAAAATAACAGCAAAAATCGCATAGCCTCTCCCCTGTTTTTTCGGGAGAGGCTTGCGGTGCGCTGACAGGAGTGAATAGCATTATGAATAAAAATTTACGCAAAGCCATATTGGCGGGAAACTGGAAAATGAACAAAAACCGCGCCGAAGCGGCTGAACTCATAAACGAGCTTAAACAAAGTGAAATAATCAGAAACGCAGATTGTGAAGTTATAATTTGCGTACCGTTTACAAACCTTGAAACTGCGATCAGACTCACAGAAGGAACAAATATAAAGGTTGGCGCGCAAAACTGCCACTTTGAGAAAAGCGGCGCATTTACGGGAGAAATATCTGCCGATATGCTCACAGAGATGGGTGTTGAATATGTAATAATCGGTCACAGTGAAAGAAGACAGTATTTCGGTGAAACAGATTTTACCGTAAACAAAAGAACATTGGCAGCGCTTAACGCAGGAATAAAAGTTATACTCTGCGTTGGTGAAACATTAGAGCAAAGAGACAACGGTATAACAGAAGAGATAGTTGCTATGCAGACAAAGACAGCACTTAAGGACGTTACTGAAGAACAGCTCAAAAATGTAATAATCGCGTATGAACCCGTATGGGCTATCGGCACGGGCAGAACCGCTACATCACAGCAGGCAGCCGAGGTTTGCGGTTTTATAAGAAGTACCGTTGCGAATTTATACACAAAGAAAGCGGCAGACGGCGTTACAATACAATACGGCGGCTCTATGAAGCCCGCAAATGCCGACGAGCTTCTCTCTCAGGAAGATATAGACGGCGGTCTTATAGGCGGCGCGTCTCTTAAGTCCGCGGACTTTGAAGCGCTTGTAAAATCGGCGTCCAAATAATAAGATTGAGAGGAAAACATAATGAAAAAACCTTTGGCACTTATTATACTTGACGGATTTGGCATCGCGCCCGAAAAAGGCAACGCAATAAAGGCTGCGAAAAAGCCGAATATTGACAGATTGTTCTCATCAAACCCCATTACACAGATAGGCGCATCGGGTATGGACGTAGGTCTGCCCGACGGTCAAATGGGAAACAGTGAGGTAGGACACACAAATATCGGCGCAGGAAGAATTGTTTATCAGGAGCTTACAAGAATAACAAAATCCATAAAAGACGGCGACTTTTTTGAAAACCCCGCGCTTACAGGCGCGGTTGATAACGCAATAAAGAATAATTCTGCGCTTCATCTTTTCGGTCTGCTCTCGGACGGCGGTGTACACAGCCACAACACGCACATGTACGGAATACTTGAGCTTGCAAAACGTAAAGGCTTAAAAGAAGTATACATACACGCTTTTCTTGACGGACGTGACGTTCCTCCCAGCAGCGGTGCAGATTTTGTAAGAGAGTGTGAAGAAAAAGTCGCAGAAATCGGAGTAGGCAAAATCGCAACCGTAATGGGCAGATACTACGCTATGGACCGTGACAACCGCTGGGAACGCGTTGAAAAGGCTTACAGTGCGATCGTTTACGGCAAGGGCAACCACTGCGACAGTGCTGTTAAGGCTGTTGAAATGTCATACGCAGACGGTGTAACGGACGAATTTGTTATTCCTACCGTAATTGACGGCGCAAAACCAATAAAAGCGAACGACAGCGTTATATTCTATAATTTCCGTCCCGACAGAGCAAGAGAAATAACAAGAACTTTTGTCGATCCCGAATTTAACGGATTTGAGCGCAAAAACGGATTTTTCCCGCTTACTTATGTTTGTATGACTCAATACGATGCTACAATGCCTAATGTTGAAATCGCATTTAAACCTCAGTCGCTTAAGAACACAATGGGAGAATACTTGTCCGCAAACGGTAAAACCCAGCTGAGAATCGCGGAAACTGAAAAGTACGCTCACGTTACATTTTTCTTTAACGGCGGCGTAGAAAAAACATACGAAGGCGAAGACAGAGTTTTAGTAGCATCGCCAAAGGTTGCAACTTATGACTTACAACCGGAAATGAGCGCATATGAAGTCGCGGAAAAATGCTGTGAAAGAATTGAAAGCGGAAAGTATGACGTTATTATCTTAAATTTTGCAAACTGCGATATGGTTGGTCACACAGGCGTTTTTGAGGCGGCTGTAAAGGCTGTTGAGGCTGTTGATGAGTGTTTGGGCAAGGTTATAGCTTCCATAGAAAAGATGGGCGGCAGTGCGATCATTACCGCGGACCACGGCAACGCCGACAGAATGTATGACGTTGACGGATCACCGTTTACGGCGCACACCACAAACCCCGTTCCCCTTTGCGTTGTTGGTTATAACTGCAAATTAAGACAAAGCGGCGGACGCCTCGCGGATATTGCGCCTACAATGCTTGAAATGATGAATATGCCTAAACCTGTTGAAATGGACGGCGTAAGCCTTATAGAAAAATAATATTGATCTTATTACCGCTCCAAGATAGTTAAAGTATTATCTTGGAGCGAGTTTATTTGTAAAAAAACCGAAAAAGTGATGAAAAACTATATACAACAGCTGAAAAATACTGTAAAATTATATTTTGCAGATCATTTATAGCAAGGTGTTTAACATGGCAAAGATAATACCGCTTTTCAGCGGAAGCAAAGGCAACAGCTATTTTATAGGCTGCGGCTCTAAAGGAATACTTATAGACGCGGGACGAAGCGCAAAGCAATTATGCGAGGCTTTGTCGCATTACAACATAAACCCCGATTGTTTGGAAGCCATACTGATAACACATGAGCATATAGACCACATAAAGGGCTTACGTGTTTTCGCTTCCAACTGTCACGTTCCTGTGTATATGTCATACGGAACCTCAGAACAGCTTGCGTTAGACGGGCATTTAAAGGGCGTTTATACCGAATATCTGCGAAAAGATAATGACGTTTATTCGTCTTTTAACACAGAAAGCTTTAATATTCAGCCATTTAAAACAAGCCACGATACGCCAGAGAGCACCTGCTATCGCATAACTGACAAAAGCGGAAGAATAACCGCTCTTGCTACCGACCTCGGCTACATATCCGACACGGTAAAAGAAAACCTGCTCGGAAGCGACGCCGTAATTTTGGAATCCAATCATGATGTCGGAATGCTCAGAAACGGGCCTTACCCCTATTTACTTAAACGCCGCATTTTATCGGACACGGGGCATCTTTCAAACGATGATTGCAGTGAAATATTGCCTCAGCTTGTCAAAGGCGGCACAACAAGATTTTTGCTGGCGCATTTAAGCCGAGAAAACAATTATCCGGATCTTGCGTATCACTGCGCGGCGGCAAAATTACAGGAACACGGTATGATATGCGATAAGGACTATATGCTGAGTATTGCCCCCGAAGATTATAACGGAACAATAATATATATGTGAGTAATTATGAATGTTCAAATATTATGTATAGGAAAGCTTAAAGAAAAATATCTTAAAGATGCTTGCGAGGAGTACGCAAAGCGCCTTTCGCGTTACTGTAAATTCAGCGTTACCGAGCTTGACGAATATAAAACATCAGACAACCCCTCACAGTCTCAAATAGACGCTGTTATTGAAAATGAAGGCGAAAAAATAATTTCAAAACTTCCGAAAAACGCTAAAATAATCACACTTTGCATTGAGGGCAACCAAAAAAGCTCTGAGCAGCTCGCCGATTATATAAGCGAAGCCGCAGTAAACGGCTTTTGCGATATAGTTTTTGTTATCGGAGGCTCCTGGGGGCTTTCTGATAAGATCAAAGCATTAAGCGATTTAAGGCTTTCCATGTCAAAAATGACATTTCCCCATCAGCTTGCGAGAGTTATGCTGTGCGAACAGATTTACAGAAGCTTTAATATTTTAAACGGCGGAAAATATCATAAATAATGCCTGTATGTAAATTGCCGCCTCTTTACACTAAAGTAAAAAAAAGCGGCATACGTGTCAGCTTACTATCTGCGACATTCCGTCTACGATATTCCCTATCTTTTTTGCTGTTTTATGGGCTATTTTTTTAGCCTTGCGTTTGCTTGAACCGCTGTTCATCATACTGTTGCCTACATAACCTACAGCCATACCCACAGCAAGACCCACGGCTGTACCTTTGACAACATTCATAACATTATTTGCCATTGTAATCCATCTCCAGATCTTCAATAATTTATTTGCTGCGTTTAATTTGCAGTACATAATAATTATCTCCCTTTTATAAAAATAATAACCGAGGAAGTTTTTTATGAAACGATTAAATATAGTTATGGTAGAACCCGAGATACCTCAAAACACGGGCAATGTTGCCAGAACCTGTGCCGCAACGGGAGCTTCACTTCACATTGTAAAGCCTATGGGCTTTGATATTGACGATAAGCACTTAAAGCGCGCGGGACTTGATTATTGGGATTTGCTTGATATAACCTATTATGACAATCTTGAAGATTTTTTCAGAAAAACAAACGGTGCATACTTTTACTTTTCCACAAAAGCGCCTAATATATACAGCGATATATCTTACCCAGACAACGCATATATTCTATTTGGCAAGGAAACAAAAGGTCTGCCTGAAAAATTACTTCACGACAACCCCGAAACAACGGTGCGTATTCCAATGATCGATGTGGCAAGAAGCCTTAATCTTTCCAATTCAATTGCTATCGGCGTTTACGAGATACTTCGTCAATGGGGATTTCCAGAACTTAAATGCAAAGGCGAACTGAGAGAATATAAGTGGAAGGATTAGGATACGCAAATTGAATCTTATCCGAAAATATAATGTTATTTGTAAAGGAAATAATATGTTTGATAAGCTTAATTTATTTTTAAAAAAATATGAAGAATTACAAACCAAGCTCTACGACCCTGCTCTCGCAGCGGATGTTGACGTTTACAGAGAAACAATGAAAGAGCTTTCCGAAATAGAGCCTGTTGTCAACAAATATAAAGAATACACTGCTTTGAAAAAAGAAATCGAAGAAGAAAAAGAAATGCTTTACGACAATTCTCAAAGCAATGAATTTAAAGAAATGGTACGCTCTGAGCTTTGCAAAAACGAAAAGCTTTTTGATGAAATAACCGAAGAAATAAAAATTATGCTTTTGCCGAAAGACCCAAACGATAACCGCAACGTTATAATGGAAATACGGGGCGGTGCAGGCGGAGAAGAAGCCGCGCTTTTTTCGGGTGTGCTTTTCAGGATGTATTGTATGTACGCCGAACAACGCGGTTGGAAAACAGAAATACTGAATGCGAACGAAACAGAGCTCGGCGGATTTAAAGAAGTAAGCTTTATGATTACAGGTACGGGCGCATATTCCAGACTTAAATTTGAAAGCGGCGTTCACCGTGTACAGCGCGTGCCCGAAACAGAATCAGGCGGACGAATACACACATCTACCGTTACCGTAGCCGTTTTGCCCGAAGCCGAAGACGTTGAGATAGATATAAACCCCGCCGACCTTCAAATAGATACTTACCGATCAAGCGGCGCGGGCGGTCAACACATCAACAAAACAGAATCGGCAATAAGAATCACGCATATCCCCACCGGTACCGTAGTTGAGTGTCAGGATGAGCGAAGCCAGTACAAAAATAAAGACAAAGCTATGAAGGTGCTTAAATCGAGATTGCTTGAAGCCGAACGCAAAAAACAGACCGATATGGTGGCAAGCGACAGAAAAGCACAAGTAGGCACAGGCGACAGAAGCGAGCGCATACGCACATATAATTATCCGCAAGGGCGTGTTACCGACCACAGAATAGGATTGACTCTATACAGAATAGACGATATATTAAACGGCGACCTTGATATGGTAATAGACCCGCTTATAACAGCCGACAGAACGGAAAAACTGAAAGAAAGCTGATAGTATGAATACTTTGATATTAAACGAAAATCAAATAGATATTGCGGCGAAAATAATAAAAAACGGCGGCTTAGTGGCAATGCCGACCGAAACCGTATACGGACTCGCGGCAAACGCGCTTGACGGTGAGGCAGTGTCTAAAATATACGCCGCAAAGGGACGCCCTTCCGATAATCCGCTCATTGTTCATGTGGCTTCGGTGGAAGATATATATCCTCTTGTTACCGAATTTTGCGACAAAGCCAAAAAGCTTATAGAAAGCTTTTGTCCCGGCCCGCTTACCATAGTATTTCCGAAATCGGATGTGATACCAAAGGAAATTAGCGGCGGTCTTGATACCGTGGCAATAAGATTCCCCTCTAACGAAATCGCCTGCAAGCTCATAAGGGCGGCAGGTGTGCCTCTTGCAGCGCCGTCAGCAAACATCTCGGGAAGTCCCAGCCCCACCGCCTGCGAGCACGTTAAAAGAGATCTTTTTGGTAAAATTGACGCAATTATAGACGGCGGAAGATGCAGTGTGGGTGTAGAGTCAACGGTAATCACGCTTGCTAACCCGGAAAAACCTGTTTTGTTGCGTCCCGGCGGAATTACACTTGAAATGCTTCAAAGCGTAATAGGGAACGTTGAGGTTGACCCGGCTGTATTAAACCCGCTTGCAAAAACAGCAAAAGCCGCAAGCCCGGGTATGAAGTATAAACACTATTCTCCTAAAGCGAAGGTAATACTTGTTAAGGGAAACGATAAAGCCTTTTACGACTTTGTAAATTCACAAAACAAAGATGACTGCGCCGCGCTGTGCTACGACGAAGACACCGAGCATATAACCGTTCCTTATGTAACATACGGTAGCAAAAGCAATTACGAAACGCAGGCGAAAAAGCTTTTCACGGCTTTAAGACGAATTGACGACCGCGGTTTTAAAACGGTATACGGCAGATGCCCCGAGACAGACGGAATAGGGCTTGCCGTGTATAACAGACTTATAAGAGCCGCAGGCTTTGAGGTAATAGAATTATGAAAAAAGGTTGTATGATAATCGGATTAACGGGACAATCGGGCAGCGGAAAAAGCACAGTAAGTAAAATGCTTAAAAAAGCGGGGCTTTACATAATAGACGCGGATGAGATCGCCCGTAATGTTGTTGCTGACAACGACTTGTGCCGCAGCCTTATAATGCAAAATTTTCCTTTGGCTGTAAAAGGCGGCGAAATTGACAGAAAAGCCCTTGCCGATATTGTTTTTAACGATAAAGATAAGCTTTATCTGCTAAACAGAATAACACACCCGTTTATAATTTATGAAACACTTCATAAAATATCGGTATTAAAATATGACAAAAGCATAAAATATATTGTATTTGACGCTCCGCAGCTTTTTGAAAGCGGCGCGAACGCTTTTTGCGATTATATAATATCTGTTGTCGCATATAAAGAAACACGCCTTAAACGTATAATCGAGCGTGACTTGATTACTTTGGAAGAGGCGAAAGCGCGCGTTTCTTCTCAGCTTGATATGACTTTTCTTATGAAAAGCTCCGATTTTGTTTTAAGGAACGATGATGATATAAACTCTTTAGCCGAAAAGGTTTTATCTATGTTAGCGTTTGAATTCAATATAGAAACGGAAATAGATGATATTTTGTAAAACTTATGCATTTAGAGATAATAATAACTGTACTAAGGTGAAAAATGAAACCAATTAAAAAATTTTTACTTTATGTTTTGATTGCATGCATAATGCTTGCAATTATCGGTTTTGCCTTTAACCGTCCCATACTTAAAATGATATTCCCCGTAAAGCACGAAGAACAAATAAACTGTGAATGCGAAAAATTTGGGCTTGAACCTTCTCTTATTTATGGTATAATAAGGGTTGAGAGCGGCTTTGACAAAAACGCTCAATCCCACGCGCAAGCGATAGGGCTTATGCAAATTATGCCCGAAACATTTGCTTGGTTAAGAGATAACAACGATACTTTGCCAAACGTAGATATTGAACAGTTATATGACCCGGATATAAATATTGAATACGGTTGTTTTTATATAAATATGCTTTTGAATAAATTCAAAAACGAGGAAACGGCAATAGCGGCGTATAACGCGGGACCGGGAAATGTTGAAGCCTGGCTAAAAAACAGTGAATACTCTAAAGACGGAATAACACTCTATAAAATACCCATCGGAGAAACCGAAAAATATATTAAACGTGTCAGCGCCTCAAAAGAGGTATATAAATATCTTTACTTTACTAACTGACTTAAAAGGAGGAATAATAAATGTCAGAAAAATCATTGGCGGCACAGCTTAAAGAAGAGCTTTTTATCAACCGCAAAAACGGAGCTCTTTTAATGAGCGACGAAGAAATACGAAAGGCAGACGAATTCAGCGAAGGATATAAACGCTTTATAAATATCGGCAAAACCGAAAGACTTTGCGTTAAAGAAGCTATACGTCTCGCAAAAGAAAACGGGTTTGAAGAATTTGTTCCCGGCAAAAAGTACAACGCTGGCGACAGAGTGTATGTAAACAACCGCGGAAAAGCTTTAATGCTCGCCGTTATGGGCAAAAAGGGCGTTAAAGAAGGCGTAAAGCTTGCAATTGCGCACGTTGACAGCCCAAGACTTGACTTAAAGCCAAACCCAATGTATGAGGCAAGCGATCTTGCTTTGTTTAAGACTCATTACTACGGCGGTATCAAAAAATACCAGTGGACAGCAATACCTCTCGCGCTTCACGGCACCGTTTTATGCAAGGGCGGCAGAATGGTAGATGTTTCAATAGGTGAAAATGAAGATGAGCCTTGCTTCTGCGTTACAGACCTTCTTCCCCATCTCGGTCGCGAGCAAATGCAAAAAACCGGTAGCAAGATAATCGAAGGTGAAAACCTTAACATACTTATCGGCAGCAGACCTTTCAGAGATGATAAGGAAAGTGAGCTTGTAAAGCTTAACATACTCAAAATATTAAAAGATAAATATAATATCAAAGAGTGTGATTTCCTCACATCTGAGCTTGAGGCAGTTCCCGCGTTCAAGGCAAGGGATATCGGATTTGACCGCAGTATGATAGGAGCTTACGGTCACGACGACAGAGTTTGCGCTTATCCCGCGCTTATGGCTGCTCTCGGCGCAAAAACTCCGGAAAACACCGTTATATCCGTTCTCACCGATAAAGAGGAAACCGGCTCTGACGGCAACACAGGTATGCAGAGCAAATATATGATGTTCTTTATTAAAGACCTGGCAATGGCAGAAGGCTGCGAAGTTCATCACGTTTTACACAAGAGCAAATGCTTATCAGCCGATGTAAACGCCGCATTTGACCCCACATATTCCTCAGCTTATGAAGCAAACAATTCAAGCTACATAAACAACGGTGTTGTTATTACAAAATACACAGGCAGCGGCGGCAAAGGCGGCACAAACGATGCATCCGCTGAGTTTATGAGCGAAATTCGCGAAATGCTTGATAACGGCAAGGTTATTTGGCAGATTGGCGAGCTCGGCAAGGTTGACGGCGGTGGCGGCGGAACTATCGCGAAATATGTTGCGAATTTAGATGTTGACACCGTAGATCTTGGTGTTCCCGTTCTCTCAATGCACGCGCCTTATGAAATCATATCAAAAATAGATATTTATATGGCTTTCAGAGCGTTTGAAGAATTTTATAAATAATTAAATCTAAACCGTCGGTATGTGTTTTAACCGGCGGTTTTGGTTTTTGTTTGCAAAAAGTGATTGTTGTGATATAATACAAAATGAATTGCACCTTAAGGCACATGGATTGCCCGACGGTATAAACGGAGACAAATATGAAAAAAACAGTTTTAATAGTTGGTTGTTTACTGACACTGCTGTTTTTATGCAGCTGTGAGACAGAGGAGCAAAAAGATATGCAAGTCACCCACAATAGGTCAATAATTTTTATCAACGAGGTTAACGACGCGGACGTTTGGATATTGCCTCAAACGGGGGAAAACCTTAAAACCACCGTGTGGGGAACGCCTACAATTTCAAAGGCTAAAACAGGCGAAAGCCGCCACGCTCCTCTGTACGACGCTGAAGACGACGGTCTTTACATTTTGAGAATGATTGACACCGACGGCTGTTTCTATGCAGCCGATGGCATCAAGCTTGAACCCGGCTGGACAATAGAGATAAAGGGTAACGTTCTTGAGTTAATTACAGTTGAAGTTAAAGACGAAAAAGGCGTTTTAACCGGAACGTATGATGTATTCGCAGCAAAGCTTTAAATTAATTTGTAAATAGGATTATCAGAGGGGGTAATGAATATGAAGTGTCCGTTTTGCGGCAGTATAAGAATTGAATTGGGTATATCTTGGGGAAAATCGGCAGAAACGGGAAATGTGGGTTTAAAGTATACAGCAAACGGATTTTTTCCTATTACGGGAGTTGCCGAGGTATATTCTGACCTCTGTCTCGACTGCAAAACAATACTGAGAACATATATTAAAGAAGACACAGACAAAAACTGGAGTCATAATCCGGGTTCGCTTGGAACAAAATAAGCTATAATTCAATAATCAAGTATAAGAAGGTGACCGATCTTACTCAGTCACCTTCTTTATGTTTCAGTCATAAGACAGGGCTTTTTATTCTTTATTCTTGATTTGTATTATCTTTTCTATATCGCTTTTAGTGAAAGTGTATTTTTTATTGCAGAAATTGCAATCGGCAACCACTGTTCCCTTTTCATCAGGCAAAGAGCGCAGCTCGTCTTCCGATAAAGTAATGAGAGAATTTATAACTCTGTCTCTGCTGCACGTGCAAACATAATTAATGGGAGATTCGTCGAGCACTTCAACTTCAAAGCCCGATAAAACAGCCTTTACCATATCAAGTACGCTCATACCCTTTGCGAGCATTGTTGTAACGCTGTCTGATGAGGCGATGTTTTTTTCAAGCCTGTTTAATACATCATCATCCGCGGCAGGCAAAAGCTGAATTATATACCCGCCCGCAAGCATAACAGACCCATCGGTTTTGTCAAGTAATACACCAAGCGCACAGGCGGTTGGCAACTGTTCGCTTGTAGCGTAATATGAGGTAATATCCTCAGCAATTTCTCCGCTTACTATTTCAACAGCTCCGAGATAAGGTTCTCCCTCACCTGAGTCTTTCATAACGTTTAGTGTGCCGTCTCTCCCCACGGCTTTAGCCACATTAAGCTTTCCGTTTGAATATCTCTCGGTCTCCACCTGAGGATTTGCAACATATCCCCTGCAGTTGCCGTTGCTGTCCGCCACGGCGATAACGCAGCCTATAGGTCCACCGCCGTTGATTCTCAGTGTAACCGAGCCTTGTTTGCTTTTAAGCTGCGCTCCCATCATAGACGATGCAGTGAGAAGCCTTCCCAAGGCGGCAGTTGCAACGGGAGATGTGTTATGAACTGTTTTTGCTATGTGTACTATATCCGATGTTTCGGCGCAGCAAGCCATAATTGCGCCGTCAGATGTAATGCAGCGTATAAGTTTATCCATAATATATCAGCTCTTTCTATAACTATTGGTCTTTAAGCTTTCTTGCCACGAAAACAACTCTTTCGTCTTTTTCGTCCGGTGAATCAAGAGTTTGAGGTTTATATATTCCCACAACAGAAAAACCGCTTTCTTCAAGCAATTCTTTTAAATAATCAATATCATACGCTCTCTCAGAAAAATGCTCAGTAGTGCGTGAATAAAGATTACCGTTTTTCTCAAAAAAATCAAGGTCAATGTTCACTATATTGTTTGCGGATAATTTATTTTGCCATACACAATAAACATTCGGCAAATCATAAATATATGTATTATTGCCCAATACAGTTTTATGCTTATACACCGTATTCACATCAAAAATAAACAGCGCGTCTTTTACCATAAAAAGCGCGACTCTCTCAAATGCCTTTTTGAGGATCTTTTTGTCGGTTATATGGTTAATACTGTCTAACACGCACACGCAAGTGTCTATTGTTCCGAATAAATCAAGCTTATCCATTTGCTGGCACAAAAACATTATATCAAGACCGTTCTCAGCAGCCTTTTGTCTTGCAATACTCAGCATAGAAACAGACATATCAGCCCCGTAAACATCGTAACCCCGTTTTGCAAGCTCTAAGGTAAGCGAGCCCGTACCGCACGCCAAATCAAGAGTTATGCCGCTTTTGTGGTTATGCTTAACAAGTATTTTGTCTATACAGTCGGCTATAGACTTATAATTAACATTCCCCGTGAGAGAATCATAATACTCCGCAAAATTAATATATGACATATAATAACCGTAAATCATCGCATAAAGCGTTAAATAAGCTTATGCGATGATTTCCTTTCAATCGGTAATTAAGTTTTAAACTCAAATTAAAAATTCAACCGGCGTTCTTTTTATTGAGCAGGTCAAACACCTTTTCGTAACCGTTGTTTCCGTAAAGCAAAGATCGGTTAACCCTGCTTATTGTGGCAGTGCTTGCGCCTGTTTGAGCGACGATCTCACTGTAAACACACTTATCGTGCAGCATTTTTGCTACTGTAAGACGTTGCGACATAGCCTTAATCTCAGGTATTGTGCACAAGTCTTCAAAAAAGCTCTTGCAGTCTTCGTATGTATTCAAATTTACAACCGCATTATAAAGCAAATCTAAGCTTTTATCATCAAATTTATTACTCATACGATACACCGTCCCGATAAAAATAATTTTTAAAATCAGTTTACCGAATTAATACTTTAATATTTTAACATATAAAAGTGAAAAAGTAAATAGCTAATTTAATAAAACCCAAAAATTAATTTGCTTTATACTCTTTAATTTCGATTGTCTCTATAACAACATCGGTTAGCGGCTTACTGTTTTCATCTACACTCACGTCGGCAATACTGTCAACAACATCCATACCCGAATACACCTGCGCAAATACAGCGTGACCTCTGTGTATTGTATTAAATGCACCGTCCAGGAAATAGTTTCCTCCGTAAGACTCGTAAAGCTTCTTTATAATATCCGGCACAAGTGAGGGATCACAAAAAGACGTATACATTTGTTGCTTATAAGCGTCAATTTCTTCCTTGCTGTATTGGCTTTCAAGACTTTTTATATAATCAGATACAGATTGATAATTCTGTGCTATCGTTTCCCAAGAAATGTCCGAAGCGTCTTTATTCTGGTTAATAAAAAACTGGCTTCCGTTTGTGTTTGCGCCGCTGTTCGCCATTGCAACACTGCCGTATATGTTTGCGAGTTTATCGGAAAATTCATCCTCAAATGTATTTCCCCATATGCTCTCGCCGCCGGTACCTGTGCCCAACGGGTCGCCGCCCTGAATCATAAAATCTTTTACAATCCTGTGGAATGTGAGTCCGTTATAATATCCGTCTTTTGCGTGTGTTATAAAGTTTTCTACTGTTTTGGGGGCTTCGTCTTTAAAAAACTTCATACAAATATCGCCCATTGAAGTGTGCATTACGGCAACTGTTTCGCCTTCTTCCGGCATCGTAACCTGAAAATAATTTTTCACTTCGTCTGGTATATCCGCCAAAGAGGCAACGGATGATGTATCGGCTGCAGAAGAGTAAGTTTCAGAAGCGCTGTCAGAATCTTTTTTACTGTCTGAGGTCTCAGAGCAGGCACACAGCAGTGAAACTGTTATTAACAAGGTTATTATTGCCGATAAAATGCGTGTTTTTTTCATAATTGTTTTTTCCTTTCAATACGATAATGATAATGTAATAATTAAATTTAAAACCTCATATATTAGACTGAGAAGATTAATTGGAGGTCTCAAAATGACAGAATTTTATCCTGAAGGCGGACTTAAAGACAGAATAGACAACCGTTATTATCTAAAAAGCCTTACAAATTTATCTCAGGCAAAGAATGAGCAAAGAATACTTGAAGCCCGAGCGATAGTATGCGACGCCCAACACAACCTTATAGTTGATCTGGAATGTTGCAAGGGAATTATATATCGCGAAGAAGGTGCTCTTGGAATAAAAGAAGGAACTGTTCGTGATATCGCAGTCATATCAAGGGTAAACCGTCCTGTTTGCTTTGTCGTAACAGGCTTTGAAAAAGATGAAGTTGGTAATACAAGGGCTGTCCTGTCCCGTACGATAGCGCAAAAAAGGTGTATGCAAGAGTATTTGTTGAAACTAACTCCCGGTGATATTATACCTGCAAAAATAACTCATATAGAGGCTTTTGGGGCATTTGCAGATGTTGGGTGCGGAATTGCATCGCTTATGCCTATAGACACTATATCGGTATCGCGTATAGATAACCCGCGTCAGCGTTTTACCGTTGGTATGAATATTATGGCGGTGGTAAAGCTGAACGAAGGCGGCAGAATAAGTCTGAGTATGAAAGAATTACTCGGCACATGGCAACAAAACGCAGACAGATTCAGTATCGGAGAAACGGTATCGGGAATAATTCGCAGTGTGGAAGAATACGGCGCGTTTGTTGAACTGACGCCTAATCTTGCGGGACTTGCCGAACTTAAAAAGAATATCGCTCCCGGTATGCTCGCAAGCGTATATATTAAAAATATAATACCCGAAAAGATGAAGGTAAAGCTAATAATAATAGAAACCTTTGAAAATAATTACCGTCCCGAGCCGCCGTATTATTACATAACAGAAGGTCATTTGTCAACCTTTAAGTATTCACCCGACGGCTGTGAACGAAGCATTGTAACCGTATTTGACAAATGTTAATCCTGTATTACAACATGAAATAAAAAGTATATAACAATAAAGGAAGTCGCCAATATGCCAAGTCCTATTAAAATTGCAAGCAAGACTTTTGTGCTTCTTTGACCCATCTTTGACATTTTTGATATTTCGGCAGGTTCTTCGGAAACGTAAGAGCCTGCTCTTTCATTTATTGAATTAAGAAAAGAGTCAACATCATTTACTGCGGAAAAACTTATATCGTTTCGGCTGTCCTTAAGCTTTATATATCGCAAACCGTAAAAATCGGATATATATTTCATAAGAACGGGGCCCGAAATCGTATTTAATTCTTCGGGATCGTCGGGCAGCATAACTATCATTTGACGTCCGCTTTGGATAATAAATCCGCTGCTGTTTCCGCCGGGAGAGTCTATGCGCTTGCACTCTATTTTGCCTTTTCCTATGCTTTCTATGCTTTTAGACAGAATATCTACCGTGTTTGTTTCGTCTTGCCTTAAAAGCCCGCCTATTATAAACACAAGATTGCTTCTGTTTAGCGAGCCTTTAAGCTGTTCCGCAAAATCAAGCGGACTTGTGGCAACCATTACCTTAGTAAGCTTTAGGTCCGTGCTTAATAGCTTTTTGTTAAAAATATTCTGGTTTTTTCCTGTTTTGTGCGCAACATAAAACAATAATTCACACTGCATAGCTTCACCGTAAAGCGGCATATGCTTTCGCGCGCTGCCGCCGCCTTTCATATATAAATTTAAATAGATTTTTATTCTTCCCAAGATTCCGTTTGGGTCTCGCCCATGTCGTCACCGGGATTGTACGCATCTGTATCCACGACCGGGTTGTCCGATTGCTCCTGTGTTGACTCTATGTCGCTTATCTGCTCAGGTTCTTCACTTTGAGCAGACTCAGATGAGATTGTATCCGAATGTTCAGGGTCCGATGATTCTTCTTTGGCAGGTTTAGATGACGTTACCTTAGAGGCTACGTCGTTATAATCGGGGTTTTCGTTAACATAGTATATACCCGGGTCGGCGGAAGGACCTGAGATACCGTAGCCGTCGTACCAGCTTATTCCCCCGCTTGAATAGGCATTTTCAAATGTAGACGTCGCCGGGGGTATACCGCCTCTGTCCTGATACCATATCGTGGGATAAACAGGATTTGAATTATAATAAGAATTTGAAGTGTTAAACGCAAATCCGTTATCCTTTTCACCGGGTCGGACTTTGCGTGCCAAAACCACCGTTCTGAACTCTTTATACTCGTAAGAACATGTAGAGAGCGTCATTAATGTGTCGTTTTCATTTACGGTAACGGGAGTGTTGATAAGCGAACGCGCCCTGCAAAGATAAACGTAATTCATAAACTCCGAGTCATTATTAAACGAACCCATCAAATAATTAAAGAACACTCCGTGTTCGCTGCGTGTATTTGTAATAAATACGGCAAAAACTACATACTCGCTCGTTTCTTTTCTGCTTGTAAACGTAAATGTGGGTGCAGACTGATAAAAATCCAAGCTTTTGTATTTGCAAATTTCGCTGAACATAAGATCGTTACCGCTGTTGTGACCGTGCAGAATGACATTTTTGGAATCTACGCCTTTATTTGAGCGATAATCAATGAATATACTGCCGTAATTGCTTGTATTGCCGTTGAAATCCTGATACAGATATTTTTGATAAGACGCGTTGTCGGATTTACAATACAGCACCGGATAATCTATATTTTTTGTATTGGGAATATATATCCATCCCTGAACTTCCTTATTTATTGCTATAAGAGTTTTAAACGAATCAAGCACATCGTCTTTTCCGTTATCTTTTTTAGTGTCGTTATCGGACGGTCCGTGGTCTGCGTCTGTTGCGTTATAATACAGATTTTTCAAATCGTCGTATGTATTCTGCACAGAAGCAGGCTCCAAAATTTTTGAATTGATTATAACACCTGCTGATACCAGAACCGCGGCAGCCGCTATCATAAAGAACACCTTACGCGCGACTTCGGTAATACCGTCACCCTTAACGGGAATATAATACTTCCAAGAGGTCTTAGGCACACGCTTGCGCTCATATTCAAAAAGCTCAAATTCAACGCTTTCGTTTGTTTTTTCAATAAGGTCGGTGTTGTTAAGCCTGTCAACGGCTATTTTTGCCATTTCGGCGTCTGAAAGTCCCGAAAGCTCACTTTTTGGCAAAGCAACAAGGGTTATCTCTTTATACACGGTGAAGCAAGCCTTGTAACCGTTGCCTATCTCGCCAAGCGAATATATTTCGTAAGTGCTTTCTTTTGTTTTTTTATCTGAGTCGGTGTTTTCAAGCTTTTTGCTTATTTTCTCAAATGCCTCTATTACAGGACAAGTATCTGTTTTTCCCAATCCGTTAAATATGAATATAACGTCTATTTTGTTTTCATCCGCGGCGCTCTGCTTTAAAGTAGACAGAATTTTCCTGCTGTCATATCCTACAGATGTTTTATACAAAACGTTGATATCACGTTCTAATAATACGCTTGGTATATCGTTAGATTCCTGATTAGCAGTACGTTTTGATTTATTTTTATACAAATAGTATATCTCGGAATTCATACTTATCCTCCTTTACAAAGGAATCAAAAACCGATCTTCGTAACCTTTAAGTTGTTTAGTGCTTCCTCTATAAGTTCATCAAAACCGGCTGCGCGTTCGGCTTCCAAAACATATTTAAGCACGGGACGCGTACGCGGATGCTTTGGTGTGAACACGGTACAGCAGTCTTCATATGGTTGAATAGATGTTTCAAATGTTCCTATTTTTCTGGATATTTCTATAATATCCGCTTTATCCATTCCTATAAGCGGTCTGAAAACAGGCATATCTGCCGCTTCATCAGTGCAAACCATCGCCTGAAGCGTTTGGCTTGCCACCTGACCGAGGCTCTCGCCCGTTATAAGTGCGCTGCAATCGTCTTTCTCGGATATCCTTTGTGATATTTTCATCATAAGGCGCCTCATAATTATTGTAAACAGTTCTTCGGGACAATCTTTATGGAGCTTTTCCTGCAGCTTTGTAAAGGGCACTGTTATCATAATCATTCTGCCGGCGTATTTGGACACTATCTCCATCAGTTCTGCCACTTTTTGCTCGGCACGCTCGCTTGTATAAGGCGGACTTGCAAAATGTATTCCCTCAAGTACAAGACCTCTTTTTGCCATCATATACGCGGCAACGGGGCTGTCTATACCGCCGGAGATAAGTATTGCCGCTTTGCCTGATGTCCCCGTGGGGATACCGCCCGCGCCTTTTATAACACCTGAGCGAATGTAAGCGTATTTGTCGCGAATTTCCACGGTAACTACAGTTTCCGGATTATGTACGTCAACGGTAAGATGGCTGTATCTTGTAAGCAACGCGCCGCCTACCTCCGCCGAAATTTGCGGAGATGTAAGGGGGAATTTCTTATCGCTTCTTTTAGATTCCACTTTAAAAGTAGAAGTCGTGCTCATGGTTTCCTCAAGATATTTCACCGCGGAGGATATTATAGTATTCATATCCTTTTCAACCGCCAGCGCGCGCGAGTATGCGACTATGCCGAATACGTGACCTATCCTGTCCGATACTTCGTCTATGTCTATATCATCACTCAGCGGTTCAACACACACAGTTGACTGGGCTATGGATATCTCAAATTTCCCCAAAGGCTTTATCCTCTGTTTGATATTTTTAATCAATATATCTTCAAATGTTCTTCGGTTAAGACCTTTTAATACGATCTCTCCCAGTTTTATCAAAATTACTTCTTTCATAATGATTGTTAAATAACCGTTCTATGTTATTTCCTTTCGGATGTTATTTTGCTCTCGCAAGTGTTGCGATTCCCTTTTTTAAAGCCTCTGCGAAAATATCAACTTCCTCAACAGTATTATTTTTGCAAAAGCTTACTCTTATCGCGCTGTCGGCTGTCACTTTTTCCAAGCCCATAGCTGTAAGCACATAGCTTGGCTTGCCCTTTGCGCACGCCGATCCGCTGGAGACAAATATACCGTTCATCGCCAAAAAATGGAGCATTGTTTCGCTCCTTATCCCGAGCACACTGAAATTAACGATATACGGCGAGGCGTCGTCGGGTGAGTTTATGACCACCCCTTCAATTTCTTTAAGATGGTTTCTCAATCTTTCGTTAAGAACAGATACTCTTTCATTTGAGCCTGTAAGATTTATCTCTTTGCACGCTTCACAAAAAGCGGCTATGGCAGGCACGTTTTCCGTGCCGGGTCTTATTTTGCTCTGCTGTTCGCCGCCGTAAATAAGAGGTGTTATATGTACTCCCTTTTTTATGTAAAGCGCGCCTACGCCCTTTGGTCCGTGAATTTTGTGGCTGCTTATTGTAAGCAGATCGACTCCCAGTTTTGAGGGTTTAACATTCATTTTTCCGAATGCCTGCACAGCATCGCAATGCAAAAGCGCAGGGGCTTTTTTTTGCTTTATCGCTTTTGATGCAGATAAAACCGGTAAAACAGTTCCGACTTCGTTATTGACAAGCATAATGCTTACAAATACCGTATTATCGTTAACAGCTTCTAATATATCTTTTTCGCTTATATGCCCGTTTGAATCGGGTTTTATATATATAACCTCAAAGCCTTGGCTTTCAAGCTGCTTTATGGGCTCCAAAACGCTGCTGTGCTCAATTTGCGTGGTTACAATCCTGTTGCCGAGCTTTTTTCTTGAATTACACGCGCCAAACACCGCAAGGTTATTTGCCTCTGTGCCGCCGGAGGTAAAATATATTTGGTTTTTGTCTGCCGAAAGCATATCGGCAATTGTTTTCTTGGCTGTTATTATCTCATTTTCGGCACGCATACCTTTACTGTGCAGAGAAGCAGCGTTGCCGTAGTTTTCATACATAACTTCATATGCTTTGTCGCAGGCTGCTCTGCAAACGGCTGTTGTTGCGCTGTTATCAAAATATATTTCACGCAAGTGATCTCTCACTCCCATATATTAATTATAACCTATTCATTATACACCAAAAAGGCTTACACTTCAATATTTTTTGATTAATTACAGCATTTCCGCAATGTCATATATGAGTCTTTCAGTTTTATCCCAACCGAGGCAAGCGTCTGTTATAGACTTTCCGTAGATCCCCTCGCCGACATTTTGCCGTCCATCCTCTATATAACTCTCTATCATAAAGCCTTTTACAAGACTGTTGATCTGCGAATTGTATTTTTTGCTGTTTAAAACTTCTTTTGCGATTCTTATTTGCTCAAAGGGGTTTTTTCCCGAATTTGAGTGGTTGGTGTCTATTATTGCCGCGGGATTTTGCAGGTTTCTCTTTTCGTACAGCTCGCAAAGTCTTATCAGATCTTCGTAATGGTAATTCGGAAGTTGCGCACCATGCTTGTTTACATAACCTCTGAGTACGGTATGAGCATATTTATTCCCCTGAGAATGTGCCTGCCATCCGCGATAAATGAATGTATGCCTGTTTTGTGCGGCTGTTACGGCGTTAAGCATTACCTCAAGGTCGCCGCTTGTGGGGTTTTTCATACCTACGGGGATATCAAGACCGCTTGCGGTAAGCCTGTGCTGTTGGTTTTCAACAGATCTTGCCCCAACCGCAACATAAGCCAATAGGTCGTCTAAGTATTTATGGTTTTCAGGATAAAGCATTTCATCGGCGCTTGAAAACCCCGTTTCGTTTAAGACTCTCATATGCATTTCTCTTATTGTGACTATTCCCTTAAACAGATCAGGGATATCTTGGGGGTTTGGCTGATGAAGCATACCTTTGTATCCCTCACCCGTTGTTCGCGGTTTATTTGTGTAAATACGGGGTATGATAAATATTTTGTCTTTTACTTTTTCCTGAACGGTGCGGAGCCTTGAAACATAGTCCAATACACTGTCTTCGTTATCCGCTGAGCATGGTCCTATAATAAGCAAAAATTTGTCAGACTTTCCGCTGATAATATTCTTTATCTCCGCCTGTCGTTTTTCCACAATTTCGGCACAATTTGCCGAAAGCGGATACATTTCTTTTACTTCCATGGGTATTGCGAGCTTTTTCTCAAATTGCATATTCATCATAGCAGCATCACCTCATACAATATCATTTATAAAATGCCTCTCAAAAACATAGCATATTTTGATTTTCAGTCTTTTTAAAACACCAAAGCGTATGCTTTTTCATAATCACGTCTTTTAACATAAATGTGATAAGTGAATGTGATATGGGTATCGTGTTCCCTGTAAGGCATATTGAATTTTTGATATACACCAACATCGATATTTGTTCCTATAATGCTTCTTGAACGCTTACCGAAACTCTCAAACGGTATATTGTTCTGTTGCAAAATAAGCTTTATTCTCGCTATTTCCTCAGGCGAGGAATCTTTGGCGAGAATTTTTCTGTTAAATATTGTTATCATACAGTTCTTCCCTATTCTTGTTGTGTTTAATCAATATCAAAATAAGACCGTCTTTCGGTAGAAAGGCGCATTTTTTCTTTGAGCCCCTCAACATCGTCATTTTTTATCATTTGCTTGATTGAGTCAAATTCTTCGATAAACTTGTCCATTTCTTCGGTAAGAAAATCTTTGTTGAGCAAAAAAAGCTCGCTCCACATCGTTTCGTTAATCTTGGCAATTCTTGTAAGATCTCTGAAAGAATCTCCCGTATAATCGGCAAGGTGCTTATTATCACTGCATGTCATAAGCGATATTGCTATACAGTGAGTAAGCTGTGACACGAAGCCTATCATTTTATCGTGCTCGGAAGGTGTGAGAACGGATATTTTTCCAAAGCCCAATATTTTCGCGAGGCTTTCGCACCAATGTATCGCTTTGTGTGAATTTTTGTTTGTGGGCACGACTATAAAGTTAGCGTCACGGAAAATCCTGTCGTCACTGTTTTGAACGCCGCGGTTCTCTTTTCCTGCCATCGGGTGGGCGGAAATAAACTCTACGTCGTCGCGCAAATCATTTTGGATATCGTATACTATTCCCGATTTTACACCTGTAACATCCGTAATAATTGCGCCGCTTTTCAAGAAATACTGGTTATCGGCTATCCACTTTTTGAACACCTCGGGATAAAGCGCGATTATAATCGCGTCCGCCCTGCCTATAACATATTCGTCAGGCGTTGTATAGCCGTCGTCAATAATATTGTTTTTAAGCGCATATTCTATCGCATATGGGTCACTGTCGATCGCTGTTATATTGTAACCGAGCCTTTTAAGCCCCTTGGCATAGCTTCCGCCTATAAGACCTAAGCCCACAATAAGTATATTGCTGTCACTTATCCATTCCATAAACACTTACCTCTGTATTTAATTTCTTTAACTCATCAAAAAAGTTTGGAAAGCTTTTGTTAACGGCCTCCGCGCCCTCAATAATTCCGCCTGTTACCGTGCAAAGAACAGCCATTGCCATAACTATACGGTGGTCGTTATGACCGTTTAGAGGCTCTTTTGGCGTTTTAAGCGTTGAAGGGAATATTACCATACTGTTCTCCCCTATCTCGCTTTTTATACCGAATCTCAAAAGCTCCTCAGCAATCGCAGAACATCTGTCGCTTTCTTTTATCTTCAAACGTTTTGTTCCCGTAAACACAGCTCCGTTTTGGGCAGCGGCTACCGCCATACACACAGGGCCTAAATCGGGGCAATGAGAAAGGTCGAGGGTGGGGGTTCCTTCTTTCAACTGCCTGAAATAATCTATATACGCTTTGTCGCCCTGTAAGCTCTCGGGATCAAGTCCGCTGACCGTAACATTTCCGCCGGCGTAATTCAGCGCCTCAAAAAATGCGGCGTTTGAATAATCCCCCTCAACTGTTATATCAGCAGAACGGTACTTTTGTCCGCCGGAAATGTTGATAATATTGTTTTCTCTAACCGTGTCAACTCCGAAACGTTTCAGCACATTTATTGTCATATCTATATAAGGCAGGCTTTCCAAAGGCGGCAATATTTCTATCACACTGTCGTCGTCAAGTAAAGGCAAAATAAAAAGAAGTCCGCTTACAAATTGGCTGCTTATATTCCCCTGTATGCGGTAATGCCCGGATTTGAGTTTTCCGTTAATCGTAATTGAATTATCAGACCTTATATACTCTATACCGTTTTGCTTACACAGGTCCTTGTATACATCAAGCGGTCTTGATAAAAGCGTTTTGCTTCCTGTAAATGCCGTCTTTTTTCCCGATAGCATCGCAAGCGGTATCAAAAAACGCAGCGTGCTTCCGCACTCTCTGCAATTGAGCGTCGCTCCGGTAATATTTTCAATGTCTATACCGTTTACAGTACAAATCTCCCCGCTGTGAGATATTTCGGCGCCTAAAGCTTTAAGGCAATCAATTGTCGCAAGCATATCCTGCGAGTGTGAAACGCCTTTTATAACGCTTGTCCCGTCTGCCAGTGCCGCGCAAATAAGCGCGCGGTGAGCGAAGCTTTTTGAAGGCGGCGCTAAAACGTTGCCGTAAGCGGTTGAAGGCTCAATTTTAACATTCATTTGCGTTCACCTGTGTTTATCAAATAATCTATTGCCTCTAAATAACCGTTTGTGCCGTGTCCCGTTACGGTTTTTACACAAGCTGGGCGTATATAGCTTGTCTGTCTGAATTCTTCTCTTTTTGTTATATCTGAAATATGTACCTCTACCGTGGGTATACCGACAGATTTAAGCGCGTCGTACAAAGCAATGCTTGTGTGAGTATACGCCGCCGGGTTTATAACGATACCATCAAATTTGCCGTAAGCCTGTTGAATTTTGTCTACAAGATCACCTTCGTGGTTTGACTGGAATATTTCGCAATAAAAGCCCTTTTCAAATGAGTAGTCTGATATTTTATCACACAGCATGGAATATGTTTCACTGCCGTAAATTTCCGGCTCTCTTATGCCGAGCATATTTATATTGGGACCGTTTATTACAAGTATTTTCATATCACTGTTCATCCTTTTGCAAAGATAAATATATCTTATCAAGTATATTGGTGTCGCATGAGCTTATATCAGAAGCATTGTATATAACTCCGTTAAGTGAAAAGTACAACTCTTCCTGTTTGGATAACTCCTTACCCTCACACAAAATAAGGGTGTGATTTTTTATGGCGGCGTTCATCAACTGCTCGCTTGTGTGAGCATAACCTATCTGAATACAGTCCATATCAAATTTACCGCAAAACACACGTAGAAGCTCCGTTTTAATGCTATCGTTTACACCGTAAAACACAAGATTTCTTTTCTCAGAGAAAATTTCCGTGTATATTTTATCTATTAGCATATCATCATAATTTTTGCCTGTAAATATTCGTGCAGCAAGCACTGCCTGAGCGACAAGCATATACAAGCCTCCCGCGGCTTTGATTCCCAGTTCTTTTGCTTTTGCAACAAGCATTGTTGAAAGCGGATTAAACACAGCGTCAACAACGCCCGAAAGCTTTTTGAAAGCAGACAAATCTATAGGCATATCAAAGCAGTTTGGGTACATTCCGCAGGGAGTTGTATTTATTATATAATCGGCGTCGCAGTGATTTTTTATTGCCTGCTCATATGTAACGCTTTCGTCCGATTTTTTTCTGCTTACCTTTATGATTTCTCGCGCGCTCAAGCTTTCGGCAACACAATACGCCGTTTTGCTTGTGCCGCCGGTTCCGAGTATCAACACCTTGCTGTTTTGCAAATTCAAACCAAGCCTTTTTATAAGTGCGGTCATCCCACCGAAATCGGTATTGTAGCCGTATAATTTACCGTTTTTATTGACTATCGTATTAACTGCGCCTATCTTTTCAGCGGCTTTATCTGTTTTGTAAAGATACGGTATAACATCGCATTTATAAGGTATTGTAACATTAATGCCTTTAAAATCTTTTTTTGACATAAAATCGGCAAAAGCCTTTTCGTCAAGCTCTGTGGGCTCATAATTGTAATTATCTATTTTATTGTGAATATCTTTTGAAAAGCTATGCCCCAAACGTTTAGCTATCAAACCGTATTCCATGTGGGTATCACCTCAAATAATCCGTGCCGAACCTGCCCGAAAGCATATCACATATAACGATTGCTGCAACACTGTCAACTACCGCGCGCGCTCTGTGTATAACGGCAGGGTCGTGCCTTCCTTGTATTATTAGCTCGGTTTCTTTTGTACTTTCAAAATTTACCGTGTTTTGCTTTTTGCATATTGAAGGTGTGGGCTTAACAGCGCAACTGAATATTATTGGCATACCGTTTGTTATTCCTCCGTTTATGCCGCCGTTATTATTCGTTTTTGTTGCGATTTGCTCTTTTCCGTCTATATAGAATTCGTCATTATATTCACTGCCGAGGCTTTCGCGCATATCATACGCGTTACCAAACCAAACACCCTTGATTGCGGGTATCGCAAAAAGCGCATGCGACAATACTCCTTCAACAGTATCGAAAAACGGCTCTCCCACGCCTGCGGGAACACCTGTTATCGCGGTTTCAAGTACGCCGCCTATGCTGTCGCCTGCCTTTGCAACCGATTCGATTCTTTCTTTCATAGCATCTGCAATATTGTCGTCTATAGCGGCAAACTGCTTTTCATTTAACCTGTCAATGTCATTTCTGTAATCGGAAAAGCCGATATCATCAATATCTCCCAGGCTTTTTATATGTGTACCTATATATATTCCCTTATTCTTGAGAGCAGTCGCGGCAATCGCTCCCGCTGCCACCAAAGCCGCAGTTATTCTGCCGCTGAAATGCCCTCCTCCGCGATAATCCTGAAATCCGTGATATTTAACATTTGCGGTATAATCCGCGTGACCGGGGCGGGCAATATTCTTAATATCCGAGTAATCTTTAGACTTCACGTCTTTATTCTTTATTACTATGCATATCGGCGTACCCGTAGTTTTTCCGTTAAAAACACCGCTTAATATTTCAAAATCGTCATCTTCACGGCGAGACGTACTTATGCTCCCAACCGGCGCTCTGAGCTTTAACCGATGCTTTATATACTCATAATCTATTTCAATTCCCGGTGCCATACCGTCAAGCACTGCGCCAACGGCAGGTCCGTGACTCTCGCCGAATACGGTGACAGAAACATTTGTTCCGAAAGTATTTTTCAATTTAAGTCACCTCCGTGTGAGAGATCATATATTCTTCTTTTCAGTTCATCAAAATCCATTCGCGTAAATTTAAAGCTCCCTATTTCTTCACATAACACTGCTGTCACATATGAGCCTTGAGACTTTTTATCGTGTATGGCGGCATCAAACGCTTTTTCCGCGTCAAAGGTTATATTCACATTAACGCCAAGCTTTTTAAGGGCTGATTTAAGCCTATCTTTTACATTATCGGAACACATGGCAAGCATTCCTATTCCCACACATTCGCCGTGAAGCATACCGTCACCGCTTTTCACGCTCTCAATTCCGTGACCTATTGTGTGCCCGAAATTAAGAGCTTTTCTTATCCCGCTTTCCTTTTCATCCTGAGATACTATATTAGCCTTTATTTGAAGCGCTTTTTCTATGATTTCATCAATTCTGCCGTACGGGTCGCCATTTTCAAAAACATCAAACAACTCTTTATCAAAAGTTGAAGCCATTTTAAGCGCCTCACACAAGCCGTTTGATATCTGTCTTTTAGTTAATGTTTTTAAAACATCGGGATCTATTATTACCTTCTTTGGCTGGTAAAACGTGCCTACAATATTTTTGACGCCGTTAAAATTTACGGCTGTCTTTCCGCCTATTGAAGAATCCACCTGAGACAATACGGTTGTGGGTATATTGTAAAAATCCACGCCTCGCATATAAACAGACGCCGCAAAACCCGCAAGGTCGCCTACAACGCCGCCCCCGACCGCAATAACACAGTCTTGCCTTGTAAAGCCCTTTTCGAGCATAGTTGATATTATCATTTCGAGTGCAGAAAGGCTTTTGCTTTCCTCGCCCTGCGGCACGGTGATGATATATGCTTCTCCGCACATATTTTTAATTGCCATACCATACTCTGTGGGTACTCCTTCGTCTGTTATAACGGCAACTTTTCTGTCAAGATCCAACATTTTATCGCAGCTTTCAAGTAAGCCTTTGCCGACTGCAACGTCATATGAATTTATTCCTAAATTAACGGGTATTATCATTTTTTATCACCCTTGCTTTTATAATTCTCAATAAGCTTGTTTTGGTATTCTTTTGATATTCCCATAACGCTTAATATAAAGGAAATGTAGTATTTTTTTAAGTTTTCATCGTTTATATACGCGCTGTTTTTTTCTACAACACTTTGTTCTCTTTGCGCGTCGTGCACAGGAGTATTGTTGCTTATCTTATATTGAGCGACCTCTTTGACCAAATTCATTCTTTTTTCAAAAAGCTCTGCCATTTGTTTGTCTATACTGTTGATATCCGATCTGATATTCTCTAACTCTGTCATTACAAAAACCCCATAATCGCAATTATATATTATATTAACATTTTAAAGCGCAAAAATCAATCACTTGTTAAAATTTAAGCACGCTTATCAAAAAACAAAGCCAACAAGCTTTATTAAAAGCTCGTTGACTTTAGGGTCATTTCATACGCTTAAAATCTTTATATACCACTTGTATCTTATCCTCTAAATCGGGAGAACAGTATATTTCATTATTATCGTCAAGTAATACTGCGCCGAATTTATCGCTGTGGTTATTAATAAATTCAATTGCTTTTTCGCTTCCCATCGCGAACAGTGCCGTGCTCAGGCAATCGGCCTCAACACCGTTATCGGATATTACCGTCACAGACTTTATATCAGACTGAACGGGAGAAGCGGTAATTGGGTCAATAATATGGCAATACACCGTGCCGTCCGTATCTGTAAAATTACGTTGATAACCGCCCGAAGTTACGGCGTTTGCCTCGTCAAGCGATAAATAAGCTATATATCCGTCCTTTTCGGGAGATTCTATAGCTATATTAAATTTCTCTCCGTTTGGCTTTTTGCCGTATGTACAAATATTCCCGCCAAGGTCTATTACGGCACATTCCGCACTGTTCTTGTTCAAATATTCGGTACATTTATCGCAAATATATCCTTTGGCGCAACCGCCCAAATCAATTTCGCAGTTTTCGGAAATACTCACTGTGTTGCCGTTAACAGAAACATTTTCATAGTTTATTCTTTGGGCAAGCTTTAAAAGCTCATTTTTTGCGGGAACACGGTAGTTTTTGTCAATGAACCCCCAAGCTTTTACTGCGGAAAAAACGGTTATATCAAAATATCCGCCCGTTATATCGGACATTTCATAAGCTTTATTAAACAAGCCTGAAATATCGCTGTCGCACTGAGCTGTTTTATATTTATTAAGCTTATATACAATGCTGTTTTGGTTTAAATAAGAAAGCTTTTTGTCATATTCGCGAATCAAGTCTTTAAGTCCCGAACACAGATTGTCGGCGTTGTGTCCGTATACTGTTATATTGATATATGTGTCGAGAGCAAAAAAGCTTTGACTGCTTTTTGGATTTGTTTGTGTGCAGCCGCCGAGTAACCATATCGCCGAAAATTGCAGAGCAATGCAAATAATTAGGGCAACAATACGCCGTCTTGTTTGTTTCACAAAATCAACTCCGAAAAAACTTAAAAGCTGTCGTCACTGCTTATCTTATCTTTTTGAGCGTTAAAAACAAAATCGACTAATTCATTTCTTGCCTGATTCCAATCGTTTACAACCAGCACCCATGCGCCGCCCGAGGTAATAACATCACCGTAATTTGTATCTGTGGGAAGTCTGAACTCACAAACGTCATATTTTAAATAAGTGAGCGCGTTTGCAACAAGCACCGTTATCTCAGAGTAGCTCAAATCTGTTGTAATAAGCGGACCCACTTCGTTCGCGATGCCTATAATTTGTGTAATTGAGGCGTCTTTAAATTCTTTCATAAGTGTCTTGAGCACATTACGCTGTCTTTGTGTACGGGTAAAATCGCTGCCGCTGCATATACCCTCTTGACCTCTGTTTCTGGCGTGCCAAAGCGCCTGACGTCCGTTTAAGTGGACTATGCCTGGTTCTGCCTGAATTTCATACCTTGTGTCAGCTTGTCCGTTTTTCCATGTCTGCCAGTTAATATAGTCAATTTCTTCGTCTGTAAGCTTTATATCAAGCCCGCCTAAAACATCTATTATCTTTTTAAAGCTTGCAAAGTCAACAATAGCGTAACGGTCTATATCTATCCCAAAATTCGATTCAATTGTCGCCACTGTTTTTGGTGCTCCGCCAACTGTATATGCCACGTTTATCCTCTGCATACCGTAATCCGGAATGTTTACCCACAGGTCACGCATAAAAGATGTAAGCTTTAACTCTTTGTTATTATTATCAATGGTAAGAACTATCATTGTATCTGTTCTGCCGTATTCTGCCTCGTGGCGGTTATCTTCGCCTATAAGCAGTATATTGAGAACGTTGGAGTCGTTCATAAGCTTGCCGTTGTTAAATGAATCAATGCTGAATTCGCTTGAAGCGGATGTATTTCCGAGCTCAGAGTCTTCCGTATCCACGCTTATTAAAGAAGAATCTCCCGATGTTGATTTCGCGACAACGTTAACGGAGTTAAGTATACTGTAATAATAGAGCATTCCCGCGCCCGCGATTATAAAAACTATAGACAACAGTGTAACTGCCGCGCTTTTCGCAAACGAGCCTTTTTTTCTTTTGTTGACTGCGTCCGGTCTGCCTGAGCTTATATCAACGTACTCGTCGGAATCGTCATAATCTCTTTTATCGCTGTATTTTGCCATTTATTTCACCTCAAAAGTATCACAAGTCCAAAATATCAATTTTATTAATTATACATCTAATTATTTTATAATACAACTGTTTTTTTCTTTTCTTGCCCGTGTTTTTAATTATTCTGTTCTCAAAGCGTCTACCGGTCTCAGTCCTGCGGCTCGAACAGCCGGATACACCCCGAATACAACACCTGTAAAAACAGATAAAACGCACGATATTGCAATTATTTCAAGTGAAATATTAAGCCGAATGTCAAGCACTGTTCCTGCAATAAACAAAATAATCGCGGAAAACGCAATACCTGTTACACAGCCTATTAACGAAATCAAAATTGACTCTGTGAGAAATTCCTTAATTATTATACTTCTGGTAGCTCCTATGGATTTTTTTATACCTATCTCTCTTGTTCTTTCATTTACCGAAACAAGCATTACAGTCATTATACCTATGCTCGCAACAATAAGAGACACAGCTCCCACGCAATAAAGCACAAGCGTAATAATATTCATTATATTAAAAAGGCTTTCTTTTTGCTTTGCAAGGTCAGTAATTGTGTAGGCGCCTTTTTTGCCCGAGGACGCCTCTAAGCGGCTTATTATCCTGTCTGATAGCGCGGTTGTATCCTGATTTTCATAAGAGGCTACAGCCACCCTGTGATAACCGTTTGTTTTGATAATTTGTTTCAAATTTGCATCGGACGTATATACAAAATCGGGAATATACTCCCCCATCATTCCCGAAAGCATACCGCTGCCTGTCTTTATGACTCCTACAATATCATATTCTACGTATGTCCCCTCGCAAAGAAGCGAAATGCTCTTCCCTACGATGTTATCTCTGCCGAAGGCTTCTCTCGCGAATGAGCTGTCTACCATACACACCTGCTCGCCCGAGCGTATATCGTAATCATTGATATATCTGCCATACAGAAGGCTCAGATCGATTATTTCTTTTGCGTCTGAGGTTATCCCCCACAAATACACATTCAAAGGCTCCGGCATATTTGTGGTTTGAGCTGTTGCTACCAGCAGACCGCACGCCCTTTGAACACCGCCGAGCGATTTAATAACGCTTATATCGTCGGGGGTAATATCTGGGCTTGTCTGGTTTTCCGATGCAAGCAGCAGGCTGTTCATACCAAGGCTGTTAAGCTCTGTGCTGACTGCCTCTGTACCGTATGTGCTTATTGTGCCTATAAGTATTACGGCAATTGTGCCGATAGATACGGAAAGCACGGTCAAAGCGCTGCGGGCGGGCTTGCGCAAAAGGTTTTTCGCAGCGGATTTTATAAAATTCATAATTTGCCTCCGTGGTTTAAAGATGTTTTTTATTCAATAATACTCTGCCGGATTCGGTTATCTCCCGTGGGGTGTTTATAACTATTTCACCCTTTTTTATTCCCGAAATGATTTTAATGCCTTCGCTGTATTCGTTGCCTGCTTCCACAACCCTTTTACGGGCATAGCCTTTGTCATAAACATAAACATAGGCGCTGCCGTCGTTGTTATACAGAACAGCATCGTACGGTACTACAAGGCTGGTGTTATCTGTATTTGTTATTATACTGCACTTTGCCGTATAGCCGCACTTAATATCATTATCGGCATCATTTATTTTAACCGTAACCTTTACAGTGGCGCATTTGCCGAGCAGAGTATTTGCCTTTTCGGCATAGGGAGAAATGCTTTCTACCGTTCCGCTGTATTTTTTGTCTTTAAAACCAACACCTGTAATATTTACCTGCTGACCTTTTGTAATATCGCTGATTTCAGATTCGTTGATATTCAAAACGATCTGTTTATCACTGTTTTGTGACATTTTTACAAGCGTTTGATTTTTGGTTATTATATCCCCCTCTGAGATAGGCATATCCGTAATAATCCCGTCATTTTCAGCGCATATCACAACATCTTCGTTTGATACCTCAAGCTTTGTATTATCTATGCTCTCGCTTATCAAAGAATAATCTGAGCCTTTCAGCGCGGCAATTATCTGTTCATTTGATAATCCCGCTTCAGAAGCGCTTACAGCAAGCATATCGCTGTCAATCGTTTTGCATATGACAAGCCTGTCCCCCGCTTTCACTTCATCTCCCGGGGTTACCGTAATCTCTTCTATCATATAGTTTTCTTTGCTTTTTATGCTGTTTGTGTTTGAATATTCTACAGTACCGTTAGACACCACACTATCTTCCGTTTTTGAATAACCGATCACAAAAACATCTACGTTTGCGATATTGCTTTTAATATATCCGTCCGCAATAACGGTACAAAGTAAAAATACCGCAATTACCGAAAACAGGATTTTTTTTATGTTCATAAGCCTTACCCCGCTATAAAATTTATTCTTGCTGTCTTTCTCTAAAGTATTATTGTCATTCTTTAAGATATTATTTATAATTTTTGCATACGGCAAAAAATAATAAGCAGTCTGCTTTCAACTCTAACAGACTGCTTATTATAGTCGCGTTACGACTCAAGCTTAGGAAGCTTTTTAATTTTAAACATTGTCCTCAGCAGCATACCGAGCATCGGCTTCGGTTTAAAAATTACCACTTTCATAAGTACTTGCCTCCCTGATATTAATATTCTATATTGTATATGTTATCTGCATTTTCTCAGGCTGAAAGAAATAACTATTATAGCAGTTCCGCATAATACCAAAACAAATTTTTCAGGGAATAAGCACGACACAACAAGGCCCGCCCCAAAGGCGGCAATTTTGTCTGCGCGGCATTTGTAGGAATTCATAAATCTTCCCCCTATGCTTAAATTAATCTATAATTCATAATATAATTATTTCAAATAATTGTTACTGCTATTTTGCTTTTGAAAACAATTCTTTTACGCCTATAAATATAATAAACACGGCAAATATTTTCGACAGAATATTATTATCAAGCATTCCGGAAACATAGCATCCGCCGCAGGCGCCTAAGGTGCCTGCCAAGCCGTAGATTAACGCAATTTTATAATCTATAAGCTTTTTGCGCGAATAGATTATTACTGCAACTATCGCGGTGGGAATAAAGAACAAAAGGTTTATGCCCTGCGCCGTTGCGTGAGGTATGCCTGCCGCAAGCGTAAGATAGATCATAAGTATGCCTCCGCCACCCATACCCATAGCGCCCAAAGCCCCCGAAGCGGCAGCGGCGAGTGCGGAAAAAACCGTATTCAAATATAATCACCTCATTTAAGTAAAATTCTTACCCCTGCCCAAATAATAAGCAGCGCAAAGGCTTTTTTGATTATGCCTTTACTCAGCTTTTGCAGCAAAAACGTGCCTATTAACGCCCCTGGTACCCCGAAGATCATATAAACTGACGCATCGCCGAGCGTTACCCTGCCGTCTGCCAGATACCACAACGCGCTTACTATTGTTATCGGCAATATTACCGCCACACAGGTAGAGTGAGAACGTTTTGTATCAAGCTCGCTTTGAAGCATTGGCACAACTATCATACCTCCTCCCGCGCCCAAAAGCCCATTCAAAAAGCCTGCCGCAATTCCGAAAAACGCGTGCTTTATTCTTTTAAGCATAAAAAGACCCTCTCATAAAAACAACTGATATAATTGTTTTCATAAGAGGAAGAATTATACTTGTGTAATTAATTTTACAGATTATCAATGTATCTGCAGGCTGCGACAGCCGCCGAAGCTCCGTCTGCGATAGCTGTAGAGACCTGACGTACGCTTTTTGTTCTGCAGTCGCCTGCCGCGAACACCCCGTTTGTATTTGTCGTGCATCTTTCGTCGCTTATTATATAGCCTGGTTCATCAAGCATAGCTATGTTTTTGAAGTTTTCGTTTTCAGGTATCAAGCCAATCGCGACAAACATACCGTCTATATCGAGTGTTTTTAACTCGTTTGTTTCCGTATTCTTAATAGTTACGCTGTTAAGGGTATCGCTTGGGATACTTTCAACAACCGAAGAATATATTATCTCAACGTTGGGCTTTTCCTCAAGGATTTCACAAAGCTTTTTCTCACCTGTTAAAAAGGCTAAGTTTTGAACAATATAAAGCTTTTTGCATACATCCGAGAGCAAAACGGCTTCCTGCAAAGCAGAGTTACCGCCGCCTATAAGCGCAACTGTTTTTCCCTCATAAAAAGCGCCGTCGCAAACGGCGCAAAATGATATGCCGTCGCCGATAAATTTTTCTTCATTTTCAATTCCGAGTCTGCGATGCTTTGCGCCCGCCGCGATAATAACGCTCAACGCTGTATAGTTATTGCCTTCTTCTGTAAGCACGGTTTTAAAGCTGCCGTTATCGCTTATTTCAATAACATTTTCAGGCTCCGCGTCGGCGCCGAGATCAAGCGCCTGCTGAACCATTTTATCCGCGAGCTCATTTCCGCTAATGCTTTCAAAGCCGGGATAATTCTCAATTTTCGGGGAATATGTCATTTGTCCGCCGAAGGCACCCTTCTCAAGCAGCAACACCTTTTTGTTTGCCCTCAGCGCATAAATTGCGGCGGTAAGTCCCGCGGGACCTGCCCCTACTATAATAATATCATACATAAGTAATTTCTCCTGTAACAATATGTTATTTGGATGACGCGTTCGCCGATGAAGCAACCGTATCGGTATTTACTATTTCTTTTTCGGGGTATTTTTCTACTGCAGTCATAAGATTAGGTGCGCTCATATCGTCCGTTTTTACGTCTGATGCGTAAAGCATAACGATATTACCGTCGGAAGAAATTACACTTTTGTATTTTGAGCCGAATATTTCGACCTCTCCGCTTTTGGCTGATGTATAGATATTGCCTTCCTCTTTAGAGGATTTCTGGTTGTCGGTGAAATAGTATATCTCAATGTTTCCGAAACCGGAAGCAGAAAATCTGTATCCCTCGTCCGCGCCTACATAAGAAGCCTCAAGCACAACAGCCTGATCGTTTATAAGCTTTGCTTCCGATAAATAGCTGTATATTTCCTGCATTTCGGCATTTTTGCACTCAGGCGTAACAGTCGGTACCGTTGTAACCAAGCCCTGTGTGCTGCAGGCAGCGCAGGCGAGAACAATAATTATACTGCACAAAGCAATTAAAACCTTTTTCATAATTTAATAATCCCTTTCAAAAAATATCGGGATTATTATAAACTAAAATTTTGGTAATTTCAATAGCTTGCGCCAATTAAATAAACGCGTCCGCTATTTTTGACAAAGCGTTATTTTTGGCTATAATATTGCCGTATTCTTTAAATCTGGCATAAATAAGCGTAGAAAAATCTATTCTTTTTCCGTAGTGTTCGATTATGTCTTCGCACTGCAGGGAACAGTCTTCCAAGAACAGATAATAGTTTCCGAAGCACTCAAAAACGCAGTCGCTTTGAATGGTTATTTTCATTGCGTTTAGCTTTGCAGAAAGCGCGATTATATCTTCAAAATCTTTAAATATAAAAAGCTTATTTTTCTTTTTTCTTATACGAAGCTTTTTACTTCTCTTAACACTCAAAAAAGACACCATTAAAAAGCATCCCGAATTATGAGTGTATATCTCAATTTTAGTTCTTTTTCCATCACATTTCACGCCCGTCTCTAAAGCCGCCGCCGTTAAAATAGCTTTCAGAGTATCTTTGAATGTTTCGTTTTTCAGAGTCATATTGTTCTCATCAATAGAAAGTTTTGTCATATCTGATAAGCTTAAGGATATAAGTATATTTTTATCATCAATTTTACGAATGATCATACATATAATACCACAAACCTCGGTTTACGGTATCTAACCCTCCCCACACTGCAAATAATGTGCCGTATGCGCACTTTATAATATAATATTAATTCAGGCTGTACAGTGTGCGCAAGTGATTTTTTCTGGCTGTTAAAATATACATTCTGCAAGTGTTTAACCATGATTTAAACATTTATGAAAAAGAAAATTTAATAATATTTGTTAAATATTTTTCAGCAAAAATTCAAAACAGAGACTGATTTTCGTTTCAGTCTCTGTTTTTCTATAATTTTACAAATTGTTCAAATACTCCTGAAGGTCTTTACAGTAAAGGGACAAATCATAACCGTTTACCAACCTGTGATTTACTCTGACGGTAAAAGGCATTTGAAGACTGCCGTTATAATCCTTAAAAAATTTACCGATACACAGTCGGGGTATCGCGTCGTCTTTGTCGATAAGGCCTTCCATTTGACATTCCGTATATGTTATCCAGGGCAGGCTTGTGATATATACATAGTTTTCGGTGTCCTCGGTATATGTCTTAGGCAAGTGATAATCCTGATTTACAGCCTGTTTGTGGGCGCTTAACGCGTAACTTAAAATATCGCCCCTTATAGGCACCGTTACCATTTTGAATAAAGTTTCGCCCTTATTAAGAAAAGTAAACGACGGGATTATATCATCAAATACAAGCACTTCGCCGCCTCTTATTCTGTAACAAAACGGCTCGTTTTTCATCATTACGCTTGTCGCGGCATATACAAAAGCGCAGAAAAACGATATTTTGTTTTCTTTTACAAATCTGTAAAAATTTGTAACGTCAAGATTTAATGTCACTGAATACTGGGGAATATCGGAAGATCTGAAAAAATCAAAGTACTCCTTTCTCTCCCAGCTGTTCATATCAATCTTTCTCATAGAACATACATTTGTCACGGAATATGTATTTGCCGTGATTTTCCTTTACTATTCTTCCTTTCTCGCTTATAAGGGTACCTCTCAAAAATACTTTTTCAGCAATACCGCTTACTTTTATACCTTCAAGCGGAGTATAATCGCAAGCCTGGTTTTGGTTTTCTTTTGATACGGTCCACTCGGCGTTTTCATCCCACACGACTATGTCCGCGTCAAAGCCGGGTTTAATATCGCCCTTTTGACCGTACATGCCGTATAGCTTCGCGGGATTTGTTGACAAATAAGCGCACATTTGCTCTTTGGTAATCTTTCCCTGTTTAACTCCGAATGTATAGATAACAACAGGGCGGTGTTCAACACCCGGCGCGCCGTTAGGTATTTTGCTGAAATTATCTCTGCCGAGTTCTTTATCTTTTTTGTAGTTGAATGAGCAGTGGTCTGTAGAAATACAATCAAGTCTGTTGTTTTTAAGTGCGTTCCACAAACAGTCGCAGTCACTCTTTTTGCGTATCGGCGGAGAAATAACAAACTTTGCGCCTTCAAATCCATCTGTGCTTTTCTCACCCGTTAAAGTTCCGTTTTTATAAACGCTGTCGTCCATAACAAGGTATTGCGGGCAGGTCTCGAGATAAACCTTTGCGCCGTTTTTGCGGAATTCCTCAGCAATATCGTAGCCGAGCTTTGTGCTTAAATGCACGATATTTACGGGAACATCGGCAAGCTTCGCGATTGTCAGATATCTGAACACTGCCTCCGCCTCAACAAGCGCCGGGCGGGACAACGGATGATACTCAGGAGTTGTTTTTCCCTGAGAGATCAAATCAGCCGTAAGCTCTTTGACCATATCGCCGTTTTCGCAGTGGGTTCCTACTATTCCGCCTATCTCGCCTATCCTTTTCAATATTTTATAAAGGTCTGCGTCGCTTACTCTAAGATTGTCATAAGCCATATAAAGCTTAAAGGAAGTTATGCCCTCTTTTACCATTTCGTCAACTTCTTTTGAAAGGTCATCGTTCCATTCCGTATACGACATATGAAAACCGTAATCACAGCTCGATACACCATCTGCTTTGCGGTGCCACTCCTCAAGCGCCTGACGCCCTGTCATACCTCTGTCGGCAGTGGAAAAATCAATTACACAGGTAGTTCCGCCTGCCGCCGCGGCTTTTGTTCCGGTGTAAAAATCATCTGCAGTGCGCGCCGCGCCTACAAGGTCAAAATGCGTGTGCGCATCTATAAATCCGGGGAACAGCAGTTTGCCGCTTACATCTAATATTTCGGCATCGGGATCAGATATTTCTTTGTCTACGCTCAGTATCTTTTCGTTCTCGATCAAAACATCTGCCTTGCAGGATCCCGAGCTGCTTACAACAGTGCCGCCCTTTAAAAGTAATTTCATAACAATTCACTGCCTTTCTTGATATTTTAATTTATCTTACAAAACCATTTTGCGGTGTTTATAAAACCTAAAGAGTTATAAAACTCTTCATTATCGTTTAACGTGCGCTGTAAATATATGTTTTTACAGTTAATGAAAGATAAAAGCCTTTTTACCGTATCTGTGCCAAATCCCAGTCTTCGGTACTCTTTATCTGTGGCAACCGCAGTTATTACCGCGCTGTCACCGCCTATGTTTGCGGCAGCAACAGATACGATATCATTATCCTTTTGCGTATACGCAAGTTTGAGTGTATCGCTGTTCAATTTATGCACAACATCTGCCTTAAAGTGCAAATATTCCGGTACATTCAGGCTTTCGTTTTCGCACCGCTTTAAAAGTTGATAAACTTTTAATATTTCATTGTCATCAACAGGCTGCAAGGCTTCTGTTTGCGTATTCACACCCGAATTGTATTTCATTACGTGACCGCTTAAGTTATAATCATCAAGCAAGCCTTCACCGCACAGTACAGTACCGTTGCAAACCGTTTTAATAAAGCTTTTAAGCTCTTCTTTATCGGCGTTTTCATTGTGCCAAATTACATAGCAATCGTCAAGTCTTGCAATTACCGCGTTTTTATTCTGCGCCCAATAGTCGGTGTAGCTCTTGAAGCCGTATGTATTGTATATGCACAGAATCTTAGCCATAAAAAGGCTGTCGCAAAAATCAAAATCAAATTCCGTATTTGACTGAATCAGCTTAATCATGCTCGCAAAGTTTAACGCTCAGGGCTTTTACAAGCTTTTCGGTTTCTTCGTAATCTTTTAAGCTTATAAGAGTATACGCGCTGTGGAGATACCTGCACGGAACAGACACCGCGACCGTACGGACGCCGCCGCGCGATCTATGTATCGCTCCTGAGTCGTTACCGCCTGCCACGCCTTCTTTAACTTGAGCCTTTATGCCGTTTTCTTCAGCTGTTTTAAGCGCAAGCTTAAAGTATTCACGGTCATAAACTGTCGCTCTGTCCATAAATGATATTACAGCACCTTCGCCTACTTTGCACATTACGTTGCTTTCTTCAATGCCGGGCACGTCAGATGCGGTAGTGGATTCTATTACTATCGCGCTGTCGGGGGCAACACTGTAAGCGGCTCCCGTTGCGCCGCGCAAGCCCACTTCCTCCTGTACGACAAACGAGAAATACATATCGTATTCCAAGTCGCCTTTTATCATATCGATCATAACGGCACAGCCGAGTCTGTCGTCTATGGCCTTTGTGATGAGCGCGTCGTCGTTTATGATAAAATCGCTTACAAAAGCAACGCTGTCGCCCAGAGACACAAGCTTTTCGGCACTTTCTCTATCTTTTGCGCCTATATCTATATACATATCTTTAAGCTTGGGTATTTGTTTCTTTTCGTCATCGTTACAAAGATGTATGGGTTTTGTGCCGAATACACCGTTTAAATTGCCGTTAATCTTAACAGCATCTCCCAAAATGCATCTGCGGTCAATACCGCCAACCTCGGATACCTTAAGGGTTCCGTCATCGTTTATGTAGGTTACAATAAACCCCACTTCGTCCATATGGGCGGACAACAACACCTTTCGTTTCGGTGTGTTTTTTCCTTTTTTAAATACTATCAGATTTCCCATCGCGTCCGTGGTTATCTCATCTGCGCAGCCCTTAATTTCTTCTTTTATTAATTCTCTTACAGAGCCTTCATCGCCCGAAATACCATCGGTCATACAAAGCCTTTTAAGTAAATCTATATTCATGATTATGTCCTTTCGTGCGTTCACTTGATTTGCAGAATGTATTTTGCCGCCAAAAGCGCGCTGTTTTCAATATCGTTAACATCTATTATCTCGGCAGGGGTGTGCATATTTCTAAGCGGAACAGATATTAAAGCTGTTTTTATTCCGCCTGCGTTCGCAGATATATCATCCGCGTTTGTTCCCGTTGTGCCTCCCATTATCTCTGTTTGATATTCAATATTATTATTCTTCGCGATAAGCTTGAGCTCATTTGTCATGTCTCTGCTTAGTGTGGGAGATATTCCGATCATCGGACCTTTAGACATTTCTCCGCTGTCGCAGTCAGCAACGCCCGGCTGTTTTGCGAAGCTTACGTCAAAGGCTATCGCGCGATCGGGCTTTATTGAAAACGCGCCTGTTTTCGCGCCAATCCCGCCTACTTCTTCCTTAGAGCTGAACAAAAAATGCACCTTGCAATCAAGCTCTTTTTCAGATAATAATTCCGCGCACTTTATAAGAACCGCCGCGCAGCATCTGTCGTCAAGAGCAGGAGACGCAATTCTGCCGTCACAAAGGGCAAACCCCTGTTGCGCAAATGTAACGCCGTCGCCTATTTCCACTAATTCTTTAACTCTTTCACATGACATACCGGTGTCAAGATAAACCTTGTCTTTTGATACGGCAGTGTCTTCGTTACCGTCCGATAAATGCGGCGGCAAACAGCAAACAACGGCTTTTACATCTTCTTTTCCGTGAACCGTGAACAACGTGTCATTTATGATACGCATATCCATTCCGCCTACGGGAGAAACCTTCAAAAACCCTTTTTCATCTATTTTTGTTACTACCATACCTATCTGGTCAATATGTGCGTCAAGCAATATTGTTTTCGTTTCATTTGTTCCCATACAGGCATGAAGATTTCCGTTTATGTCTTTATGTATATCATATATGCCTTTAATATCTGCCAGAATTTCCGCTATTTTATCGGCGGCTTTTTCTTCTCTGCCCGATATTCCGTGGGCAGAGCAAAGCTCTAAAATAAGCTTTTGTGTATCCATTTCCTATTCCCCGTTTCTTTTGTATTATCATAACGAATTAACTATACGTTTAAAATCTTTTCCGCGCGCGTCAAAGTCTTTGTAAAAATCAAAGCTCGCGCTTGCTGGTGAAAGCGACACAACATCGCCTTTTACACTTCTTTTGTGGGCTTCTTTTACCGCTTCTTCCATATTATGCGCCCTTATTATTGTTGGACATCCGTCTTTATAATCGGGGGCATTTCTCACGGCAGCCTCAATTTTATCTGCGGTGTCACCCATCAAAATAAGAAATTTTACTTTTTCAACTATTTTTTCGCCAAGCTCATCGTAAGGTATGTGTTTGTCATATCCGCCTGCTATAAGGTTGATTTTAAAATCGTAAAGCGATAATGTTCCCTGAATGGTTCTTGTAGGACTTGAAGCTATAGAATCATTGTAATAAGAAACTCCGTTTACCGTACGCACATATTCGGCTCTGTGTTCAACTCCGCCAAACTCGGAAGCAACTTTTTTAATAACGTCGTAAGATACCAAATCGCACACCGCGCCTATAGCCGCAAGATAGTTATCCACATTATGGTTACCCTGTATTCTTATATCATCACGGTTCATTATAACTTCTTCATTTCCGTGACGCGACAAGATTATATCCCCGTTTTCCGATAAATAAACTCCGTTATGTACGGGGTGATAAAGGCTGAATTCTACTACCTCTCCTCTTACCTCGGGAACAAAAGAATGTGTAATTTCATTCTCTGAGTTAAGCACGGTTTTTGAAAACGCGTTCTGGTGCAAAAAAATGTTCTTTTTAGCATCTACATATTCCTGCATATCCTTGTGTATATCAAGATGATTGGGAGAAATATTTGTTATTACAGAAACATCGCAACCCTCACGCATAGAAATAAGCTGAAAGCTTGACAGCTCAACCACCGCGTAAGCGTCCTCGGGCATATCTTCTATAAACGGCAAAAGCGGAGCGCCTATATTTCCGCCTATATACACCTGTTTGCCGCTTGCTTTAAGCATTTCGGAAATAATTGTTGTAGTAGTGGTTTTTCCGTCGCTTCCCGTAACGGCGATTATTTTGCAGGGGCAAAGCTCAAAAAACAATTCCATTTCCGATGTTACGACCTTGCCGTTTTCTCTTAATTTGCAAAGCTCGGGCATATAAAATTTCATACCCGGTGTTCTGAAAAATATATCGGCGTCAAGGTCTTTTAAATAACCTTCACCTAAAGAAAGCTTTGCTCCGAGCTTTTCCGCGTCTTCCGCCATTTCGCCAAGCTGTTCACGGTTTCTTCTGTCACAGGCGGTAACGATTGCGCCGTATTTTGAAAACAGCGTTATAAGCGGAAAATTACTTCTTCCTATGCCGCAAAGAGCTATTTTTTTACCTTTTAAGCCGTTTAAAAAGCATATTGCTTTGTTATTTGTCATTATCATACCCTCTCAAAATGCTGTAAATATCATTATATTATTAAACTAAAGACCAAATGCGTAGCCACAGATTATTCCCGCCAAAGCCGACAAAAGAATAATTATCACGGGACTGATTTTTTTAATAAGCAAAACCGACATTGATACAAGTATAACTGCCGAACTTATGAATTTAACGGTCAAAACCGATTCTATTCCGCTGAAGCCGGTAAAAAACACGGTGTTTATAAGCCCCACAACAGCAGAAGCGATAAGCCCTATAACACACGGGCGCAAACCCACCATTATACCGGAAATAACGGTGCTTTCCTTAAACGCGATGAAAAACTTCGCGACTATCAATATTATTATAAAAGACGGCAAAGTGATTCCGGCAGTGGAGCAAAGCGCGCCCAAAAATCCCCCTGTTTGCGAGCCTACATATGTTGATATATTTACCGCGAACGGTCCCGGTGTGCTTTCGCTTACGGCTATAAAATCTATCATTTGGTCAAGGGTGAGCCATTTGTGAGAAACTACCTCTTCCTGAATAAGCGGAAGCATTGCGTATCCGCCGCCGAATGTAAACGCGCCTATTTTAAAGAACGTGAGGAACAAATCAAGATATATCATTCTTGTTACCTCTTTTCTTTAAAAGTTTAAGGCATATCAAATGATATATCAACCCCGTAAACGCAGCCAATATAATTATCAAAAACAGGTTAATATCAAACACAACCGAAAGTAAAAATACCACACAGGCAATAATAAGAGAAATTATGTTTTTCGGACATTTTTTTGCCATAGTATACAATGCTCGCAATATGAGCGCTATTACGCCCGCTTTTATACCGTTAAAGGCGTATTCTACCGCTTTAAAAGATTTAAACTTTTCAAGAAAAAACGATATTATGAAAATTATTGTAAACGAAGGCAAAACTACCCCCAGTGTGGCGCAGGCAGACCCTAAAACTCCTGCAACCCGATAGCCTACAAAGGTTGCGCTGTTTATGGCAATGGGACCGGGTGTAGATTCCGATATTGCAAATATATCGAGTATTTCTTCGTTTTTTATCCAGTGTTTTTTATCGGCGATCTCTCTTTCTATTATGGGAATCATTGCGTATCCGCCGCCAAAGGTGAAAAGTCCTATTTTAAAAAACACCGCAAAAAGCAATAAAGATTTTTTAAATCTATTTTTTGTCATATATCAAAATTCCATTTGTTCTTCGTTTGGCAATGGGTTAGCGCCCATAGTAGGAAGCGTCTTTGAGCGGTAACGGGCAGGGTTTATAAGTAGCCCCTCTTTATATCTTTTTACCTCTTGCAAAGAATGTCCCTTTTTGAATTTCATAACGGCAACGCCCTGCGTTGTACGCGATGTTTTCTCGTTTATGCTTGCGGAATTGAACAAAAGACGTCTGCCGGATGTTGCGTAAAGAACAAAGTCGCTTTCTTCTTCAATATATTTTATATCAACAAGCGGTGAAACATCACTGTATGCGCCCGTTAATTTTTTACGCTTTGTTTTTGTTGCGTATGAGCTGAGCGGAACTTTTGCCACTTTACCGTTTTTATAGAAAAACAACAAATAACCGCTGTAGTCTTTTGTTGTTATCATTGCGACAGCGTTCTCGCCCTCATCCATCGAAAGCTTAACAGGTATAAAATCGCCCAATACGCTCGCTTTTGTATCTGAAAATTCACAAGCCTGCGATTTGTACACCTGGCACCTATCGCTGAAGAACAACAGCTCCGTAGAGTTAAAGCCTTCACGCTGAGTTACTATCTCGTCATCCTCTTTAAGCTTATGCTCGCCGCTCATTCTTAAAGACTGCGGAGTTATCTTTTTGAAATAACCTTCTTTTGTAAAGAACAGATTAACGGGATAATCGGGAATGTCATTTTCCGGTTCAACATCTTCTATATCGTTTTTATATATAAGCATACTGCGGCGCGACTGACCGTATTTATTTGCAACATCTTTAAGCTCAGAAACAATAATATTCCTGATTTTTGATGAGCTTGCTATTATCCCCTCAAGCTCTTGTATGTCGTCTTTTAACTGCTGAGTTTCGTTTGTTCTGTTTAAAATATATTCTCTGTTTAAGTGGCGAAGTTTGATCTCCGCTACATATTCGGCCTGTATTCTGTCGATGCCAAAGCCTATCATAAGGTTTGGTACAACTTCTTCTTCCTCTTCTGTTTCGCGTACTATCTTTATCGCCTTATCAATGTCTATAAGTATTTTCGCGAGTCCGAGCAACAGATGCAACTTTTCTTTCTTTTTGTTAAGGTCAAACTGCGTTCTGCGCTTTATGCAGTCCGCTCTGAAAGCTATCCACTCATTTAACAGCTCTTTAACGCCCATAACTTTCGGTGAGCCGTTTATAAGCACATTAAAGTTGCACCCGAAGCTGTCTTCAAGCGGAGTGGTTTTATAAAGCTTATTCATAAGCTTTTCGTGATCTACTCCACGCTTCAGATCTATTGTTATTTTAAGTCCGTCAAGGCCTGTCTCGTCTCTGATATCGGCAACCTCGCGCACTTTTCCCGATTTTGCAAGGTCGATTATCTTTTCTATTATCGCCTCTGTTGTGGTAGTGGGGGGTATGCTCGTTATGTCAATGCAATTTGACTGCTTATCGTAAGAATATTTACATCTTACCTTAAATGAGCCCCTGCCTGTGCGGTAAATTTCGTCAAAAATATCTTTGTCGTATACTATCATACCGCCGCCAATAAAATCGGGAGCAGGCAGCGTTTCGCTTATATCGTGGTTTTTGTCCTTAATTAGCGCTATTGTTGTTTCACAAATTTCTCTTAAGTTAAACGAGCATATGCTGCTCGCCATGCCAACGGCAATACCTGTATTCGCGTTAACAAGAACAGACGGAAATGTCGCGGGCAAAAGCGTTGGTTCTTTCATTGTGTTGTCGTAGTTATCCACAAAATCGACCGTATTTTTGTCGATGTCTCTGAAAAGCTCTTTAGCTATGTCGTCAAGCTTTGCTTCCGTATATCTTGACGCCGCAAACGCCATATCACGGCTGTATGCTTTACCGAAATTGCCCTTAGAATCTATATAAGGGTGCAAAAGCGCCTCGTTGCCGCGGGAAAGCCTAACCATTGTTTCATATATCGCGCTGTCTCCGTGGGGATTTAGCTTCATCGTCTGTCCTACAATATTTGCCGATTTTGTCTTGCCCGATGTGAGCAAGCCCATCTTGTACATAGTATATAAAAGCTTGCGGTGGGAAGGCTTGAATCCGTCAATCTCGGGGATGGCACGGGAAAGTATTACGCTCATGGCGTAAGGCATATAGTTTTCCCGTATAGTGGACGCTACCTTTTGTTCAACAACAAGCCCTGCGCCTTCTATAACTCCTTTTATTTTAGGCACTGCCTTAACTTTTATGTTTTTCTTTTTCGGAGGCATTTGATCATTCTCCTTTTATTGTGTTAATCAAATTATATTATGTTTTATTTAGGTTACGCTTTTTTACTTACTTTCTTCTCATAAATAAATCAAGCTTTATCGAGTGTGTAATTACCGCATAATATCTAATAAATTACGCTTTTTCTTTGCTTACTTTCCTCTCATAAATAAATACAAAGCTTTATCTAATGTCTAATTACCGCATAGTATCTAATAAATTACGCTTTTTCTTTGCTTACTTTCCTCTCATAAATAAACACAAAGCTTTATCTAATGTCTAATTACCGCATAATATCTAATAAATTACGCTTTTTCTTTGCTTATTCTCTTCTCATAAACGAACCCAAAGCTTCATTAAATGTGCAATTACCGCATAGTATCTAATAAATTACGCTTTTTCTTTGCTTACTTTCTTTTTCTCGCGAAAAAGAAAGTAAGTCAGCTTACGTCTATGTTATCGAGGTACTCCGCGCCGTGATTTACGATATATTCTTTTCTGCCGTTTAGGTTATCGCCAAGCAGGATATCAAAGATCTGAGCCGTTTGCTCCGCGTCATCGGGCATAACCTTTATAAGTCTTCTTGTTTCGGGATTCATTGTTGTAAGATTCATCATATCCGGCTCGTTTTCGCCAAGTCCTTTTGAGCGCTGAATTGTGTATTTTTCGTTCCCGATTTGAGAAAGGAATTTGTCCTTTTCAGATTCGGTATACGCAAAATAAACCTGATTTTTTGTGTTTATTTCATAAAGAGGAGATTCTGCGATAAACACCTTGCCCGCCTCTATAAGCGCAGGTGTAAGACGGTAGATCATTGTGAGAATAAGCGTTCTTATCTGAAAACCGTCAACATCGGCATCTGTACAAATGATAACCTTACTCCATCTTAAAGAGTTTATATCAAAGCTTGACAAATCTTTGTTTGCCTTGGCTTTTACCTGAACGCCGCAACCGAGAACCTTCAAAAGGTCTGTTATTATCTCGCTTTTGAATATTTTATCGTAATCAGCCTTAAGGCAATTAAGTATTTTTCCTCTTATGGGTATAACAGCCTGAAAATCAGGGTTTCTCGCCTGTTTGCAGGCTCCCAGCGCGGAGTCTCCCTCAACTATGAAAACTTCTCTTACGGCAGGGTCTTTGCTTCTGCAATCAACAAATTTATTTACCCTTGTTGTCATGTCCATATTGCCGGTAAGTTTTTTCTTTATGTTAAGCCTGGTTTTCTCGGCGTCTTCACGGCTGCGCTTGTTAATAAGCACCTGCGCGGCGATCTTATCTGCTTCTATGGGGTTTTCTATAAAATATATCTCAAGCTGATGACGCAAAAACTCTGTCATTGCGTCTTGTATGCCTTTGTTTGTTATTGCCTTTTTCGTTTGATTTTCGTAAGATGTAACGCTCGAAAAGCTCGATATTACTATAACAAGGCAATCTTCAACGTCTACAAAGCTTATTTTGCTCTCGTTTTTGTTGTATTTTCCGTTGCTTTTAATGTAGTTATCTATTTGATAAACAAACGCGTTCTTAACAGCCTTTTCGGGTGCTCCGCCATACTCTAAGTAGCTTGAATTATGAAAATACTGCGCAAGCTTTATCTTGTTTGAAAACGCGACGGCAACATTGAATTTTGTTTTGTATTCGGGCTTGTCGTCACGGTCGCGAACCATACGCTCAGTGCTCCAGCTTTGTATTGTTGTAAGTCCGTCTTCGCCTACCAATTCGTTTACATAGTCGGTTATTCCGTTTACGTAAAAATATTCTTCCTTTTCAAAGGTTTTTCCGTTTTGGAATCTCAGTATAAATTTCACGCCGGAGTTGACTATAGCCTGCTTTTTGATAACATCTCTGAAATAATCTTTTTGAATATTGATATCGGTGAAAACCTCCAAATCGGGTTTCCATTTTATCTTTGTGCCTGTGTCTGATTTGGCGTATTTCTCCTGATTAAGATTGCCTATGTTTTCGCCTTTTTCAAAATGCAGAGTATATCTGTAACCGTCACGGCGAATATCAACATCCATATATTCGGAAGAATACTGTGTCGCGCAAAGTCCCAAGCCGTTTAGTCCGAGTGAAAACTCATAGTTTTCGCCTGTATCGTTTTTATATTTGCCGCCTGCGTACATTTCGCAAAAAACAAGCTCCCAGTTGTAGCAGCCTTCGTTATTATTATAGTCAACGGGTATACCTCTGCCGTGGTCTTCTACCTCTATAGACTGATCTTCATAACAGGTGACGGTAATAAGGCTTCCGTAACCCTCACGGGCTTCATCTATCGAATTTGAAAGTATCTCGAAAAAGGAATGTTGACATCCTTCTATTCCGTCACTTCCGAATATAACCGCCGGGCGCTTACGCACACGGTCGGCGCCTTTTAGTGAAGTTATGCTCTCGTTATCGTACGTATTTTTTATTTTAGGGGACATTGTTTTGTACCTCTTTCTATTCAGTGATTATCTGATTTTCTTAACTTAGCGATCTTATCTCTCAGATAAGCGGCGTGTTCAAATTCAAGCAATTTCGCAGCCGCGCGCATTTCTTTTGTCAGCTGTTCTATAAGCTTTTGCCGTTCTGCTTTAGAAAGCTTTTTGCCGTTTAGTCTTTCATCATTTGCGTGGGTTGATATCTCGGGAATATCGGACACGGCTTTTATTATCGTCTTTGGCGTTATACCGTGCTTTTCGTTATATTCCATTTGTATGGTACGGCGGCGAAGCGTTTCTTTTATCGCCGTCTCCATAGAAGGCGTAACGGTATCCGCGTACATAATTACCATACCCTCGCTGTTACGGGCGGCACGTCCCATTGTTTGTATAAGCGAACGCGCGCTGCGCAAAAAGCCTTCTTTATCCGCGTCGAGTATCGCAACAAGAGATACCTCGGGAATATCGAGTCCTTCTCTTAAAAGGTTGATTCCCACAAGCACGTCAAACTCACCCAAACGCAGATCTCTGAGTATTTCCATACGCTCAACCGTATCTATATCGTGGTGCATATACCTTACTCTTATTCCGAGGGTTGTAAAATATTCGGTAAGGTTTTCAGCCATTTTTTTAGTGAGGGTAGTTACCAACGTGCGTTGATTTTTTTCTGCCCTTATATTTATTTCGGATACAAGATCGTCAAGCTGACCTTCAACCGGACGCACGCTTACATCGGGGTCGAGAAGTCCTGTTGGGCGAATTATTTGCTCGGTTACGGTTTGGCTCTTTTCAAGCTCAAAGTCGCCCGGTGTCGCACTTACAAACACAGCCTGATTAATATGCTTATAAAACTCGTCAAAATTAAGCGGTCTGTTGTCAAAGGCGCTCGGCAGTCTGAAGCCGTACTCTACAAGGCTTTGCTTGCGGGCACGGTCTCCCGCGTACATGCCGCGTACCTGCGGTAATGTAACGTGAGATTCGTCTACAAACAGCAAAAAATCTTTTGGGAAGTAATCAAGCAAAGTATACGGTGTGCTTCCCGGAGCTCTGCCCGAAAGTATTCGTGAATAGTTCTCTATTCCCGTACAAAAGCCTATTTCTCTGAGCATCTCCATATCGTATTCCGTTCTCTGGCGTATACGCTGGGCTTCAATCAGTTTGCCGCAGCCTTCAAAATAAGTTACGCGCTCCTCAAGCTCTCTGCGTATCTCTGCAATAGCGTCCTCCATTTTCTCTGGCGGCACTATATAGTGAGACGCAGGATATATCGCCGCGTGTCTGAGCGTTGCCATAAGCTCGCCCGTTGTGGGGTTTATCTCGCAAATACGGTCTATTTCGTCTCCGAAAAACTCAACCCTTATAACGGCGTTCGCGGACGAAGCGGGGAATATCTCCACAACGTCGCCTCTTACACGAAATTTATTACGAACAAAATTAATATCGTTTCTTTCATATTGCAATTCAACAAGCTTGCTTAAAAGCTCGTCTCTTGGTTTTGTCATACCCGGGCGGAGCGATATTACCATATTTCTGTAATCTATTGGGTTGCCAAGGCTGTATATACACGAAACGCTCGCAACAATTATAACGTCTCTTCTCTCAGACAAAGCAAGCGTTGCCGAGTGCCTTAATTTATCTATTTCGTCGTTAATTGAGCTGTCTTTTTCTATATAGGTATCGGTAGACGGAACATATGCCTCGGGCTGATAGTAGTCGTAATATGATACGAAATATTCAACTGCGTTATTAGGAAAAAATGTTTTAAACTCGGTGCAAAGCTGGGCGGCAAGTGTTTTGTTGTGCGCCAAAACGAGTGTAGGACGGTTAAGCTCATTTATAACATTTGCCATGGTAAATGTTTTTCCCGAGCCTGTAATGCCAAGAAGCGTTTGCTCTCTGTTTCCGCTTTTTATGCTGTTTATAAGTGATCTTATCGCCTCGGGCTGGTCGCCTGTGGGCTTATAATCAGATCTTAAATCAAAGCGATTTATAGCAAACACCTCCGTTCACCCATTATAAGCTTATTTTATCATATTTTATCACATTTTTTCAGGAAAATAAAGGATTAATTTAAATATATCAAATAATATCAATATAAAAAGCGCGCCTCAGGAGGAAGCACGCCCTTAATTATTCCGTTTGTGTGTCGGTATCGGTTGTTTGATTGATATTAAAATACGAATCCAATATATCTTTTGCGACAGCCATACTGTATTTGCCCTTGGCGCCGTGTTCGAGCACGACCGCTATCGCTATTTCGGGGTCATCATACGGCGCAAAGCAAATAAATGTCGCGTGGTCACTGCCTGCGTTTTCCGCTGTACCGGTTTTGGCTGCAATCGGGATCTTATAATCCCCGAACACCGAATTTGCCGTACCGTTTTCGTCGGTTACGACCTTTCTCATAGCTTTTTTTATGGTGTTTATATTATTCTTCGATATCCCCGTTTCTTTGGCAACAATGGGGTTATCCGCATCGTTTTCGTAGATTGTCTCTTTTCTGTCATAAGATGTAACACGGCTTACAAGGTGCGTTTTAAGCCTTGTTCCGTCATTTGCTATTGTAGCGGCGTAAGTTGCAAGCTGTAACGGTGTAAAAGCGTTGTTTGACTGACCTATTGCGGCTTTTACGGTGTTTGCGTCATACCACACGTCGTTATCTCTGCCTGCCAGTGTACCCGAGGATTCGTACATTTCAACGCCTGTTTTCTCACCAAGTCCGAAACGCTGAGCGTAAAGGTACATTGTTTCTATCCCCAACATTCTGCCAACATCGGCAAAATAATAGTTACAAGAATACGCCATAGCCTCAAACATATCAATAAGTCCGTGCGTACCCATACAATGGACAACATCCGATTTATAATAGTCATATATGTGGGTGCATTTTATCTGTGTTGATGGCTGTATAATATTCTCCTCAAGCGCGGCAGCCGCAACACAGCATTTAAAAACGGAACCAGGCGCGTATAAGCCGTTGAAAGCACGGTTGAAAAGCGGCGTATGCTCATCGTTTACAAGCTTTGTATAATAGTTGTATTCACTGTATTTTTGTAAATCAAATGTGGGGTACGACGCTGCGGCAATAACGGAAAAATCTTTTACATTAAGTACAACCGCCGCACCGCTGAAGCAGTCTTCTCCGCTTCCGTCGCTGTCCATCGCTATTCCGTTCTCACGCGCGGCGGTAATATTCTCTTCCAGCGATTCATTAATCACCTGCTGAATTTGAGAATCAATAGTCAAATACACGGTATTCCCGGGTGAGGCTGTTTTGCTGTCATCGGATATAACAACAGAGCCGTCTGCGTTTATTGTCATAAGCTTTTGCCCCGGAGAGCCTTTAAGGTATTCCTCCATACCCGATTCTATCCCGCTTTTTCCTATCGTGTCGTTATAGGAATATCCTTTATCTTTAAGCTGTTCGTATTCCTCCGCGCTTATAGAGCCTGCTTTGCCCACTATATGCGGCGCAACAGTGCCGCTTGGATTATATCTCTCATATGAAACGGATATTTTAACACCGTGTACTCCCTGTGTGCGCTCGGCTATAACCGCAAGGTCACGCTCGTTTATGTTTTCGGCAACAGTATATGGGTTTGTCATACTGTAACCGCTTTTCTCCATTGCGTATCTTACACTTATTACGTCACGGCGCATTTGCTCTGTCATAACACCTATATCAAGAGAATATCTGAGTGTAAGAAGAGTCATACATTCGTCAGCGGATGTGTTGTCATTTACGTTAAGGATTTCGGGGCTTTTTAGTATTGATATTTCTTCCTCCTTGTCTGCTGAAAAATCATACGTGTCATTATAATATACAATCGGTAATATATCATTATACTCTACGTTTAATTCATTCAGTATTGTCAAAACTTTTTCGATGACTTCGTTTTCCCTGTTTTTTTCAACGTACATCTTATTAATCGTAAGATTATAAACGGGTTTGTTTATTGCCAGAGGGTTTCCGTCAACGTCAAGTATCTCTCCTCTTACCGCCTGTGTATCTACCGAATATGCAGCGGCGATATCCGATACCTGTTTATACTTATCACCTTGAACTATTTGCCAAACAAAAAGCCGGGCAAAAAACACAGCAACAATAACAGCAGAAAGCGCAAAGCATAATGTAATTCTCAGTTTACTTACCGAACTGTTTGCAAGCATTTTTTCACCCGCCTTATTCTTCATTCTTTAGTCTTCAACCGGCTGTTTTTTCATAATCATACAGGCGATAACACAAAACAGCCATGTGTATAATCCCCTTAACAAGCCATGATTTACAAATTGTTCAAAGCTTATGTTTATGCCGTTCTGAACACTGAAACAAATAAGCACGCCCAAGCAAGCTAATACCGAATAACCTACTGCAGTTATAACCGCGAACAACGCACCCGAATCAAAATAATTTGACGATCTGTTGATCAAAAAGCACATTGCGGTAAGCAATATCGCATATGGTCCGATAACTGAACCTAAGGTTATTTCTGAAAGCACCCCCGACACAGCCGCAGTTATCAAAGCAAAATTCACATTGTCATACACTGCCACACCGTACGCAAGCGCACACGTAAGCAGGGGAGTCATACCGATAATACCGAAAAGCATACCGTGAGTATTTTGCAAAGAAAAGCACAGCAGATCTGCGATTATATACAAGAATAGCCTTAAATACTTTTTTCCGTTCATAAATTCTCCGCCACAGTTTTTTACTGACTTATTATATCTGTTATTATAACAGCCTCGTTTGTATTGGCTATATCTTCATAAGGCGTTACAACAGCGTATTTGTAAGTGTCGAACTCATCAAATTTAACATCAGATACAACGCCTACACGCAAATTCGCGGGAAAAACCCCGCCAATTCCGGAGGTAACTATTATATCGCCTTTTGCAATATCGGAATTTTCATTGAGCATTGTCATAACAGCCTGACCGCTTTGGGCGCATTTGTCGGAGGAAGTCAAAATACCTGTATCCGATGTGCGTTTGTTGATGACGCTTATTGTTGTGGTTTCGGAAAGAATAGTTGTAACGGTACAGCTTGTGATATCAGCCTCACTCACCCATCCTACAAGACCTTTTTCCGTAAGCACGGGATTATTTACCTTTATACCCGATGTAATACCTTTATTTAAGGTAAACATTTTTGATCCCGAAAGTTCGTCTTTGGCAATAACGGAAGCGGTTATAAGCTGATATTCCGCGTTTTCGGATCTTATATTATAGTACTTCTTGAACTGTTCATTTTCTTTTTGAATATCGTAATAGTTTACAAGCTGTTCCTGCAAAGAGTTTATTTGTTCTTGAAGAAGGGCATTCTCCTGCGCAAGCTCAGGGGCGCTCTTTTCGGGCTGCATAGATTGCGCTGCCCCGTTTGTGAGTTGTCTAATGGGATATGTAACGGTATTTATTACAGATGTTGCAAAAGAAGAACCGACAGCCGCGCTGATTATCCACGCGCCTATCAAAACAAAAAGTATTCCCGCAAACATTCTTGCGCCTTTAAATCTTAATACATTCATATAAGCAGAGCGTGTATCGGAATATAAATCAACGATACACGCGTCCTCCGTTTCGGATAAGATAAGAATTAATTATTTTCTTCTGTTTTTATAATACGCGGATTCCATATTTCCGCGGTCAAGACGTTTTCCTGCCCCCAGCGCAACACAGTCGAGTGGTTGCTCGGCAACAAATACAGGCATTTGAGTTTCAATTGATATAAGCTTGTCCAGATTGCGGATAAGAGCTCCGCCGCCTGTTAAAACTATACCGTGGTCATAAATATCAGCCGAAAGCTCGGGGGGAGTTTTTTCAAGGGTGTTTTTAACGGCTTCTACTATCATTTTTATGCAGTCGGACATTGCCTCCCTGATTTCCGCGGAATTAACTGTAATATCTTTCGGAAGTCCGTCTATAAGGTTTCTGCCCTTAACGAGCATTTCGCCCTCGTTTTCATAAGGATACGCGGAGCCGATGGCTATTTTGATATCCTCTGCGGTACGCTCGCCTATAAGCAGATCGTAACGTTTTTTGATGTGTGTGATTATAGCTTCGTCAAGCTTATCGCCCGCACATCTTACGGAACATGACGTGACTATATCCCCCAAAGAAATGACCGCGACCTCAGACGTTCCGCCGCCGATATCAACCACCATATTACCAACAGGCTCGTCCACGGGCATACCCGCGCCTATCGCAGCCGCCATAGGCTCTTCAATGGAAATGAAATCCTTGGGTCTTACACCTGCCTGTATAGCGGCCTGAGCGACAGCGTTTCTTTCAACCTCGGTAACACCCGAAGGAACGCATATTACAACCTTAGGTCTGCTGAACATACCGATTTTAGTAGATTTTCTTATAAAGTGCTTAAGCATTGTAGCAGTTATGTCAAAGTTAGCGATAACGCCGTCTTTAAGAGGACGAACCGCAACAATTGAATCGGGCGTTCTGCCTATCATCTCTTTTGCCTGCGCGCCTACGGCAAGCACTGTGTCGTCTCTCAAATCAACCGCGACAACGGACGGCTCGCGCATTACAACGCCTTTTCCTTTCATATATACCAAGGTATTTGCGGTGCCTAAATCTATACTGATATCTTTAGCAAACATAATATCAAATCCTTATTTTAAGACCGATTTACGGTCTTATATTCCCTTTCGTTGAAAATTGACAAGCTTATTATACTATAAAATAATATCTTAATACGTCGAATACGGCAATTACTATTCAATACTTATTTGTTTTGAGGATATCGTCTATTACCTCTCGCTCGTCAAGATGATATTTTACACCTTTTATCTCCTGATAATCCTCATGCCCCTTGCCCGCAAGCACTATAATATCTCCTTTTTGCGCTGTATCAAGGCAATACTTAATTGCTTCCCGACGGTTGGGAACAACAACATATTCCCCATCGGTTTTTTTCATACCTACAAGTATATCGTTAATTATATCGTTAACATCTTCATAGCGTGAGTTATCCTCGGTGATAACAGATAAATCAGACAATCTGCCCGATGTCTCACCCATTTCATATCGTCTTACCTTAGGACGGTTTCCGCCTGCCCCGAACATTGTTATTATTCTGTGGGGATTATACTGTCTAAGTGTGGTAAGAACATTTTCCATGCTTATGGCGTTATGGGCATAGTCAATAAGAACGCTGAATTTATCGCTTACCTTAACGGGCTCTACCCTGCCTTTTACCTTGAACTTACGCAAGCCGTTTATGATATTCTCGTTTGTGATATCAAAATGCCTGCATACGCTTATTGCCGCCAGTGCGTTATACGCGTTAAATTTTCCGGGTACGGCAACATCTGCACTAAGATGGAGGCTTCCCTGTGTATCTATATGTATTCCGATAAAGCCCGCGTCATTAATAAGCTCTGAATTTACACAGCGTAGATCGGCTTTTTCGGAAAATCCGAAGCTTTCAACAGGGCATTTCGCAAGTGACTTTATCTGCTCAAATTTTTCATCGTCTGCGTTTGCACATCCGATTTTACACTGAGAAAACAGCATTGCCTTGCAATCAAAATATTCTTCCAGAGATTCGTGTTCAACACCGCCAATATGGTCGTGAGAGAAGTTTGTAAACACGCCGAAATCAAACACAACTCCGTCTGTACGGTGCCATTTAAATCCAAGGCTTGAGGCTTCTATTACAACAGCCTTGTAACCGCTGTTAACCATGAGGCGCATTGCTTCTTGAATTTCGTATGATTCGGGCGTTGTGTTATTTGTGGATATTATTCTGTCGTCAAGAACGATGCCTAATGTGCCTATTGTCGCGGTTTTAATGCCGCCTTCCTCTAAAATATATCTTATCATTGCGGCTGTGGTGGTTTTTCCCTTTGTGCCGGTTATAGCGACTGTTTTAAGTGACTTTGCAGGATAATCAAAATATGCGCAAGACATATAGGCAAGGGCTTTTCTGGTATCGTCAACTATTATAAGGGTACAGTTATCACCGCACTCCACCTCGTGCTCGGCAATAATTGCCGCAGCTCCTGCTTTACTTGCTTCCAAAGCTTTTGTATGGCTGTCAAAAGACGAGCCCTTTAAACAAACAAAAACGCTGCCTTTTTCAACTTTGCGAGAATCATATATCAGCGATGCAATCTCAACATCCTGCCCTTTTACGGTCTTATATTCAATATCTGCCAAAAGCTGTGATAAAAGCATATTATTATCCTCTCAAATTTAATAGATGTTTCCTCAAACGCCATTATATTATACATCACATTATATTATTACGCAACGGAAATAATAATTTTTTTCATAAAAATACCGCCCGGGATAATCCCGAGCGGTAAATTTATTAATTTGCATTATCAAAATACAGCAAGCTTTGCAAGGAATCTTTGAATGAGAACAACGTCCTCAAGATTTACCTGACCGTCAAGTGTAACGTCTGCCGCTGCTTCGCCGCCTATATCAAACTCTGCAAGGTTTGCAAGTACTCTTTGGATAAGAACGATGTCTTCCATATTTACGGTGCCGTTTAAGTCGGCGTCGCCCAAGAATACTATCTCAGCTCTGTTACGAACACGCAATCTGTGGAGATACTCCTCTGCGCCTTCCGTATCAACAGTTATAGACGCAAGACCTATTGCGCTTATCGGCATACCTACGGCTATGTTGTCAAGACCTGTGTAGTCTGACATAATGTAACCGTCGATAAATACTCTTGCTTCGTCTCCGTTAGCGTCTTTTACCATAATGGTTTCAAGAGCTCCGTCCGAAGAATAGTGAAGGCTGCTTACTACGCCCTTAATCTTAAGCAATGAACCGAGTTTTTCGTTGCTCATTGCGTCTTTGTTTGAAACAAGCTCAGGCTCTATTGGGTTAATGCTTTCGTTGATAAGCTCGATCTTAGATACCTTAAGCTCTCTCTCGCCGTTGTAGCTCGATGTAACGCCTGTTACACGAACCTTTTGACCTATACGGAAGTTTCCGTCAACAGGGAACAGGTTGATACCCGCTGTTTCGTCCTGTGCATAGATACAGTCAAAGAAAGCTGTGTCTTTATCAAAGCCCGACGCGTTTGAAGTTACTATACCTTCAATAGTGAATTTAAGTCCTTCATCAGCAGCCTGAACGTCTGCTATCTTTGTGATTGTGGGTTCCGGAACTATCATATCAATTATATTCATAACCATCTGATAGTTTGAGTTTTGAAGTGTGAATATGTTATCCATATCTATCTTAACTTCAAATGTTGAGAAGAATGTAACGCCGCTGATGAGGCACCAGCCGCCGCCGGGCAACGTTTCACTTGCCATAACGGCAACATCACCCATTTCTACGGTTACCTTGTCTGCATCGTAGTTAGGTATATATTTGCTGTCTGTAAAGTTAGCTGTAAAGCTTGCGCCCCAAGTTGTATCGTAGCCTTTAACAACAGGGCTTGCGTTTGAGCCAACCAAAACAGGCGCGCCGTTGTAGCAGCTGAAGCTGTTGTTTGTTGTTTCGGCAATTTTAGCTGCAAACGGGTTGTCGTAGTTGTAGTTCTCTGAGTCTGTGAAATAGAGACGGAAAGCTTCGTTAGCCTTTTTATCGTTGTCAACAACTATACCCTCAACTATTCTTGATGTAGCGCCTATAGCTTCAAGAATACCGTTGGTAATTGTGCTTGCCTTTTGTTCTTCGATAAGTCCGCCGCCGTCCTGACCTGTAACAGTCGGGTTACCTCTGTCAGACTTAGAGCAAACTATAAGGTTACCGCCGTTATCGGCATACTTTTTGAGAGCTTCAAGCTCATCTTTGCTGTAAAGCGCATCTGCAACAGATACATTGTAGCTCTTGAAAGGTACAGTAAGAATATAGATCGCGAAATCTTTGATCTTATCATATGTGATTTCATCTTTTACATAATTTGCTCTTATGCCGTGCTCAGCGAACAGTTGGATCATAGCAGCGTCTGAGCCCGCGTAGTTACCGCTGATATAGAAGTTTGCGTGGCCGTAGTCGATACCGACATTGATAACCTCGCTCGGATCAAGAACATCTATATCAAGATTGTAAGTGAATACATAAGGAACGCCGTCAAGCTTAGCATTAACCGTAACAGTTACTGTCTGTTTGCCGAGTTTTGAAGGAGCGATATCCGCAGTGTATTTTTTCTCTTCGCCTGTAGGAACGGAATCAAGGCCCGATTCAACAGCCTTTACCTGTTCACCGTCTATTGTATAAATCATACTCTCAAGGTTAAGAGCTGCGGATTCATAGTTGAACATTGTTGTGGTGAATGTAAGAGGCTCGCCCTTAACAGCTATAACGCTGCTTGTTTCAACACTTGTTATACCTATTTTAAGAACATCTCTTGTCCATACGGGAGCAGTAACGCAAATGTCGCCGTCCTCTTGAACTATCTTAATGAAATAGTAAGAATAGTTGTTGTCAAGTGTAATATCAATGTTTCCGCTGTTTGAAGTAATCTTTGTGTTGTAAACTTCAACACCGCCGTTTGCGATAACGGAAACAGAACCGATGTTTTCGTTGTCGGGATCGGCTATATCGGCAACAATGTGTACTTTTTCGCCGACATCGCTGAGTATTGAACCCATGATATTGTCATTCAAATAGTAGTAAATCTCAAGGTTCTGGTCTTCAGTTGAGAATACTCTCATAGCCTTAAGAGCATCATATAAGCCCTGCTCTGTAAAGTCATCGGTAATTATACATGAACGTGCGGTGTTCGCGTTACCCCAAACGCCCTTGTGGTTATCCTGGTTGTTTGTAGGAGCAACGTGCCAGCCCTTATCAAGAGCCAGTGTGTAATACTCATAGCTTGGGAAGTAAGACGAACTGCCTATGGCGCCTTCACCGTTACCAACCTCTACAAGAGTAATTCTTTCATCTATCTGAGGATCCCAATATGCAAAGTCTGCAAATGTACCGAATGTAGTACCGGGGTGGTTAAACTGGGATACTGTATCCGGATGATCCTTAAGAAGCTGATAATAAAGCTGCATACCCGCGTCTGAAGCTTTATTGTTAAGATCCGTGTTATTTCTTGATACAAAGCCTACTGTGTTATATGTGTTGATATGTCCCGGGCCGCCGGACCATGTCATTTCGTAGCCGTATACGAACAACTTATCAGTTTTCGCATTGTATTCGACCGTGGTAGCCTTAGCTTCTGCCCACTTGCCGTTACCGCTGCTTGCGTCGTCCATAGTACCGAGCTGATCCTTGCTGTCGAGGTAGTTGGAGTGGTCTGTTACCGCAAGGAAGTCTACGTTTTCATACTCGTCGAGACCCATGACGTGCTCATAAGCGTCTTCAAGTGTGCCTGCGCCGTCTGAATACTCGGCTGTATGTGAGTGGAGCTGACCTGCGTAAATAACAAACTTAGACTCGCCTATTGTAAATGACCAGTTATAAGTAGCTGATTCGCCGTCTGAACGCTTAACAACCGCGGTTACCTTAACTTTGCCGTCTTCCATTTTAGAAGCAGGCTTATATGTAGCCGTGTTACCGGATACGATAGCCTTAACGCTCTCGCCGTTTACTGTAAGCTCTACTGTGGGGTTTGTACCCGCATTTTCAAAGTTTACGGTAATTGTAGGCTGTTTGTCGCTGCCTGTCGCAGAGTTCGCGGCAGGAGTTACGGAAGTGATTCTCGGAACGTCTGTAACAGCTATGGCGCCTTTTTCTGTTGTTTCGTTACCTGCGGCGTCTTTTGCAACAAATGAAAGATTTATTGTCTTGTTGCCTGCTGTTATGCTGTTGCCGGGAATAGTTGCCTCATATTTGTCGGCAAGGTTACCCTTTGTCATATCAAGAGTACCTGTTGTGTTACCGATCTTATATGTCATTTTAACACTCTCAACACCAACGTTATCCGCAACGGTAATAGATACTGTATAATCCTGACCTACGGAAGCTGAAGAAAACTCGGGTAATGTGATAACCGGGCCCTTTGTATCGTTGGTTACAACATAGTCCTTAGAGCTTCCTACACGGAGCTGATGAGTTTCTTTATAAGCAGAAGCGCAAGCATAAAGGGTAACTTTTTCGCCTTCTGCAACGCCTGCAGGATAAGAAGCGGCGCGGTATATATTCATTGTCTTGCCGTTTTTATCCGTAACAACAGTGTTTCCGCCGTTGGTATCTTTATCGGCAGCATATGCCCCCAAAGTAACGTCCTTAATCTTAACCCAAGATGAAAGACTGTAATCGCTTTCAAGAGCGTCAAAAGAATCATACTCAAGTGCGGGTATGCAATCTATCTCTCCTGCAGACTTTACTACTGAGCTTTCGGTGATTGACTGCATTTGAGGGATACCCTGATATGTAGTTTTCTGACCTGTTAGTTTTACAACGTCACCGATAGCAAAGCTTTCAAGTGAGTTGTAAAGCTGCAGCGCTACTACCTTACCGTCTATAACGTCTTCAATGATAGCGCTGTTTGTGTTGTCAAAGTTGCCGAATCTGTAAACCAGCTGGCCCAAAACAGTGATAGTATCATTATCGTTAGCGGCGATAACGTCTTTGATGGAAACAACGCCTTCGGAAAAATCGCTGTCGCTGATAGGGTCAACCGTATTTGCCGATACGGTAACTACGCTTGCGCAAACGGTCATTGACATTGTCAGCAATGCCGCCAAAATAACCGATAACAAGCGTTTGCAATGATTTTTTGCCATAGTTTTATTACTCCTTTGTAATGAATTTTTTAAGGCCCAAAAAGAACCCCGTCTTAACAAAGTAAGACATTTTAATACAATTTACATTGCCCGAATATTATAACATATAAAAGTATATTTGTCATCAATAAATTATAAGTTTGTATAATATGTACATCTAATTAAATGTTATTTTGTACATAATAACCATATAATTATTCTAAAAAACAGCACCGAAAATATTATTTGATATTCTCGGCGCTGTCTTTTACAACATCTGTGACTGTTAATATGTTTTCTTTTACGGTAAAGCGGATATCATATTTATCAAAACGCAGTCCGTATACAAAATCTTCTTTTTTATTAAACGCTGCTCTGGGGTCTTGGGCGAGCAGGTCAACTACGCTTTGTCTGAGTTCTTCCGGTATTAAATCTAACAGTTCCGCGGGGAAATTAATGTCTATCAGATCGGTTGGCTCTGAGTATCCCCCCTGTGCGTCTGCGTGGCAGTCTGTGTATGCAATATAAGGCTTTATGTCATATATAGGGGTACCGTCAAGAATATCGGCTCCCGATACAATAAGCTCCGTATTACTTTCCGATATTTCTATTTTTTCAAGCTTAACGCTTGACATACCTATGCCGTTTGGACGGTAAGGCGACCGTGTCGCAAAAACGCCCTTTTTGATTTTACCGCCCAGTCGAGGAGGAAAAACAGTCAGCTTTCCGCTGTACTCCGCCTCACTAAATCCCCACAACAGCCAAATATGAGAAAAGCTTTCCAAGCCCTTTACCGCGTCGGGATTATTGTATTTACTCTCAAATACTATGCGTGCAGTAAGGGAAGGAATAAGTCCGCTTTGTCTCGGTATTCCGAATTTTTGAGAAAACCCGGTATAAATGTACGCTATCGGTTCAATCGTTTTCTTTTTCATATTCTATTTAATGTAAATCACGGTGTAACAACTTCATTTTCAGGCTTTTCGGAAAGTTCTATGTCTTTAACGTATAACACGGGTCCCGGCTCTCCGTACGCTTTGTGATTTTCAATTCTGATTTCAGCAGTTATCTGCACCCAATCGCGCATTTTAAGCTCCATTGTTTTTTCCCATTTACAAGGCATTCCGATATATGTTATATCGGCGGCGCAACAGTTCATAACGTGCCTTCCTATTATAAAATCATCGCCCAATTCTTTTTTGTTTATGGCAACCAATCCCTTAAAATTAACTGTTTTGCCGTTATATTTCTGCTCGTCGTCTATCATATCGGCATACCAAACGGCGTAGTCATCGTCTTTTATCTTTATGATATCTGCGTTAATATCAAACGGGAGCGGGTCGATAATATCATCCTGGACAAGTTTGCCGCTTTTATACTCATAAGCTATGGCAATTCCGCGCGAAGCGCTTCTCGCTATTTTGTGAAGTGCCATTTTATCTATATCGTCACTAAATCTGTTAAATATTATAAACTCGCTGTTTTGCAGTTTATCGTATACCAAATTTCGCATATTTGCGTTATAGGTCAGAAAAGTAGTGGCATCGGCTGTCATCATCTGTTGATATACTATCCAACCCATCGGCATTGCGCTCAAAAATTTATCAAGCAGCCACATACCGTTATACTCTACTATAACTCTCTCCGCATTGTATTTTTTACGAAGCTTATTAAGCAAAGATGTTGTTATTTGCTCTTCATCTTCTATTACATAAGGAAAAATATTTTTACCGGGGAGACTTTCTATATCAAGCTCCTCTATTCCCTCCTCGCAAATGAGATAAAGCGTGTTTTCTCCCGAATTAAAATCGCTGTATTCAAGTGATTTTTGAATAAACGACGTTTTTCCCGATTCAAGAAAGCCTACAAATAAATATACCGGAATTTCCATAATAATTCCCCCTTTAAGTCACAAGTGCTTTAAATATCAAGAAGCTTCTTAATTTCATCTTTATGAATTTTAGAGCCAATTACGCATATTCTGCCTATGGCGGCTGCCGCACCCGTTCTGATATTTATATCGCCGGGAATATAATCAAAGTGTATCCACTCGCCGCCTTTTCCGCTTACAATACCCTTTGCGCGTATCACCATACCGTATTTTTCACTGCTGTCAAATTCACTTAAAGCGGCTTTAAGCAACTCATAATCAAAGCTTTTTGCGGTTTCAATGCCCCAACTGTCAAAAATTTCATCAGCATCGTGGTGATGGTGATGCTCACCGTTATGGTGGTGCCCGCAACATTCATGGTGTTCATCATCGTGGTGATGATGTTCACCGTGACACTCATGGTGTTCACCGTCATGGTGGCGCCCGCAACATTCATGGTGTTCGTCATCGTGGTGACGATGTTCACCGTGGCACTCATGGTGTTCATCGTCATGGTGGTGATGATGCCCGTTCTCTTTGGAGAGCTTTTCTATTTCTGTTTCCAAAGTATCTCTTCCCGTAACAGCGTCTATTATCTGAACGCCTGTAAGCTTGTCCCAATCGGTAGATACTATATGAACATTTGGGTTAATCTCTCTTAAAAGCTTTATTGATTCGCTTAATTTCTCCTCTTTGATATTGCCCGTATGACTCAGTATTACACAACCCGCGCTTTCAATCTGATTTTTATAGAATTCGCCGAAATTTTTGATATACATTTTGCAACGGTTTGCGTCGGCGACAGTTACAAGACTCTCTATCTCAAGCCTGTCATTATGAACATCGAGAACTGCTTTTACAACGTCACTGAGTTTTCCAACGCCCGAAGGCTCAATTATGATTCTGTCGGGTGCGTAATCATCTAAAACCTTGGTAAGTGCCTTGCCGAAATCGCCTACCAAACTGCAGCAGATGCAGCCCGAATTCATTTCTGTTATCTGAACGCCCGCTTCCTGCAAAAAGCCGCCGTCTATGCCTATTTCTCCGAATTCGTTTTCGATAATAACTATTTTTTCTCCGCTGTAAGCCTCTTTAACAAGTTTTTTTATCAGTGTGGTTTTTCCGGCACCCAAAAATCCCGAAATAATATTTACCTTTGCCATATTTATCGACCTCTTTTAACTTATTTATTTTGACCGTCCAAAGCGAGCTGCACAGCATTTGCAAGCTGATCGGGACAGGATGTGTTTTTATACCCGCATTTTATGCCTTTCAGACGCTTAATAAGCTCGTCGGCAGGCATATTTTCCACCAAAGCCGAAACACCTTTTCCGTTTCCGTTGCAACCGCCGTTAAATTTGACGTTATGAATAATATTGTCAGTTAGTTCGAACTCTATGCTCTTTGAACACGTTCCTGTTGTTTTGTAATTGTATTTCATTACATATCCTCCGCAATCAATTATTTATTAATTTATACATAAGAGGGGCGTCCTCTTTTCTTACAACTTCATTAACAGCCACAATTTCCGCCTTAACGGTTTTCGCGCCCATTGTTATTTCAAGAATATCCCCCACTTTAACATCGTAAGACGCTTTTGCGGGCTTATTATTTACGGTAACCTTTCCCGCGTCGCAGGCATCGTTTGCTACAGTTCTGCGCTTAATTATTCTTGAAACCTTTAAAAATTTATCTAATCTCATAAGAATTACTTCCTTTCATAAATACAGTTTGTCTTAACAAAAAACGAGGTGTAAAAAATTAGGGACGAGAGTATTCCCCCCGCCCCCGATAGGTATAAATTGAATTACTTATTTACAGCGTCTTTAAGAGCCTTACCTGCTTTGAAAGCGGGAACCTTAGATGCAGCGATCTTGATCTTCTCTTTTGTTCTGGGGTTGCTGCCCATTCTTGCTGCGCGTACTCTCTGCTCAAATACGCCAAAGCCGGCTATAGAAACCTTTTCGCCTGCTGCGAGTGTGTCTGTGATTGTTGCGAACATAGCGTTAACAACTTTCTCTGCTTCCTTCTTGGAAACCTCGCTCTTTTGAGCAACTGCTGCTACCAAATCTGACTTGTTCATAATTTTTTTACCTCCGTTTTTCGTCGTTAAGACAATTTATTTTGACTTCTTCCCATAGGGAATCAAGTTCAGACATATTTAATTCGCTGAGAGCCGCCCCCCTTTGCGCGGCAAGCTCCTCGCAAGCTTTAAATCGTTTTATGAAGCGATTTGTGGCTTTTTGCAATGCCTCTTCTGCATCGCAATTAATAAAGCGCGACACATTGACCGCAGCAAAAATCAGATCTCCCAATTCATCAAAGGCTCTGTCTTTGTTATCCGCGGTTATTTCTGCCTTAAGCTCGTCGGCTTCTTCGTAAACCTTTTTTAAGGCGTCTTCGGCTCCCGTAAAATCGTAACCTGCTTTAGAAGCTTTCTTCTGCACCTTACGCGCGTAAGTTAAAGACGGAAGTGCTTTACAAATGCCGTCTATCGCCTGACTGTACGTTTCCTGATGCTTTGTCTGCATCTTTATTTCGTCCCATCTGTCAAGCACTCGGTCCGCGCTGTCCGCATGTTCCGCGCCGAAAATATGAGGATGTCGTACTATTAGCTTTTTACAAATGCCGTCTGCCACATCGTCGATATTAAAAACGTCTTTTTCATTTTCCATCTGAGCGTGAAAAACGACCTGTAACAACACATCTCCGAGTTCTTCTTTCAGAAGTTCTGTATTGTTATTGTCTATCGCTTCACAAACCTCATATGTCTCCTCAAGAAAATTATTTCTGATGCTTTGGTGAGTCTGCACCTTATCCCAAGGACAACCGTCCGGCATACGCAGACGTTTAACTATGTCTACCAAATCATAAAAATTATAACTTTCCTTGAATTTAAAATCGACCATTTTTTTCTATCTCCCAAAGGCAAGTACTATTTTAACCTATAAGTCTGTATTTTTCAAGTGTTTTTGCAATTTTATTTCCTTTTGGCAGCAATAAAATATCATTTTTTGTAATGCCTTTAACGATTAGCATAAAAATTATATAAATAATTGCCGCAATTATGATAGAAATGACAGTAGCCACCTTATCCGATATCAAAGCGCCAAGTCCTTTTTGAGCAAAAAACGCGGCAGTAACACATACAGAAGCACATATAACGGGTTTAACAAGTATCATATTAAAGTCGGGCATAATATTTGTTTCTCTGCAAAGCACATACATTGCAGCAAAGCAGACAAATATATAGGCAACAAGCGTACCGATGGCGGCGCCAATAATATTCAGCTGCGGTATAATTATAAGCGTGTAGTTCATCGTTATGTTGATAACGGTAGCGCCTATAAAAAGTTTAAGCGGAACATCCGCACGGTTTACCGCCTGCAGCATACTGCATATAGGTGTGCTTGTGGCAACAAATATAACGGTTATTCCAAGCACTTGCAGTGCTTTTGCCGCAATAACAACCTCGCACTCAACATTGGGGCTGCTGTACAAAAGGCTGAGTATAGGTCTTGACAACACGGTCATACCCAAGCCGCAGGGAATGGTTACCATTGTTGTTACCCTTAAAACGGTTTCAATCTCCTGTTTTAACAGAGATCTGCTGCCTTTAACAAATGCTGCCGTAACATTCGGCAGCGCGCTTGTGCCGAAAACCTGCGTAATTGCCGTTACAAGCATCATTATTGTAAGAGAATACGAATAGCACCCCGACAAATATTTGTGTATGTTGCCGTTTTCAATAACATTTTCATAAATAAGCCCGTCGTACATCTTCAAAAGGCAATTAAGCGAGTCCGGGTCTTTCGAAATATCGTTTACTCTTATCAAAATAAGCGAAGAATCTATTGAACCGGCAATACTCATAATAATCGCACCCAGACCAACGGGAATCGCTATCTTAACGAGCGTGCGAAGTATTTCTTTTCCGCGCCGAGGCTCAGGTGAGTCTGAAAGCAGGCTTTTTCTCACTCTGCCCCTTCTGCGGTACATTATATACACATACATAAAACTCAAAAAAGAGCCTACGGTTATTCCCAAAATCGCCGCCGCAACGGTGTAAGATATAATAACCTCCTGCGCGCTGTCAGAGTTAAGACTTTTTCCTATAACAGTGCCGAAAAGGGTGAATTCCTCGTTGAGCTTAACTTGAACATAATAAGCGAGTGAAAGCCCGAACACAAGCTTTGAAAGCGCCTCTATTACTTCTGACACCGCGGTTGGGAGCATATTTCTCTGCCCCTCAAAATATCCCCTGTAAACAGACACCAGGCAACCGAAGAAAATCGTAGGCGCAAGGCATATTATCGCGGGCAGGGCATCTTCACAGTCTATCCATTTTACATAAAACGCGGATGCGCCCACCATAAGCAAAAAGCAAACAATGCCCGCGAGCAAAAAAAACGGCAACGCGATTTTATATATTTTCTTTACGTCACGGTAGCGCTCAAGCGCCATACTTTCGCTTATCATACGTGACATTGCAATGGGAAAGCCTGCCGTTGCCAATGTATACAACGGTATGTACAACTCATACGCCGCGGTAAAAAGGCCGTTTCCTACGCCGCCCAAAAAATTGGCAAGAACAATCTTATAGATCATTCCTATAATTTTTACAATTATAACGCTTACAGCCAAAACAGCGGCGCCTGTGATAAATGAGCTTTTATTTTCAACCGAACCGTTTTGCTTTTTCAATGTTTCACCAGCCTGACAAATCTATCACTTTAACTTACTTCCGCATTTTTTACAATATATGCTGTCGTGAGAGCAGCTTTGACCGCAAACGGGGCATTTTATGCTGCCCTTTGCCTTATCTATAAGCTTCAATGTCATAGAAAGCTGATTTGAAAGCTCGTCAAGTTTTGCTGTTTCTGATTCATGTCCGTCTCTTGCAAGCTCGCCGTTTTTTATCATCTTATACATATCTTTTCCCAAAGATTCGTAAATACGCTTCATATCTCCGCGTATGGAAACAGCCTGAAGCTTAAGCTTTGTTATGTCTGCCGTTTCGCCTATTTTTTTGCCTGCCGCCTGAGCAGCGTTTCTTGCGTTTTCCATTACATCGTCAAAAGTTCCCATAAAAAGATCCTCCTGTTTTTTTATATATTCTTATTTTATGTTATTTATGAATTATATTTACCGTTTCCCAAAAACTCTCTTAAAAGAGAATCATAAGGAACATCGGTACATTCCATAAGTTTAAAGTATTTCAGTTTATCAAGTAAATCGGCAGCCATTTTATAATATGCAGAATCATCTTCTACCATATTCAGCAGCGTGTACGCCTGTTTGCCGGTCATACAAACCTCATATGGGTGCAGTGTGCTGATATAATAATCGCTTACCGATATAAAAGGGTCTATATATACACTCTCAGCCTCCACAACACTGTTCCACATACTGAGTGTAAGACAGGGCGACGCCTCTCTGAATTTATAATCACGCACCAATCTTCTTATAAGCCTTAAGCTGCGCTCGTTGAATATAACGTCGCCGTTTTTTTCAAGACTTCCGCCGGGAGAAATAAACACCTTTACTATACCTTCTAATCCCAATCCGTCTGTAAACAGCGGATTAAGCGCGTGCAAGCCTTCTATGATTATAAGGTCATTTTTACCGAGCGTTACGGTCTTAAAATTGTCTATACGGGAGCTCGGTCCGAAAAGGTATTTGGGTATTGAGCACTCACCGTCGGCGAAAAGCTTTACAAGAGTCTTTCTCACAAGCGGGATATCTATTGCATGAACGGACTCGTAATCACGCTTTCCGTTTTCGTCAACGGGAGCCAGATCTCCGGGCAAATAAAAATCATCTATTGAAAGCACAGTAGTATTAAGCCCGTATTCTCTTAAATTATCGGCAAGAATATTAGCGGTAGTCGTTTTGCCGCTTGCCGAAGGTCCCGCGAGCATTATAATTTTGCAGGCATTTTTACTTACGATATCTTTTGATATTTCTTCTATCTGTGATTTATATTTTTTCTCACATTTGGCAATATATTCGTTACAGTCATTTAGCATCAGCTCGTTTATTTCGGAAATGCTGTAATTGATATCAGGTATTTCACATTTTGTATTGCTCATAAAACTCCTCAATCCTGCCCTTTCTTTCAATTTGTTCGTTATATCTGTCTATATACTCATAAGGATATTTAAAGTTGAATATCCTTTCAATTACCCCGTTTTTAGCTTTAAGTTTTGTAACGGCTCCCGCTCCGCAGGCTATTATACTGTGTGTTTCGTCCATAATGAACACATTGTAATAACAGTCTTTTGAGGGCTTGCACCAGCCTGTATTTTCAAGGTTGCCGAGCATTTTGCTCTGGCGATATAAGTAATAAGGGTGATATCCGCTTTCCAGCAACCTATTTATGCTGTACTCGACCATATCCGAACATATTTCGGCGTCTTTTTTATATAACCGCATACCGTCGGCAGTAAGATAAGACGAACGCTTCATGGAAAGCGTATGCACAGTTATACTCTCCGGAGACAGATCAATCAGGGCGTCTATGGTACTTTTAAAGCTTTCAAAGCTTTCGGTCGGAAGACCCGCGATAACATCTGTATTAATGTGTGAAAATCCTACCTTTCTGGCAAGATTATAAGCTTCTACCGTTTGCTGCGCGGAATGTTTTCTGCCTATTTCTTTCAAAACATCGTCATTCATTGTTTGCGGATTTATGCTTATTCTGTCGGCGCCGCCGTTTATTATGGCGTTCAGCTTTTCCTCGGTTATTGTATCGGGACGACCTGCTTCAACAGTAAATTCTCTGCAGGCTGATAAATCAAAATTTTTCCTTATGCAGCCTATAAGCTTTGTTAGCTCATGTGCCTCCAAAGTTGTTGGTGTTCCGCCGCCGATATAAATTGATTCTAATTTTAAATTCAATTTTTTAACTATTTTTGCCGTTTGTGTTATCTCGTCACACAAAAGCTCCAAATACGGCGTAATAAGCTTTTTTGCCTGCTTTATTGACTGGCTTACAAACGAACAATAAGAGCATCTTGTGGGACAAAACGGTATGGAAACATAAAGCGAGAAGGAATTGTCTTTTGAAACATTCAGTATTTTTCTCTCATGGCTTTCGGTAAGCGCCGCGAGCTTGATTTTGTTTTCACTCACAAAAAGCTCTTCTTTAAAATATTGCTTCGCGAAATCCGCGCCTTTTTCATCTGAAAGCTTTCTGAAAAGCTTTATGGGCCTTACTCCCGTAAGTATCCCCCACGGCTGAGATATGCCCGTATAGTCGCACAAGGCGCGATAAAGACACTGCTCCAGCCTTAATTCCGCATCATCGTTTTCATTAATGGTATTATCGTATATAAATAAATTACCGTCAGCGCTGCAAATTCCTGCTTTTACGGATGATTTGTCAGCATATGTAAATATGTAAGGCAGGATATCTTCATTATATGAATCCGAATTAATTATTTCAAGCTTTTCGTTAGGGAAAAAAGCCCTGCATAAATTTTCCGTTTCATAACGGTAATTATGATTGTTAAGGTATATTAACATATTACGGTTCTTTCTCCATGACCGGGATAAATAGTATACCCCTTGTATTTATAGAGCATCTCAAGCGAATTCTGCAACTGTGACGGGTCTCCTGTGGGAAGGTCTGTCCTGCCGAAGCCCATGGAAAACATTGTATCTCCCGTAAAAATAACATTGCCGTCACAAAAATAGCATCCGCTGCCTATTGTGTGACCGGGTGTTAATTTAAATGTAATCTCACTTTCCCCCACCATTATAGTTTGCCCGTCTTTCAAAAGCAAGTCCGGTTTAAACGGATTCATTTCACATCCGAACAGATTTGAAAGGTTCAATGTATTATTCGAGGTGAATTCTTCTTCCTCTTCCGATATGACAATTCTTGCACCGTATTTATTTCTGTAATGCTCAGCGGCGCAAATATGGTCGAAATGTCCGTGAGTAAGCAAAATGTATTCAACTTCCGCATTGTTCTCCGCAATATAAGCATCCATTTCTTTACAAACGCCGCCACAGTCTATCATGGCGTATTTTTTGGTGGCCGCGTCGCGTATTAAATATATATTTGACGCTATTGTCGGTGATTCAAATTTTTTTATCAGGTCAAGCACTCATTACACCTCAAATTTTAATTTTCAGATCTCTGCTGTCAAGCACTATGGTAACGGGACCGTCATTTAAAAGCTCAAGCTTCATATCCGCGCCGAAAACGCCCTTTTGCACATTTAGTTTCCCGGATAATCTGTCGCAAAAATAATTATACAATTGTTCTGCTTTTTCGGGATCCGCCGCTTCACCGAAATACGGTCTGTTACCGTGTGAGCAGTCGGCGCACAGCGTAAAATTTGAAATAACAAGCAAGCTGCCTCCCACATCTCCGAGTGAAAGATTTATTTTACCGTTTTCGTCACAAAATATGCGCATAGAGTATATCTTATCCGCAACGGCGTCAGCGTGAGGTATCTCGTCGCCTTGCTCTACGCCTAGCAAAACAACAAAGCCTTTATCTATCTTTCCCGTTACCTCACCGTTTACCGTAACGCAGGCACGGGCACATCTTTGTATTACTGCTTTCATATGTTATCAGATCCTGTCTACCGACACAATGCCTTTTATCTTCATAAGCCGCTGAATAACAGCTCTTAAATGGTCTTTTCCGTTAACCGAAACGGTAACATATACCGATGTAAGTCCGTTATCCTTATCGTTTGCCTCTTTAGAGTGCAAAGCGGTAATAAATATATGCATAAGTGAAAGCTGATTTGTAACATCGGCTAAAAGTCCCGTTCTGTCATAAGCGCATATCTCAAGCGTTGCGCTGAACGTGTCTTTAACGTCCGTATCCCATTTAACCTTTATCCAGCGGTCCTTTTGGTCATCCGCCGTTATATCCTTGGGAACATTTGAACAGCTTGTTTTGTGTACCGACAAGCCGTGACCTCTTGTAATAAATCCTACTATATCGTCGCCCGGCAACGGATTGCAGCAGCCCGCGAATTTTATAAGTACGTCGTCAAGTCCTTCAACAATAATTCCGTTGCGTATTTTTTTAGGAACGATCTCCTCTACGCGCATTTGTGCTTCCTGCATGGCGCGGGGCTTTTCGGGTTCCACGTTCTTTTGGTATTCTTCTTTGATTTTGGGCAGACATTTCCAAAGCTGTATTCCGCCGTAGCCTATTGCCGCGCAAAAGTCGTCAAAGCCGGCGCAGTGCTGGCGCTGCATAACAGGTTTAAGCAAAGCGGGAAGTTCATCTTCAGGCACAAGGATTCGGTTCTTTTTAAGTTCCCTCATTAATTCCGCTTTGCCCTCGACAATATTCTCGTCTCTGCGCTCGCGCTTGAACCAACTGCGTATTTTGCTTCTGGCTTCGCTCGTTTTCACAATATTAAGCCAGTCGCGTTTCGGTCCGCCTTCTTTTGCAGTGATTATCTCTATTATTTCACCTGTTTTAACCTGATAGTCGATAGGCACTATCCTTTGGTCTACCTTTGCGCCTATCATACGGTTGCCTACCTCAGAGTGTATTGCGTATGCCATATCTATTGTAGTAGACCCTGCGGGCAGGCTGATAAGGTCGCCTTTAGGTGTGAAAACAAACACCTCGTCTGCCGCAAGCTCCGTTTTTATACTTCCCAAAAGGGCAGAGCTGTCCTCGCTGTCCTGTTGGTTTTCAAGCATTCGGCGCACCCACGCTATGCGCTCCTCAAAGTGGTCTTTTTTAGAAAGCTTTAATTTATACTTCCAGTGCGCCGCGATACCGTATTCCGCGGTTTGGTGCATTTCAAATGTTCTTATCTGCACCTCAAACGGTATTGCCTCTTTATCTACTACCGTTGTATGAAGCGAGCGGTAGTTATTTGGCTTAGGCATTGAAATATAATCTTTAAATCTGTTCGGCAACGGCTGAAACTGATCGTGAATTATACCCATTACGTGATAACATTCCGCAACGGTATCTACAATAACTCTTACGGCAAATATATCGTATATTTCTTCAAAGCTTTTGCCTTGCATTATTGTTTTGCGGTAAATTCCGTTAATACTTTTTACCCTGCCCTCTATCTTCGCATGGGGCATAACCTCGTGAACACGGTTCGCAACGGTAATCTTTATGCGCTCCAAAAACTCCGCCCTGTCTTCTTTAAGCTTGTTGAGCTTATCTTCTATCTCTTTATATCCTATGGGATCAAGGTAATGAAGAGATAAATCCTCCATTTCTTCTTTTATGGGACGTATACCCAGTCTGTGTGCGATTGGGGCGTAAAGCTCCATGGTCTCACGGGCAATATCACGCCTTTTCTGCTCGCGCATACAGTCAATAGTCCGCATATTGTGCAGACGGTCCGCAAGCTTTATGATGATAACTCTTATGTCGTCCGCCATGGCGATAAACATTTTGCGCACATTTTCCGCCTGCTGTTCCTCTTTAGAGCTTGTAGGCAACTTTTTAAGCTTTGTTACACCGTTTATGAGCTTTGCTATGTCTTTGCCGAACATAGACTTTATCTGCTCTAAGGTAACGGGAGTATCCTCTACGACATCGTGCAAAAGGGCGGCGGCTATGGATTCGCTGTCCATACCGAGCTCGGCAAGTATACAAGCAACAGATGTGGGGTGCAGTATATACGGAACGCCCGACACACGCCTTTGATCGCCGTGCATCTCATCGGCAAGCTTATAAGCTTTGTCGATAAGGTCCATATCGTAATCCTGACCGCTTTCTCTGAGCATTCTTTTTAATTCTTCATAATCCTGATAGAACTTTGTACCGTAAGCAGCCATAGCTTCAATTACCTCCCTTGCAGTTTTTCGTTGATTCTCATTATTATAGGAGCTGTGTTCAAATCTACCTTTTTAGAAACTTCATTAATTTTTATATTATATTTATCTGCTGTTATTTTTGTGTCAATTAATCCCGTTTGACACATTGCGTCAAGCATCACCGCGATTTTACCGCAGTTTTTCGCATCAAGCTTCATTAAGCTGCAAATGCCGTCTATTGTGTATTGCTCTCTCGGGCAGGTTTTGAGAAATCGGTAAAGCAGAGCAAAATCGTTTCTTGACGGCGCAAGCTCCTGCAACTCTTGCGCGGTTAACGTGTGTCCCGCACAAAGTCTGTCGTATAAGCGATACGTGTAAAGAGCTGAATCGGTATCAAAATCCGAGGCTTTGATATCCCTTATTATCACAGACAAATATTTGTTATTATTATACTCATTAATACCGAGATTAACAGCCAGATCCACTTTATCACCTGTCAAATAGTTGAATTGCTCCACCGTTTGAGAAAATTTAACAGCTGTAAATCTTACATTATCTCTCTTGAGACCGAGTCTTATATGCTTTCCTCCGCCGATTGGCGTAATGCTTTCAATAATCGAATTGTATATGCCGAACAAAGGCTCGGGATTGCCCGCGCCGAACGGCTCAAGCATAGAAATATTGTCAACAAGCTCAATACCGAGTATTTCGGGGCGCAACTTGATATCTATATCCAAAAACGGATACGGCATGTCAAATTCATCAGCGTAAGCTTCTATCTTTTCAATAAACTTACCTATATTCTCACATTTAAGTCCAAAGCCCGCCGCCATGGGATGTCCGCCGCAATGCTCAAGCAAATCGCTGCAATAAAACAGCGCGTCACAAATTGCAAATCCGTCTATACTTCTGCAGGAACCCTGTGCGCTGTCACCGTTTTTCGAGATAACGATAACAGGCTTTCCGTATATTTCTTTAAGTCTTGCCGCAACTATTCCTATAACACCTACATGCCAGTCATCTCCGCAGACGATTATCAAATTTCTGTGTTTGATAACAGGGTCAGACTCTATAATACTTACGGCAGATGAAAATATCTCCTGTTCTAACTGTTGACGGCTCTTATTGTTTTTTCCTATCCTTTCTGCCAACTCAGCGGTATATTCTTCGTCATCGCTTAAGAGAAATCCCACTATGTCGGTCGTATCTCCGAGCCTGCCCATCGCGTTGATCCTCGGCACGATACCATACGCCACATCTGACGCGCTTATATTGTCCGGTTTTATCCCTGCTTCGTTAAGCATTGCTACGATGCCCTGACGCTCCGTGTTGGAAAGGGCATTCAATCCGTATTTAACAAGAAATCTATTTTCGTCGCTTAATTCAACTATATCTCCTATCGTACCGACAGCCACAAGATCGGCATAATTATCAAGCAATGAATATATATCGCAGTCTTTGCCTTCCAAAGCGCATATCACCTTAAAGGCTACTCCTACGCCGGAATAAAATTTGAATTTGCTTTGGCAATCTATTCTGTGAGGGTCTACAACAGCCACGGCATTAGGTAATGTTTCAATAGGCGTATGGTGGTCTGTAACCACTGTATCTATTCCCTTTTGCAAGGCATAGTCTATTTCCCTGTGGGCGGTTATGCCGTTATCTACAGTTATGATAAGAGTTACGCCCAACTCATACATCTTATCTATGACACCGAGGTTCAGCCCGTAGCCGTCCTCCTGCCTGTGGGGGATCATAAAAATAACGTTGGCTCCCATTGCGGAAAGATAAGAATACATAACCGCGGTAGAGGTTATACCGTCGGCGTCATAATCACCGTAAACGCAAATTTTCTCAAAATTATCTATTGCAGATGTAATTCTTTCCACTGCCTTGTCCATATCCGCGAAATCGAACGGTGACTGAACAACATGCTCATCCGACAAATAGTTTATTGCGTCATCACGCTTGTTTATACCGCGCAAACTTAAAAGCATTGCTGTCATTAATGGCAGACTGCACGCATTCGCGAGCATATTTGCGTTATCCTTATCCAGATGAGAGACGATCCATTTTTTCATAATTTTCCCCTAAATTACAATCATTAGGGTTGATTATATCACTTTATGCGCCTTTTTTCAACTTTTTTCTGCTATTTACTAATAAAATATAGAATTTGAACTAATTAAGAAAAATACTAATAAACGTCACAAAAAATAAAAAAAGCCTTGACAACTTCACACATTTAATATATAATATCCGCGTTGTAAAGGCAAACGCCTTTACACAAAGGAGTCGTTTTATATGAGAGATAAGCTGAAAATGTCTTTGCTGCTTGATTTTTACGGCGGCTTACTTACCGAAAAGCAAAGAGATATATCTGAGCTTTACTATAACGGCGACTATTCTTTAAGCGAGATAGCAGACGATCTGCGTATATCACGCCAAGGCGTGCGCGACTCGTTAGTCCGCGCTGAGGCAATACTTACGGAGCTTGAGGAAAAAATCGGCTTTGCCGGTAAATACAGCGAGATCGCAAACAACAACAAGCTCATAAAAAATACCGTTTTGAATGCACTTGAAATGCAAAATGCAGATGATATAAAAGCTTCTCTGCGTAAAATTCTCGCGATTATTGATGACGAATCTAATGTTTAACTTATTATTTGAAAGGGACTTATTGATATGGCTTTTGAAGGACTTTCGCAAAAATTAAGCTCTGCCTTTAAGAAGCTGCGCTCAAAAGGGCGCCTTAACGAGCGTGATGTTAAAGACGCAATGCGTGAAGTAAGGCTTGCTTTGCTTGAAGCAGACGTTAATTTTAAAATTGCCAAAGATTTTACTGCAAAGGTAACCGAGCGTGCGATAGGCTCAGATGTTTTGGAAAGCCTTACTCCCGCACAAATGGTAATTAAAATTGTTAACGAGGAGCTTACTTCTCTTATGGGAAGCACCAGTTCACGTTTGGAGCTTTCCTCAAATCCACCCACTGTAATTATGATGTGCGGCTTACAGGGCTCGGGTAAAACAACCCACTCGGCAAAGCTCGCAAAGATGCTTTTGTCACAGGGACACAGACCGTTGCTTGTCGCCTGCGACGTATACAGGCCCGCCGCTATTGACCAGCTCAAGGTTGTCGGAGCAAAAGCAGGCGCTCCTGTGTTCGAGATGGGTAAGGATAACCCCGTTAAAATTTCACAGCAGGCTATAAAGCACGCAAAAGACTACGGAAACGACATCGTAATACTTGACACCGCAGGCAGACTTCACATTGACGAACAACTGATGGGTGAACTTAAGCAGATAAAAGAAGCTGTAAACCCGAACGAGATACTGCTTGTTGTTGACTCTATGACAGGCCAGGACGCGGTTAACGTCGCAAAAAGCTTCAACGACTTGCTGGATATAACAGGCGTTATATTAACAAAGCTTGACGGTGATACAAGAGGCGGCGCGGCGCTTTCGGTAAAAGAAGTTACAGGCAAACCTATCAAATTCTGCGGTATGGGTGAAAAGCTTGACGATCTTGAGGTCTTCCACCCCGACAGAATGGCTTCGCGTATCCTCGGTATGGGCGATGTTCTTACTCTTATAGAAGACGCGGAAAACAAGCTCGACGCGAAAAAAGCCGAAGAAATGGCCGACAAGCTCGCAAAGAATAAATACGACTTAAACGACCTTTTAGATCAGTTTGATCAAATAAAAAGGCTCGGGCCTTTAAAAAGTGTGCTTTCAAAGCTTCCGGGTGTCGGAAACAAGCTTGATAACGTTGAGTTTGACGACAGACAGATAGACCGCTTGGCTTCAATAATAATGTCTATGACTCCCAAAGAGCGTGAAAAGCCCGATTTAATAAACGCTTCACGCAAAAAGAGAATCGCGGCGGGCAGCGGTTCAAAAATTGAAGACGTTAACCGTTTGCTTCGCCAATTTGAACAAATGAAAAAAATGGTAAAGCAAATGAACGGGCCGTCCGGCAAAAAGAAAATGCGTCATTTGCCGGGACTTGGCGGACCGGGCAGACGCGGCTTTTAATAAGTTTAAATTCGGAGATTCCGATATTTATAAAAAATAATTTACGGAGGTGAAACATAATGGCAGTTAAAATCAGACTTCGCAGAATGGGCGCTAAGAAAAGTCCTTTCTATCGTATAGTTGTTGCAGACTCAAGATACCCCAGAGACGGTCGTTTTATTGAGGAATTAGGTTATTATAATCCTGTTGCCGATCCGGTTGTTGTTAAGGTAGACGCCGAAAAAGCAAAAAAATGGATAGCAAACGGCGCACAACCGACTGACACCGTAAAAGCATTATTAAAGAAAAACAATGTAATTGACTGATTATTATAATTTGTCTGATATCAAAAAAGAAAGGTGATACCATAATGGAAAATTTACTTAAAGTAATAGCACAAGGTCTTGTTGAAGATCCCGATGCTGTAAACGTTACTGCTGACGAAGAAAACGAAGAAGGCATAATCGTTTACCATCTTCACGTTGCACAGGACGATATGGGCAGAGTAATAGGCAAGCAAGGCAGAATTGCCAAGGCTATCCGTACTATCGCCCGCAGCGTTGCAATCAGAAAGAACATCAAGGTAATGGTAGAGATCGACTGATTGGTCGGTTTTAAAAAAGGGGCTGAGCAAAAAATCAATTTTGCTACAGCCCCTTTTTTGCTGCTATAATTCTTTTTTGATTCTGTCGAGCGCACCTTTTTCTATTCTGCTCACCTGCGCCTGAGAAATTCCTATCTCATTTGAGACTTCCATCTGCGTTTTTCCCTGAAAAAACCTGAGATTGAGTATTTTTCTTTCTCTCGGTGAAAGCTGAGATATCGCTTCGCGCAATGATATTTCCTCAAGCCACATGTTGTCGTCGTTCTTATCTCCTATTTGATCCATAACATAAACTGTGTCGTTGCTGTCGGTAAAAACAGGCTCATTAAGCGAAACAGGAGCTACTATAGCCTCAAGCGCAAGAACAACGTCGGCTTTTTTCATATCAAGCTCTTTTGCTATCATTTCTACACTCGGTTCCCTTCCCAATTCATTTGTTAATCGCTCTTTCACCTGCATTGCCTTATATGCTGTATCGCGCATACTCCTGCTTACGCGTATATAGTTATAATCGCGTAAATATCTTCTTACTTCCCCGATAATCATAGGAACTCCGTACGTGGAAAATTTTACATTCATATTACTGTCAAAATTATCTATTGCTTTAATAAGGCCTATACATCCCACCTGAAACAAATCGTCAATGTTTTCTCCCCTGTTCGTAAATCTTTGGATTACGCTTAAAACAAGGCGTAAGTTCCCTCTTATCATTTTTTCGCGAGCTCTCTTTTTTTCAGATTCGCTTCCTTCACGCATAATACGGAATAATTCAGATTTTTCCGCTTCAGATAAAACCTTTAAATTCGCAGTATTGATCCCGCAAATCTCTACCCTGCTGAACTGCATTAAAAATCGCCTCCGCAATACTAAAAAGTTTTTACTTTAAAAGTATTGCCGAAGGCGATTTTGTTAATTCATATTATCTGCACAAATAAAATCAAGTATTAATACGCTTTTCCCCAATAAACAAGCTTTTTGGCGGGTTTTCCGCAACAAACGCATTTTTGGGCAATATTTTCCTGCTCAAAAGGCATACAGCGTGAGCCGACACCTGTTAATTCTTTCACCTTGTCTTCGCAGGCTTCTTCTCCGCACCACATAGCTTTTACAAAACCGTCGCCGTTTTCTTCAAGAGCTTTTATTATTTCGTCGGTATTTGTACAGGTGTATGTGTGCTTTTCTCTGTTTTCAAGCGCTTTTTGATATATGCCGTCGCGAACCTCATCAAGCTTTTTCAATACAGCGCTTTCAAGATCGTCAAGTGAAACAATTGTTTTTTCACGGTTATGACGTGTAACAAGAACACACTGGTTGTTTTCAATATCCTTGGGTCCTATCTCTATTCTTACGGGAACGCCCTTCATTTCATACTCACTGAATTTCCAGCCGGGGCTGTTTTCGGAATCGTCAAGCTTAACACGGACGCTTTTGTTAAGTCTTTGAAGAAGCTCGTTTGCTTTTTCAAGAACGCCTTCTTTGTGCATTGCAATCGGCACGATAACAGCCTGAATGGGCGCGACCGCAGGGGGAAGCACAAGTCCGTTATCGTCGCCGTGGGTCATAATTATCGCGCCTATAAGTCTTGTTGTAACTCCCCACGAGGTCTGGTAAGGATATACCAATTGGTTTTCTTTATTTGAATATTTTATATCAAACGCTCTCGCAAATCCGTCTCCGAAATAATGGCTTGTGCCTGCCTGAAGTGCCTTGCCATCGTGCATAAGGGCTTCAATTGCGTATGTCATTTCGGCACCTGCAAATTTATCGCTGTCGGTTTTTCTCCCTTTAATTACGGGCATAGCAAGCTCATTTTCGCAAAAATCGGCGTAAACGTTCAACATTCTCTCGGTTTCTTCTATTGCCTCTTGTGCCGTTGCGTGAATTGTATGACCCTCTTGCCACAAAAATTCACGTGAACGTAAAAACGGTCTTGTTGTCTTTTCCCATCTTACAACATTGACCCACTGATTATAAAGCTTGGGCAAGTCTCTGTGAGAATGTATTATATTTGCGTAATGCTCGCAAAACAGAGTTTCCGATGTCGGGCGAACGCAAAGACGTTCTTCAAGCTTTTCGCTGCCGCCGTGCGTTACCCAGGCGACTTCCGGGGCAAACCCCTCTACGTGGTCTTTTTCCTTTTGGAGCAAACTTTCCGGAATAAACATAGGCATACACACGTTTTCATGTCCTGTTTGCTTAAATTTACCGTCAAGGATCTTCTGAATGTTCTCCCAGATCGCATAACCGTACGGTCTTATTACCATACATCCCTTAACACTTGTATATTCAATAAGCTCGGCTTTTTTCACTATGTCTGTATACCACTTGGCAAAATCTTCGTCCATAGATGTTATAGCTGTAACAAGCTTTTGTTTATCTGCCATTAATTATCTCTCCTGCCGTTATTAATTTTAAAAGCACGCATATTATACGTTTTTTAACTCTTTATGTCAATATTATACGGCTTAAAACTTATTAATGTTTAATATCTGCGAACAACAGGTCATCCCATGTCAAATATAACAAAGGATGACCTGTTGACTTAACTTATATGTTTTTTACACTGCGTTATATGATTACACATGCTGTTTGTAATCAATGCTCAACTGTATCCGCCAATCCTGCAAGGCATTTAAGAAGATCATTATAGTTATTGCCTACACCGTTATATGACAATGTAATACCGTTTTTAAAATACAGACAAATACTGTACGTGGTTGCATCGTAGGCAAAAAAGCCGTCGTTTTCGATTTTTGAGCGTTTAATACTATCTTTGATCTCTTCGATAAGCTTTAAATCCTGCGCGGAAGAAATAAAACTGTTCAACACCTGCTTTGATACCATAGCATTTTCAAAATCAATCTCTGAGTTGTCATTTGATTCGCTGTAATAATGCGCGCTCATATATAGCTTTCCGTCATCGTTACTTATCAAATCAAAAGAGCTGCATCCCTGAACATATGAAGCGCTTGATGAAAAACTCACCCCGGTGATATCTTCATAATTATATTCAATATAATCCTCGGGATTTGTACCGTCAGTGTCCGAATCCGAGTCGGAGTAAACAATACTGTTGTACCACTCGGCGTTACAGCCCGAAAGCGTAACCAATGACAGTGCCGCAACGAGCAGTATCAAAGCAAAAGTAAATTTTTTTGTCATTATTGTATGTCCTTATCGTCAAAAGGGTCGCCGCATTCGGGGCAGAATTTTGGGGGATTATGTGGATCTTCCGGCTCCCAGCCGCATTTATCGCATTTATAAAGCGGTGCGTCCGCAGGCTTTTTGCTTCCGCATTCGGAGCAGAACATACCCTTATTCACGTTTCCGCATTTTGCGCAGGTCCAGCCATCAGGCTTATCGTTTTGGGGCTTGGGTGAACCGCATTCGGGGCAGAATTTGCCTGTTACTTTCGCTCCGCACTTGCAGGTCCATGAGTCCTTGTTTTCAGGCTCCGGTTTTTTAGCTCCGCAGTTGGGGCAGAAATTGCCTGTAGCCGTTGCTCCGCAAGAGCATTTCCAACTGTCAGCCGCGGCTTGCTGTTGCTGCTGTTGCGCCTGCTGCTGTTGTCCTATCTGGAACAGGTTTCCTGCGTTCATTCCGCCTGCCTGTTGAGCCATTCCCATACCCATAAAGCCCATCATCGCACCGTTCGGGTTTTTGGCGGCTGCTTTCATTGCCTCTGCCTGTGCGGTAACAGTTGTTGCGGCTGCCATTGTGGCGTCGCGGTTTATAGCGGCACGCTGAGCCTGTTTTATCATCTCTGCGTCTTCCTCGGGCAGGGTTATCGGGTTCATCGCAATAGAAACTACCTGCAAACCTCTGAGCTTGCCCCATTTGGCTGTAAGAGCCTCGTTCATCGCCTCGGAAAGCTCTTCTGCGTGAGCTGGGATCTGATTAGGTCTTACCTCTAAATCGCTTATTTTTGCAAACGCAGGCTGCAACGCGCTTATAAACTCAGTCTTTAACTGATTGTCGATTTGATCTCTTGTATATTCGCTTTCAACATTGCCGCACACGTTAGTATAGAAAAGCAGCGGGTCGGCGATCCTGTATGAATACACACCGTTGCATCTTACGGAAACATCAATATCAAGATTTATGTTTCTGTCAACCACACGGAACATTATCGGGTTAGCGGTTCCGAATTTATTATCTACAAGCTCTTTTGTATTGAAATAGTATACTCTTTGGTCTTTTCCCGTGTCGCCGCCGTAAGCAAAACGCTTGCCTATTGTCTTAAAAGTATCAATTATGCTTTTTCCCAAGCTGCCCGCAAAAATACTGGGCTCGGTGGAAGTATCGTAAGTAAACTCGCCCGGCTCGGCGCAGACCTCAACAATCTTGCCTTGTTCAACGATGATCATACATTGTCCGTCGGCAACAGCTATACCTGAACCGTTGGAAATAATGTTGTCATTACCCTTGGTATTTGAGGAACGGCTTGTTGTTCTTTTCTGGCCCTTTGTAACAAGGACATTCTTGTCCATCGCGTCGCAGTAGAAAAACTCTTTCCACTGGTCAGCCAAAGTTCCTCCCAATGCTCCTATACCTGCTTTAATAAGTCCCATATGAATGCTCCTTTCAGTTACATTTTAATATAATACGATGCAATAAAATGTCAAAATAAAGTTATTGCCATTTTCCGTATATCAATGTGTTTCCAAAGTTGTCTTTTCCCGTATTTCCGTTAGGAATAAACGTTAAGCCAAAGCTCTTTATTGAAAGATTCTCTGTTTGATTTCCGTTGCCGCCGTCGTTGAATATTATCATATTTGCATTTTCATTTTCGGGTATCTCTATCATATACATATCGTCGCCTACCGAGGTCATTTCTGCACCCGGCCAGCTTGTAAACTCAGAGCCCATATTTTCCCAAAAATGAGCGTATACCGTATCCCAACCAAAGGTATTCTTAAAGTACAGCACACGTTTCTTTGCTATGTCGGTGTCGCTGTTATTTGTTGTTTTCCCCGATGAGTCTGTATCTTTCTGTGTATCTGTATCTATATTGGTGTTTGAATCCGTATCGGGAGAATCCGTTTCGGTAGTGTACTCTATGTACGATATAACATCAAATTTTTCGCCCGCAGGCAAAGTGCCGATAAGCTTTGCCAGCAGCTTTTGAATTGATACAACATCTTCGAGATTTACCTCTTTGTTGCCGTCTGCATCTGCTGCCTGAGCCGGTATGTCTTCAAAGCGTACAAGCTTTGCAATATTCTTTTGTATAAGCGTTACATCGGTCATATTAACATATCCGTCTATGTCAACGTCGCCGTATAAATAAGACGTTAAAACTTCTTCTTTAACAGTTATAATATTCTTATCGGAATCTGTTGTAATTTGAATATTCTCAGATTCTAACTCTATAACATCAGTGCAAATGTCATAAGGACTACCGTTTTGTTTTACATTTATAAGCTTACCTTTCCTCCAAAGCATACTGCCGCTTACACTGTATCCGCCTTTAACTCTGTTTTCGGTCAATGAAGCGTCGCCGTATACGCTTTCGGTAGGCGGTAAAGTATGCGCGTCTTCCGACACATCTGCCGCCACACCGTCGTTAAATTTTACAAACGCAGTTTTACTTTCAAGCTCTAAAGAATATAAATGATCATAATCGCTGTTTTCGACTTTCGTCATAGCTTTGCCGGGATAATTCGACACAGGTTTGTCGTCGCTGTCTTTTTCAAGTACATAAGGTACGCCTGCGCTGTAAGAGTTATCCTCGGTTTTCTCATAAAATGCCTTTGCGGGAGCGTCAATATAAATGATATGCGGTTCCGACACATCCTTTTTGTCTATATAATAAACAGCTTTGATATAGTTGCTGCCGTAGTAAGCTTTGATTATAAGCGGAACCGACACACCGCTGTTAATTCCCTTACCGAATGTAAGCTTTTCGGAGCCCGAAAACTCCTCAGGCTCATTTCCCGCAAGCTTATATTCACATTTGTCGGCATTTGCGGTGTTTATTGTTACCGTAGTTGTTTCCCCGTTAAAGCTTATAGTTTCGTTTTCGTTTACGTCTTTTCCGTCAACGTTAACCGAAACAGTTGGAATACTCTTTTTATTGTAAACAACCGCAACTCCGCTTTTTGACATTTTACCGGAAATATAGCCCTTGCTTACAGTAAACGTATTTCCGGATATTTGGTCTTTATAAGAGCCATCGGGCATATTAACGGGAATGTTGATGTTCTCGCTTCCGCTTACATTAACAATGCACACACCGTCGTTGCCGCGCTTAACAAGATAATACTTGTCCTGATAAGACGACAATTCCTCGCCTTGTCCTTCATAAGCGTTTTTGAACATATTGACCTCGCGTATCTCTTTAGAGAGCCACGTGTTGGTATATTCACCTATAAGCGAGTCCCAGTTAAGCTGACCTGCTATGTTGTTTGCTATCGGGCGCGGGAAAAACAGTGTGGGATCGTCTTTACGTGATGCCATTGCGGCATATGTTTTTACGAGGACGTCTTCACTCATAAGAGTTGTTGTGCCGCCCAAAAATTCATCGTGAGACTCCGCCCAAACTACGCCTTTACCCGTAGGTATCCTGACATCATCAAAAACGCCGCTTGTCTTTGACAAAGAAGCAACGCTGCCTTTGTTGATATCTCTGCGTGTGCTTATACCGTAGCCGGCGTCGGTTACATTCATAAGGTTTGTATATGCGTCAATGCCTACTGTTCCCGACAGATCCACTACTTCGCCGTAAATATACAAGTCTTTGTATTTATTCTTGATCTTTACCGCTGTATTTGTCCAGAAATCGCTTGCAAGCTCACCGTCGGACGGTGTTTCTATGTGCTTAGCGGTATCGAATCTGAATCCGTCCGCGCCGAGAGCAACACAATCTTCAAGAAGCTGATATACCCAGCCCTGGACGGTCTTGTTTGAAGTATTGAGATCTGGCAAACCGCCTACATTAAGTGAAACCTGAGCAGCTCTTGATTTATTGCTTGCGTCACGCTTAGTGGAATGAAAATACTCGTCTTTATTATATTCGGCTTCTATCTGCTCCGAACGGGAACCGCTTCTGCCGTCGTCACTTTGCGCCATATGGTTGGAAACTATGTCAACAATCACTTTAATGCCGTATTCATGCGCTTTTTCGCAAAGAGTTTTAAAGTCTTCGGCAGTACCGAGCTCGTTGCCTATCTTGAAATTAACTGGCTGATAATAGAAAGTCCAGTCGCAAAAATACGCGCCGGAGTTTATGGACTTCTTATTGCCCTGCACAGGAGATACCTGCACTGCGCTGAAGCCCTGGCGTGCGATTTGAGGAAGCATATCTGTAATTTGAGACAAATATGTATTGGAGCAATGCAAAATATTTCCCTCAGATATTGATGAAGCTAAATTATAGCTGAGATTATACTCTTCATTACTCTTAGTGTTTTCATATATTTTCAAAGCATTGCCCGTTACAGTGCAGCTTAATATCAAAAGCGCACAAAGTGCGGCGCTTATCAGTTTTTTACCCTTGATTAACATTGTGATTCCTCCAAAAAAGTAAGCAAAAAAGCATATAAAACATACGAATATATTATAGGACAAAGTTATTTTTTTTTCAACACTTTAAGCCGCAAAATCGAAAGAAAACGCTCATTTTGTATGAAAATACAATTTTATATTTATATTTTTATGGAATTTGCACAATGAATTATTTAATTTGCATATATGACAAACTTTATTTAATGCATACTGACTAATTCACTTTACTAATCATTTTAGACAGTCAATTATATGAATAAATGCAGGTAACTCCGGCATATCGCTGTTCTCACTGCAAACTGAGATAAACGCGTCCCGCAATTCAAAGCATTTGAAATGATATATTTTGTTATCTATCATTTGTGTAAAGCTACGCTTATTGTTTGAAATATCCAGGTTAAAATCATTAAGCTTTGCGGACAGCCCTTTGCCTATTGCTTTTATGTAGCTTTCTTTAAGAGTCCACATAAGTATAAAAGCTTTATCCTTTTCGGCGCTGTCTCTTATGCTGCTTAAATACCGATATTCTTTTCGGCAAAAAAAGCGTTTTGCTATTTCAGTATTGGTATTTGCCCTTATCATTTCAACATCACAACCAACAGGGTTATCCGAAACGGCACATATAGCGTAATTTTCGCTGTGAGAAAGATTAAAACAAATATTTTCGTTTATTAAATACGGCTTTCCGTACTCATTTACGGTAATTTCCGCTTTTTGCATATCTATGCCCTCTTTGTCGAGCGCATACTCCAGCAAAGCGTACGCGCCAAGGGTCTGCATCTTATTTGTTTTCAGCTTTTTAGAGTCTGTTTTTTCTTTTACATGAGGGGGCAATTTTTCATACAGTTTCCAAAAAAGCTTTTCGTCACAAAGTGGAGAAATACCGGTCACATAAAGTTTCAAGGGCATATGTTCTCACCTCTTAGCTATATTATCATAACGCCCCTATCGTTGTCAAAATCAAGTTTTTGTGCATATTTTCATTTTTCTGCCTAAAAATATTGAATAAAACGCGGCTGTGTGGTATCATAGCACTATTGTAAAAAAAATGAAGTTAGAGAGCAGGTGTACACCAATAATGGATAATAAACAAAAGTATTATATCACAACCGCGATAGCGTACACATCAAGAAAGCCGCATATCGGCAATACTTACGAAATTGTGCTCACAGACGCGCTCGCACGCTATAAAAGGTTGCAGGGGTATGACGTATTTTTCTTAACGGGAACGGACGAACACGGCCAAAAAATCGAGGAATACGCGAAAAACGCGGGTATTTCCCCAAAAGAATACGTAGACAGAGTATCTGCCGAAATAAAGGATATTTGTAATTTACTGAATACATCTTACGATAAATTCATACGCACAACAGATGAATATCACGAAAAAAGCGTTCAAAAAATATTCAAAAAGCTATATGATCAGGGCGATATATACAAAAGCGAATACACCGGAATGTACTGTACTCCCTGCGAAAGCTTTTGGACAGAATCTCAGCTTGCGGACGGAAAATGCCCCGACTGCGGCAGAGAAGTAAAGCCCGCAAAAGAAGAAGCGTACTTTTTTAAGCTTTCCAAATATCAAAAGAAATTAGAAAAGTTTTTGGAGGATAATCCTGATTTCATATATCCCGAGGCTCGAAAAAAAGAAATGGTAAACAACTTTATAAAGCCCGGTATACAGGATCTGTGCGTATCGAGAACATCATTTAAATGGGGAATCCCCGTAACCTTTGACGACAAACACGTAATATACGTTTGGATAGACGCTTTATCAAATTATATTACGGCTCTCGGCTACACGCCCGACGGCAAAAGCGAGCTGTTTGATAAATACTGGCCCGCCGATGTTCACATAATAGGAAAAGATATTTTAAGGTTCCATACAATATATTGGCCTATTCTTCTTATGGCGCTTGATTTGCCGCTTCCGAAGCAAATTTTCGGTCACCCGTGGCTGCTGTTCGGTAAGGATAAAATGAGCAAATCAAGAGGCAACACTATATACGCGGACGACCTTGTAAAACTAATAGGAGTTGACGCGGTGCGTTATTATCTGCTTTCCGAAATGCCGTATACATCGGACGGCTCAATAACATACGAATCCGTATTTGAGCTTTATAACGCGGACCTTGCGAACACTCTCGGCAATTTGGTAAACAGAACCGTTGCAATGAGCAAAAAGTATTTTGACGGAAAAATAATGCCGCCTGCAAAAGCAGAGGATATAGACAACGACCTTATCTCTGTCGCCTTAGACGCGTTAGGCAAGGTAGATGAATATATGGCTGAGTATCGTGTAAGCGATGCGCTTAATACTGTTCTGTCAATTGCGCGCCGTTGCAACAAATATATAGACGAAACTGCTCCGTGGGTTCTCGCAAAAGACGAGGCAAACAACGAGAGGCTCGGCACCGTGCTTTACAATTTGCTTGAAGGTATACGCTTTACCGCCGTGCTTCTTCTTCCCTTTATGCCGCACACCGCAGAGGAAATATTAAAGCAAATCAACTGTACTATCAGCGATTATGACAGTTTAAAGGAATTCGGAAAGCTTAACCCCGGTGATTATGTAGGAGAGGCAAAACCGCTCTTTGGCAGACTTGACAGCGAAAAGCTTTTGGAAGAAATAGCCGAAAGGCAAAAAGAAATTGAGGCGCAAAATAAAGTAAAAAGCGAAATTGAAGGCATAGCAAAAATAGGCATTGAGGATTTTGCGAAGATAGATTTGAGAGTTGCTCAAATAACAGCTTGCGAACCGGTTAAAAAAGCAAAAAAGCTTTTAAAGCTTACCGCTTATGACGGCGTGTCTGTTCGCACTGTGGCATCGGGAATCGCGAAATACTATACTCCAGAGGAGCTTGTTGGGCGAAAAGTTATACTTGTTTCCAATTTAAAGCCCGCCACACTGTGCGGAGTTGAAAGTCAAGGTATGATTTTGGCGTGTGACGCTGAAAACGACACGGTAAAAGTAGTTTTTGCAGACGATATGCCCACAGGCGCAAAAATAAGGTAATATTTTGTATAGTACGATAATAGTTAAACTTGATTTCGGCAGAATGCAGATAGCCACTGTGTTCTGCCGTTTTATAAATTTGGGCTTTAATTTTTTTAAAATTTAATCTGTAAATTAAGGCTTTTGTTATTGACACAGACCAAAAAATGTATTATCATTTATCGGTAAAGGAACGCTCCTTTATATGTCAATTCTAAATTTTGTTTTATATATTATATCATCTCTTTGGTAGTTGTTTGGGAGAGAGTATTTTGGATAGTTATGTGATAAAAGGCCGTAATCCTCTTTACGGTCGTGTAGAGATAAGCGGCGCAAAAAATGCCGCTGTTGCAATTATTCCCGCCTGTATATTATCGGACGGGGAATGTAAGATTGAAAATGTTCCGTATATTAAAGACACAAGCCTTATAGCCCATATCATAAAGGATATGGGAGCCGATGTAAGGATGGAAGGAAAATCTTCAATTACGGTTGAGCCCTCGGGGATCGTCAACCCCGTGCCTTCTTACGACCTTGTGAGAAATATGCGCGCTTCTTATTATCTTTTGGGCGCTCTGCTCGGCAAATTCAAACAGGCGGAGGTAGCGATGCCCGGTGGCTGTAACTTCGGCGTACGCCCGGTTGACCAGCATTTAAAGGGCTTTGAAGCTTTGGGCGCGGAATGTATATGCAACGGTGATATAATAAGGGTAAAAGCGGATAAACTTGTGGGAGCGCATATTTATTTTGATGTGATCTCGGTTGGCGCTACTATTAATGTTATGTTAGCCGCCGTTAAAGCCGAGGGTATGACAATAATAGAAAATGCCGCCAGAGAGCCTCACATTGTTGATGTTGCCAATTTTCTCAACTCTATGGGCGCGAACATAAGAGGCGCAGGAACAGATGTTATCAAAATAAAAGGCGTTCAAAAGCTTCACGGGGTAACTTACTCTGTAATCCCCGACCAGATCGAGGCAGGCACATATATGACCGCCGTTGCCGCGACAGGCGGAGATGTTTTGATAGATAATGTAATACCCAAGCACTTGGAGTCTATCACCGCAAAGCTGAGAGAAATAGGCGTTGAGATAACGGAATATGACGAGGCGGTTCGTGTAACCTGCAATAAAAGGATACACAAATGCAATATCAAAACAATGCCCCACCCCGGCTTTCCGACAGATATGCAGCCGCAGTTCGCGGCGTTGCTTTCTATTGCCGACGGTACGAGCGTAATAGAAGAAAATGTTTGGAACAGCCGTTTTCAGTATATAAATGAGCTTTGCCGCTTTGGAGCAAAGGCAACGGTAGATGTACGCAAGGCGATTATAGAAGGCAGAGAAAACCTTATAGGCGCTACTGTTCACGCTACTGACTTAAGGGCAGGCGCGGCTATGATAATCGCGGCTCTCGCGGCGGAAGGTGTTTCTGTAGTTGAAGACGTAAACCACATTGAGCGCGGTTACGAAGATATAGTTAATAAGCTCAGAAACATAGGCGCAGACATAAGACGACGTTCGGACGATATGCCCGCTGTTTTTACGGCGTAAGCTTTACAATCAACACAAAAAAATTAAGGTAAACAGTCAGTTATCGGCTGTTTACCTTTTTTGTTTTATTGATTATATGCTTATCTGAAAATGCTGCCGTCCTTGCAGTAAAGCTCCTTACGTGTTACAAGGCAGAAAATTTCATTTGCGTGTTCATTTTCAATTGCGGAAAGCAAAAGTGAAGGGTTTATATTTGTTGTGTTTCCCGCGGGCAACACAAGCGTCATTTTTAAGCCTGACTTGTCACACTCCCACTCGCAACTCAAAATATACTGTTTTAGATCTATATCCTTCATTCCCGATTTGCTCTTTTTTTGAACAATTATTTTGTCTTGGCTCAACAATTTCTTTATATCTGTCTCCAGCTTACCGATATCATTTTCGGCGGCGGGAAAATCAAGCTCAAAAAGCGCGGAATCTATCTGTTTAGGATCCATTTCAAGGTCGTAAACATCCGTAACACGTATTCCTTGCGGTAAATGCTTATTCATACGCGTTTTTATTTCGTCATAAGGCATATCTTCGTCCAACAGGCGCATATCCATATATTCCGCCAATCCCGTATATCCCAGAGACAGCGGCAACGCAAACGTGATAAAAACGTGTGGATTAAAGCCTTCCGTGTGCCACAAAGGTATACGCGAACCCACAAGGCAACGCGTCATACATCTGTTCATATCCAAATGAGAAATGTATTTTGCTTTCCCTTCTTTTATATACTTAACTCTTATGTTTTTCATAGCACACGCCTCCTTTATACTTTGCTGCGCCGCAGCCCGAGCATTTTTCACGGCAATTAGGCGTTGTTTCTGCTTTGTAGGCTCTTTTACATTCCTCTATCAAGAATTTTTTGTTTACGCCGTAGTCTATATGATCCCACGGCAAAACCTCATCAAACGAGCGCCGCCTGTTTGCGTAAAAGGCGGGGTCTATACCGCACTCTTCAAAAAGGCTCATCCATTTGTCAAAGTCAAAGCACTCTTCCCAACTGTCAAAACGCATACCGTATTTGCAAGCTTTTTCCATGACTTTGCAGAGTTTGCGGTCGCCTCTGGCAAAAACCGCTTCCAAAAAGCTTGTTTTGCTGTCGTGATAGTTATAATTTATTTTTCGTGAAGTTACGCTGTCCTTTAAGTGATATTGCTTTTTCATAAGCTCATCGCGTGTGTCCTGCGGCTCCCACTGAAAAGGCGTGAACGGCTTAGGCACAAAGGACGCTGTGCTGAGTGTAACGGTAACAGGCTGACCCTTTGGCTTATCAGGGCATGAGTAATAAGCGTTTACGACCTTTTGCCCCAGCTCTGCGATCGCGGCAACGTCATCATAAGTTTCCGTCGGCAATCCTATCATAAAGTAAAGCTTAACTTTGTTCCAGCCGCCAGAAAAAGCCTTTGTACAGGTTTGGAGCAATTCATCTTCAAAAACATTCTTGTTTATGACGTTGCGCATACGCTGACTTCCCGCTTCCGGAGCAAATGTAAGTCCGCTTTTTCTTACGGTTTTAATCTTAGACACAAGCTCGTCCGAAAAACCGTCTACACGAAGCGATGGCAAAGATATACTAACCTTTTCCTTTTCTGTCCAAGAGAGCATTTTGTCAAGCAGGGGCTGAATTCGAGTATAATCGCTTGAACTCAAAGATGAGAGAGATATCTCGTCATAGCCTGTGCTGTCGCATATTTTACGGCACTGGTCGTTTATGGTATCTATGCTTTTCTCTCTGACAGGTCTGTTCATAAAGCCTGCCTGACAAAATCTGCAACCCCTTATGCAACCTCTGAATATTTCGGAAACGGCTCTGTCGTGTATTATTTCTATCATGGGAACAATGAATTTATCGGGAAAATATGTATTATCCAAATCCATCATAATGCGTTTTTCTATTTTTTCAGGCGCGCAGTGTTTAGGTATTATTTCTCTTACAGTACCGTCATCATTGTAATTTATATCATAAAGCGCGGGTACGTATACGCCTTTTATCTGTGACGCTTTTCTCAGAAATTCATCTCTGGTCAAGCCTTCTTTCCGACATTCACGGTAAAGCTCTATTACCTCAAGGTCTACCTCTTCCCCTTCACCTATGAAAAATATGTCGACAAAATCGGCAACAGGCTCGGGATTGCAGGCGCACGGACCGCCGGCAACGACAATTTGCCTTAAGTCGTGCCTGTCCTTGCTTTTAAGCGGAATTTTCGCCAGCTTCAGCATATTCAGCATTGTTGTATAGCTAAGCTCATATTGCAAAGTAAAGCCGATAAAATCAAAGTCTGTTATGTAGTCTCCGCTTTCCAGCGCAAAAAGCGGAATATCATTTTTCAGCATCAGCTCTTCCATATCTGTCCACGGAGCGAAAACACGTTCGCACCAAATGTAAGGCACTTCGTTAAAAAGGCTGTAAAGTATTTTAATCCCTAAATGAGACATACCCACCTCATATATATCGGGAAAACAAAACGCAAATCTTACATCTATATCTTTTTTATCCTTAATTACTTCGTTAAGCTCGCCGCCGGTGTATCTTCCCGGCTTTTGGACCTTTAAAAGAAGCCTTTCTATTTCACTTTTCATAAACAATCTGCGGCATACGCTTTAAAAAGCCGTCGTCCTTTCATTTAATTTTGCTTAAACTATATCGGAGTGCATTGTTCACCTTTGAAAATCAGCAGCAAAGTAAGATAAACACACACAATAAGCAAGGAAAAGTTATATCCCGTATTTATTATGACCCCTATTGCGAAATTGTACATAATTAAAAGAGCAGCAAAGGCGATAACATTTAATATTTTAGCACACACCTGCTCACTGAAAAATCTGCGCAGCAGTATGTACAGTATTCTGCCGCCGTCAAAATTCAAAAGCGGCACAGCGTTAAATATTCCCAACGCTAAATTGGCTTCACCTAATATTAGCCATATCCCCGTTTTGCCGAACAAAAAATACATCAATATATTTATAAGCGGACCCGTTAAGGAAATGATCATATTTTGCAGGTCAGAGCGGTTATGCGATGCCGTATCTGTTATTTTGAAATCAAGAAGTCTAAGATCAATATTTACCCTTGTGTTTCCAAAGACAAGCATTGCGGCAATGTGCGCCGCCTCATGCAACGCCGCCGCCAAAATACAACAACTTATCCTTCCGTCATTGTCAAAAAGCAAAGCTAAGGCAAGCAGTGCGGCAAACGGATAGCTGATATTCAGCCGAAAAAAATAAAGGTCAATTTTCATAAAACATCACCTTAATATTTTACGGCTGAGCCTTAGTTATAATTACCCTTGTGAACCGAATCTTATAATACTATAATTTGTTCTCTTTAACAATACCTTTATAAGACAAATTTCTGAAAATATTTGCATTAAACTATTTGCTTTTGACGATATATGTGATATAATGTGATAGATTAGATTACTGTTGCTATTTGGGGATATATGCTATGAAAAGATTGTTTGATATCATCGCAAGCTTTATAGGGCTCCTTATTTTATCGCCCTTGCTTATTATTTTATCAATTATTATAGTGATCGACTCTCCGGGCGGTGTTTTTTTCAGAGGCCCCAGAGTCGGCAAGAACGGAAAAGTGTTCAGAATATTTAAATTTCGCTCAATGGCAAAGGACTGCGAAGGCAAAGGTAAATGGAACGTTGGTGACGACGATAACAGAATAACACGTGTAGGACATTTTCTCAGAAAAACAAAGCTTGACGAGCTGCCCCAGCTTATTAATGTTTTGATAGGAAATATGAGTCTTGTGGGATATCGCCCTGAGCTTGAGTATTACGTAAATATGTACACCGAAGAAGAGAAAAAGATCTTAAATACAAAGCCGGGAATAACAGATTACGCAAGCATAGTTAACTTTGACCAGTTCAAAACATTTACAGAGGCTTTAGATCCAGATGAAGCGTACCTTAAATACATACGTCCGCTAAAACTGAAACTTCAATTATATTACAGCGAGCATCACAGCTTTTTCGGAGATATAAGACTTCTTTTTTGGACTGTTTGGAAGATCATTTCAAAAACCCCTAAAATTCCCAAAGAAATACAGCCTATTGTTGATGAACACAATAGAATGATATCCGAAGAGATCAATTCTGATATGCCTCAAAGCGCATAAATTCAATCTCATTTCTACTGAAAGGAAACGGTATATACCCCTGAAAATCCAGGTTACCGTAACGGAAAATGATATGACCAGTGAACAATTAGCATGGAAAATAAGACGCCACGGAATAGAGATGACACATCTGTCTCACGGCTCTCACATAGCTTCCGTTTTGTCGGTCGCGGATATAATTGCCGTGCTTTATAACGATATATTGAACGTAGACCCCAAAAATCCCGATATGCCAAACAGAGACAGATTTATTATGTCTAAGGGTCACGCAGGCGCCGCGGTATACGCCGCGCTTGCGGAAAAAGGCTTTTTTGATGTTGAGGAGCTTAAAACTCATTATGCCGACGGAAGCAGACTTTCGGGTCACGTATCACATAAAGGAATACCGGGAGTTGAGTTCTCCACAGGCTCTTTAGGTCACGGATTATCTGTGGGCACAGGTATGGCAATGGCGGCTAAGCTTGATAACAAAGACCACAAAGTATTTGTTGTTTGCGGAGACGGAGAATGTGACGAGGGTTCAATGTGGGAAGCGGCATTGTTCGCTAATCACTTTGAGCTTAATAATCTTGTTGCCGTAATAGACCATAACCAAATGCAAAGCCTTGATTTTTGCGAAAACACAATAAAGCTGGAGCCGCTTTCGGACAAATGGAAAGCCTTTGGCTGGAATGTATATGAAATTGACGGTCACAATCATAATGAGCTAAAAAAAGCTTTAAACGCCGCTCGCTTAAACAAAGATAAGCCCACGGTAATAATAGCGAACACCGTAAAAGGCAAGGGTGTATCTTTTATGGAGCTTGACATTTTGTGGCATTACAGATTCCCTCATGAGGGCGAGGAATACGACAACGCGGTAAAAGAGCTGAACGACTCACGCCCCGATGGAGTAAGCGACCCGTATACCGATAAATAACTCTCTATAAGGAGAAAAGACTATGCGCGATACATTTGTAGCAACACTGCTTGATATAGCTAAAAAGGATAAAAACGTATACATCGTCACGGGGGATCTGGGATTTGGAGTTTTAAAGCCCTTTTGGGATAACCTTCCGGGGCAGATCATCAACGCGGGTATCTCTGAGCAAAATATGACGGGGTTTGCCGCAGGACTGGCGCGTGAAGGAAAAACCGTGTTTACATATTCTATCGGAAATTTTCCAACATTGCGCTGTATAGAACAAATACGCAACGACTGCGCTTACCATAATGCGAATGTAAAAATTGTTTGCATCGGCGGCGGAGTTGTTTACGGCGCTTTGGGTATGAGCCATCACGCAACGGAAGATCTGGCGATATTGCGCGCCCTGCCCGATGTTACCGTTATGGCGCCGGGCGACCTTGTGGAAGCGAGGCTGGCAACAAAGGCAATATATGAAACGCCAGGAACCTGCTATTTAAGGCTCGGGCGCGGCGGCGAAAAGCGTATTCACCAAAGTGACCCCGATTTCAAAATAGGCAAGGCCATTAAAATCTGCGATGGCGAAAATACGGCGATATTTTCTTCAGGCGCTATATTTGACGAAGCTTACAAGGCGCACACGCTGCTAAAACAAAAAGGTATTAATACCGCGCTTTATACATTCCCTACCGTAAAACCGATAGATAAGGAAACAATAGAGCATTGCTGCGATAAATACAGCCTTATAGTAACGGTTGAGGAGCATAACATAATAGGAGGTTTCGGCAGCGCAGTTGCAGAAGCAATGAGCGAGCTTAATAACAGAAATTCAAGGCTTTTGCGCATAGGATTTAACGATACCTACGCTTCTGTTGTAGGTTCTCAGCAGTATTTACGCAACATTTACGGTATGAGCGGTGAAAAAATTGCCGAAAGGATAATTGAAAATGTCTGATAATAAAAGAATGCTTGTCGCAGGTACAGAGCTGCATCTTCTGCAGTTTTGGACAGAGCATATAAATTATTTTGAGAGTATCGGCTATAATGTGGATATCGTAACCACCGAATGTGCCGGCAGGCTTGACGAACTAAAAGAGATTTTGATCGGCAGAAACATTGAGGTTATTCCTTCCCGCCGCAATCCCCTAAAAACAGATAACATTCGCGCGCTTAAGCAATTAAAACAAAAATTCAAAAACTCACGGTACGACTGTATATTGACAAATGAACCTGTAATGAGCGTGCTTATAAGGCTTGCGGCTCAAAAATCAAGAAAATTGACCGGCACAAAGGTCATATATATGGCTCACGGCTTCCATTTTTTCAAAGGCAACAAGATACTCAACAACATAATTTTCCACGCAATAGAAAAGCATATGTCAAGAAAAACAGATGCTATAGTTACCTCTAATTATGAAGATTACAACGCGGCAAAAGCATTTAAAACGGGAGTAGATGTTTATCACATTGACGGTATGGGATGCAAATCTTACCGTTTTTCGGTTTGCAACGATAAAGACTATAAGCAGAAACGCCGCGCTGAGCTTGGTATTAAAGACGGTGAAACAGCCCTCGTTTTTGCGGGTGAGCTGAACAAAAACAAAAATCAGATCGTCCTGTTGCAGGGAATTAAGATCCTGAAAAACAGAGGATATAATGTAAAGCTTCTCCTTTGCGGTAAAGGAGCCGAATTTGACAATTTAACAGCTTATTGCAGAGATAACGGCATTGAAGATAAGGTTATCTTTTTGGGATATCGAAAAGACGTAAATGAGATATTCCCCGTTTGCGATATAGGATGTTCCTCAAGTATAAGAGAAGGCTTTGGGCTTAATATTGCCGAATATATGGTATGCGGACTGCCAGTTGTCGTATCGCGCAACCGTGCGCATGTTGATATAGTAGAGGAAGGCGTAAACGGTTATATATTTGACCCGTTTACACCTGCCCAATTTGCCGAAGGTGTAAAGAAGATCATTGACAGCAAAGAGACTTACTCTTTTATGAGCAAAGTAAACATTGCTAAAGCCGAAAAATATGACATTAAAATTATTTCAGAGAAAATATCTAAGATTGCAGAGGAACAAATATGCAAGACAAACCATTAATTTCGGTTCTTATGGGCATATATAATTGCTCGTCAACTTTAAAAGAGGCTGTGGACTCAATTATGGCTCAAACATACGAAAACTGGGAGCTTATTATGTGCGATGACTGCTCATCCGACGATACATACAGCGTTGCCTTGGAGCTTGCAAAGCGCGACAGCCGCATAAAGGTAATAAAAAACGAAAAAAACCTTACGCTTGCCCCTACGCTTAATAACTGTTTAAAACAAGCGCGTGGAGAGTATATTGCCAGAATGGACGGCGACGATGTTTGTGACCCAAAACGCTTCGAGCTTGAACTTGACGCGCTTATTAAAAACCCCGACTGTGTTCTTGTAAGCTGTTTTATGAAAATATTTGATGAAAGCGGAGAAACAGGTCTTGTAAAATATAAAGAGCATCCGCAAAAAAGCGATTTTTCAAAAGGCTCGCCGTTTTGCCACGCAGGATGTATGATGAAAACAAGTGTTTTACGGGAGCTCGGAGGATACAACACATCGCCCGATGTTCTGAGAGCAGAAGATTTTGATTTATGGGTAAGGCTTTATGAAGCCGGCTACACAGGTATGACTATCCCCTATCCTCTCTACTCTATGCGTGATGACCTAAACGCATATAAAAGGAGAAAGTTTTCTCACAGATTTATAGAATACAAAATCAGAAGACGCGCGATAAGAGTTTTCAAATTGCCAAAGAAATACTGCATATATGCTATTAAGCCAGTTATTGTTGCGTTTGTACCGTCATTCTTATATAAAATACTTCATAAAAAGAGAGTTAATTCAAAATAAACTATTTGGTGATAAATTCTTATGTATGTACATATTATCATACTTATTTCAACTGTACTGCTGGCAGCGTTCAGTATGTCGCAATACGCATCTTCTCACGATTTAACGCAAAGTCCCATTCCTACTGTATCTAAGTTCGGGGCTTTTGCCTCATTTGCAGTAATCATTTTTTTTGCGATGAAACGCACCGAATATATTGATACATCTTCTTATGTGGGAGCTTATATGTCATCTTCGGAAAAAGGTATCGGCAGTGCGGTAAATGCTTTTTTTAACGCAGATCACGGCGGATTTGCTGCAACCGAGGTAATTATCAGAACCTTTTTCGGAAATAATTCCGAAATGTATTTACTTATTATGGCGCTTATCGGCTATTGGGGATTTATAAATCTATTCCGTAAATACTCGGTAGATTATAGGCTTACGCTTTTCTTTTTTATTGCTACTCAAGACTATGCAAGCGTGTTCAACGCCATGCGGCAGGTTATAGCTGTTTCCATTATGCTTTTGGCTTCCGACGCGTTTATAAACAGAAGACTGGTAAAATTTATTTTATTGCTTGGTCTGAGCTTTACATTTCATCCGTCGGTAATTGTGTGGTTACCGGTATACTTTTTTGCGCATGAAAAGCCTTGGTCAAAAAAAATGGTACTCTTCTTTTTAGGTATAGCGTTTGCGATATTCTTTACCGATACATTTACAAGCTTTTTGAGTGATGTAGGCGACAGCCTCGGCTATAAGAATGTTACTTACGGCGGAAACATGGGAATAATGCGCGCCCTGTTTTTTACCGCCATGCCTGTATTTTTGTTTTTTAAGAGGAATGAATTGGAAGACGCACCCGAATTCATTAAGATTAGTATAAACCTGTCCGCCGTTACGGCGTCAATGTGTATCTTAGCCACACTTACCAGCGGAATTACAATTGGAAGAATGATGAGTTACTTTAACGCTTACAACTGTATTGCTTTGCCTTATGCGTTAAAAGACCGCAACGGTCAGGACAATTCAGTATACAGAATAGTTTTTATTTTGGCGTATTTGTACTTTTTCTATATAAGCTTGCAGGGCAATGCAGGTATGTATGTCAGCAGCAGTCTTGGCATATTTAAGTATAATGGCTGGGGCGGATAAGGAGCTTTTAAACCGTATGATCAAAGTATTGTTTTTAATACCTACGCTTGCACACGGCGGAGCTGAAAAGGTTCTTGTTAATTTGGCAAACAACATAAACAAGCAAGAGTTTGACGTTACCGTTCAAACTTTGTTTGATGTCGGCGAGAATAAACAGTTTTTATCGCCTGACGTTAGATACATACCCGGATATAAAAAGCTTATAAAGGGTAACAGCAAGATTATGAAGCTTTTTTCTCCCAGAGTATTGTATAAGTACTTTATAAAAGACAGTTACGATATAATAGTGTCGTATCTTGAAGGACCAACCGCGAGAATAGTAAGCGGATGCACTGATAATAACACAAAGCTTGTAAGCTGGATACACTGCACTTACAAAGACATAAAAGACGCGGCTGCATCTTTCCGTTCGGTTAAAGAAATGCTTTTTTGCTATGACCGATTTGATATAACGGCCTGCGTGTCAAATTCCGTAAAGGAAAGCTTTGTTAAAACACTGAATTTTGATAAGCCTATTACCACCATATACAATACCATTGAAACTGACCTTATAACGCAAAAGTCTAATGATCCCGTTGTTGACATAAAATTTGATAAAGATTGCTTTAATATATGCTCCGTGGGCAAAATAATTCCCGTTAAGGCTTTTGACCGCCTTGCAAGGATACATAGAAGACTGCTTGACGAAGGTATTAAAAATCACGTGTATATTTTCGGTGTGGGAAGCGGTAAAGCCGAATTGGAATCACTGATAGATTCACTGCGTATCAAAGACACTTTCACATTGGCAGGATACCGCGACAATCCTTATAAATATGTTAAAGCCTGCGATTTGTCCGTTTGTTCGTCGTTAAGCGAAGGACTAAGCACCGCGGTAACCGAAGCTCTGATTGTCGGAACGCCTGTTGTAACAACACTTTGCTCGGGAATGAAAGAGCTTTTGGGCGAAAACAACGAATACGGTATTGTTACGGATAACAATGAAGAAGCTTTATATAACGGCATAAAACAAATTCTGACTGCCGACGGTATGCTTGAGCACTACGGTAAAAAGGCATTGGAACGCGCCCCGTATTTCAGCACCGAAAATACTGTCAGATCCGCCTGCGAAATGTTTAAAGCACTGATTAATAAGAGGTAAAACTGTATGAATGATTTAATTTCGGTAATAGTCCCGATCTATAATGTTGAAGAGTATCTTGATAGCTGTGTTAAATCCATTTTGCTTCAAACATATAAAAACCTGGAAATAATACTTGTAGATGACGGTTCACCGGATAAATGCGGGGCTATGTGTGATAATTATGCCGAAATTGACGACAGGATCAAAGTTATCCACAAAACAAACGGCGGCTTAAGCGACGCAAGAAACGCAGGTCTTGCAATATGCACCGGAGATTATATAAGCTTTATCGACAGCGACGATCATATACATCCTGAGTTTTATAGTATTCTTATCAACACAATAAAAGAACATAATTGTGATATAGCGGAGTGTGATGTAAAAAAAGTTTTTTTAAATGAAAAAACATCTAATATAATCCCGGATAACCACGATACTTCGGTATACGGTACCGAAGATGCTCTTTGTATGCTCGTAAACGATAATATAATTTATCAGCATGTGTGGAATAAGTTGTATAAGAGATCTGTTGTTGATAATATTATATTTAATGTAGGAAAGACAAACGAAGATGAATTTTGGACATATCAAATAATCGGTAATTCGACCAAAATCGCTCATTGCTTTGTTCCGTTGTATTACTATACACAGCGTAAGGGCAGTATAATGGGATCGGGATATTCACTGAAGCGTTTAGACGCGCTGGAGGCTTATCAAAAAAGGCAGGAATATTTAAGAGAGAAATTTCCCGTTGTCGCCGCAAAAACAGAATCGAGCGTGTTTTTCGGATGCTATTACGCATATAAAGCTACTGTAAAATGGCTTAAGGGCAAAGAAAAATCAAGATCAAAGAGCATTATTAAAAGCTATATGAAAAATATAAGTCTCGGCAAAGAATCCCTTATAAATATGAGAAAAATCGACAGAATCCGTTATAAGCTTTCAAAAAATCCTATAACATTCGGCATCATTACAAAAGCGGAAAGCCTTTTGGGGATCGGTTTTTGATAAATTCGGAAAGGACAAGCATATAATTATGCCTTTTATAAGCGTTATTGTACCTGTATACAACAGCGAAACATATCTTTCTTTTTGCATAGAGAGCATATTAAACCAAACCTTTAAAGACTTTGAATTGCTGCTCATAGACAATAATTCATCGGATAAAAGCCTTGATATCTGCGAGCGTTATTCCGAGCGCGATAACAGAATAAAGGTATTTTCTCAAAAAGAACCGGGTGTTTCCGCCGCGCGCAATATGGGTTTGGACAATGCCTGCGGCGAATATGTTATGTTCGTTGACAGTGACGATTTTGTAAAAGAGAATTATTTATCTTGCTTTGTTGATTTCAAAAACAAATATCCCGATTGCGACAATATATGGTGCTGTTATGATAATTTAAATAATTATAATTCCTGTAGCACTGCCCCCGCCGATTATCTTAATGGCCAAAAGTATTTTGAAATCTGCAGAGATAAATACATGACTCTGTTTGATGAATTGCTATGCCAGCCTGTGTGGAACAAATTATACAAAAACAGCATATTACAGGAGAACAATATCCGTATGATAGGCGGTATGCAGCTTGGAGAGGATATAATTTTCGGGCTTGAATATCTCGATAAAAGCGGCGAAAGAATTGTGCTTATGAATATTGCCCCTTATGTACATATGAATTGCATTTCGGGATCTCTTACCCGTCAATTTCATATAAACAGAGAGTCATATTCGTATGAGATAAACAGGAATCTTATAAAATACGGTATTAAATGGGGGCTGTCCCCGGATCAAATGACACGCGCCTATAACTCGGTATTTTACAGATTCGCAAGCACAATGAGAGGAATATATAACTGCAGGACCGATTTATCAAAGCGGCACAGAAAAAGAATGTGCAGAGAGATAATGAAAAGCCCGGAATTTAAAGACGCGCTTAATAAGTGCGATTGCAGTATCAATCCTTTTCAAAAGGCAGCCTATAAACTCAGGTGCTATACTGCTGTAAACGCTTATGATAAGCTATATGACATAAAGCACAAGAAAAAAAGCAGGTGAAATATATGCCTCTTATATCTGTAATTGTACCCGTGTATAATGCGGAAAAAACACTTGAATACTGTATTAGAAGTATTTTAGAGCAAACTTTTGAAGATTTTGAATTGTTGCTTATAGACGACGGTTCAAAGGACAGAAGCGCTGAAATATGTGATGCTTTCGCTGAAAAGGATAACAGAATAACCGTTATCCGCAAAGAAAACGGAGGAGTTTCCTCCGCCAGAAACACAGGCATAAAAAACGCCTCGGGCAAATACATATGCTTTGCAGACAGCGACGATTATATTTCAAATAAATATTTGCAAGCATTAATTGATGCTAAAAACAAATACAGCAACTCAGACAATATTTGGTGCGGATTTCAAACGGTTGACGGTTATGATAATCCAAGAATTAATCATACCGCAATATTTGATGATAACGTTCCCGTTTCGGTACTGTCACGGGACAGAATTATGACAATACATGAAAAATGGTTGGATTCGGGCCCGTACTGTAAGCTATATTCAAAGAGCATTATTGAGGATAATAATCTCCTTTTTCCGCAAGATCTGTCACTCGGAGAGGACTTGGTCTTTAATTTTGAATACCTTGACCGGACTAACGGAAAAATAGTGATCATAAACCAACCTCTTTATAATTACGTTTTTTGTAACGGATCATTGAGTAACAGATACTATTCAAATATGTTTGAAATATATAAGCGTATAAACAGTGTAATGCACAGCTGTGTAAAAAAGTGGAACTGCGACGCCTCGGAAGTCTCAAAGCTTTATAACGCGTGTTTTTTCAAGTATGAGGTAGTGTTAAGAAACACGTTTTGTAAAGAAAGTAAAATTAAGAATAAAGTAAAGTATAATAAAGAAATACTGAAAAGCGAGGAATTTACCACGGCATTTGAAAACTCGAACTGTTATATTCATCCAATTTACAGATTTGCGTATAAACACAGGCTTTCTCTTGTTTTACGCCTAATGTATAAGGTATTGTAGTTTGTAAAAACTGCTTGACAAAACGGCAAATATGCTGTATCTTTGTTATACGCGGATTTGAGAATTCTGCACGTTTTAATATAATAATATTTGATAAAAGGAATGTATGGATATGAAAAGAATAATTACCGCTTTTGTTATTTGCGCTATGGCAGCAGCCTTGCTTTGCGGTTGCGGAGATGATACTACAGTTATTACTCCGAGTGAAAACGAAACATCATCAGTTGTTGCATCTACATCAAGCAAAACCGTAAGCGTTGCCAGTGTTGAGCCGAAAACAGATCTTCCGTGGCCCGACGCAGAGGCTTTGGCTGTGCTTCCCAAGCTTTGCGATACGGTAGACTATTATGTTGACGCTCAGGCGGGAGGCAGCGAAGGAACATATAACATTCAGGTAAAAGACATAGAATACTCAGAATTTAAAGAGTATATAGACAATATGCTTGAAAACAGCTTTTCACATTGGGAAACGATAGGCGAAATGGTTTTGCCGGATGAATTGTCAGACGGTGATTCGGCATTTTGCCCCCTTACAAACGGCGAAAGCTTATGGGGTATTATTGAATACAACCCCTCAGGCAATGCAGAGGGAAACAAAGTTGCAATGGTATTCTATGACTACAACCCATATTCGGGATATTGATAAATATAATTAACGTAAACGGCACGGTAAGGTAAACACCTCAACCGTGCCGTTATTCCTATGGTAAAAACGGAACTACTAAAAATTTCTCCCGTTCCAGCCCCAATGCTCGCACTCTTCATATTTTATATATATTCTGTCTTTTGGGATATTGAGCACTGAGTTTACGATATCGCATACAACTTCGGTCATATTGTCATATTCGCTGTTGCTTGCGTGACCTAAGAGCTGTATTTCTATCATAGCAGTATTTTTAGTATTATCGCCTTTGAACCAAACGCGGCAATTATCATCAAAGGATATCATAAGCCACGACTCGGTTTTTCCCGAAAAGCACTCTATCGCCTTTCCTAATTTGCTTTTAAGCTCAGTTTCCTGAGACGACGTTATTGCTGCGGTTGTTTTTAAATTAATATGAGGCATAGTTAAATTTCTCCGTTTCCGTATTGTTATTTAATTTTATAATACTCGGCACTTCCGCAAAAATAATTCCCGGAAGTGCCGTTATTATACACCTTTTAAAAAGTAATACGTATTATTCAAGTATGATTGCAGGCAGGTCTACTGTTGTATATTCCGATAATGCTCCAAACGGATCTTCTTCGTTATAGTTCATTTGATATTCACCGTTTTCGAGTTTGTGTACCATTTCCTCATAATCTTCAGTTTTAAATGTTCTGAAATTCCAGCTTTGGTCCTCAAGAGGCAAGCCCAAATATTGCATATACTCTTTGTATGACGCAACTATAAAATGTCCGCCCATCGTATAAAACTCATTTTCAAGAACCGCCGAAAGAAGATCGTACACAGCGGGCTCTACCTTTTTGACTGCTGATGTAAGCACAGGATTATAACCCATATTGTCGGTGTCTAATCCGTCTATATACATACTTCCTATATCGCTCTGGTCCATATCTACACCTATCATATATCTCCTGTTCAAAACGACAGCTTCCAAAACTGACTGATATATTCCGCCACCGCAACTAAATATTACCTCTGCCCCGTTTTTATACATATCGTCTGCCATATGAGAAACCACACCGCTTGGGAAGAACTGTCCCGCGTATCTAATTGTTACGGTTATGTTTTTCTTAAGCTCTTTTGCCGCTTGGTCGGCACCGTAAACATATCCCACTCCGTATTTATTAACTGCCGGGATATCCATGCCGCCTAAAAAGCCTAATTTTGTAAATCCGTCCTTTACGGCCGCATAACCTGCCGCGTATCCTGAAGCCATCGTATCAAATTCGCCGCAGATAACATTTTGTGATAAGTTACCCTCTACATCATCTTCGGTTATATCCAAACCTATAAAGTTAACATCGGGGTATTTTGTTTGCACTTCGGGAATTGCTTCGCCAAATTGGAATCCAATGAACAAAACAGTGTTACAGCCTTCTTTTACGGCCTCGTCTATTTTCGCAATTATGCTTTCCTTTGTGTCTTCTTTAACAGTGTAACATTTGGCTTCAACACCGGTTATTTTGCTTATACGTTCCATTGCGTGCCAAGCTTCGCGGTTAAATCCTTCTTCTGCGCCTGCGCTGTCGGCAATAAGGGCAAATTTTGCAAGCACACCTTTCTTTTGATATTCGGATATTGTGTTGAATTTGTAAGCGTCTTTTATATCATAACACGATTTTAAAATGAGCTTGCCTGAATCATTATCATATGCTATATGATAATTGTTTCCTTCACCATTTATATATGTCACAACATACTTTTCTTCGGTCGAACCCATACTGTATTGTTCCCAAACACAAAAATGTGTCGAAATATCAGAGTCGCTTTCATCACCTATTGTAATTTCCGCACCGTCTTCAACTTTACCATCCTTTAACTTAAGGCGATGGCCTGTGGTCTTTTGAACCAAAGAATATTCATTTGTATCGTTTAAAGCATATTCAAATGACCAAAGTGTGTTTTCATCCGTAAAATTATCGGCAAAATATAATTTTCCGTCTTTATCAAACGTCAATACTCTGTTATCAACAGTAAAACAGAAATAATTACCCATATAGGGTCCCGTTAAACATTCTGTCTCTCTGCTGAATACGAACTTTATTTCGAGTGTTCCCATATGCTGAGCTTGATCATCGTATACTTCAATACTAAGTATATAAACATCGTCATATGCATCTTTCGGCATAGTTAAAAGTGCAAAATTCTCTTTTTCCGTGTTCCAAACAAATCCAAAATTCTCTATATCGCGATTTCCCCATCTTGTTCGCAGCTGTACTTTAGAGTTCCACTCGCCGTAGTGCTGTGTAAGATATTCATTTTTAAACGGCACATATATAACAAGAGAATCACTGTCAGAATCGTCGATTTCACAAACAAGTTGATCAAGGTCGAACATATTCTCGTCGCCCACGCAGCCTCTGCCTACAACAGCAAACCTCTTTTTACTTTTAACGTCTGTATCCGTATTCTTATCTGTGTCGGTGTCTTTTTCCATCACATCAAATTTATCTATCAGCTTCGCGATAAACTTTTGCATATTGGTTACATCGAGCATAGTAAGCTCGCCGTCGCCGTTAACATCGGCTAAGGTGATATCCTCAAGGGTGGTGAGCTTTGCGATTACCCTTTGAACAAGCGTAACGTCGGTCATAGATACTTCGCCGTCACCGTCCGCGTCGCCCATAACCCGGGGCTTGTCCTCGGCGTCAGCTATAATGATGCAGGAAAACATCATTGTAACGCACAGTAAAAGCGATAATACTTTTTTAATATTTTTCATAGTTAATCTCTCCTTTTGTTAGAATCGGGTAGGTCATGCCGTGAATATATTTTATCAACTAATCTTGCGCAAATCAAGCCTTAATTCTTATTATTATAAACTTTTTGATTCACCCATATACGCGGTCACAAAGCTGAAATAATAAAGCCAAAACAGGCAAGCGCATACTTTCTTTTATAATTATAAAACCTCCCTTAAGTATTGATATTTCCCTAAAACAAATGAACATTGACAGCTATGTTCCGACTGATGACAAACCTCTCATGACAACCAACCTCCCTGTAATGTGTCAATTATAAGATTTTATTTTCTCTTATATTATATAAACACTTTTGTACCCTAATTTTAGACAAATTTTTAACTTTTTTTTATTTTGTCAAAGCATGATTATTCTGTCATAAATACATGCATATTGCAAATGGTTGACACAATATAAAAAATGAAGTAAAATTAACCGGTAAAAAATCAAAGTAAAGGAATAATTTCATGTTTAAACTTATAAAAACCGAGGGCAACGCACGCAGAGGAGAATTTATAACACCTCACGGCACTGTACAAACACCTGCTTTTATGAATGTCGCGACCTGCGGCGCGATAAAAGGCGGTTTGTCTGCATTTGACCTAAAAGATATACATTGCCAGGTACAGCTTTGCAATACTTATCATCTTCACTTGCGTCCCGGCAACGCAGTTGTAAAGCAAATGGGCGGGCTCCATAAATTTACGCGCTGGGACGGACCGATACTTACCGACAGCGGCGGATTTCAGGTTTTTTCGCTCTCAAAGCTCCGCAAAATAGAAGAAGAAGGAGTATATTTTGCGTCACATATTGACGGTCACAGGATCTTTATGGGGCCTGAGCAAAGTATGCAGATACAGTCAGATCTTGCCTCGACAATAGCTATGGCCTTTGACGAATGTATAGAAAACCCCGCCCAATACGACTATACAAAGAAGAGCTGTGACCGAACATACAGATGGCTTGTAAGATGCAAAAAGGAAATAGATAGGCTAAACAGCCTTGATACCACCATAAATAAAAAGCAAATGCTTTTCGGCATAAACCAGGGAAGCACATTTGCCGACTTAAGAATAGAGCATATGAAAAAAATCGCCGAGCTTGGTCTTGACGGCTACGCAATAGGCGGACTTGCGGTAGGCGAAACGGCAGACGAAATGTATGAAACGATATGCGCTGTTGAGCCTTATATGCCAAAGGATAAAATAAGATATCTTATGGGTGTAGGCACACCGGTAAATATTCTTGAAAGCGTAAAACGGGGCGTAGATCTGTTTGACTGCGTTATGCCGTCACGAAATGCCAGACACGGTCATATATTTACAATAAACGGAATTAGAAATATGTTCAACGCTAAATATGAAATTGATGACCGTCCGCTTGATGAAGAATGTAACTGTCCTGTTTGCAAAAATTTTTCGAGAGCATATATCCATCACTTATATAAAAGCAACGAAATGCTTGGTATGCGATTGGGCGTTATGCATAATTTGTATTTTTATAACACCTTGCTTGAAAGAATAAGAGATGCGCTTGATAATAACGGCTTTGAAGCGTTTTATAAAAAATATGTTAATACTCTCGGAAACAGAATATAACTTGATTCGTCTGTTTTCCGTTTACGTTTGTTAATTTAACTCAAAAAGAATAAATTTAATAACTCAAAAAGAATAAATTTAATAAATATGTTATGATACAATAGATGGGTGACAAAAAAAGAGGAAAAACAACTCAAAATATGGTAAGATGTAAAGTGACCAAACAAAACATCAGCCAAGGAGTTGTTTTTCCATGACCAGTATAACATCAATAGCTAAGTTTCGTCAACGGGTAATCAGATATTCAGAAAAACATGGAGTTACAAAAGCAAGCAATAGATTCAGAGTATGTCGAAATGCAATATATGAGTGGAAACACAAATATGACGGAACATGGAAGAGTCTCAGAGACAGATCCCACCGCCCCCACAGTCACCCGAAACAGCAGACAGAGGAAGAGTATAAGCTCATCGAAAGATACTACCGCCGATACAAGGGCGATAAGATGCTGATGTGGGATAAGCTAAGAGAAAAAGGGTATAAACGCTGCTATCAGAGTATGCTTCGCGCAATACGCAGGCTTAATTTGGAAGAACCACCTGAGAAAAGACGGGGGTACAAACCGAAGTCGTATAAGAGGGCGGATTACCCGGGTCAGAAGGTACAGATAGATGTGAAATATGTGCCATCCTACTGTGTTTCAAATGGACAGAAATACTACCAATATACAGCCATAGACGAGTGTACACGGTGGTGCTTCAGAGAAATGTACGACGAACACAGCACATACAGTTCTGTTGATTTTATCAAGAAATTAATAGAGAATTGTCCGTTTCCAATAAGAGAAGTACAGACGGACAACGGAACAGAATGGACAAATGCGTTGCTGGTCAAGAAAAGCACGCATAAAACCCTGCTCGAGCAGTATTTAGAGGATAATGAAATAATCTACCATCGTATAAAGATAGCGACACCAAGACACAACGGCAAGGTAGAACGCCAGCACAGGATAGATGAGCAACGCTTTTACAGTCACATGAGAATGTTCAGCTTAGAGGACGGTAGAAAACAGCTTAAAAAGTATAATAAGTTATCTAACAACATCTCAAAGAGTTGTCTTAAATACAGAAGTCCAAACGCTGTTTTAGATGATTATCTGGGGGTAATGTGAGCCGCCGACCGAGCGGTTTCGTTCGTCGCCTACGGCTCCTCTCTCAACCGCTCGGTCGCTATCTTCCTTAACATCTTTTTATTTTTGAGTTAAGTGTCACCCATCATTGACACATCTACACTCAAAAAGAATAAATTTAATAAATATCTATTGACAACTACTGTTATTTTGCTTATAATGTGTACGGATAGGTATGTGTTTTCTATATATTAAAAAGGGGGGGGGGCGTCCGGCTATGAAAAATAAGTATTGTACTCCTGAATTTACAAACGAAAAATTGCTTGTGTCCGACGTTGTTTTAAGTTCGGGCGAAACAACATCCCAAAACGGTGATAATCTTAACTCACTTGCAGCCGGCGTATCAAGCGAGGCGGCAATGCCTTTTGGCGACCTTTGATTTAAAAACTGCAAAACAAAAGCTCTTGAGGCAATACCGCTTCAAGAGTCTTTTTATTGTCATAAATACTCAGTCTTTATCTCCGCATAAAAGCTCTGTGCATTTTTCTACACAATCAGGCGATGCCATGACATTGCCGCTGTTTCTGTAATCAAACATGGCACAGAAATCATCAATATCTTTTCGCTTTGTTTCTATATATTTATTACACAACCGAGCGATCTCGTTGCAAAACGAAGCTTTTTCCTTTTTTGTGATACCGCTTTTATAGACTGTTTCAATAAGCATTTCATAATGCGGCATACAAAAATACTCCTGTTGCGAAAAAAGCCTTTTAAAATTTTCGTCTTTTTGCCACATATCGATCGTTGTTTTCATAAAGTGAATCATCGACAAGTTTATCCTATCGCAAACATAGCAACTGCCGTTTAATCTCCTAAGGCTAAGTAAAGCCTGTTTTTCAATTTTTTTACCGTTTTTGCCGTCACTGAAAATATTTTCTGAGATATACTTTAAATGGCTTTGAAGCAGCAAGGCATTTTGCAGTCGGTTACCCGTACTCAGCATTTTTTTGTAATGAGTTTTGCAAAAGCCTGTTTCGTTTGTTTTTATACGAATTTCGGGCTGCATCATTGCGCCGCCGAGAATATACTCTATGCTTCTCTGCTCAAGCACGGAATACGCTCTGCAAAAAGGACATCCGCTTTTTGGCTCAAATATATCATTTATTGGTATTGTGCTTATGTTTTCACCCATATAAAACCCTCACTATAAAAACTTATTTTAAATTAGGGACTGCCGTAAATAGCAGTCCCTTTTGTATATATTATTCTTCTTTCTTTTTAAGCTCTATGCCCAATACGTCAAGGCTGTCCTTGTCTACAGGAGAGGGACACGATGACATAAGCTCAGACGCATTTTGAACCTTCGGGAACGCGGTAACATCACGAAGATTGTCGTTGCCCGTTAGTATCATCGCAAGTCTGTCAAGGCCTATCCCCATGCCTGCGTGCGGCGGAGCGCCGTATCTGTAAGCGTCTACGAGGAAGCCGAATTTTGCCTCTATTTCGGCGTCGCTCATATTAAGCGCGCGGAACATCTTTTGCTGCAATTCCGAGTCGGTGATTCTTACGGATCCGCTTGAAAGCTCTGTGCCGTTGAGGACAAGGTCGTATGCCTTTGCTATTACCTTTTCGGGATCGCTTTCAAGGTACTGCAAGCACTCCTCTTTGGGCATTGTAAACGGATGGTGCATGGCAAGCCACTCACCTGTTTCTTCGTCTTGCTCAAAGAACGGGAAATCAACTATCCAAAGCAAATTATATTTACCCTGAGGAATAATATCAAGCTGCTTCGCTACTTTTAATCTCAATGCGCCCAATGTGGGAAGTACAACGCTGTTTTTGTCCGCGACAAAAAGAACCACATCACCTTTTTCCGCGCCGACACGCTCAAGTATCGCCTCAAGCTCGCCGTCTTTCATAAATTTCGCAAATGAACAAGTAGGCGCGTCATCTATCCAGCGCACAAACGCAAGGCCTTTGGCTCCTATGCCCTTAACAAACTCGGTAAGCTTGTCTATTTCTTTTCTTGTTAGCTTTTCAGCGCCGTTTTTGGCAACAATAGCTCTTACACTGCCGCCGTTTTCAACCGCTGATTTAAACACGCCGAATTCTGTGTTCTTAACAAGGTCTGAAACGTTTACTATTTCCATTCCGAAACGTGTATCGGGCTTGTCTGAACCGAATCTGTCCATCGCTTCTCTGAATGAGAGTCTCGGCAGGGGCAACGTAACGTCTACATCAAGTATCTCCTTAAACAAACGCTTCATAAAGCCTTCGCATATCTCTAAAACATCGTCAACATCTACAAATGACATTTCAAGGTCTATCTGTGTAAACTCAGGCTGACGGTCGGCACGCAGATCTTCGTCACGGAAGCAGCGTGCAAGCTGAATATATCTGTCAAAGCCTGAAAGCATAAGAAGTTGCTTATAGATTTGCGGAGACTGGGGCAACGCGTAGAATTTACCCGGGTGAACTCTTGAGGGAACAAGATAGTCTCTTGCGCCTTCGGGAGTTGATTTTATCATCATGGGAGTTTCTATATCTATAAAGCCGTTCTCGTAAAAATAGTCTCTTGCTACCTTTGCGATTTTGCTTCTTAACATAATGCTTTCCTGCAAGGGTCTTCTTCTTAAATCGAGATAACGGTATTTAAGTCTTAATTCTTCATTTACGTTTGTTTCGTCAAGTATCTCAAAAGGCGGTGTTTCAGCCTTTGAGAGTATTCTTAATTCTTTTACCTCAAGCTCGATTTCACCTGTGGGTATCTCATAATTCTTTGAGCTGCGCTCTCTTACTATACCCTTTGCGGCAAGAACATACTCTCCCCTTATTCCAAACGCCTTGTTGAATATCTCGCGGTCTGTGTTGCTGTCAAAAGCGAGCTGGGTTATTCCCGTGCGGTCTCTCAAATCAATGAAAATAAGTTGGCCCAGATCCCTTTGTCTTTGCACCCAGCCACATAAAGTTACCTCTTTGCCGCAGTCAGACAATCTCAATTCTCCGCAGTAGCAGCTGCGTTTCATACCTTGCATACTTTCAGCCATAATTAACATTTCCTTCTTTCTTTATGTTAAACAAATGCATTTATTTTAAAAATCCAACGGTAAAGGTCTCGAAAAATCTTTCATCCAGGCAAATGTCAAACTTTTCGCCGGTTTGCATATTTTTCATAACCGCCTTCTTTGTGTTTACTTCATCGTCGCCTATAACGACAGTAAAACGCGCGCCGATTTTATCGGCATATTTCATCTGTGCCTTTAAGCTACGCGAGCAAATATCACAATCAGCGTAAATGCCGCTGTTGCGAACCTCACGCGTTAATCTGAAAGCTTCTTTTTGCCCCGGTTCGCCAAGTCCGATAAAATAAACACCGCAATTTTCAGGCTCTGGCAATTCAATGTTAAGGGCTTCCATTAAGCTTAAAAGACGCTCCATTCCCAACGCGAATCCCAAAGCCGGCATTGCCTGACCGCCAAGCTCTTCAACAAGCCCGTCGTATCTTCCGCCGCCGCAAACGGTGCCTTGAGCGCCTATGCTGTCGCTGACAAACTCAAACACAGTTTTTGTATAATAATCAAGACCTCTTACGATTTTAGGGTTAACTGTATATTTAACCCCCATACAATCAAGCAGTTCTCTTACCTTATTAAAGTGAAGTGAACATTCATCGCACAGGTAATCGAGAACAGTAGGCGCATCCTCTGCTATTTGCTTGCATACGGGGCTTTTGCAGTCAAGAATTCTCATTGGATTTCTGTCTAAACGTGAAAGGCAGGTTTCACAAAGCTTATCTTTATACTGCGAGAAATAATCTTTTAAAGCCTGCTGGAATTTAGCTCTGCAAGTGGGACAACCGATAGAGTTTATTTCTAACCTTAAATCCGTTATGCGCATTCTTTTAAACATTGAGTCAACCGTACATATCAGATCTGCGTCTGCGCTCGGCGATTGTGTTCCGTAAAGCTCCATACCAAACTGATGAAATTCACGGTATCTTCCTGCCTGCGGCTTTTCGTATCTGTAACACGATGTATTATAATATACCTTTATAGGCAAACCGTCGTTGTAAACCGCGTTTTCAAGCATAGCGCGCGCCGCACCCGCAGTACCCTCGGGGCGCAGTGTTATAGATGTCCCGCCCTTTGTGTTAAAGGTATACATTTCTTTTTGTACAACGTCTGTTGTCTCCCCCACGCTTCTGTTAAAAAGCTCAGTATGCTCAAACACGGGGGTTCTTATTTCTTTATATCCGCAAAGCTTTGCCTCATCGCTTAACAGCTTTTCAACAAACTGCCATTTATATGACTGCGAGGGCAAAACGTCTTGGGTACCTTTTACTCTTTTTGTAATCAAGTTCATATCAATACACACAGCAATACCGCACATATTATAATGCACGGTATTTTACAGCAATTCTCCTCAATTAATTTTATGTTCTTACTATATTTCTCCAGTCCAGATCTCCCCGCTCTAAGCCGTGGATAAGCATTTCGGCTGTTGCTATGTTTGTTGCCACTGGAATACTGTGAACATCACAAATACGCAGTATCTCGCTGTCCACAGCCGTTTCTTCGGCAATGGGATCTCTGAAATACAAAAGCATATCTATCTCATTGCAGGAGATTCTTGAAGAGATCTGCTGTATTCCTCCCTGCTCTCCGCTTAAAAATCTTTTAACATCCAACCCGGCAACTTCACTAACCATTTTTCCCGTGGTACCGGTGGCGAGCAAAGTGTGCTCGCCCAAAATGCCGGAATAAGCTATACAAAACTGAACCATAAGTTCTTTTTTCTTGTCATGTGCGATCAATGCTATATTCATATCCATCCTCCAAAAAGTTTATTAAAACGGGAGCATAACTTTCTCTCCGCGGATTCTCATTGCAATTCTCTCAAACGCGCCCTTTGCAAGGCTGCTCTTCTCCGGCAATACTCCGGACTGGACCGACGCCGCCATACGCAGATCCTCAGGCACAATGCCTATAAGCTGGATTCCCGTTTCGTCTATTACGGCGTCCAAATCTGGGTAAAAGCCCATACCGATAAATGACCTCTCACTGAATTTGTTAATAATAAGCCTTATATTACTGATACCGTTTTCCAACAGTATTCTTCTAACGTTATTGCAGCCGCGCAAGCTTGCGGGCTCGGGATTACACACAACAAGTGCCATATCCGCGATAGAAACCGCCGTTTTCAAGCCTGAGCCTACGCCTGCGGGAGAGTCTATTATTATATAATCAAATACATCTGCAACAGCTTCCAAAAACCGCTTAAAAACATTAGGGCTTAATTCGTCATCAGCGTCGTTTGGGGCAGGTATCATAAACAAATTGCCTCCGGAACCGCAGGGATAAACGCTGTTTTCTATTTCGCACTCTCCGCTTACAACATCTGCCATATCAAAAACAAGGTTGCGTGATACACCAAGCATAATATCTACGCCGCGCATTCCGCTGTCACAATCAATTATAAGCACCTTATTGCCGGCATTTGCAAGCTCTCTGCCTATTCCAACGGAAACAGTAGATTTACCCGTTCCCCCTTTTCCTGAAGCAACGGCAATAATTTTATTCATCACATTCACCCTCATTGTCAATCTTTAGATATGATACCATAAAAAACATATACAGTCAAACATTTTTTATGAAATATAGTAAAAAACGGTAAATTACAAATCGAATAATATGCCACTCGCAAGAACTGCATATGTTTTATAAAGGTACTAAAAAAAGCTTTAGAAGCATATTAATTATAAAATCCTTATTTAGGGGGCTTTTATAATTGAATAGTGTATTTGAGGACAGAGCAGTTATGCTCGCAAGGTACATAGTTGAAAACAAAACAACAGTACGCAAAACCGCTGAAAAATACGGAATAAGCAAAAGTACTGTTCACAAAGATGTTTCTGTAAGGCTGAAAGAGATCGACCCTTCTCTGCACAATAATGTTAAACAGATTTTGGAATTAAACAAAGCTCAGAGGCATATTCGCGGCGGCAACGCAACAAGAAACAAATATCTTATGATAAAAAGCTTAAAGAGTATAGAATAGATAATATTGACAGCCGCGCTTTTAAATGGTAATATAAAAACGTAATTATATTGCGTATTCAGCAAGTAATATTCTGACGCGGGGAGAATAAAAATATGAAATTCGGTGAAAAAATAAAAGACGCGAGAAAAAAAACAGGATTAAGTCAGGAAGAATTCGCCAAAAAAATAGGCGTATCTCTCAGAACAGTAACAAATTACGAAACGGGAGACCGATATCCGAAAAAGCGTGAAATGTATTATATAATTGCGGATGTATTGAATGTGGATATAAACTACCTACTGACCGAAGACGAAGCATTTTTGCTTAAGGCTGAAGAACAGTACGGCTATACCGGAAAAAAGCAGGCGCAAACTCTTGTAAGCGAGATAGGCGCATTGTTTTCGGGAGGTACGTTGTCCGAAGATGACCGTGACGAAATGATGAGGGCGATACAGCAGGCATATTGGGTAGCAAAAGAAAAAAATAAACGTCATCCTTGATTTATTATGCTCTGAAAAATGCTGTTTAAGAGGTGAAAAAATTGTACTATTCCTCGGAGCAAATATCGAAAATTGCCGACCGCGTTGTTTCTCAGTGCGGCTCCCGCGACCCTGAGCTTATTATAAAACGTTTGGGCATAAATATTATACCGTGTAATTTTTCGGTTCAAAAAGGCGCTTATAAAGTTGTTTTGCGTGAAAGGTTTATATTTATCAATAACGGACTGCCGCCTGTTATTAAAAGAATTGTTCTGCTTCACGAGCTGGGTCACGACTCTCTTCACCGTGCCCAAGCCCAAAAGGGAACTGCCTTTCAGGAATTTGATCTTTTCAGTATGCAAAATAACCGGATGGAATATGAAGCCAATATTTTCGCGGCTGATGTAAGCCTGCCAGACAACGAAATTTTGGATTATATATCCGAGGGCGCGTCTTCCGCCGATATAGCCGCTTTCATGGATTCGGATATCAACCTTGTTGCGCTGAAAGTATCTCAGCTTAAAAAACGTGGATATAATATCAGAGAACTGGAATACAGATCGGATTATCTGAATTAAAATCAAATTTATAAGCAATTTGCCGGGGATATGAAGTCTTTTCATATCTCCGGCAAAGTTTATTATAATATGTTTTAAATCAAGACTTTATCAATATCCGTCTTCAAATTCGTGCGGAGGAGGATCGGGTATGCCGTCGTGGTCCAGGTCTACGGGATGGTGGTGTCCCCCTATACCCATATATTCGCCCGCGCGGACATTCATACGCTTCTTCTCGGCTTCTACCTGTTCTGAAAGCAAATTTTTAAATTCATCCGAATTTTTAATGTTTTTGATTTCAAGCTCGGGCAGAGTTTTATCTTGAGAGGTAACCAAAATCGTTCCCAAGCCAAACATTTTTTGAAAAAGATTTCTCTTTCTCGAAATATCAAGCACACGGTAAAGCAGTATCTCATCCTCGGTTGTTGTGAGCAATCCCGAATATACAACAAGCTTTTTTTCCGTTAAATAAAACTTTGTGAAAGTAAGCGGTAAGCCCAAAAACCCCCAGCGCTTTCTTTCCTCTGCAATCATTTTGCCCGAAGCGGCAGATTCTTTGAATCCCATAACAGATTACCTCCCATCAATCGCCGAAGCTTATGCCTAAATCTCTTGCGCTTTGAATAACGGATGAATCCGTGGGTACGGTTTTAATCTTACCTGCTACTTCTTCAAGCGGAACGGCAACTATCCTGTCACCCCTGAGCGCGACCATATTACCGTATTTTTTGTTTATGATAAGCTTTGCTGCGGCTGTTCCCAATCTTGTAGATAGCACACGGTCATAGGGACAAGGGCTTCCCCCGCGCTGGAAATGGCCCGGTACGGTAACTCTTGTCTCGTGACCTGTTGCCTCTTCAATTTCGTGTGCGAGCTTATATGATATGGAAGGATAAGGTATCTGCGCCAAAACCTGCTTGCGCTGCTTTTTGGGCAAAGCGGCGTATTCTTTAGATATTGCGCCTTCGGCAACAGCAAGAATAGAAAAATTCTTTCCGTTTTTAGTACGGGTGTCTATCGTTTCGATGACTTTTTTGATATCATACGGTATCTCCGGTATAAGTATAATATCCGCGCCGCCCGCGATGCCTGCGTACAATGTCAGCCAGCCTGCTTTGTGGCCCATAAGCTCTACAATAAACACTCTGCCGTGAGATGTAGCGGTGGTGTGTATGCAGTCAATAACATTGGTTGCTATATCCACGGCGCTTTGAAAACCGAATGTCATATCCGTTCCCCAAAGGTCATTATCAATTGTTTTCGGCAGAGATACTACATTTAGTCCCTCTTCCCTGAGCAAATTGGCAGTTTTTTGTGTGCCGTTGCCGCCAAGTATCGCTATGCAGTCAAGACCCATTTTTTTGTAGTTTTCTTTCATCGCGGCTACTTTGTCAATGCTGTTTGTCTCGTCGATAACACGCATGAGCTTGAACGGCTGACGCGATGTTCCGAGTATTGTTCCGCCCATTGTAAGTATGCCTGACAAATCACTTTTTTCAAGCTTTTTATACTGACCTTGTATAAGCCCTCTGTATCCGTCCTGAATACCTATTATCTCAAGCTTGTCTGAACCGTAATGCTCATAAAGCGCTTTGGCAACGCCTCTGATTGTGGCGTTTAAGCCCTGGCAATCACCGCCGCTTGTTAAAATGCCCACTCTTTTCATAAATCTTACCTTCCTTTCTTTTATGTGAATAATACTAATCGTTAAGTTCGCTGTTTAACAGCGTGTTTTTAAACGCAAGCTCTTTTTCCTCTTCTTCGTCAAATTTTTGCTTTGCAGCCAAAAATGTTTTTTTAGCGCGCTGCCAAAGCTCCTTTTGGCTGTTTACACGCTTTTTGCCGCGTTTGTCAACAAGCTTATAAGAGGAATCGTCTAATTGTACACGCCTGTTTACCGTATCTTTCATTGATACATCTATTATCTCGCAAACCCTTGCTCTCAGGTTTTCGTCAAGCACGGGAAATACAAGCTCCACACGTCTGTCAAGGTTTCTCGGCATCCAATCGGCGCTGCCCATGTATATAAGCCTGCTGCCGCCGTTTTCAAATATGAATATTCTGCTGTGCTCAAGAAGCTGACCTACTATGCTGTATACTCTTATATTATCGCTTATCCCCTGTATTCCCGGTATAAGGCAACAGATTCCGCGCACGATAAGGTCTACTTTCACACCTGCCTGTGAAGCCTGATACAAAAGCTTTATTATTTCGGGGTCCACAAGAGAGTTTATTTTGGCCGTTATACCTGCCTTAATACCCATTTGGGCGTTTCTAATCTCTTGCTTTATTTTTTCCTCAAAAAAGCTTCTCATACCCTTCGGCGCCACAATAAATCTATTGTATTGGGGCGGCCTGGAATACCCTGTGAGAACGTTAAACAGGCTCGATGCGTCTTCACCGTATTCCTCACGGCAGGTAAACATTCCTATATCAGTATAAAATCTTGCCGTTATATCGTTATAGTTACCTGTTCCCATATGCAGGTATCTGCGAATACCGTTATTTTCTTTTCTAACCACAAGCAAGATCTTGCAATGTGTTTTTAGACCGTAAACCCCGTATATAACGTGGCAGCCTGCCTTTTCAAGTTTTTTTGCCCAATGGATGTTATTCTCTTCGTCAAACCTTGCTTTAAGCTCAACGAGTACCGTTACTTGCTTACCGTTTTCGGCGGCTTTAATAAGCGCGTCTACAATTGGAGAATTACCGCTTACTCTGTACAAAGTTTGTTTTATGGCAAGAACATTTTCATCAGCCGCCGCTTGGCGCACAAATTTAAGCACGGGGTCAAAGCTTTCGTAAGGCAGATGAATAAGCCTGTCCTTTTTTCTTATTGCCTCAAAAATATCGCTATATCCGTAAAATTCGGCAGGCGGATTAACGGGCGAAATAGGCTTAAATCTAAATTCGTCATAACCTTCCAAAGAAGCCAGCTTAGACAAAAACGTCAAATCAAGCGGTCCTCTTTGTCGGTAAATATCGCGTTCCTCCACCTCAAGCATTTCAATCAAAAAGCGCTCAAGTTCCTCATCACAATTGCTGCCTTGCAGTTCCAAACGAACGGGCTTTCCTCTCTTGCGCTTCTTTATGGATTTTTCAATTTCTTCCAAAAGATCGTCTGTTTCCTCGTCTATTTCCAGATCGCCGTCACGCGTTATTCTGAAAACGCATGATGCTTTAATTGTAAAAAGCTCAAATACCGATTTAAGATAGTTAAGTATTACATTTTCAAGTAGGATAAACTCTTTTTTATCTTCGTTTTCCGCGGGCAATTCCAAAAGTCTCGGTAAAATAGACGGCACCTGCAAAAGCGCAAAAGCGTTTTCCTTATTGTCGTCTCGGAGTCTTACAGCTATATTCACCGTTTTGTTGCCGAGCAGAGGAAAAGGTCTGCTTGGGTCTACCGCAAGAGGCGTAAGCACAGGAAAAATAATATGCGAAAAATACTTTTTTATGTATTTTTGCTGTTTTTCGTTAAGCTCGCTTGGGGTTAAAAACTTAAATCCCTGTCTTTTCATTGCGGGGATAAGCGAGTGGCTTAAGCAGCTGTATTGCTTTTCTGAAAAAGCGTGTATTTTCTCCGAAAGCCTTTCGATCTGCATCTGCGGTGTAAGCCCCGCGGGGTCTTTCACTGTGTAATCGGAATGGATTTGGTCGTATATACCGGCAACACGCACCATAAAAAACTCATCAAGATTAGATGCCGTAATAGACAAAAATTTAAGGCGCTCAAACAATGGGTTTTCTTTTTCAAAAGCTTCTTCAAGTACTCTTAAATTAAAGTCCATCCAGCTAAGTTCCCGGTTATTGTAGGGATAACCGTATTTCGGATATACAGTGCCGCATTCCTTTTTCTTTTGCTTTTTACTCATATCCGCTTTCCTTTCGTATTATTTTTGCGGAATAAGGTCGCTCATATCATACATTCCCGGCTCTTTGCCAATCAAAAACTTTGCCGCGCTTAAGGCGCCCTTTGCAAAAACTGCTTTAGACTGCGCCTGATGCTTAACTGTTATGACCTCGTCGTCTCCCGCAAAGATGACCTCATGCTCCCCTACTATGTTGCCTCCCCTTACGGAGTGTATTCCTATCTCGTTTTTCTCACGCTTTTTTCTTTGCAAATGGCGGTCAAACACATACTCCGCCTCCTGCATTTGTGACTTTATCGCATCTGCTATCATATAGGCTGTGCCGCTGGGAGCGTCTATTTTCTGATTATGATGCTTCTCGATTATCTCCACGTCGAAATCGTCATTCAAAGCTCTTTGAGCGATTTTTACAAGCGATATAAGCAAATTCACGCCTATCGACATATTGCCGGAATAAAAAATCGGCACGGTTTTTGAAGCTTCTTTTATATGCTCTTTATCTTCATCAGATATACCTGTCGTGCATATTACGGCAGGGATCTTATTATCAACAGCATATTTGAGCAAATTATTGATAACTGACGGATGCGAGAAATCTATGATAACCGCGTTTTGGGTGTCTGTCTTCGGGAGTTCATCAAATGAGCGATACACGGGAAATCTGTATTCTTCGCACTTTGTAAGATCAATTCCCGCCGCTATTCTTATGTCGGAATCTGCGGATGCCTTTTCCGCAAGCGTTTTCCCCATTTTTCCGAAACAACCGTTAATAATTATATCAATCATTTTAATTCACATCTTTTTATGTTATTTTTCCTCAGGTATGTATTATTTTACAAGCCCGTATCTTTGCATACATTCCAAAAGCTTTTGTCTGCCGTTTTCGCTCATAGGCACAAGCGGCATACGGCAATAGCCGCACTCATAACCCAATATATTCATCGCTTCTTTTACGGGGATCGGGTTAACATCGCTGAAAAGCATATTCATAAGCTCCAAATACTTAAGCTGAAGCGCCGCGCCGTCTTTAAATCTGCCCTCAAGCATTGCCTGTGTGAGCATATGACATTCCTTTGGCATTATGTTTGAAAATACGGAAATAACGCCCTTGGCGCCCAAAGACATAATCGCTACGGTCTGGTCGTCGTTACCCGAATATATATTCAATTCGTCACCGCACAAAGCTACGGTTTGCGCAACACCCGAAATATCTCCGTTTGCCTCTTTTGTGGCGTTTATGTTTGGATGCTTTGAAAGGCGGTAATATGTTTCGGGCTTGATATTTACGCCCGTACGCGAAGGCACATTATATACTATAACAGGTATATTTATGCTGTCGGCTATCATATTGTAGTGGCACACCAAGCCGTCTTGCGAGGTTTTGTTGTAATAAGGTGTAACGCACAAAACCGCGTCCGCGCCGAGCGCTTCCGCGCGCTTTGAACGCATTATGCTGTAATTTGTGTCGTTACTTCCCGTTCCGACAATTATCGGCACCTTACCCTTTGCCTTGCTTACGGCAATGTCTATAAGCCTTTCACGTTCTTCGTTATGCAGGCAAACAGATTCGCCGGTTGTTCCCATTACTATAAGCGCGTCTGTACCGTTTGCGACCTGAAAATCAACAAGCTGTTCAAAAACCTTGTAGTTTACACTGCCGTCCTCATACATAGGCGTTACAAGAGCAACGCCTGCTCCCTCAAAAACAGGTTTTTTCATAATAATTATCCCCCTAAAATAATTTAATCAAGATATCCCTCTGCGCACAAAAGCTCAGCCATAAGCACTGCTCCTCCTGCCGCGCCTCTCAATGTGTTATGAGACATACAGGCAAATTTGATATCATATTGCGTGTCTTCTCTTAATCTGCCGACAGATATAGCCATTCCGTTTTCCAGATTGCGCTCGGTCTTAATTTGAGGACGGTCGTTTTCCTCAAAATAATGAACGAACTGCTTTGGTGCGCTAGGCAAATCAAGCTCCTGCGGTCTGCCTTTATAATTTATCATTTTTTGTTTTATTTCTTCTATGGAGGCCTTTTTCTCAAAAGAAGCAAACACAGCCGCAGTGTGACCGTTTGTAACAGGAACCCTGAAGCACTGCGCGGTGATCATAGGCGATTCCGCGTTTACTATCACTCCGTTTTCAATTCTTCCCCAAATTTTGAGGGGTTCTTTTTCAGACTTTTCTTCCTCTCCCCCTATATACGGTATAAGGTTATCTACCATTTCGGGCCAAGTTTCAAAGTTTTTGCCGGCGCCCGAAATTGCCTGATAAGTGCAGGCGAGTATCTTTGTAACGCCGAGATCCATAAGCGGATGGATAGCAGGAACATAGCTTTGCAATGAGCAATTAGATTTTACGGCAATAAATCCCCTTTTTATACCCAAACGCTTGCGCTGGAAAGGTATTATTTCTGCGTGATGCGGATTTATCTCGGGTATTATCATAGGCACATCGGGTGTAAAGCGGTGTGCGCTGTTATTAGACATAACGGGGCACTCAGCCTTTGCATATGCTTCTTCAAGCTCTCTTATCGCGTCTTTCGGCATATTTACCGCGCAAAAAACAAAGTCTGCCTTGGATGCTACCGTTTGAACGTCAGACGCGTCAAACACCTGCATATCGGCAACCTTTTGAGGTATATCTTCGTCCATCATCCAATGGCTGCCCACCGCGTCTTTATAATTCTTGCTCGCAGAACGTGCGCTTGCGGCAAGTACGCTTATATCAAACCACGGGTGATTTGCAAGCAAGGTTATAAACCTCTGACCTACCATACCTGTGGCACCTATTATTCCTACGTTATATTTTCTCATTGGGGTATTCCTCCTAAATAATATTAATTTTAAAAAAGGTATTGCTTAAAAATGCAAATTAACATATAATCTATTGGCACTGAGTTAAATATACCATTTTTAGCGGTTTATGTCAAATATTTGAATAATTTTTTTAGATTTTTGTACCTTTTTTGAAAGAAAGGAAGTCAATAAATGAAAACGAGCGATTTTTATTACGACCTACCAAAAGAGCTTATTGCCCAAACGCCTACGGAGCCCCGGGACCATTCTCGTATGTTGGTGCTCAATAAAACTGACGGCTCGGTAGAACACAGGCATTTTTATGATATTTGCGATTATCTGCAAAAGGGCGACTGCCTTATACTCAACGATTCACGTGTGCTTCCCGCAAGGCTTTACGGAACACGAACGGATACGGGAGCCGTAATTGAGCTTTTACTTTTAAGGCAAATTGAAACAAGCATTTGGGAGACGCTGGTAAAGCCCGGCAAAAAGGCAAAAGAAGGCTGCGAAATAACATTTGGCGACGGAAAACTAAACGGTGTTATAACAAAAGTCTGCGAAGACGGAAACAGAATAATCGAATTTGACAAAAAAGAAGATTTTTACGCAATTCTTGATGAACTCGGTGAAATGCCGCTGCCGCCTTACATAACCGAAAAATTGGAAGACCGTGAGCGATATCAGACCGTATACTGCAAAGAGATCGGCTCCGCAGCGGCACCCACTGCGGGTTTGCATTTCACAAATGAGCTTCTTAAAAGAATTGAAGAAAAGGGTGTAAATATAGGATTTGTTACACTGCACGTGGGTCTCGGAACATTCAGGCCCGTTAAAGCGGAAGATATAACCGATCATATTATGCACTCGGAGTATTACCGTATTCCCGAGAAAACGGCACAGCTTATAAAAGAGACCAAAGCAAACGGCAAAAGAGTTATATGCGTAGGCACAACGAGCTGCCGTACGGTTGAGTCTGCTGCGAAAAAATACGGTGAAATACGGGAATGTGGCGGCTGGACAGATATATTCATCTATCCCGGGTATAAATTTGAGGTCATGGACGGGCTTATCACCAACTTTCACCTTCCCGAAAGCACGCTTATTATGCTTGTTTCCGCATTTGCAGGGTATGATAATATTATGAACGCTTACAAAACAGCGGTAGAAGAAAAATACAGATTTTTTTCTTTCGGGGACGCGTGTTTAATTTACTAACCGTTGACACAATGACGTTTTTATTATATCATATTGTGTAAATAGAGGTGGGGGTATTCCGGTATGAGTGATAGAGAGTATGTTAAGAGTATTGTAGATATTATTCCTGAAGAACATCTGGGTGAAGTAATTGAATATATGATGAGCTTATCCGGTCAAAAATATGACGAGGAAAAATTTGACCTTGTATCAAAGCATATCCTCAATAAATATCATAAGGCTTTTGAGGTGTTGGGAAAATGATTAAATTCAGCAAAGAAAAGGTTTTGTTACTTCACGAACTGATAGCTAAAGAAACAGGTGGCGATGTGGGTATAAGAGATATTGGGTTGCTCGAAAGTGCACTTGAATCCGCGTATCAAACCTTTGACGGAAAAGAATTATTCCCCACGAAAGAAGAAAAGGCTGCAAAACTTGGGTTTTCTTTAATTTCCAATCATGCTTTTGTTGACGGAAACAAACGAATTGGGATGTACGTTATGCTGGCTTTTTTGGAAATTAACGGGATTCATATATCACCCTCGGATAATGATGTGATAGAACTTGGTTTGTCAGTTGCGCGCAAAACAGCAAAGTATGAAAATGTCCTTGAGTGGATCAAGCGATTTGAAAATTTGAACTGACAGTCTTATATGACACGACCCTTAAATCATTATTAATCAATAAACATTATATGAAAACAACGCTCCGTGTATTCACCGGGGCGTTATTTTATTTAAATAAGCTTTATGTATTATATATGTCACAAACAACGACCTCAGCATATAATATTCGGGAGGTATGTTTATGACACAATGTAACCAAAAATCGGTAGCAAAAGCAATAGTAAAAGGTTCTGAGGAATTCCCCGATATAAGAGGCGAGGTATTATTCTGCCAGAAAAAGAACGGTGTTCTTATTACGGCTAATGTTTCGGGGTTACCGCGAAACGGATCCGGTTTTTACGGATTTCACATTCATGAGGGTGAAAATTGCGGCGGAGACACCTTTTCGAACACACTGGGGCATTATAACCCAAAAGGCAGACCCCACCCCACTCACTCGGGTGATCTTCCGCCGTTGCTGTCCTGCTCGGGCAACGCGTATATGCAGGTTATAAGCGACCGCTTTCGTGTACGCGATATTATAGGCAGAACGGTCATAATTCATAAAAACACCGACGATTTCCGCACTCAACCCTCGGGCGATGCGGGGGAAAAAATAGCTTGCGGAGAAATATGGGAAGTATGATACCCAACTAAATACTTAAACTATCGAAAAAAATACGCGATAGCAAAACAGCGGCTGCGGAGAGAAATTTCCGCGGCTGTGATTATATATTAATAATTTCCCGATAATTGTGCATAATAAGCACCGGAGGGATAATATGGAATTAATTAAGGTTATTGTAGGGTCGGTATTCTCGATTGTTATTCTGTTTTTAATTGCAAAGATTATAGGTCACAAGCAGGTAGCTCAGTTAGAGTTTTTTGATTATATTGTGGGGATAACCATTGGCTCCATTGGCGCCGAATTAGCAACAACTTTGGAAACCCCTTGGTGGAAGCCCGCTGTTTCAATGCTTATATACGGCGCTGTTACCGTCATGCTCAGTGTTTTGACACGTAAATTTCCCAGAAGCAGAAAATTTGTTAACGGTACCCCGACGATAATTATGAACAACGGAAAGCTATACAGAAAAAATATGAAAAAGGCAAAGCTTGAACTCAGCGAATTCTTACTGTTATGCAGACAGGAAGGATATTTTAATTTGGATGATATTCAAACGGCAGTGTTTGAATACAACGGAAAGCTTTCCATTTTGCCGTTAAGCACTAAAAGGCCTCTTAACCCAAATGATATAAGCCTTGAAACGGAAGCCGAACATATTTCCGCTGAGGTAATTATGGACGGGAGGATCTTGGGCGATAATCTTAAACGAAAAGGTCTTAACGAAAAATGGCTTATTTCGCAACTGAAAGGTCAGGGGTACAGTAGTGCAAAAGAAATTTTTCTCGGGTTATGCGGTGAAAATAATCAACTTACGTGCTATCCTGTAAACTAATCATTTAACAAAAAGCGTCAAGAATCCGTAACAAAACAGGCAGGCATTTGTCTACCTATATGAGCAAAAAATCATCTATTATTTTCAACCTCGGTGTAAAAATTAATAGATGATTTTATTAAATACTTGTAAATAATTTGTTCGGCTGTTTTTTATATTTAAAAAACATCTCAATACATATTCAGAAGCAACCAGTTAGAGCGAAAATACCGCAAAAGATTCCAATATCCCAGACCTCTTAAATTATATTGAATTATCAAATCTATTTTTCCTTGCAAACTTCTCACGTCTTCAAACCAAACCACATGGTCAACGCCGTTTTCGGTATATTCAAAATAAGGCGTTTGGGAAGGTTCGTCATATAGTATTACCGAATTTGTGCGCCTTGCTATTTCAACCGCCTCGTTATTGCCTATAGTCCTTGCCGCTGTCTGTCCCTGAATAAAAGGCAAAGGCCAATCGTAACCGTAGTTCGGCACGCCAAGGTCTATTTTGTAGTTGGGAATCTGAGAAAGCCCATATTCAAGTACCCGTCTTACATTGCCTATAGGAGCCACTGCCATGGGCGGACCGTAAGTGTATCCCCATTCGTAAGTCATCAAAAGTACGCTGTCTGTGTTTGCCCCAAGCTGTGCGTAATCTATTCCCTCATACAAAAGTCCCGGCTGGTCTGAGGACGTTTTAGGCGCAAGGGCAACAGATACTTTTAATCCGTATTCAGACGCGGCGTTCCGCAGCTTTCCCGCAAAATCGGAGTAAGCCTGCCTGTTGTCTCTCATTATGTATTCAAAATCAAGGTTAACTCCCGAATATCCCTTTTGCAGCATTGTAATTATCAGATTATTTATTATATTATCAACCGCGGCAGGGTTATTAACAAGCTCGTTTATAAGCCCGTTGTCAAAGGCTTCTTCTCCGCTTCTAGGTGTCAGCACAAGTATAGGATCCACTCCGTAAGCCTTTGCCAAAGAGAGCAAATATTCATCTTCGGTAGGTATAAGCTCTCCGTTGGGTGTAAAGCCGTAAGAGAAAACCGAAAGCTCGGTAAGGTACGGAATTGTCTGAAGTAATGTGTTACGATTTATAAACGGATATGCGTAACCGTTTACACTAAAATTATTATCTTGCTGTCCAACAAATCTTATTGCGAGCGTATCACCGGGGTATATTTGCTGTTGCAGGATAAGCGACGGGTTATTCTTTACAATATCGTTAAGCGGCACTCCATACTGCCTTGCTATACCTATCAGAGTTTCACCCTGCTTTACGATATGCACGGTTTCGGGTATAAGCACCAAAAGCGCCTGTCCAACAACAAGCCGTGCGTCGGGAGGCACTTGATTATCATAAATGAGTCTTTGTACCGACACGCCGTACCTTGCCGCTATGGAAAACAATGTATCCCCCTGCTTAACAATATGTATCATATAAAGCACCCCCAAAACAAATTATTAATTAATATGCGTTTTGGGAGTGTTTTATACTATACAAATAAGACAGCAAGATCTGCCCCGCACCGCTGGAAATTTCCGTGTGAGGCAGACTTGCGTGCCGCGTTCTTGTGCGACAGCCCATTGTTTCACTTAAAAACAGAATACATTAATAATAATTCTTACGGTTCTGTAACATTTACGGTAACCTTAACAAGTGAGCTTATCCATGAGCCCTTGTTGGGGTTGGTACCATCAAAGGGAATGATAAGTCTGAGCTTTGACAGATCTTCATCGTCAACATTCCACGCAAGCATCACTCGATCGCCTGCATCGTTAGAATAGAAAACGCCAGACGCGCTGCTGTTTAAGTCGAGAGTCTTGCTGTAACCGTCCTCTGCCGTAAATGTGAGGCTTTTGGCATTTCCGGGCAGCATTACAAAATCTGAGAGTATATCCTGTATAGTGATACCGATGCATTCGGATTCGCCCTCGCCGCCCTTGCTTTTCCAAGCGTATATTGCGCTTGTTTCATATCCTTCGAGCTCTGAAAGCAAAAGAGGTGTGCCGCAAAAGTCGATTATGGCATCTTCTGTTTCGGTATCTGTTGATGTGTCTGTATCAGGAACGTCATGAGTATTTACAACAACTTTAACAAGAGGACCTACCCAAGAGCCTTTGTTAGGGTTAGTGCCGTCATACGGCACGATAAGTCTGAGCTTTGACAAATCTTCGCCGTCCACATTCCAGGCAAGCATCACCCTCACACGTGCTTTGTTCGAATAGAAAACACCCGACGTACTGCCGTTTAACGCAAAAGTTTTACTAAAACCGTCTTCCGCAATAAAGGTGAGACCATCAGCATTTCCCGGCAATGTTACCAAATCCGCGAGTATGTCTTGGATAGTGATGCCGACGCATACAGACTCGCCCTCGGTGTCCTCGCTTTTCCATTCGTATGTTGCGCTTGTCTCGTACTCTTTGAGTTTTGAAAGCATAAGCGGTGTATCGCAGAAATCAATTATGGCTTTTTCCGACTCGTTTTCTGTTTCCGTTTCAGCCGAAGAATCGGTTGTCATCGATAATAAATCGGTATTTGTCGTGTCGCTGTCGCTTGATGCTTCCTCTGCGGAAAAAGCATTAATAAGCTTAGCTATGTACTTTTGCACTGTTGTAACGTCGAGCATATCTACCTTGCCGTCACCGTTTACATCAGCGCATTTTATCTGCTCGGGTGTAAACTCAACAAGCTTCGCGATGTACTTTTGCATCTCTGTTACATCAAGCATAGTTACCTCGCCGTCACCTGTTACATCGCCAATTACCGACGATGCCGCTGTTGTAGGTTCCGCCTTTTCCGCCATAGCGCATATGCCTGTTGAGCATATGAGCAATAACGCAACGGCTAAAGAAATAAATTTGGTTTTAAATTTGTACATTTTCTGAACACTCCTTTGTTTTTATAAAATTAAAACCATTATATATCAAAAGCTAACTGCTTTGATAACCGAAAAATATTAAACGCTTATCAATTCATAGTTCTCCGCGTTTCTGTCGGGCAAATACAGTAGGTTAAGTTTACCGCCGTTTACCGTTGTGAGTCCGCCGTCTATAAAAAGCTTTCTTCTTTGTGTATCAATGTACGGCAAAACATCGCTCATATCATTATGAAGATTGCAGACAGGCACGTGACCGACTACGCAATATTTTGAAAAAGTATGTTCTACGCTGATAAAATCACGCATGGTAAGGCAAGCATTAATATCCTGTTCATAAATATTCTCGTTTTTAAGCCCTGCGTGTACAAAGTAAAAATCATCTGTTTCCAGTATAACCGGCAGAGAGGACAAAAAGTCTATCTCGTTTTTATACTGTGAAACAAGGATTTTCACGGTTTTCGCATCGTATTTTAGCTCTACTCCGGCTTTAAGGCACATTTCACTGTAAAGGCTGTTCGGATTTTTCTTTGCATAGCTTAGAAAGAAATTAAGCTCCCTTTCGCTTTCCGACTTCATCAAAGAATACATATAGTCACGGTTGCCCATCAACACATATACATTATATTCCTCTGTCAGCCGCCTTATGTAGTTCAGCGTGTCTATATTGCTTCTGCCTTTATCCACAATGTCGCCGCAAATGATTAAAACATCCTGCTTTGTAAAGCCCGCTTTTTCAAGTGCGCGCTTTAAGTGCGTATATTCACCTTGAATATCGCTTGTGACAAAAACACGGTCGTATTCTTTAGTGTCTATATACTTATATTTCGATTTGTCCATATTTTAAAGCTCGGTAAGTCCTGCTATAAATCTTTGAATTTGTGTAACATCCTGTAGATTTACTTCACTGTCAAGATTTACATCTGCGTTGTATAAACTTATTATACCATTTTCTGTAAGTTTTGCAAGATATCTTTGTATAAGCACAACGTCAGACATATTTATTTCGCCGTTTTTGTCAGCGTCACCCTTTTGGATGTTATTTGCCGGCTCGGTGTCTGTATCGCTTACAGGCACAGTCCTCCAAACAAGCTCGGGGTATTTTTCACCGTCCACAGTGCGGAAAGCTTTGCCGAGCTTTGATGTGATTTCATTTAAATTAAAGTCAACATTTTCAAATAGTTCAAAGCAATTTGTAACTTCCTCGCTGTCCGCGAACTTGCCGTAAATTTGCCCGATGAATTCACTTGTTGATTTTTCAAATACTGTTTTGCCTGAGTTGTAGCAGTTTTCTATTACAATGCTGCCGCTACAAGTGCCTGCTATACCCGCGCAAACCGCTTTGTCTGATTCACTGAGACTTGTCAGATCACCCCGATTATAACAATTTGAAATAACGGTGTTTGACTTTAAAACTTTTCCGACTATTCCGCCCAATGTGGGTACGCTTCCGATAATACTTCCTACATTACAACATTCGTCTATCTGCGCCTTGCTCATCAAGTTGGCGACTATGCCGGCGGCTGTATTGCTGTCGGATTTGCCGCCTCCCGTTGCGGTGATATTACCCTCATTTGCGCAGCGGTAAAGTGTTTTTTCACTGCTGTATTCCGAAACAATACCCGAAACACCGTAGGCGCCCGTAATTTCGCCTTTATTTATGCAACCGCTTATAACAGTGTCACTGTCACATCGGGCGGCTATTCCGGCGGAATAATTGCTTTGTGTGGTGATTTTACCTGTGTTTACACAGTTCCTTATAACGCACTCGGTCGCCTTTGCGCATATACCTGCTGCGGTGTTGCTTGCCTGTATATTCATTTCGTTTATACAGTTTGATATTTCCGTTTTCTGACCGAACGCAGCGATACCCGCGATTATATTCTTTGATGAAGCGTATTCTCCCGATATTTTCAGATTTTTGATTACCGCCTCGGCTGTATAACCGAAAAATCCGCCGTAGCTTGCATCACTTGACCCATTTATATCGCTTACGCAAAAGCTCTGTCCGTCAAATGTGCCGCCGAAGGGATGCTTCGCATCGCTTCCTATGCTTTTCCAGTACCTTGTATCGCCGTTTTCATCTTTTTCGAGAGAAATATCGTTTTTGAGAAGCACGGTCTTATTGTAAAAACTGTCAGTACCGTTATTTACAAGAAACGCAAGCCCCGCAAGTTCTTTTGCCGTGCCTATTGTAAATGTGTCATCATTTTCGTTATACCACGATGTATCGGCAAGCGTAGTCCACTGCTTTTTTTGAGTTCCTAAAGTAACTTCCACTCGCACATTGCCCGCTCCCGTGACCGTGAATTCGGTGGGGCTTATTTTATCGCCGTTTTCAAGTGCAAAAGAATAATCTCCCGTGTATTCCAAAGAATTATCATCTGGTGCGATATCCTTATTAACATTTACGCTGATAGTAATAACATCGTTTTCATAAACCTTATCGTTACTTTTTACGGGTATATTTTTCGCGTATTCAAACTTGCCGTCTTTATCAAGCAAACCGTTTTTCGTAAGTATGATCTCACAGTTTTGCGTGTCCGATACGGTCAAATTAACGCACGCAAGCTTACGGAATACCGCCGACACCGTTATATCTGAATTAACCGTGTAAAAATCACCCGGTATTTTATTTCCGTTTACGGTGTAATGATCAAGTGCGTATCCCGGCTGTGCGCCGGCTGAAAAGTCAACTGTCTCAGCCGCGTTCGCGCTTTCGGGCGCGTATATGGTACCGCCAAATTCAGGCTGAATCACGCTAATCGTGTAAGTTTTATCGGTGTAAGTATCGCTTTCAAAATATAGTATGGGATAGCCGTTATTTATCGAATTATTATCGACTGTAAATACATCTCCGTTTACATTGAGCTTTGAAATAAAGCTCTCATCTTTCATTTCTGCTTGGCTAAGCTCAGTTACATTCACTGTAATATACTGCGAATTATCTGTATAATAGCCGCCGTTTGAGGCACTGCCCTCAAGCCAGAAGCAATTATCCACCGTGTAACTGCCGTTGTCGTGACCGCCGATGCTGCGGTCGCGGTCGTTGCCGTTTGAGCTTATTTGTCCCGCGTTGTAGCAGTTGTATATATCCATACCGCCGTTGCTTCCGCAGATGCCGCCCGCGGGGCAGGCGTATGTTGTTTCTACGTGCCCTGTGTTGTAGCAGTTTCTGATAACGCCGTCGCCCCAGCCCGAACCTACTATGCCGCCTATTCCTTTTGAGTCCGAGCTGAAAACATCGGCGTGATTAGCGCAGCTTTCAACGACAGTGCCGCTGGTTGTTTCGCCTATCCTGCCGACTATGCCGCCCGCCATTCTTCTCGCGTGAACATATCCCGAAAGAGAAAGATTTTTTACTGCCGGCTGCCAACCGTTTTCAAACTCACCTTCTCCCAAATAGCCTACAAGACCTACGCATTGGCTGTACGCGAAGCCTCTGTCGGTGTATCTGTCGCAGTACAGGTTTGTTATTTTGTGACCTTTGCCGTCTAAAACGCCGTTGAAGCGTGTGTCAAGCAACAGCGAATCTCCGTCAAGCTTATTTACGTCCATCGAATACTTGCCGCCGATAGGCGTCCAGTTGGGACCGCTCCACTTGTCGTTTGAATTTTTTACGCCACCCATATCGAGGTCTTTGGTTATGTATATCGTTTTGCCCGCGAAATCTATGTTGCTTTTATAAACGGTCGCGTTTACATTGCCGCCCGCGGCTCCCGTTATTTGCACATTGCTTTCCGTATAGCCCGATATAAGGCTTTTGTCGCCTGTTATCTTGCCGTCGTCTATGCCTACATCAGTCATACCGTTTACCAAAGCGGCAACGCCCGCAAGCTTTGCCGGTGTGTCGATAAAAAACTCATTTTTATCCGTGTCATACCAAGATATATCAATGCTTCCGTCCCACGCTTTGCTCTCGGCGTAAGCGATATTATCAAGTGCCAAAGGCAATACTGTAATCAAAAGGCACATAAATATTACGCATATTTTATCTATCATTCGTTTCAAGATCAATCATCACCTTTTATAATATAGTAAGTCTGTGTTTCGCTGTCGTAATACACCGTTCCCATTTTTTCAAGCTCGTCGGGTGTTTTTTCTTCATCAGTCTTTTTAAGCTCATTTTCCGAAAAAGAAACCGTGCTTTGTGTATCGGTATTGGACGCGTTGTTTTGTGATGAAAAAATATCCACATTCCAGTTGATAACAAGCGCAAGCATAATACCGACCGCCAGCACCAGCATAGCGTCAACAAGGTTGCCCACATATTCCATTGGGTTTACCGTATCGTCATCAAAACGGTTTTCGGTCCGTTTATATCTTTGATTCTTCATACCATTTGTTCTCCGTTTCACGAATACATTCGACTATCGCCTCAAATATGCCCATATACTTGTTATAAATTGATTTTCTTATGCTTGATATTATGATAGCCGCGGCGGCGCATACAAGCCCCGCGACCGTCGTATCAAACGCTGTAAGCAGCGAGCCCGACAGCGTAAATGTGTCTCCCTGACCGAGCGCGATTATTCCCGGACCTAAAGGTATGAGCGTGCCGAGCAGACCGAACATCGGCGCGATACGGGAAATAGTGTCGGTAATTTTTATAATTCTGCTATATTTTGCGGAGATCTCCTCAACCGTGTTTTCGCACAGCGCGTTCCTTACATAATTCGGGTATTCGGGGTGTTCAAGTATGTTTAATATCGGCTTTTTCATACATTCAAAAAGCGAGCTTTCTGATATTATCTTCTTTGAGTTATCATGATCCTTTTCAAGCTCATCTAAAAGCACGGGGAGCTTTACTTTGAATTTTCTGTGTCTTACAAGCAATTCGCAAACAAGCTGACCGCATAAAAACACCGTTAATATAAGCAGTAAAATCAAAATGATAATTACGGGATTTTTAAGCCCCTCAGACACATTTCTTAAAATGCCGTTAAACATATCCATATTCAAATCTCCCTTTTAAACCTTATAAGTCCCCACAAAAAGCCGAGCGCGAAAAATACTGATATCAGTATTACGGTAACGGGTAAATAATTGTTTTTCTCCGGCGGTATCTCAAATGCTGTAATACTATCATCTTTGCTCGGGGATACTTTTCTTTTTGCAGAAAGTGATTTTTCCATTACACCCGAATCAAGCTTATATATCAGTTTGTCAGCACTTATAACCTCAGTAATTTTAACGGGCTTTGTTTTAACGTCTATGCTTTCGGCACTGGCTTCTTCTTCCGTATCAGTCTGATCTCGCGTTTCATTTTGCAGGCTGTCGAAAATGCTGTTTTCGGTATCGCTGTTCTCACTATTGTTTTTGTTTTCGGTATTTGCCGGTGAAGTGCCGTTTGACACAGCGTCATTTGCGCTGCTTTCGGTATAGCCATTGCCGTTTGACAAGTTGTTCGGCACAAAATCGGTTGAGGTCTTTGTTGCCGTTTCTGTATCGGTATCGGCTGTTACGGTAATGTTGTAAACAGCTTTCATATCGCCTGATATTGCGATAATTTGAACAGTACCCTCATTTATAAGTGTTAGCTTGCCGCTGTCATCAACCGAGGCGATATTGTTGTCGTCCGATTGCCAGACTATCCCCTTCCTTATCTCATTTCCTATAAGCTCATCGGCGGCGTCAATATCAAGTTTTAATGTATAATCACTGCCTACTTTAAGCTCGAGGTCTTGCTTACGCGCAGAAATTTCAGGAGAGCCGAAAAATGTCACATAGACCGTGTGTACCATTTTCGCGCTCTTGTTTGTTGCCGCCTCTTCGGGATAAGCCTGACCAAAGCATAGCCTGAAGCGATTTGAGGTGCTCATTGAGCTAAAGTTCGGTGATGTATTCTCCGTTCCCGGATTAAACCACGACCAGTTGTCTTCTATCGCGAGCATCGGCTCCACTTCATTAGATTCTTCCCAAAGAGAGTTGCCGTCATATTTCATTTTGTATGCCAGATCGCCGAAATAATATCTCGGCGTATCAAAAAGCGCTTCTTTAGTAAACGAAGCAAAAGCCCCTGCTTTTTGATCCGCGGTGTAAAAATCCATAGAAGCGATACTGCTGGTGTCTATGTCCGCGTAGTCAAACAAATCTCTCAAATAAAATCCGCGCGCGCCCTGCACCGCCACACGCTCTCCGTTTGTGTAAGTGTAAGCTTCCTCCTGCAAATTAAGGTTATCGTAAAGCTCTTTCCAGTTAAACGTCGCTTTTTCATAATACGGTCCGCCAAAGTAGCCCACATAAAACGAAAGGGTATCCGTTACCATTGCGGCAGAAGCGTTTACCTTTGAAAAGAATAACGAAAAAGTTAAAAAAATAAAAGAAAGACTAAACGCGGCAAAAGCCATCATGCGCCGTCTGTTCATTTCTTATCACCTGCAAATTATTAGTAGTTATTTTAAAATCTTATTGTAATACTTTTTAGATAATTTGATTATAGGAGTGCCAAAGCTACCCATATAGAAGGCAATGGTATCGGTAACCATTGTAACAGAATCGTTTGTCTTTAAAAAGAATAACGAAAAAGCAAAAAAATAAAAGAAAGACTAAACGCGGCAAAAGCCATCATGCGCCGTCTGTTCATTTCATATCACATGATTATGAATTTCAATAAAAACAGATTTACAATCAAGGAGATAAACTCTCCCCAAACAAGGTAATTATAGTCTGTGTTTTAAATTAAGTCAAGTCCTTATTCGACATTATCGAAATATTTTTCTGCATCTTGAAATTGTTTTGCGCTTTTTTGTTTTTTCCGTTATGATATTTCAGTAAAAATTGCTTTCCCTTGACAATGTATTTTATTAAACTCGACAAGATCTTCATACTCTGCATCAGCGCAATCATCAAATAATATAAACACGTTTTGAAAGTTTATCCTTTTCTTCCTTTTTTCCCATGCTTCGTTTGCATTCTGGAAAGAAGAATAATGATTAAAAACCAATTCAACATCCCCAACCATTCCTGCTGGATAAGGGAATCTTTCATCTTCGATTTCTTTTAATTCAAGGGAAGTATAGTATCTTAGATTACTGACAAACTTCAAGTATTCCTTTTTACTTGGAAAAAACATATTAATTGTTGGGGATTTAAACTGTAATCCTAATCTATGATAAATTAAACCAGCATAGCAATTTGGAGAGAACAAAGAAAAATCTGTATTCTTATTTAGAGTTCTAAGTCGATGAAAATAAAAGCGTTCATAGCATTTTCGAAATGCTATAATAAATCTGTATCGTTGAGCCAATACTTTTCCCCAAATGTTACCTAATATATTCTTTCTACATGTCAAGTATTCTCACTCTTTCTCTTTATTATTTTAAGTCTAAATCAACGCTATTCATGCAATTCCAACATCGAGCATATCCTAATGGTGGCTTCTCTGCATAATAACATGTAGGAAATACTAACATTTTCCTTTGAAAATAATACAAATACTGGAATGTTATTTCCACTCGATTTTTTCTTTCTTAATTATTGCTGGCACTCCGGCTACCAGACAGTTTGGAGGGACATCATGAGTGACAACAGAACCTGCTGCAATAACAGCGTTATCTCCAATTGTTACTCCTTTTAGTATCATTGCCCTTGCCCCTATCCAAACATGATTGCCTATTTTGATAGGTTCTGAAACAGCAGATCCAACTATTTGATGAGCATCGTTATCTCTAATAACTACATCTGGAGCTATTGCAACTCTTTCTCCTATTTGAATAAATTCTTTACACCTAATCTCACAATTCATGCTGATATATCCCGATCCCATAACAAGAGTAGCATCTTTACCAACACTTATTCTGCATCCGTCATGAATGCTCATGTCATTACATACAAATCTCGCTCTTTCTTCTAATCTAAATACTCCCCTGTGGCTTTTACAAAATAATCTCTTATTCCAAGGTTCATTGATTGAACAATATGTATCAACAAACAAATCAGCTGATTTATCAATACTAGTTGCTGTCCTTTTATAGATGAAGAGTCGCTTTCCTAGATAACGTTTCTTACACAGCAATAGGTTGATTACTCTACTTTTTATTATCATTTATTTTACCTCCATAGAAATGAATAGTTTTTAACAATGGTTATTGCCTTCTCTTAGCTTTCTAATTTGCAACGATAGCAAATACGCGCAGCTACCAAATAATATGCATAAATGATCGCTTTCACCCGTTCCATAGAGAACGGATCAAGCTTTTCTTTCCACCCCGGTTCCGCGCCGCCGAGCCGTTCGGGAATCAGCGAGCGCGAATCAACCATAAGGACGTAATACAAGTGAGAAAGATATTTCCTTCTTATTGTACCGACCGTTGTCATAGGATATACGAACGCTTCTTCATTGCGTGCGATATGCGGACTGCGCAGGAGCGTGTAATACGGCTGTTCCTCGTATGTAGGACATGGCGCATATATCTCGTTGCCGTGCAATGCTTCTGCCGTAAGCGTTTGATACGCTTTGCCCTCACCTACGGATGTTTTTACTATATACGCAAGGAGACGGATCAGATCATCGGAAAGATAGCGCGTATCGCCGGCAACAAGCAATTTACCGGCAGCGTACTTACTCCGTATGCTTTCTGCGTTATCGGAAAGCTCTTTTGTAAAAATTGATTCTTCAAGAAATAGCGGATTTTTTCGGAGCAGCTCAGCGCGTAAGCGGCGGCGGTCTGCAATCTCAAGTTCATCGTTATTCAGGTCTTTCAGAAAATATGAAAGCCGCGTTTCGGCGTTCGCGCAGTAATCGTAATACGCGCCTTCAGTTGTTTTCGTCAGCCAGTGACGAGGATTACTTTCGGGAGATTGATCCCATCCGAGAGGAAGATCATTAGGACGAAATTCCTCTTTGGTGAGCGCAAGAGTGTTGAGAAATTGATAATTCAGTTCGGTTGTCGCTTTACGATCCGCCTTGTCCGTACCGGAGATATACAAAGCGTGGTTATATTTGCGGCATCGTTCCAGATACTGCGCCCATGTCATTCCGTTCTCGGCCATCCAGCCAAAGCCCTTGAACATACTTTTCGTGAGGATCATTTGGACGTCATTAACATCATGATCTACACCCCAAATGTCCTTAATTCTCGGTACTTTTAGCCTTAAAAAGAGGTCTTTTAGGTCGATTTCGTGGACTACTCCCTTGATATACGGTAAGCGCACCTGAAAAGAGTGGTGCGCACCACTCGGATCGAGAGAATACGCCAGTTCCTTTGAAACGATACCTTCGCCATCAAATTCAAGCACCTCTACATCTGCGGATCGTAATATCTGCTGCCGAGGTAATAGAATTCTGTTTCTGTATCGTAGTAGTAGCCTCTGTATCTTAAGGGGTTTATAAATGCTATATGTGTGGTGTTTGTTATTTTATTGCCGCTTGAGTTATATGCGCCTAAGAATTTGCCGTAGCAGGCTATCACAAATTGACATAGTGGTAGCCTGCTAAAATCTTTAATTATACCAGTCTATGTTATTTATCAATGTAATAGTTTTCACCGTTTATGGTTAGACAATAATTTTTTGAAAAATTATCAATGAATGCATAGAATTGGCTAAAAGTCGATTTTAAATTGTTATCGGTTACATAAGTGTATATTGGAATCTGAATGAACTTAGAACCTTTGTTATCGTGTATTTCTTTTGTTTGATTTTCACTCCAATCAAACGCATAAATGTAATAATCTTTGCTATTTAATAAGGTATATATTGTAAATCTACCGCAATCATAAACAGTTTTCATTCCATAAGCAAAAGGAAGAATATACTTATTGCCTTTTATGGGTATAATCATTTTGTTATATGATTTATTCATTGGGATTCCCGGAGTAAATTCTGAATATACAATCATGCAAGAGTTTTTACCATATATTACATTATTTATTTCACCTTTTCCAACGTAATACTTAAAAACAGCTTGAGGTGAATCAAAGGAGTAAAAAACATTTTCTATAGGGAAAACGGTCACTGTACCAGAGCTTAGAAAAAAACCTATAATTATGATAATATAGATGAATTTCTTTTTGATTAATTTTTTTCGTATAATAATAGCGACAATTACTAAAAACAAAATCGAAATAATTGTTCTTAAAAAGCCAAACACATTTTCTCCCCCTTTATTAATGCTCAGGCACATAAACACAATCGCCAGTAGCAATGAATACGTAAGCGTACATTAACATCGTAGCAGTTAAACTTGCATTTATATACTCTGTATTGATCACACTATCACCTATATAGTTCAATTCGCCCATTTGAAAGCCAGCTTTAAACTGAGAAATATCTAAGATAATTCCGTATGATGATTTACAATTATTGCCATTTTTTGTGTAAAGAGTTGCACCTAAATTATCTCCTCCCAGACTAAAATCTAATGTGGCATTGAAAGCATTGATTTTAAGTCCAACCGAAGATAGCAATAAATTATCGTTTCTTGCCTGAGCGTAAACAGAAACTGGTCGTGAAGAATCACCCGATTTTGAAATTATAGATGTTGTTTTTGTACCACTTTTTATACTTACAAGTGTATCCAAAATAAAGATATTATTGAGTTCGGTTTCATGCATTCTCTGATCTACACAAGATGCTTCTGCACCAAAAAAGCCGGAAGAAGAACCACTACTATTTTTTATTATTTTACGATACCCACCGGAATCTGACATAGTAACACAATACGATCTGAAAGTACCACTGTTATCGGCATATACTATTGGATTATCACAGCAGTAGGCAAAAAGGTTTAAACCGACAGAATTACCAATCAACCCTATTGCTATATCCGCATTCAAGAATCTATACATCTGCGGGTCATAATATCTGCTGCCGAGGTAATAGAAGCCCGTTTCTGTGTCGTAGTAGTAGCCTCTGTATCTTATGGGGTTTATAAGCGCTATATCATTGGTGTTTGTTATTTCGTTACCGTAAGTATTATATGCGCCTAAGAACCTGCCCCATGCATCGTACTTATAGCTGCACATAAAAGATCCGTTTTTGCTCCTGAGACCGATTACATCGCCACGCCAGTTCAGATCATAATAATAATATGTACTGTTATGATTAATTGAGTACGGATTGCCGAATGCGTCATAAGAGAAATAAAGCTTATCACTGCCGCTCTTTTCATACATAAGCTTGCCGTCTACATACTCATAGTCATGTACAACGCCGTTTACGGTCTTTTTCGTACGCATACTTTCATCATCGTATTTATATGATACACTGGTTGTTCCCTTTTGTAAAGTAGTAAGCTCTCTTCCGTTTTTCCACGTCATTGTCATACCGTCTCGGTATGTTGTGGGGTTGCCTGCGTTATCATAGCTTATGGATGAACCGTTATAGTTGGATATTAAATCTTTCCAGTTTGCGTTGTAGGTATAAACATCCACATCCGTATTCAATAGAATAGTCAAATCAGTTTTCATTTTCGTTGTATGTTTTTTTGATACATTTCCGCGTGAATCGTATGTATATCCGTTAATGATTATTTCATCATCAGTATCAACAAAAAACATAGCTTCTTGGATAAGTCTGTTTAGACTGTCATAAGCGTATGCGGCTACAGGCGTATATGAACTTTCACTGTCTTTTTTATTATATATACTTGTTATGTTACCGTTTAAATCATATTCGTATTTATAGGTAATATTTCTTATTTTCTCTGTTTCTATCAGGGTTGTAGTCCATCTCTTATGTGTAGCGTCGGTGTCGGTATTGGCATATGGCTCGTAATATGTGTATTCCCAATTACCGGCAAGCGAAGTAGAACCTGACAATCTGCCAAGATAATCGTAACTGTATGTCCTTTGTCTTTCGGAATTGTTTGTACTGCTTGGCAGGTTGTCACTTGTATATCCGTAAGTTGTTACATTATGCACGCCGTCTACAACATTATCGTATTTTGTTACGGCATCCATTGTATTATAGCAAGTATTATATCTATAGTCAATATCTCCGCCTTTGCCGCTTACAGATGTAGGTCTGCCAATAAGATCATACATATATGTTTTTGTTCGGTTATTTCGGTTATCTTTTATGCTCGATATGCCGCCCTGATTATTGTATTTATATTCCGCTATTGTTTGAGATGAATTGTCAGTGTCTAAAAATGTCTTTTTTGTTACCCTG
>JAILOG010000013.1 GCA_024690965.1 Clostridiales bacterium
CCATGTGAGAAAGTAGGCAAAGGACACCAAAGGGGGAAACCCGTCGGCTGTTTCCCCCTTTGGAAACCCCTTTCGCGACCACCCGGGGGCGCTGCGCCCCCCGCTGGGTGGACGAGAGCCCCCCGCTTCGTTTTAGGCAGGAAATATCTATCATTTTTGGGCTATGGCGCAGGGACCAACATTACGCTTGAGCATGCAGAGCTTTATTTTACCGTTTTTAATTTTAAGTTTTAAATACTCATTTAGCGGCGCAGCCGCGCACCGGCCCTCCGCTTCTTCTCGGCAAGGTTATTGTGTGATTGTCACGAAACGCCTTCTCCTTGAGGAGAAGGTGTCACCGCGGGTGACGATAAGGTGCAGTACTGATGGTTTATATATAATAACCCCAAAAATCCTTACGCCTTTTTGTAAAATCCTACAAAGATCTAGTTTTTTGGAAAAACTATTGACTTTGTTTGTGTATAAGTTATATACTTGTTATGTGAAAAACTGATGAAATATTACTTCGCGGAAAGGAGGCGCCGCAAGTCTTCAGTAGTTCATTATTCACTATAATTTAAATTTATCTTTTAGAAAGGGATGAAAAGTATGAAAAAACTAATTTCTTTGGCGTTGGCATTGTTGCTGGCTTTTTCCGCGATTGCGGTAATTAATGCGGAAACAACTACAGGCAAGCTTGCCGATGTCACCAAATTATCGGTTTCCGAAATGGAGGCAAGAGGCACAGTTTGGGAATCAAGCAAATATGCCAATAACCATGATGTTAGCTTACAAAAACGTGCCCGCTGGACAAACTCAAGAAAAACGGAAGCAGAGATTTTGCTTTCTGCCTCACCTTATTACGAACACTATGAGTTTTTGACAGATGTAGATGTAGTTTTTATTGCAGACTGCTCTTATTCTATGAAGGGCGATCGTTTTGACAACGAGAAAGCCGGCTTAAAAGCCGCTGCTGCCTATTTGGTTGAAGAGAGTGGTAAAGATTGTCGCGTGGCTTTGGTGAAATTTGCTGAGAGCGCCACGCAGGTTATAGCCTACACACAGAATCTTAATGCCTTTAACGCTGCGGTAGACGGTCTCACCCTGGGCTCAAGCACAAATTACGGCGCCGCTTTTACTGAGGCCTATGATATGATTACAAATCACCGCGGCAGCTCAACAAGAGAGCCTGATGTTGTGTTTGTATCTGACGGCTTGCCAACGGCGGGCCTTTCTGTAGCCCAAACCATAAAAAGTCAAATTCAGGACCTTGGCGGAATTGTTTACGGCTTGCAATATATGATGGGTACCAGCGTTACACCTGAGTTTGCTTCGGTAACAACTAATGACCGGGTAGTTGCTGTAGACAATGTTACAGACTTTACAGATGCAATGCTTAGCCTTATAAAGAGAGGCGGAAGCAGAGTTATTTCTATTGCAAACGCTGTATTTACCGATACTCTTATGTCTCAGTTCCGGCTTGCTTCTTCCGCGACATTTTCTGTAACACAGGGTACCGTTACACAAAGCGGAACAGGTGGATTTACATGGAATATCGGCACATTAAGCGGTTCTGCAACGCTTTACGCAAGGCTTGTTTTCCCCGATGATACTCTTACGGGCAATTTCCCCACAAATAACGGTAACGCTGTATTAACATACGCGGACGGTTCGCTTGGCGTAGCTTCTCCTGTACTACCGAGAAACCGCCATACAGTTACATACACTGTAGCTTCAGGACACGGCTATCAGGCTCCCGTTGACAGCGCTACATATTGGGAAGGTGACACTGTATCAATTAAAAGCGTTCTTGAGATATCATCAGATCATGACCTGCTTTTCCGCGGCTGGAACGGCAACGATATAGATAACACAAGAACACTCCTTTGGCAGGCGGGCGAAACATTTGAAATGCCCGACCGCAATGTTACAATTACCGCAATTATAGACGACATTGGCACCATTAAGAAAACTGCGCGCTCCACACCTTATGTTGATCCCGATTGGCTTGTGCTTGACTGGGATAACGACGGTGATACAATGGATTGGAGATATAAAACAGAAAACAGTACACTTTACCTTTGGTATGTAGGCGATAGCGGTACTTCAGAGCTTGGTGAAGCTGTTCAAAATGAAGTTGCCGAGCTTGGAGCAAATTACACTGCAAATCATGCAAGCGGTCACGCAGCGCCGAGAGGTTCTGCAGATCAAGAACTCAACCTTTCCGCTCTGACTACCGTTGTTATAATGGGTAAAGTTCGCTTTGCAACATTTGTTCCTAACCCTGATTATTGTACTACCCTTGATTTTTCACAGGTTGAAGAAGTACAGGGCGGCGTTGATTATTATGGCTTTACTAACAATAGTAATTTTACTCTCGGATTAAACGGCTCAGGTCAGTATGCTACTTATTATGTTACACAGAACAGAGTTTTACAGACTATTGTTATGCCTAACCGTCCTTGTAACTTTGGTATAAGAACTTACAATTACGCTGCATCGTGCCAATATGCGCCCGGTGGAAATAGTGCGATGAGTGCCTCATATACTTCTTCTGCGCGACATGCTGCATCGGGTTGCATAGCTTTGCGCAATATAAATATTCCGGAGAATTCTTATTTTGCATATGATTCAAGCTTTTTGGATTGCCGCAGTCTCCAGTCTATAACGTTGCCCAATACTACTTTATTTAGAACTACCAGCGAACTTGACTATATGTTTTATAATTGTTCAGCTTTGGCATCTGTCAGTTTGCCAAATACATTAACATCTATCGGCGGTTCAATGTTCCAAAATTGTCATTCTTTAACCTCGATAACTATACCCCAAACTGTTACATCAATAGGTGGTAGCGCATTTTCAGGTTGTGAAAATTTAAGAACCGCAAATCTGCCGAGTGGACTTCGTTCTATGGGTAACTATGCGTTTAGTGGCTGCTCAAGTCTTCAAAGTGTAACATTCCCTACAAATTCTAACTTTACCTCTATTCCACAGGCTTGCTATCGGAATTGCACAAGCCTTACAAACGTTACAATACCAGAAAACGTAACACAAATCAAGTCTAAAGACTACGCCGGCAGTGTGTTCGATGTTTCCACAGGTGCATTTGGAAATTGTACAAATGCTACGATAACTGTTCTTAACAGGGATGCCCAAATAGGAAGATTTGCATTTGTTGCGTTGCCCGATGGCCCCAATAGTATTAATATTCAAACAGGCCCTACAAACGAACAGCTTACAAATACAATTACAAAACTTAAGGGTTATGTACCAAGCTCATCATTCGATTACGCTTATTCAATGGGTTGGGTGACCGAAGCGGAATACGACAGTGGTAATGCTTCACACGCAAACGGTTGGGTATCGTCAAGCGGCAAATTTGAATCTTTGGGCGTGGCGCCTAACAGCGCAGGCAGACTTGCAAAGGTTGAAGAAGTTAAGGAATTAGAAAAAGTAAGCGACAGTGTTATACTTACTGGTTCTAAATTACCCCGCGGCGATGATGTGCAGACAGTATCTTACGGCAGAGTTGCAGAGAGACAAAGCATAGACTTTACACTTACCGTAAAAGGACCTAACACAACTTCAATGAACGAGAAATACACAATGGGTACAACAATTGTAAGAGACGTTATTCCCGATGGTTTAACACTTGACACTTCAAGCGTTGTTGTAACACATCAGGCTGTTATTAATACTAATGAGCTTGTTGAGGCTAAGGGCGCGGTGCTGCAGCAAAACGGCGCAGACTTTAGCTATAATTCTACAACGCGTGAGCTTAAGGTTATGTTTACAGGTCTTGCGTCTAACGCGCAGATGACAATACGCTTTACCTGCACTGTTGATAACCTGCCCGCAGGCGTAGAATACAAAGAATACTTCAACACAGCCACAATTTCAGAAGAGAATATTACTCACCCGAGTAATACAACATGGCACTACACAGATAAGAGGCAAACAGTAACAGAACCCACATATAATGTAGTATACAAATACATTGTTGAGGGAACGGACGCTGATACATTCCTTACAAACAACAATATCGCGACGCCTGTAGACAGCACAGACTATAATTCAGGCGCGACGGTAACACTCGCTAATACTCCCACAGTACCGCAAGGCTGGAACTTTGCCGGCTGGGATCTTACAAATGTAATTACAGAAGAAACCGTAGCACAGTCTAACGGCACATTCACAATGCCGGCGGCTAAGGTTCTCGCGGTTGGCGTATTTACACCGCAAACATACACACCTTCACAGGTAACAGTGCGCTATGAATACATTGGAGACTTTATTCCTACGGACGCGTCAACGCTTCCCGCAACCATACTTGTAAACGTTGGCAGCAGAGTAACAGTTGCTCCTAACGCCACAACAAGCCAGGGCAGATTCAACGGTTGGACGCTCGACGGCGAACCGCTTACAGCAGGTTCATCACTTACAGTTACAAAGGATATCGTAATTTACGGTACATTCACACCTAAGCACACCGTAACTTATGTATTTGATTCAGATGTAGGCGCGGCGATACCCGCAGGCGTAACACCGCCTCCTGTTGAATATCACTTTGAGGGCGAAAACGTAACCTACAAAGAGATGACAGACCCGAGCGGCACATATATCTTCGATGGCTGGTACAGCGATGACGTAATAGGAACTGGTCCTTTCACAATGCCTGACAAAGACGTTGTTCTTATCGGTTATTGGTATACTACTCCCGCAAGCGATTATCACAACAAGCTGGTATATGTAAGTGAAGGTATGGAATACCGTATAGAAGATATAACAAACGAAACACATCATACACTTGTTAAAGAACCGCTCACAGCTCAAAACTGCATAGACGGTATGCAGGATCGCATAGAAGACGGTCTCCCGATAAGAGACGGATTCCTCTTCGGCGGCTGGTATACATCTGCACAGGCTGCTGCCGCAAGAACAGAGTCCGCGGCGTATCCGCAGAGCATAACACTGGCTAACTACCGCGACGCGAACGGAAACGTATATCTCTACGCCGGTTGGGTAGCTAAGGGCGAGGTAAACGTAGACGCCAACGACCCCAACAAAGACGCGTACGGCACAAGCAAGCTTATCGGCTTTGACCTTGAAGGTATCCAGATCAAGAGTAAGGAAATCGACGATGAAGGCGTTGAGCGCGCAACATGGCAGGGCCGTGAATACGACGGTTTGAGATTTATCACCGTATACCGCAACGGTCTTATCACAGAGCTTGAGAACCTTTATCAGACATCTCAAAACCTCAACTGGGGTACATTGTCAGACACTGACGTTATGTACGGTTACACGATGTACGCGCAACCTGATTTTACAGGTATTTCAGGTCTCCTTACAGACAAGACCGATATGGCAGTAGACGTTGACTGCACACGTACAAGAAATATGAACCACAAATATTTCACAGATTACAGACTCTCAACAGCAGTTGTAATGTATGAAGGTGCAGATCAGGCTTACCTTGATGAGCTTGTTGAGGCAAGAGCATATATAGATTATATAGACGCGAACGCCTTTACAAGACGCGGTTACGACACATACGGAACCTCAAAAGGTGAGACCATGTTCGCAGGCGGATGCCGCGCCAGCTTTAACCAGGCACGCGCCGCACTCTTACGTAAATAATAATAAGGAGGTAACTATGATGAAAACAAAATATTTAACCCCCGAACTTTACAAAGAAGAATTATATGCACAAGATGTCATCACAGCCTCCGGTGAAAACCCGACCACATCTTCTGAACTTAAGAGGGTAGAGGTTGACAACGCATTCCGTGCGTTCAGCATACTCAGAGGCAACTAAAGCCAAGTGTGTGCGCACTGCGCGCGTATAATTGAATAATTCTTTAAACTGCTCCCGCAGACCGGATATTGGCCTGCGGGAGCATGACGTTTCGCGCGCCTGCGGCGCCTTTTTATTGTAGTGTTGAACATTGTTCGCCTGTAGTAAAATACCTTCTTCTTGAGAAGAAGATGTCAACGCAGGCGACGGATGAGGTGAAAAACTGAGGGTTTAGTTTAACACTTGGTTTTGCTATAATGCCTGGCAGACACCTACTTTCCTATGTAAGAAAAGTAGGTAAAGGCACCAAAGGGAAGAAATCCGGTCGGCTGTTTTCCCCCTTTGGAAAGCCCTTTCGAGACCACCCGGGGGGTGCTGCGCTTGATATTATGATCTAGCCACCACCTTTCTACTTTGAGGTGTTTATTATATTAAAGGTGTTTGCCCCGTTACATCAGACAAAAATACAGGGGTGAAAACCGTAAGGTTTTCACCCCTTAAATCTTATACGTTGTTTAATTATTTCTTTTTAGCTTCAACAGGGAATACATTGATAAGCTTTGCGATGTATCTCTGAATTGTGGTAACGTCTTCCATTGTAACCTTGTTGTCACCAGTAACATCAGCGCACTTTTCAGCGAGCTTTGTTAATGAATCAAGCTTTGCAAGTACCTTTTGAATCTTTGTAACATCTTCCATGTTAACCTTGGTGTCGCGGTTTACATCGCCGTATACATATTTCTCGCTGTCGGTATTGTCCTTGTCGGAGTTATCTGTATCGGAATGTTTATTGTCAGTATCAGAGTTTTTGTTATCGGTATCGCTTGCTTTTGTATCGGTATTTGTTGTATCGCTGCTGCTTTCGGTGTCAGAATCTTTTTTTGCACGGTCAACAGGTAAGTACCACAAATACGCGTATTCGCCGCCGATATCCTCATTCAGGTCATATCTGGATTCGCCTGCAAATGTTTTAATATACATCCAATCATCTGTTTGAACAAAGTATTTAACAGATTTTGACCAGAAGTGACTGTACATTTCCAAGCCAATGTCAGAAACAAGAGATTTTGAATTCTCTCCACGTGCGATATACAAATTCAAATAAGCGCCCTCAGATGTTCCCTCGTTGAGGTTTACGTCAACCTTGGTGTACAAAAGTTCGTTTTTAACAAAGGAATCTGGTAATACATCTTTGCTTGAATGATGCAATAAAATATCAGCAATTGCTTCTTCAGCGTTTTCGGTGTATGTCCAACCCAGTACTATTGCCTTGCCGTCGGTTCCTTCGTTAAGATTAAATGTGATCATATTGTAAGGAATACCAAGCTTTTTAAGCTCAGCTTCAAGTTGGTTATAAGCGGCTGTGAAAGAGTCACCTGTTTTTACATACAGGTTTTTAACATATTTTTGAGCAACGTTTTGAGCTGTATAGTCGCTCAGTCTCTGCCACATATAGATATACTTGCCGCCTGCGCCGTCGTTTAAATCGACTTTTGATGATGTACCCATTTTATAAATGTAGCTCCATTTTCCATCATCGCTAAATGTGAAAATGTTGTCTGAATTATTCTCAATACCGAGCATATTGAGCACTTTGCCTGTTTCTTCATAAGTAACATAGAGATTGATCGTTTTTCCGGAGTTGCCTGAGTTAAAGTTTTCTCCTACAAGCTCATACTTTCTGCCTGCTTCGTCGTAAGCATATCTGCTGTTTTCTTTGTCGTTATCTGTTACTCCGAACATCAAGCCTGTAATTGCCTTTGCGGGATCTTTTGTAAAAATGTATCCTATATATACATCATATGCGGCGTCTGTTCCCATATTTAAGTTTGTAAGATGCAAGCCTGTGGTCTCGCCTTTTTGAGCGTTTTCGGCAAGTGTTGCTTTCAATGAGTCTACAGCGTCTTTTGCCGTGCCTTTAGTCATATATATGGCTCTTATAAAGGTAGAGTCAAGTTCTGCCGTAGTAGTGTCTTCAACAGAATTATATGTCATATTAACGGTATAATTAAGACCGGTGCCGTCATTTAAGTTCGCGGCGGTGTCAGGGTTTGAGAAAAGCTTAACTGTTTCCCAGTTTGCTTCACCTACAATAACGTTTTCGTTTTCAAGAACCTTAAAACCAATATCAGTTATCAGTTTGCCTGTAAGGCGTGAGGTTGTAGTATAAAGAGAGACATAATTGCCGCCTGCACCGTCGTTTAAGTCTCTTATTTGTCTTTCATATTCAACGCCGTCTAAATTGATTGTAGACTTTGAGCCAACATATGTGCGGTATGTTTCTATAATAAGTCCTGTTATAGCTTCTTTTTCGTCTGTTGTGTAAGTATAGCCAAAATAAAGAACATCGTCTGTATCACCGTAGTTTAAGTTGAAATCACAGATTTTATACTCGTCACCTGTTTTTTCCAAATCTTCGGCGAGGTCTTCTTTTGCCTCAATATCGTCATCGCCTGTTGCGGCAAACACTGCCTTAACATACTTTTTTGCGGGTTCTTCGCCTTCGGCAAACGCAACAACCTGTATTGCCGTAAATGCCATCATAAGAGCAAGAACGATTGCTAATGCTTTTTTCATTTTTACTGCCTCCGTTTTTTTATATTTTTAAATTTATTATATTACCCCAAAAAGCGCAGAATAACATAATTTAGTCAATTATATTATAAAAACGGCAAAAACGCAAGCATTTATCATATATTTAACCACTTTTTCAAATTTGTACAAAATAATGGAAAACTGTTATTTCAAAATTCATATATAAAACAAAAAATAAGGCAGAATATGCATTTTAATACACAAAAAACCGATCCCACCCAAAACAGATGTGACCGGTCAATATACATATTATAAATATTTTATTGTTTTGCCCCGGTTATAATTTCACAAAAGTTTTCCATAACGGAATCTTCATTTATTATTTCACCTATGCTGTCGGCTTTTATATAGCCCGATGCGGGGTTTTTGACAGAAAGTATGTTTCCTTTTATATCAGCTTCTACATCCGAGTATTCAAACGAGAGATCGGTGTCAACCATTTCGCAGTTTATAAGCTTTAACTTTTTGCAGTAGCAAAACGGCTGAGTGCCTGATATTTTGCAGTTTATAAGCGTAAGATTTTCGGAAAACCACGCCAAATACTCACCATTTACAACGCTGTTTTTTACTGTCACGTTTTTGCTGTGCCAAAAAGCGTCTTTTGTGTCAAGTATGCTGTTTTCAATTGCGAGATTTTCTACATATTGAAAAGAGTATTTTCCCTTGAACTTTAGATTACCTATTTTTACATCTTTGCTGTCAAAAAAAATATATTCCGATGTGATATCGCAATTGTCAACTGAAATATTTTTGCATTTCCAGCCGAATTCGGCGGAAGTGACGGTACAATCACGTACAGTAATATCCGTACATTCCCTGAGTGCCTTTACGGAATATATTTTTGTGTTTTTTATTTCTCCTTTTGCGCAATACCATATGGGAGCGCGTGCAAGCTCATCTAAATTGCTGTTTAACAGGCTGAATTTTTCTACGTGCCACAAAGGATATCTTAAAGAAAAGTCGCATTTATTCACTGTAATATCGCGAGCCTCTTTAAGCACCGATTCTCCGTCCGCGGGTCCTGCAAATAGGCAATTAATGACTTGTGAGTGTTTTAAATTATATAAAGCCCGTTCTTTATCAAATTGCTTATCATTTATTATATTCATTAATACACCGCCTTAAAAATCAAGCGTTTTCGCAGATATTGTAACATAAAGCAAAAGAATAAGCAAATATAATCAAATTAATTATATTAAAAAACGTGATTATTACTTGCATAAAACGCTTATTGATAAAATAATTTTTTGAAAAAACAAAAAAATTTTCAAAATCTTGTCTAAAAACGGGCACCTTATGTGTTATATATACAGCGGGCAAAAAATGTTTGATTACATAATACCGACTGACAAAGAAAATTAAAAAAAATTAAAAATTTTTTCAAAAATTTGTCTAAAAACCTATTGCTCGTGTGTTATATATACAGCGCGCAGAAAAAAAGCACGAAACACAAACTAGTTACTAATTTAATTTGGAGGAAATGAAAATGAAAACAACAAGAAGAATTATCTCAACTATCTTGGCAGTGTGCTTACTTGCCTCACTGTGCTGCACAGCAGCGTTCGCAGATGATAAAGATTCTGCTGAAAATGAATTGGTTATAGCTATCCCCACAGTTTATGAGAACAGCGCTGCGAGCGGCGACGGCTTTATCATTATATCTGAAAACCGCGGTGAGCCCACGTCAAGATACACACTCGATAAAGATTCCGTAAAATGGTACAAGTGGGACGGCGTGAACGAAAGCACAAAGACAGAAATTACAGGTAAGCAATTTGAAGTTGGTTATGACTATGATTTTTCATTTGTAATCAATTTTGAAAAGAAGATAGATTCTGAAATGGATCTTGACATCAAATTACAGTATGGAGACGGTAACCTGACTATCGGCGGATGCAAGCTTAACAATATAGATATGCACGATACTTATTGTGCAGTATACGGTAGCACGGGAACTCTCGTCAATGAATCTTCCGTTGTAGGTGTAGACACAGACAGTAACTGGGATGACGGGAACAGTATAATCATAGGCGGCGTAAATGTATATATGTCAAATCTCCCCCAAGTAGGCATGAAGATCGACGAAGCTTCACAGGGTATATTCGCTTGCGACGGCGCTGTTATAGTTGATTCCGTAGCATGGTTAAAGAAAAACCCTGAATATGTACACGTAGAGGAAACCATATCCGATAACGGCAGCTCTTCAACAGAAGGCGGCGCTTACAACGTTTCCAAGTATATTCCCGTTACAGAAGAAGTATTCGGCAAGGATACTTACGCGGTTGATATAGTTCTCAGAGCTGATAAAGATGTAGCTGTTTTTGCGGATTACTTAATTGCAACCGTAAACGGAATGCAGGCAGCAGACGTTGAAATGAAGGGCAGAGACACATGTATCGTAACATTTGAATTTTGGGAGCTTTCAGACGCTGTTTATTTGAACATTGAAACAGCTGAGCCAATGGTAGGCGCCATCGCTTCCAACATGGCTTATATAGCTAACTTCAACAGCAATTATTACATCGACCGCAACACAGTAGAATGGTATCGTTTCGCTCCCGAAGACGAAAACCTTACCCACGCCGAGTTGGTTACCGGCAAAGAGTTTGAGTTCGGATACAGATACGCAATAGAGCTTTATATAGGAGTTCTTTCCGAGGACAATGTAGCAGAGGACGCAAAGCTTCACATTTTGATTAACGGCCGAGATGTAGAGTACACCTATACAAAAGAAGATAAGAGCATGATAAGAGTATACTATGTATACGATGCGTACGATATGGTAAATGTAGACGGCGACCAGGCAGAGGGCGTTGATGGTGCCGCTCCTGCATACAAGATTATGGACAGCGTTACAGTAGGCGATTTGTCAGGTGACAAAAAAGTTGAAATGACAGACGTAGTTGAGCTTCAAAGAATAATTGCCAAACTGGCTGAAATTACAAACTCCGCTGACAGACTCGCTGCCGATACAAACGGTGACGGCATAATAAACATGGAAGACGTAACAACAATGCAAAAATATGTTGCAAAGCTTATTGAAAAGCTGTAAGAATTTTTCCTTTCGTTAAGATATAATATATAAAACCGCGGCGGCAGGCTCCCGATAAAAAGGGCGCCTGCCGCTGTGGTGTATATGTTTAAAATACGAGCCGCCCCATATCGGAGCGGCTGTCACTGTAATACTTATTAACTTTCTTGCCCGGAGGACAGATAAAAACTCGCCTATACTATATTGTTTTTACTCAAATACTGTTTGATGGTTTCAACTATCATACTTGCATTTTTTAGCTGGCGTTCTGCTTCATCTTTTGAAACAATATAGAAATCATCGTAATCACTTGCTGAACGCACACGAAACAGTGATGATATAGAGTCGGATATTTCTTTGTTAAATAAATCTGTTTTTAAATAATTCTCTCTGAATTTAGCGATAATACCGGAATGCTTTTTGGAATCAAATCCGTCTAAGATCAAAACGGCACGCATAGCGTGAAATGCCGCACAATATGCTCGGTTAGCGGTCCCTTTCCACTCGTGCGCTTCGTTTAACAGATTCGCTTCACGTAAGCAATCTTGCGAATGAATTATGCGCGCACGGGATAAGTTTTTTAAATCTTCATTATGCAATCTTTATTCCCTCCCGTTCAATATTCTGATAAAAGGGTAATGTGGAAGCATACCTCATATATGTTTCTTTATCTTTTTCAATCGCCGAGATAACCAATCCGTATTTCAGCAGCAGATCACCACACAAGGCATCAATACGTGTACGGTATTCCGATATGCTTTCTGCCGGAAGATCGACAAGAATCATGATATCTATGTCAGAGTCATCATCGTAATCGCCTCTTGCGTAAGAGCCGAAAAGAATAACGGAATAAAGCCTGTCACCGAATACTTTTTTGGATTCAAGTGCGACAGTACTCAAAATTTCGTCTAACTGACTTTTTGTACACATATTCATCGCCTCACTTTCCTCATATTTATTATAATCATAAATAGCAAAAAAATCAATATTCATATATACTTGTTTTTTACAATTTTGGATTCGCGAAGCTTTTAAATGCTCGCTTGAGCCACCGCAATTCCACACTCCACACCCCGCTCTGAATAACTTCACACGAGCAAGTCTTTTGTTAAGTTGCGTGATGTAAAAAAACTCAAGCCGCCCCATATCGGAGCGGCTCTGCTTTTATATTATTAAATTTTTCGTTAATTATTTGTCAGCCATTTTTACGAAATGCTCGTATTTGCTTTCGGCTGTCTTTTCCGCCTTTGTGAACAGCTCTTCTACCTTTTCGGGGAAGCTGCGCGTGAGCGAGCTGTAACGGCTTTCACCCATGATGAAGTCACGGTAGCTTGCGCTCGGCGCCTTGCTGTCAAGTGTGAAGGGGTTCTTGCCTTCTGCCTTGAGAGCCGGATTGTATCTGAAGCAATGCCAGTAACCTGCGTCTACAGCCTTCTTCATTTCCTTTTGGCAATTTGCCATGCCGCCCTTGATGCTGTGCATTTCACAAGGCGCGTAGCCGATAATAAGTGACGGACCGTGATAAGCCTCAGCCTCTTTTATAGCCTTTAAGGTCTGGTTCTGGTCTGCGCCCATTGCTATCTGCGCAACGTAGATGTAGCCGTAGCTCATTGCTATGTCCGCGAGGCTCTTTTTGGCTATTGCTTTACCTGCGGAAGCAAACTGTGCAACCTGACCTATCTGAGAAGCCTTGGAAGCTTGTCCGCCTGTGTTGGAGTAAACCTCGGTATCAAATACCATTACGTTTACATCCTCACCCGATGCCAATACATGGTCAAGTCCGCCGAAGCCGATGTCATATGCCCAACCGTCGCCGCCGAATATCCATACAGACTTCTTGGAGAGATATTCCTTATTGTTGAGGATATCTTTGCGGAGCTCACAATCGCAATCGAGAGCCTCAAGCTCCGCGACGAGCTTCTTTGTAGCCTCCGCGTTTTCCTTGCCGTCCTCAAGAGTATCGAGATATCCGTTGCAGGCAGCCTTGACAGACTCGGAAACCTTTTCGGAAGCAGCTATCTCTTTAACCTTTTCAATAAGACGGTTTCTTATTGCCTTTTGACCGAAGTACATGCCGAGACCGTGCTCCGCGTTGTCTTCAAACAGGCTGTTTGCCCACGCGGGACCGTGACCGTCCTTGTTAACGGTGTACGGTGATGTAGCGGCGGGACCGCCCCATATTGATGAACAACCTGTTGCGTTTGAAATATACATTCTGTCACCGAAGAGCTGTGTGATAAGCCTTGCGTAAGATGTTTCGGCACAGCCTGCGCATGAGCCTGAGAACTCAAGCAACGGCTTTTTAAACTGGCTGTTGATAACTGTGGGATTATCTGTCAGCTCTTTCTTTTCAGATACCTTAGCTACGCAATAATCAAATACAGCCTGCTGATCCTCTTGTGTCTCACGCGGTACCATCTTGAGCGATTCTGTGGGACAAACGCCTATGCAGACGCCGCATCCCATACAATCCATGGGGGATATCGCGAGTGTGTATTTATAATCTGTTTTAACGATAGGCTTCTCCGCAACCTTCATATTTGCGGGAGCTGTCTTTAATTCTTCTTCATTGAGAGCGAAAGGACGAATCGTAGCGTGCGGACATACGAATGAGCACTTGTTACACTTTGCGCAAGTCTTTTCATTCCACTCAGGTACCATAACGGCAACGCCGCGCTTCTCATAAGCAGACGCGCCATGCTCAAATGTACCGTCTACATGATCCATGAAAGCGGATACAGGGAGGCTGTCACCGTCCATCTTGCCAACGGGTGTAAGAATGTTGTCTACCATCTTAACAAGCTTTTCGGGACCTACGTTCTTAACTGCCTTTACATCATCCTCAGCGTTTGCCCAATCCGCGGGAACATCTATTTTAACAAATGCGGAAACACCCGCGTCTATAGCCTTGTGGTTCATATCAACAACATCTTGTCCTTTTTTGAGGTAAGATTTTGTTGCGGCATCCTTCATATACTGTACAGCTTCTTCAATAGGCATAACCTTTGCGAGAGCGAAGAAAGCGGCCTGAAGGATAGTATTTGTACGCTTGCCCATACCTATTTGTGCGGCAAGGTCGATAGCGTTAACTGTGTAAAGCTGGATATTGTTCTTTGCGATATATCTCTTTGTTTCGGCGTTCAAATGCTTTGAAAGCTCGTCCTTATCCCACTGGCAGTTGATAAGGAATACGCCGCCGGGCTTAACGTCATTAACCATCTTGTAACCCTTGAGAACATAAGACGGGTTATGACAGGCTACAAAGTCAGCTTTGTTGATATAATAGGGGCTCTTTATCTGCTTGTCGCCAAAGCGCAGGTGAGATATAGTTATACCGCCTGTCTTTTTAGAGTCATATTGGAAATATGCCTGAACATACTTGTTTGTGTGGTCACCGATGATCTTTATGGAGTTCTTGTTTGCGCCGACAGTACCGTCGCCGCCGAGTCCCCAGAACTTACACTCTATAGTGCCCTGTGCCGCTGTGTTCGGAGCGGGTTTTTCTTCAAGTGAAAGATGTGTAACGTCATCATTGATGCCGAGCGTAAAGTGAAGCTTCGCGTCGTCTTTTTTAAGCTCGTCATATACCGCGAATATGCTTGAAGGCGGTGTGTCTTTAGAACCTAAGCCGTATCTGCCGCCGATAACTTTAATGCCGTTTCTGCCCATCTCGTTAAGAGCAGTAACAACATCGAGATACAAAGGCTCGCCCAATGCGCCGGGCTCTTTTGTTCTGTCAAGAACGGCGATGGTTTTTGCGGTTGCGGGGATAGCTTCCGCAAGTCTTTTCGCGGAGAAAGGACGGTAAAGTCTTACCTTAACAAGACCAACCTTTTCTCCCTGAGCCATAAGATAATCTATAACCTCTTCGGCAACGTCGCAGATAGAGCCCATAGCAACTATAACTCTCTCTGCGTCCGGCGCGCCGTAGTAGTTGAATAATTTATAATCGGTGCCGAGCTTTTCGTTAACCTTACCCATATATTCTTCAACTATTTCGGGAACCTTGTCGTAATACTCGTTACAAGCTTCTCTGTGCTGGAAGAATATATCGCCGTTTTCGTGTGAACCGCGCATTACGGGACGTTCGGGGTTTAAAGCTCTCTTTCTGAAAGCGTCTACCGCGTCCATATCGCACATTTCTTTGAGATCTTCATAATCCCAAACTTCTATCTTTTGAATTTCGTGTGATGTACGGAAACCGTCAAAGAAGTTGATAAACGGAACCCTGCCTTTTATAGCCGACAAATGAGCTACCGCGGACAAGTCCATAACCTCTTGCGGATTTGTTTCGGCGAGCATCGCGAATCCTGTCTGACGGCAGGCGTAAACGTCTGAGTGGTCACCGAAAATATTAAGTGCGTGAGAAGCCACGCATCTTGCGGATACATGGAAAACAGCCGGTAACAATTCGCCGGCGATCTTATACATATTAGGTATCATCAAAAGCAAGCCTTGAGAGGCGGTGTAAGTAGCGGTCAACGCGCCCGCTGCAAGCGAGCCGTGAACCGTACCCGCGGCTCCTGCTTCAGATTCCATCTCGATAACATCAACTGTTGTACCGAAGATGTTTTTAAGTCCCTTAGCCGACCACTGGTCTACATAGTCTGCCATTGGGCTGGACGGTGTAATGGGGTAGATGCCTGCTACCTCGGTAAACGCATACGCAACGTGCGCGGCGGCGTTGTTACCGTCCATTGTTTTCATTTTTCTGGACATGGTGTATTCCTCCTTATTATTTATGCGTCGCTCAAGTAAAAAGCGGCGACAGCACGATTTATAATTACATATACAAACAGTATCGTACTCAATAAATTCTATCACTTTTTAGGCGTTGTGTAAATAGTAATTTGTTAATTTTTCGTCAATTTTTGTAAAGACATAAATTTTTAAAAAAATTACAAAATTTCAAATTTTTTACAAAAAAATCAAACTAAAAATATTGTGAAATTACTTGAATTTATGTACCGCAGTTGATATTATATAAAAGAAGATTTGTATAATGTTTAATTGTAAGCCTTACAAAAAGGGGATAGATATTATGAAAAATTACAGAATCAATAAAAATATATTGTGCTTGATTTTGTCTGCTTTTATGGCTTTATCGGTGACCGCCACCGCACCCGCGGTATCGGCGAAACCTAAAGCAGTAATACACAGCTTTGCGCAGTCAGCTCCGTCCGAAAGCGGATATACCGATGTAAAATTTGCCGTGCCGAGCGTCGGCACAAGACAAGACGATCAGGCAATTCCGAATTATTACGACTCCAGAGCATATAATTTTGTTTCAACTGTCAAAAACCAGAAAGAAACAGGTATGTGCTGGGCTTTTGCGGCGGCAAGCACAGCCGAAACAAGTCTTGCCAAGTTAAACGGTTATCCCATTAACAGCGTAGACTTGTCGGAACTTCACTTGGCTTATTATACATATAACGACGCGTACGATGCATTGGGACTTTTAAAGGGCGACAGCACAATGCCCTTTACAAGCTATCTTACATCGGGGGGAATGCATTACACAACTGTTTTATCGCTTGCGCGCTGGACAGGGCTTATTGACGAGAACAAAAATGAAAAATTTGCCTTCTCAAACGCAGATTCTAACTTTAGGGTAACAGATAACCGAAATGCCTACGGCAATAACGAAGCAATATTGAAAGACGCTTACTACATTTCCACAAAAGACGCCGCAGAGATAAAGAAGCTTATAATGACATACGGCTCGGCAGTGGTAGGCTTTTATTACGACGAGACTTATCTTAACAAAGATACAGCGGGTTATTGTTATATCGCAACAGGCTCGGGAGGAATAAAATCGGCTAATCACGAGGCGTGTATAGTGGGCTGGAACGACAATTTCCCTAAAACCGCGTTTTTGGGAACAAAACCGCAAAACAACGGAGCATGGCTTTTGAAGAACAGTTGGGGAGAGAGCTTCGGCGACGCGGGATATATTTGGGTGTCTTATGAAGATACTGCTCTTTTAAATGATGACGCCTGCTTTATGACTTTTACTTCCTCAAAGCAGTATGATTATAACTATCAATACGACGGCTCAGGCAACCCGACTTCAAATTATTCAGATGGGACAGACCCTGTGAACGGCGGATTTATGGGCGGAGGGTATATGAGCAATATTTTCACCGCTCAGCACAGCGATTATCTGAATGCCGTATCTTTTGTAACATACGACCCCAATGTAAATTACTCGATAGAGATCTATACTGATATCAGAGATAAATCCGATCCGCGTTCGGGCAAAAAAGCTTTACTGTCTCCTGTAACGGGAACCAAAAAATACGCGGGCTATTATACGGTTCCGCTGCCAGAAAGCATAAGCCTTACAAGGGGTCAAAGATTCTCGGTGATTGTAAGATTGTATAAGGACAGAATAACAGAGCGTGTTATTTTGCCATGCGACAAAACCGAGAGCAAAGATTGGATAAAATACACCAACGAAGCTATATCAAATCAAAGCTTTTTCAGCACCAACGGTAACACATGGTTAAATGTATCAAAAGAAAATGAAGTCAATTTCAGAATCAAAGCCTTTACATCTCACTTTATGATAGGCGAAAGCTATGACGTGAAAGTAGCAGTCAGAGGAATATCGCTTGACAAAAACTTTATAACGCTCAAAGAGGGCAACACCACGGCTTTGCACGCGGTTTATACTCCCGAATTTGCCACAAACCGTGAAACTTATTGGTATTCTTCCGACGAAAAAATCGCAACTGTTTCGTCGGGCGGCAGAGTGACCGCGATAAGCGAGGGAATAGCAACTGTATATGCCGTTGCGAAGGACGGCGGTTTTACCTCTACCTGTACTGTAAATGTAAAGCCCTACGACAACAATAACGATCCCATACCCACAAGCATGACAAGCGGAGATGTGTTGAGCATAGATGAGGCTGTGACCTTGCAGGACGGCGAAGATGTGACCGTTGTAGGTCAGGTGGTACATTCGTTCGCTTCTTCAAGCGGCGGAGAAAAATGTTATGTAATTATAGAAGATATTATTGATAACAAAATATGCGGATTGCTTTTATATGACGATCAGTTCAGCTACGACTATAAAGACGGGGATATTATAAAGGTAACAGGAAAGATAACTACATATAAAGGCTCAAAGGAAATATACGAAATAACAAATGTTACAAAGCTTGGCGACGCGGAGCCTATACCTGCCCAAGAGGTGACAATATCACGTCTCAGAGCTAAAGCAGACGAGTTTTTGAATGAGTTTGTGGTTTTATCTAATGTTACGCTCACAGACTACGCCGCGGACGGATATACGCTTGTTACCGACAGCACAGGTACTATCAACATATATAACGCGGAGCCTTTCCCCAACGGTATAAGCGAAGGCGACAAGATAGACCTGTTTTGTGTATTTTCTATATACGGCAACACATATCAGTTAAGAACAGGGGACTCTTCCTGCTATGTAAAATATAAAGACGACGCGTTTATTAAAGACAGCGACACCGACGTTGTTAAGATTTGTTATTACGGCGATATTAATTTAGACGGTTATGTAAAAATGGATGACGTAACAGATCTTCAAAAATACATAGCTTTGCTTGAAGATTTGGACGAAACAGCCCTTGCCGCCGCCGATGTTAATCTTGACTATGAGGTGGATATGGTAGATGTAACGGATATGCAAAAGTATATCGCAAAGCTTATGGACTCATTTACCGCGGGAGAATATTTTGAGATAGAATCAGACTCCGAAAGCGCAGAAGAGCTTAAAGCCGCGCTTGGTATACTGATAGCCGAAATAGAAAAATTTAAAGACAGTTATTATAATAACGACGACGGTTATTACACCGAGGAGTCGTTTGAAGCGTTTACGCAGGCATACGCTACGGCAATTTCCGTATATAATGACCCCGAGGCTCTTATAGATGAGCTTGAGTATGCCTATAATAATTTGGATGAGGCTATTTTGGGGCTTACCATCAACGGTCAGGAATAAAAGTGTATTTTTATAAAGTCATATAAAAACGGAGCTTTCACAAACGAAATCACCGTTGACAAAAAATGATTTTGCCGAGGGTGTATTTTTGCATATTAAAGCCTGATTAACCATAAATATTATTAATTTTCCACGGTATAAAAAGTGACTTTTGGTTAGTATCACATATTTTATAAAAATGGAAAAAATTGCTTTACACGGGCTTTGCGGTGGTGTATTATAATACTCGTTATTTTGCGGGTATATTAGGAGCGATCAGATTGAAAAAATTTGAAGATAAAAATATGAAAAAGCCGGAGGCGGAGGAAATAGAGAATGGTTCCGAAAAATCCTCTCAAAAGAAGATTATTATTTCTGTTTCCGTTGCAGTGGCACTGCTTGCAGTTCTTATTGTTGCAATAGGGATAATAGTAGGATGTGCCGATGATAACAACGGTTCACAGAATGATACGTCTTTGATATCCGAAAGCAGTGAAGACTTTTACAGTGAGCTTTCCAAAATTAATTTGTCCGATGTTGACATTACAAATAAAACAAACAAATTTGTAAAGGGTATAACAATAAACGGCCATAACCTTGCCGGCAGCACATATAACGAGGCTTACACGTATATAGAAACCAATTATCACGACCTGATAGAGAGAATGTCGTTTGTTATAGACTGCGACGGTAAAAAGAATACGCTTACAGAAAAAGATTTTGTTTTTAACGCGGATGTTTTAAAGGCGGTAAACGAGGCATATGCAATAAGCAGCTTTGCCCGTTCAAAGCATTTGGAAAAGCTTCCTTCAGACACCGATGTAAAGCTCGATTACGAAATTGAAGAGGAATCCATATCGATGGCAGTCGCAAAAATTGCCGAGCTCGTAGACGACAAAGCGGTAGGCGTTCAGCTTGTGTCTTTTGATCCGTCGGCTTCTTCGGGAAATCAGTTCGTTTTCAAAGACGGCGGCACGGGAAAAGCCCTTGACCGTGAAGATGTTACAAATCAGCTCAAAAAGCTTATAGACGAAGGCAAAAAAGAGGGTACGATAACCTGCACAAAAAAAGCACCGGAGGGCGGGCTTATAGCGGCTGACCTTAACAAGAAAATGTGCCTTATATCTACTTACAGCACATATTCAACAAATACATCAAACGCAAACCACAATATGTCTTTGGCGCTCTCTTCGGTGGACGGAACACTGCTTATGCCCGGTGAAACGTTTTCGTTCAATGCCTGCACGGGTGACAGCAACCTTACCTCTATGGGTTATCTTACAGCCGGGGTTATTATCAACGGAAAAAGCGCCACGGGCGTAGGCGGAGGAATTTGCCAAGCGTCTACAACAATATATAACGCCGCATTGCGCGCGGGTCTTACGGTAGTGGAAAGATATCCTCACGCATGGCCTTCAACGTATGTTCAGCAGGGCTTAGACGCCACAATAGATTACCCTAACCTTGATTTAAAGCTTAAAAACAGCGACAGTTATCCCGTTTATTTTAACTGCTATATGAGTGGCACAACACTTACCTGCAACGTATACGGCGTGCCTTCAAGCGAGTGGGACGAGATAACCTGTGATTCTTGGATATCGGGCTACGGCTCGGGCGGAGACTTCTTTGTTTCGGCGTCAAGAACATTTTGGCTCAACGGTAAGGCTGTAAGAACCGAATCTCTTAAATCTTCAAATTATAATTACGGTAAATCTTCACGAAACGATGACGATGATAATTCGTCGAAAAAATCAAGCTCAAAATCCTCAAGCAAATCTTCAAGTAAGGCTTCTTCCGGAGAATCTTCGTCTTCGATGATTGCAAGCGAAGTAATATCATATATTTCATCGCAGGTATCTTCAAATCCTATACAAAATCTTGAAAGCAATTCAAGCATAATAAGCTTTGGTGAGTCCTCTGTATATTCATCGGATTATTCTTATGTATACTCCTCAGACTACGAAAGCACGACCGAATCATCTACCGATTATCCTTATACCGACACTGCCGCCTCAGACTATACAAGCACGCAGTCTCCGTGATTCATAAAAATAAAAATCAGCCCGAACCTTTGGCTTTAAAGCATTAGGTTCGGGCTTTTTGTATGCAAATAAGTATTATTTTGTTCCGAAAATACGGTCTCCGCAGTCGCCGAGTCCCGGTACGATATATCCGTTTTCGTTGAGCCTTTCATCTTTTGCCGCACAGAACAGATCCACATCGGGATGGGCCTTCGTGAGAGCCCCTATTCCTTCAGGCGCGGCGATAATGCACAGGAATTTGATACTGCGAGGATGACTTCTTTTGATTATTGTAATTGCGTCTACCGCGGAGCCACCCGTTGCGAGCATAGGGTCAAGAACTATTACATCACGCTCATTTATATCGGAAGGCAGCTTATTGTAATACTCAACGGGCTGTAAGGTCTTTTCGTCTCTGTATAAACCGATATGACCTACCTTTGCGGCAGGAACCAAACTCAGCATACCGTCAAGCATACCCATACCTGCTCTTAATATCGGCACAAACGCGAGCTTTCTGCCTGCGATTGTTTTTGCTTTTGCGAGACCCATCGGTGTTTCTATCTCTATTTCCTCGGTGGGCAGATCTCTGGTCGCCTCATAGCACATAAGCATCGCAACCTCGCTTACAAGCTCTCTGAAAACCTTGCTGCCGGTGTTTTTATCGCGCATAAGGCTCAATTTGTGCTGAATAAGCGGATGGTCAAACACTACAACTCTACCTGACATTTTTATCATCCTTTCCCAAATTATTCGGTTATGTTCTTTCCGTTTTCTATGTCTGTTATCATATTAACACGTCTTAAATGCTTTCCGGCTTCAAATTCGGTGTCGAGGAAAATATCGGTAAGCTTTACAGCTTTTTCCGCTGTTATAACTCTGCCGCCGAAGCATATTACGTTGGCGTCGTTGTGGCGTCTTGTCATTTCCGCTGAAAATTCGTCACTGCACATTGCGGCGCGTATACCTTTTATTTTATTTGCAGCCATGCCTATGCCTATGCCCGTGCCGCAGCACAAAATTGCCTTTTCACATTCGCCTTTTGTTACGGCGGTTGCGGCTTTATAGGCAAATATGGGATAATCTACCGATTCTTCACTGTAAGTGCCGAAATCTTTATATTCGGTGTTTCTCTCGTCCAAGTGCTTTTTGATTGCTTCTTTAAGCTCATAACCTGCGTGGTCGCTTGCTATTGCTATCATAATAAAGACCTCCCTTTATTTGTTCAATTGTTTTTTATTGTTTAATTCTCTTTCCGCCTGCGGCAGTCTTAAATAGTTCGGAATAAGTTGCGACGCGCTTGTGTATACTCCGTTGTTATACGCAATTTGCGCGCACAACGCAAGAGAAGACGCTTTTTGATACATGTTGACGGCTGACGGAATAACATATTTATCATTGCAAAAGAAACTATGGGCAACATAAGCACCGTCTCCAAACAGATAAACAGTGTCGCAAAAGCTTTCAAGCTCTTTTCGCAGATCACTCAGGGCTATTGCTCTGTCATCGCACAGACGCGTAAGTGTTTTTCCGTCTGATTTAAACAACGCATTGTAAACCTGGTTGCATCTTGCGTCCATAACACAGCAAATAATACCTTTGCAGTTTATTCCGCCTTGCGCAATGCACTCAAGCGTTGATATACCCACACAGGGCTTATCAAGCGCCATAGACATACCTTTAATGCACGAAATGCCTATTCTGAGTCCCGTAAATGAACCGGGCCCCTTACACACGGCAAACAAGTCTATGTCTGTAAGCTTTGTTTGAGTTGTGTTTAACAGACTTTCTACCATGGGCATAAGAGTTTGACTGTGTGTGAAGCCTGTGTTTGTATAAAATTCGCCTAAAATTTTGTTGTCATCACAAATTGCCGCGCTCGCCGAAACAGCCGACGAGTCAAGCGCTAATATTTTCAAAGCTGTAAATCTCCTTCTGATTCAAATGCTCTTTCGTTATCGCTTACGCGTGTTATGTAGATCTTTATCGCATCGGGGGGCAACGCGTTTTCAATATTTTCGCTCCACTCTATTATAAGAACACCGTTGCCGATATAATCAAAAAATCCGGTAGAATAAAGGTCATCCCAGGTGTTTACCCTGTACATATCAAAGTGATATATATTAAACCTGCCCTTGTATTCGTTAACAAGCGCGAAAGTGGGGCTTGAAACGTCGTCCTGAGAATCAAGCCCTTTTACAATTCCTCTCGTAAGGGCGGTTTTGCCCATACCCAATCCTCCGTATAGGGCGATAATCTTGTTTTTGTTAAGAGATTTGCCTATTTTATATCCGAGCTGCTCTGTTTCTTCGGGCGAGCTTGTGAAAAACTGCGTCATTAGATTAGATCCTTTTTAGTTTATTTGATTACCGATTACAGTATCAATTGGAAATAGCCATCATATTAACTGCATTTTCAATAAGATTATCGTATATAACGTCTATTTGTTCCAAGGTGTAATCGGAATAGTTGTTGTAAGCTTCTTTGCACGCGTTATAGCTGTTGACAAAAATATTAAAGAATTTTTGAGGTATGTCAGAGGTGATTTTTGTTAAATATTCATATTTGTCAATTGCTTTTTTAAGCAAATCATAAGCGTTTTCTTTTCCTACGTTAAGAATCTCATATCTAAGCGTTGTATAAGCGTACATAAAGTGTGAGTTTGCGTCGTTTATTGCCTGGCAGCTGTAAGTGTAGGGATTTTCAAGAATTGTCTTTGCGTTATCAAGCTCTGATATATACAGATTCCATGATTCGGTGGTGTATCTTCCGTCGCTGTTTGTTTCATTTCCGAAAGAACCTACTACTACATTAAGCATATCTATAACTGTGTCCAGATCCCACTCGTTTTCTGCGTCATATTCAAGATTAAACACGGCGTTACCCAAATTCTCATATGTTTTTCTCAAATTTTCAAAGGTTGCGTAAATATCGGTAATTGCGAAAACGGCGTTTTTATAGGCTGCCATAAAGGACGCATAACTATACTCGCTGTACTCCGATTCATCGCTGTAAAGCTCGAGCCAATCCCTTTGTATTAAAGCTACCCTGTGCTTTATAAGGTCACGCATATCGTTTGAGTTAAGTGTATTCTCGTCATCTGTGGTTTCGTCCGCGGCGATAACAACATCGTCGTCGCTTAAAACAACGGTACCGCCGTCCGCGGGAAATTCATTTATAAGCTTTGCGACATATTTTTGAATGTATACAACGTCTGTCATTTCAATATTTCCGCTTGTATCCACATCACCGCATATCAAACCTTCGCCTTCAAGTGAAACAAGCTTTGCGATGTATTTTTGCAGAAGAACAACATCGTTCATATCAACAGAGCCGTTTAGATCCGGGTCGCCGTATTTGTGAGATTTGGGATTTGAGTCGCTGTCGCTGTTTACCGTACCGTGCGTCGGCACAGGCTCAAACTCAAAATAAATTCTTGTGTTGCGTGAAACGTTTTTCAGAAAATAAGTGTTTCCGTAGGGATTTTCAATGTTTGTATCGTTTACGCTTACAGCGCTCAGAATATAGCCGTCGTCGGGAATAACAGAAAATGTAACATAGCCGCCGCTTGTTAAAGTGAGTTTTCCGTATGGCAAAACAGTGCCGTTACCGCCGCTGGAAACAGCAACGGTATACTGCGTTACCTTTACGCTTGAAAAATAAACCGCGATGGTGTGACTTTCGGTTATATCTTCAAACTTGTAGCTGCCGAACGCTCTTGCGGCGTCGTCCGATTTGCCGTCTATCAATACGCGCTCTATCGCGTAGCCCTCATCGGGAATAAAAATGACTTCAAAATCATCTCCGCTTTGCGCTTCGTGAACACCCGTTTCTACATTCAATCTTCCGTAACCCGAAGCGGTTACATTAATCTTTATATTTTTCTTTTTAAAAGACGCAACAACGAATACATCTTTTGTAAGAGTATCTATATCATAATTAAACTCTGTTTTTCCGGCTACCGAGTCAATGTCGGAACCGTTTATTTTAAGACTGCTTATTTCATATTCAGATTCCGCGGTCACGTTTATTTTAACAGGGCTTCCTGCCGTAATAACAGAGCTGTCATAGTCGCCTGTACTTGTGCTGTATGAAACAACGGTAGGCGTTTCAAAACCGCATACTCCACCCGCGGATGTCTCATAAGATACTATGAAATTCATATCTGTGCTTTTTGTGTATGTGACAACTATCTCCATGTCGTCGGAAACCTTGCCGTATTCCTCTGTAAAGCTGAAGCTGCTTTCATCATCCGACCATTTTACGCTGTTAAATAAATTGGGAGAATTAATGCTGTAAACAACACGTTCGTTTATATATATGGCAGAAACGTTAAACCCTACTGCACATTCGCAGTCAATATCACGAATATATCCGCCCTCGCGTATTTTGTATGTTATTTCATCCTCTTCGAGGTATCCTTCGCCTTCGTTAGATACGGCAACGGTTTTCATTTCGGATGTTATCGGAACAAAGTTTACAAAAATATCGTAATCTGCGTATAAAGTAAGCGAATATACCGCTGCAAGAGCAGAGCCGAGACGCTGCTCGTCATATACGGTGGTTTCGTAAGTGTAGCCGCCGTTTGAGGAGGGTATATGCTTCTTAAGAGAAAAGCTTTCTGTCATATAGCCCTCGTCGGGGATAAGAGAAAGCAGAAATTTTTCTCCCGCGTTTACACTGCTTATTCCGATAGGGTTAGCGGTACCGTGAGCAGACGTGGATACATTTATCGTGCAGGTACCGTCTGCCGCCGCCGATAAGGAAATACACGGTACGGAGGATATCAATATAACAGCGGAAACTATTAATGAAATGATCTTGTTTTTCATAACCATACTCCCCTCAAATTTCTTATTTTTTGCAGATCGTCGTGTAACGATCGGGTCTTCTGTCTCTGAAGATTCCCCAGGACAGCCTTTTTTCGTCTATTTTACTCAAGTCAAATTCAGCGGTTATTATTTCGTCGTTTTCTCTGCCGGCGCAGGCCGAGATATCGCCTGTTTCGTCTGTGATAAATGATGAGCCGTAAAATACAAGAGAAGATTTTTGTCCTCCGTTCTCACCGCAGGGGGCGACATCTTCTTTGCCAACACGGTTGGCGGCAATAACAGGGATTATATTTGCTGCGCTGTGACCCTGCATACATCTTCTCCAATGCCCCATGCTGTCACATTCGAGGATAGGCTCGCTGCCGATAGCGGTGGGGTAGAGCAAAAGCTGCGCGCCGTTTAATGTAAGCGCCCTTGCCGTCTCGGGAAACCATTGGTCCCAGCAGATACCCACGCCTATTTTGGCAAATTTAGTGTCAAACACCTTAAATCCCGTATCTCCCGGTGTAAAATAAAACTTTTCCTGATAATAGTGATCGTCGGGGATATGTGTTTTTCGGTACACACCTAAATTTGAACCGTCTGCGTCTATTACGCACACAGAATTAAAAAGTCTGTTTCCGTCACGCTCATAAAAGCTTATCGGCAAAACCGCGCCAAGCTCTTTGGCTATATTTATAAAATGCCTTACGGCGTCGTTTTCCTCTGTGGGCTTTGCGAACAAGTAGTATTCATATTGTCTCTCCTGACAAAAATACTGTCTTTCAAAAAGCTCAGGCAATAAAATAATTTGTGCGCCGTCTTTGGCGGCTTTTCTGACAAGCTTTTCCGCAAGCGATATGTTTTCGTTTATATTATTTGTGCAGTGCATTTGTATTGCAGCTGCTTTCACTGTTTTGCCGTCCATTTTATATCAGGCGCTCCTTTAACAAATGATTTGTTGTGTAACGCAGTGTATGTTTCCGCCGCCCACAATTAGACTCCGGGCAGGAACGGGAACAACTTTTCTGTTCTTGCAAAGATTCGAGATTATATCAAGCGCGCGTTTGTCACTGCTTTCATTATTTCCGCCGAATTGCGGAAAAAGTATTATATCGTTCGCGAAATAAAAGTTCACATAAGAAGCCGCAAGGCGTTCTCCTGCTTCTCTTGTGTCTTCTCCTTCTTCAAAAGATAATCCGCTTAGTTCATATTCGTTTATGCAAACGGGGTTTTCGGGGATAGGCAGTTTGTGGATAATTATTTTTCTGCCCATAGCGTCGGTTGCGCTTTTAAGCGCTTGCAGACACATTTGAGAAAGTTCATACTGTGGGTCATCAATATTGTCTGTCCATGCCAATACAACTTCGCCGGGGGCTGTAAAAGCACAAACATTGTCTACGTGTTCATTTGTTTCGTCATTATATATTCCGCGGGGCAGCCAAATTACCTTTTCGGCACCCAGATAGCTTTTAAGCTTATTCTCTATTTGTTCCTTTGTCATTGAGGGGTTTCTGCCTTTGCTCATAAGGCACGCTTCCGTGGTTATTACCGTACCCTGACCGTCACTGTGTATGGATCCGCCCTCAAGCACAAACGGTTCCGCGTCAAAACAGTCGTACCCGAGATGATCGCATAGTGCTTTGGCAAGGAAGTTATCATTCTCATAATCACGGTACAGACCGTCGTAATCTCCGCCCCAGGCGTTAAAGCTCCAGTTTATGCCGCAAACTTCGCCGATGCTGTTTTTTACAAACGTAGGGGCGGTATCTCTTGCCCAAGAATCGTCACTTTCGATATTTAATACATCAATGTTGTCACAGCCCTTAAAAATGCCGCGAACAAAATCAAAATCTTTTTTGTTTGCGAGCATAAACACCTTTTCGTGTTTTGAAAGCTCTTTTGCCATAAGCGTAAATGTTTTTTGTGCCTCTAATGCGTTATGGGGCCAGCTGCCGGGCCTTACGGGCCAAATAAGCACTGTTGCAAAATGCGGCTCAAATTCGGCAGGCATATAAAAGCCTCTTTGGTTGGGCAAATAATCATTAATCATAAAAACCTCATTATCAAACTGTGTCCTTTGCCTGCTGACAAAGCTCATAAAGCACCCTAAGGGCTTCTATGGGGGTAAGGGTGTTGGCGTCGATAGTTTTAAGCCTGTCTATTATTTCCGAGCCTATACCGCTCTCAAATTCAAATTGAATATTCTCGGCTTGTTTATTTGATTTGTTTTGCGCGGATGACTGGGAAAAAGAAATTTTTTCACCTTTTTCAAGCTCCGATAAAATCTCTTTTGCTCTGAGTATTATCGGTTGCGGAACACCCGCGAGCTTTGCTACTTCAATTCCGTAGCTTTCGTCGGCTCCGCCGGGAACTATCCTTCTCAAAAATGTAATATCAAAGCCGCGCTTTTTTACAGCTATATTATAATTCTTTACGCCGTCAAGGGTATTTTCCATCTCTGTAAGCTCATGATAGTGGGTAGCAAACAAGGTTTTCGCGCCTAATACCTTTTTGTTTGTAACGTATTCAATAACGGCGCGAGCAATGCTCATTCCGTCGTAAGTGGAGGTTCCCCGTCCGATCTCGTCAAAAATAAGCAAGCTGTTTTTTGTTGCGGATTTAACTATATTCGCTACCTCATTCATCTCTACCATAAAAGTAGACTGTCCCGTTGTCAGGTCGTCATACGCACCTATGCGCGTAAACACGGCGTCAACTATTCCTATCTCCGCGCTTTCGCACGGAACATAGCTGCCTGCCTGCGCCATTATCGTAATAAGAGCCGCTTGGCGCATATAAGTTGATTTTCCCGCCATATTGGGTCCTGTTATTATATTTGTTCTGTTATCGTTTGTGTCGAGATAAACATCGTTTGGAACAAACGGGGTGGTTTTTAAAATTTGTTCCGCAACGGGGTGACGGCTTTCTTTGAGTATTATTCTTCCACTGTTGTTGATTTCGGGACGGCAGTAATTGTTTTCTGCCGCGACATTTGCAAGTGAGAGCAACGCGTCTGTTACGGAGATCTGACGTGCAGTTTGTTCAATACGCGCAAGATGAGACGCGATTTGTTCAACAAATTGAATGTACAAATCGTATTCCAACTTACAGCAGCGTTCTTTCGCTCCTAAAATAGTTCCCTCCAAGCTCTTTAGCTCTTCTGTGATATATCTTTCACAGCCTGTAAGAGTTTGTTTACGAATGTAAGTTTCGGGGGCAAGCTCTTTGTACATATTTGAGATCTCTATATAGTATCCGAAAACCTTGTTGTAACCTATCTTCAGCTTAGGTATGCCCGTGCGTTCTTTTTCTCTTGCTTCTATTTTTGCGAGTACGGTCGCGCTGTCGTTTATTATAAGGCGCAAATCGTCTATCTCTTTATTATAACCGTCCGCGAATATACCGCCTTCTTTTACAAGAAGACCAGCGTCTTTGCTTATGGCGGTAAGTATCATATCTTTCAGGTCCGCAAGATCGTCCGTGTTTTTATAGCAATCCCGTAAAAGTACGGACCTGCAATCTTTAAGTAATTCTTTAAGCGCGGGTATCTTTTCAAACGATTCGCCCAAAGCGTATAATTCTTTAGGCTTTACAGAGCCGTAAGAGACTTTGGTCATTATTCGCTGAATATCGCAAATAGGAGACAAAGCGTCCCCCAGATCCATTCTCAGCGGCAGATTATCTATCAGTTCCGAAATGGATGATTGTCTGTTGATTATTGTATTGCACGCAAGCAGCGGACGCTCAAGCCACGAGCGCAACAAACGCTTGCCCATTGCGGTGTTCGTTTTGTCTATAACCCATAAAAGGCTGCCTTCGGTTTTTCCCGTTTGCACAACGGAAAACAGCTCTAAATTTTTCCTTGTGCTGTAATCTATCTGCATAAACTGCTCGCCGTGATAAAATTTTGGTGCGGCAATTCTCTCAAGTCCGTTCATTTGCGTAATTTTGAGATATTCCATCAAGCCGGACACGGCGGCAGCGGCGCAAACGCAATTTGCGAACTCGGAGTTTTCAAAATCAATATCTTTAAAAAAACGACCGAAATTATCATTTACGCTTTCAAATCTGTCCTCGCTGAGCGTGTGCGGGCGAATATTGAGCTTATCAAGCAGTTCTTTGCATAGCTCTTTGTTTTCGGTTGTCAAGGTATTGCATATTATTTCTGTGGGGGAATATGTAAATATCTCTCTCAAAAGGCTTTTTGTATAGTTGTTGCCCGAAACTTCGGTAGTCAGAAGTTTTCCCGTAGATACGTCGCAGAACGCCGCTCCGCATTTTTTCTCCAAAGTATACAAACTGCATATGTAGTTGTTTTGCCCCGCGTCAAGTAAAGAGCTTTCCATAACGGTGCCCGGGGTTATTACCCTTGTTATTCCTCTTTTTACTATGCCTTTCGTTAAAGCAGGGTCTTCAAGCTGTTCGCAAATCGCAACTTTGTATCCCTTTGAGATAAGCTTCGCGATATATTCCTCACAGCTGTGATAAGGCACGCCGCACATAGGCGCGCGCTCCTCTAAGCCGCAATCTCTGCCTGTCAAAATCAAATCAAGCTCTTTTGACGCAAGCTTTGCGTCGTCAAAAAACATTTCGTAAAAGTCACCGAGCCTGTAAAATAGAATAACATCGGGATTTTTGTTCTTTATTTCAAAATATTGTTTCATCATTGGTGATAATTCAGCCATTGATGCACCTTCTTATAATAGTCTAAATTTCAAATTATCAGTGGCAACCGCCGCAGGATGCGCAATCTCCCGCGCAGGACTGCGTATAATCTGTTGTGTTGGGGTCTTCGCCCTGGGCGGATTGGTTGATTATCGCCATTACTCTCGCAAGCTTTTTGTCAAATGCTTGCTTAGCCTCGTTATATGCTGTCATATTTTCATTTCGCATAATATCAGAGTAGACCTCTCGGAGCTCTTTGTTTAACTGAGTAAGCTTTTCGGGGTCTTTATCTTCTTTTGATGTCTCGTTATTTATTGCAAGCCGCTTTAAGTTAAAGTTGCCGATAAGCTCCTGAAGGTCTTTATCGTCGTCGCATTGTTTTTGTATGTCATGAAGGTTTATATAAGCTTCATCTTTTTGTATTTGTCTGCCTATCTCACGTGCAAGTTCTATCATATCCATATTGTTATAATCCTCTTTTCTTAAAAACAATCAGTATTATTTATTTACAAATTCACCCTGTAATATCCAGTTTCGGGCTTTGGTAATTTTTACATCGGCGAAAGTGCCTATAAGCGATTCGCCACCGGGCGCTTCCACGATAATATTCCCGCTTGTACGCGCGGAAAGCATACCGTTTTTCTCGTTTAAACTTTCCACAAGAACACGCTCCGTGTTGTTTACCATAGACGCGCACCTCTCTGCCGCAATGCGTTCCTGAAGCTTTAAAAGCCGTGAAAAACGCTCGCTCTTTTGCTCGTCTGTCGTGGGGTCGGGCATTTCTGCCGCGGGCGTGCCCTTACGCCTTGAATAAATGAAAGTAAACAAAGACGTAAAGCCGACTTCCTCAACAAGTGAAAGCGTTTGCTCAAAATCTTCCTCCGTTTCACCGGGGAAGCCCACAATGATATCGGATGTCAAAGAAACATCTTTTATTCTTTCTTTCGCGTAGTTTACTATGTCCAGATATTTGGCGCGGTCGTAGTGCCTGTTCATCTGCTTTAATATACGGTCGCTGCCGCTTTGAAAAGGCAAATGAAGATGTTTGCTTATGTGCTTGCTGTCGGCAATTACGTCTATGAGCTCCTTAGAACAGTCTTTTGGGTGGGATGTCATAAACCTTATAAGAAAATCGCCTTCAATGTCGTCTATCGCTTTTATAAGCTCCGCGAAGGTGTGCTTTTCTTCAAGCCCTTTGCCGTAAGAATTTACATTCTGCCCCAACAAAGTTATTTCTTTATAGCCGCTTTCCACAAGCGAACGTGCTTCGTTTAAAATATCTTCAAATTTTCGGCTTCTTTCTCTGCCTCTCGTGTAAGGCACTATGCAGTATGAACAGAAATTATCACAGCCGTACATAATTGAAAGCCATGCCTTAAAGCTTCCGTCACGCTTTACGGGTATTCCCTCATGAACGCAGAGATCGTCGTTTCCGCGCTCAAAAACACGCCTGCCGCCCGTAATGCTTTTGTAAAACATATCGGGGAATTTATGTATTGCGTGCGTGCCGAAAACAAGCCCCACAAAGGGAAAGCTTTTGTATATCCTGTTTGCTATATGCTCCTGCTCCATCATACATCCGCACAGCGCTATAAGCACTGTCGGGTGTCTTTTTTTAAGGGCTTTAAGCGCGCCCACGTTTCCGAAGATTCTGTCCTCTGCGTGTTCACGCACGGCACAGGTGTTAAACAGAATAAAATCCGCTTCTTCTGTTTTATCTGTAAATTCAAACCCCATTTCGGAAAGCATACCTTTTATCTTTTCACCGTCGGCAACATTTTGCTGACAGCCGTATGTTCTTATGCAGGCAAGCGGTACATCTCCGCGCTTGCGGATCTGCATTATTTCTTTAGCCATTGCGATGTACTTTGCTTGCTCATTGTAGTCGTTAACGATCTTTCTTATCAATACTATCCTGCTTTCATAATCAAAATATCACAATATATATGATAGCACACTCAAACCATTATTGCAATACCTGTAAATGTCCCAAATTAATACGGTAAATAATTAATATTTACAAAAAAATCCCGCGGATTTAAAATGCAATCCGCAGGATAAAAGTTTTAATTCTGTTTTTCAATTCTTAATCGAAAATATCACCGAATATATCTCCGAAAATATCATCCCAGTTGCCGTAATTATCCGAGCCGCCGTTTTGCGGAATGTCATTGTTTCCTATTCTTTCGGACAAAGAGGGAACATATTCTTCAAGTGTTATTTTAACGGTGCCTGTTGTCTTTTTGCCTATTCTTGATGTTCTTTCCAAGCCGAACTCTACAACATCGCCCACACTGTGGTTGTCGAGGATATCTTCTATCTCGTCTGCGGTGGAAACTTTTTTGCCGTCTACAGAGGTTATCTTATCTGCTGACTGTATGCCTGCCTTGTAAGCCGCGGATGAAGAATCGACTGTATTAACATAAACGCCTGTGGAGTCTAATCCGTACATTCTCGCCATTTGCTCGGTGTTTATGTCAATAAGTGAAAGTCCGAGATAGATTCTGCCTTTAACGTAGCCGTATTCCATAAGGTCTTTTAATACTGACGATACGTCGTTTATCGGTATCGCAAAGCCCAAGCCCTCAACATCGCTGCCTGATGATTTGGCAACTACCAAGCCAATAAGCTCTCCCTGACCGTTAAATAATCCGCCGCCGCTGTTGCCGGGGTTTATTGCAGCATTTGTTTGCATTAGGCTCATTGTGTTGCCGTCTATGTCTATATCTCTGTCAAGCGCGCTTATTATGCCTGTTGTAACGGTGCCGCCGAGCTGGCCCAAGGGGTTGCCGATGGCTATTGCGGTATCGCCGACTTTTAGCGCTTCACTGTCACCGAATACAGCGGGGGTGAGGTCTTCGGCGTCAATTTTGATTATCGCAACGTCAAGTGTAGAGTCTGAGCCGATAAGCTCGGCGTCGTAGCTTTCGCCGTTTCTTAGAGTAACGGAGATACTGCGCGCGTTTTCGATAACGTGATTATTTGTGATAATGTAGCCGTCTTTGCTTATTATAACGCCACTGCCCGCTCCGCTTGTAATATATTGTTGCATAAACGAGCCTGTGGCAACGGATTCGGTCGTTATTTCAACAACGCTGTCGGCTGCTTTTTCCGTTATTTCTGCCACGGAAAGGTCGGGTGTTGAGGACGCCGGAGTTGCGGAAGCGCTCTGACGTTCCACCTGATTTATCGTTAAGCCCGATGAATTGCTCTTAGACGCCTTGTTTGCAAGATAAGCTCCTCCAATACCCGCAAAGCCGGATAACAGTATGCATATCACCATAAACACGGCTGCCGAGCGAACAGTTAAGCTTTTACGCTCTTTCTTCGGCTTAGATTGTTTTTTTGGGGCGGCACTCTGGGTTGAAGTGGGGTTTACGGGGGGAGTGTAGCCGTTTGCGCTTTGATAAGGTCTGAAATTATCATATCCGTAAGGCGCGTTGTAATTATTGAATGAATTTTCTTCGTTTTTCGGTAAGGGCGCGCTTTGACCGGGCAGGTCGTTGTAGCCGTCTCCGTAATAGCTGTCGTTTTCGGCAGATGAATAATAATCCTCGTCATATTTCCGGTAATCGGTTTCATCTGCTTTTACGGGCTCGTTTACATCCGCGCCGTCATGTGCATCATTATCAAAAGAACCATTTTGCCTTATATTTGAGTAAGTGCTTTGCTCATTTGCAAATGCATAATCATCTGATTGCCTGTTGTTTTCGGGACGGTTATTAACTTGATTTTCCGTATTTGTATCATAAGTGCCGTTTAAAGAATTTTCGTAGTTATTCTTTCTTTCATAATTATTGTCTGTCATAATATTTGACCTCGCTTTCTTTGGTTGATGGCGTTATTATAATTGCCCAAACTTAAAAAATCTTTAAAAAATGAAATTATTTTAATTTTTTTTGGAAAAAACACAGCCGCAATAATTCTGCCTGTAAAGACCGTGTTCTTTGGACAATTCTATTGAACGCTTGTAGCCGTCATTTTTTTTGAAATCAGAGCACATATATTTTACGCCCACTTTGTCTTGAATATTGATTCCGATGTTGTTTATGTCACGCGCGCTCTTTAACGGACTTAAAGTGAGTGTGGTCGCGAAACAGTCAAAGCCGTTTTCTTTGGCTGTCAGCGCCGTTTTTAAAAGCCGTAGCTCAAAACACTTTAAACAGCGTTTGCCTCTTTCGGGTTCGTTTTCAAGCCCTTTTACCGTTTTGTAATACACATCGGGCTCATAATCGCCGTTTATAATGTTTATCGGCAGGGGGGAATCAAATTCCGAGATAAACCTTTCAAGTTCCGATCTTCTGTACTCATATTCTTTGTCGCTTTCAATGTTTGGGTTGTAAAAATAACACGTTATCAAAAAATAATTTGACAAATATTCAAGCACGCTGCTGCTGCACGGCGCGCAGCAACAGTGAAGCATAAGTTTTAAAGGCTCATTTAAAGATTTTGAAAAAAGCGCGGTTTTTTCGGTTTCTTTGCTGTAATTGATACTGTTCATAACCCAATTTCCTTTATATTTTGGTCCGTTGCTAATGATATCACAACAAAAACGGTTTTACAATAATAAAAAAATCAAATAATTTTTGCAAGGCTTCAAAAATTGACAAATTTTACCATTTTTTAATGCTAATATATGTGTGTCGAAAGGACAAGCAACAAGCGCGGGGGTGAATAAAAGTGCTCAGAAAAGCAAACGAGGACAAAATAATCCAAATACCCATAATCAAGATAAAACCTGCCAAATATCAGCCGAGAAAAAGCTTTAACGAAACAGAGCTTACATCTCTTAAAGAAAGCATCATACAAAACGGTATTTTACAGCCCCTTACAGTAAGACAACTAAACAGGGGTGAATATGAGCTTATCGCAGGCGAACGCCGATTGCGTGCGGCTATGTGGGCAGGACTTAATACCGTGCCGTGCGTTATTGTAAACTGCGGAGACAAGAAAGCCGCCATACTTTCACTTATGGAGAACATACAGCGCGCTGACCTTAATCCTTTTGAAGAGGCAGAGGGCATAAAAAAGCTTATGACCGAGCTGTGTCTGACACAGGAGCAAATAGCCGTAAAGCTCGGCAAAAAACAGTCTACTGTCGCGAACAAATTAAGGCTTTTACGCCTTACTGAAGATGAACGCCTGTGGATAACGAAGGAAGGATTATCGGAACGCCATGCGCGCGCATTGCTTGCCATCAACGATCCCGCGCTTAGAAAAAACGTACTGAGCAGAGTTATCGTAAACAAGCTGAACGTTATTCAGACCGAAGAACTTGTAAAAGAAACCCTTTCGGATAATTTATACGGAAAAGCAGAGCAAAAGCGTCACGCAGAGCGAACAGCCGTTGTCAAAGATGTAAGAATATTTATGAATACCATAAACAAAGCGCTTGACACAATGAAACGTTCGGGAATCCACGCAAACGCTCAAAAGCTTGAAACGGAAGATTATATCGAATATTCCGTGAGAATCCCCAAAAGCAGCACCAAAAGCTGCAAACCGGCATAATGTATGCCGAATAAAATTAGCTTTCTTCTATATATACTCATACCCATTTCCTTATCTAAACCCCTTACACAAAAGACTGCACGTTATATAAGTGCGGTCTTTTGCGTTTTTGGCAGAAAATTCTTGTAATGAAGATGTGCGTGTGATATAATTGCAACTGTGTTACTATGTGTATGGGTGAGAGAAACAAAGATGCTTGAGAGTATAAAGATATCCGGTGAAGTGGAAAATATAATATACAAGAACAGCGAAAACGGATACACGGTCATAGATATAAACGTTGCCGATGGACTTGTTACCGCGGCAGGTGTTATGCCTAATGTTTTTGCGGGCGAACAGCTTGTGCTTACGGGCGTTTATAAAAATCATCCTAATTACGGCGAGCAGTTTGTTGTATCGGGCGTTGAAAGAAAAACACCGACGGAGGCAGCATCTATACTTAAATATCTTTCAAGCGGAGTTATAAAGGGTATAGGAGCCGTAACAGCCGCCGCGCTTGTTAAAGAATTCGGCGCAGAAACACTTGACATAATGAGAAACAGTCCCGAAAGGGTATCAAAATTAAAAGGAATATCAAAAGATAAAGCCAAAAGCTTCGCTAAACAGCTTGAAGACATTCAGGGATTGGATGAACTTAACGATTATCTTGTAAAATACAAGCTATCATCATCGGATTGTATAAAAATATGGCGAAGCTTGGGTACAAAGGCGATAGCATCAATACAAAGCAACCCTTATGTATTATGTATTCCGGAAATAGGCATAAGCTTTGAGATAGCCGACAGAATAGCATCCGAAAACGAAGATTTCAGAATGAGTGAATACAGGATTAGGGCGGCGCTGACATATGTGTTAACAGCAAATAAAAATAACGGTCACACCTGCCTGCCAAAGGACAAGCTTGCGCAGATAACCGCGCAGTACATAGAGCTTGATTTGCAAACCGTGCTTGATGTTTTGGCGATAATGGCTGAAGACAACAGCCTTAAAACAGATGAATTAGACGGCAGGGAATTTATGTTTTTGCCCGAGCTTTTTGACGCGGAAACGTATGCCGCAGCGAGAATACAAATGATGCTCCGTTACCCTGCCGCAAGAATAACAAATATAGATGAAGAGATAGCGGATATAGAAGATACCTGCGACATAAAATACGCCGATCTTCAAAGAGAGGCAATTGAGCAGGCGCTATCAAAAGGCTTGCTTATACTTACGGGCGGACCGGGAACGGGAAAAACAACTACATTAAACGCAATTATAAAAATTCTTAAAAAGAACGGAGAAAAGGTGCTTTTGGCTGCGCCCACAGGAAGAGCCGCTCACAGAATGAGCGAGCTTACCGGCTGTGAAGCAAAAACAATACACAGGCTTTTAGAGGTATATTGGGCGGATGAAAACACACCGAAATTTAAGAGAAACGAGCGAAACCAGCTTTCCTGCGACGCGCTTGTGCTCGATGAGCTTTCTATGGTGGATTCTCAACTTTTTGAATCTGTAGTGCGCGCATTGCCTATGGGGTGCAGGCTTATTATGGTGGGCGACAGCGACCAGCTTCCCTCTGTAGGTCCCGGAAATGTTTTGGGAGACCTTACAGCATCGGGAGAAGTACCCGTTGTCGCGCTTAAAGAGATTTTCAGGCAATCTATGAGCAGCCTTATTGTAACAAACGCTCATAAAATAGTAAACGGAGAAATGCCGCGGCTTGATATAAGAAACAGCGATTTTTTCTTTTTGGAAAGCGCCTCTACAGATGTTATATCAAGCACCATAGTAGATTTATTCAAAAACAGATTGCCGAAAAGCTACGGGTATTCTTCATTTGACGATATACAAATACTGTCACCGGGAAAAAAGGGCGATCTTGGCACAATTGAGCTTAACAAAAAGCTTCAGCTCGCCGTAAACCCGCCACAAAAGAATAAAAAAGAAATAAACATAGGCGGTAAGATATTCCGCGAGGGCGACAAGGTAATGGTAATGCGCAATAACTATGATATTTCATGGACAAAGGACGACGGTGAGACCGGAGAGGGGATTTTTAACGGCGACGTGGGTATACTTGTTGAAATAAACAAATCTTTGGGTAATCTTAAGGTCCGTTTTGACAACAAAACAGCCGTTTTTACTTGGGACGACATTCCCGATTTGGACTTAGCCTATGCGGTTACGGTACACAAAAGTCAGGGTAACGAGTTTGAGGCGGTGATTATACCAATGTATAAGAGCACGCCTAAGCTTTATTACAGAAATTTGCTTTATACAGCCGTAACGCGCGCAAAAAAGCTACTCATACTTGTCGGGCTACCCTCTACCGTAAGATATATGGTAGATAACAACAGGCGTACGCTGAGATACACCGCTTTAAAATATTTTTTGACGAGATAATCATATGACTTTGTTTGAGAAAATAGATTTTTTGATTTTTCCGCCGAGATGTCTGTGCTGCGGCAATATTTTAAAATATGCTCCGTCAAATAAAACAAAGCTTAAAGACAGATATGATTTTGAATGTACCTGTGACAAATGCGCTCCGTTTATTGGATTTGAGAATTATTTGACGAAAATTGATGAAGATGTGTATTGCTATTCTGTGTTTGAATATGCAAAACAGCCGAAGAGTATTATCATATCCTTGAAGTTTAACGGTTACAGAGACACCGCGCTTCAATTAGCGAGGATACTGGCTCATCAAATTGAATTTTACACGGATACTAAAAGTTTTGACTGTATAACTTACGTTCCGTCAAGCTTTTCAAAGCTGAGGAAAAGAGGGTTTAACCAAGCTGAGCTTGTGGCAAAATATATAGGTAAACTAATGGATTTGCCGTGCGAGGACTTACTTAAAGTTAATAAAAAGCCCGATGCTCAGCACACACTGCGTCTGTACGAAAGAGAAACAAATGTAAAAGACGCGTTTAAAGCAAAAGAAAGTTTAGATAAAAAGCAAATATTGTTGATAGATGATATTGTAACAACGGGCAATACACTTAAAAGCTGTGCGCGTGCGCTGAAATCAGCCGGAGCTGAAAGCGTGTATTGCGCTACCGTGTGCAAAACGTTAAAGAGGTGAAAAAGAATGAATGTGGATATTGCGCTGGATTTCGGAAGCAGCAGTACAAGAATTATGATATTCGGAAAAGATGATATATTTGAAGAGCCCTCCGCGGCGGCGTATGATGTTACAAGCGGAGAATTGATCGCCTTTGGCAAAGAGGCGTTTGATATGGTGGGCAGAACTTCCGAGCGTATTAAGATAATATATCCCATAGAAAAGGGAGTAGTAACAGATTTCGACGCCGCCCTGGCTATGACAAAATATTTTTTGAGAAAAGTTACGTCTAAGAAAATGTTATCGGGCAGGGCGGTGCTTAACATTCCCGAGGGGATAAGCGATCTGGAGATATATAACCTTGTAAGCCTCGTAAACTTTGCGGGGATAAAAAAGGTGTATTTGATAAACACTTGCAAGGCGGCGCTTATAGGTGCGGGATGCGACATATTGGCTCCGAGGGGAAGATTTTGCATAGATATAGGCGCGGGAAGCACAAAGCTTGGTGTTATGTCTCTCGGCAGTGATTCTTCGGTAAGACGTGCCGAGCTTTGCGGCGGCGCTCTTGACGACCTTGTAATAAAATACGCGAAAACAAAATACAACCTGCTTATAGGCAGACACACGGCGCGCACGGCAAAAGAAAAGCTTTGCTCCGCAAGAGAACCGTCTGATTTGCTGTTCTATAAGCTTAAAGGCAGAAATATTAAAACGGGTTTGCCCTCGGCGGTTGAGATAAGCAATTTTGAGTTGCTTTCAATGTCCGAGAACTTTGCCGCGGAAATATCTTTACTGATACAAGGCGCGCTAAACGGCGCGCGCCCCGAGATAGTAAGCGATATATACACAAACGGTATTGTCATTACGGGCGGCGCTTCCGATATGACAGATCTGGACAGATATATAGAAACACGTCTTGATATTAAAACGGTGCATCCCGAAAACAGCAGACTGTGCGTAATTAAAGGATGTGAGCGAGCGTTTGCGATGCTCAAAAACGATGAGAAGCTTTCTCCTTTGAGATTGGCTTCCACTAAAATGTCTTAAATATTTAACGGAGGTGAATAATATGAAAAGAATAATATCGGTTATGTTGTGTTGCGCAATGGCGGTTACAGCACTTTGTGCGTGCCAAAAGGACAATAATTCTTCCTCAAACGGGTCGGGCGCCGAGAGTATGTCAAAGCAGGGAGAATTTGTTTACAACGACCCTATCAACACCTTAACACCCATTGCTTCTCAGGATAAATACAGAAACGTTTATGAATTGCTTCTTTACACATATTCAGACTCAAACGGAGATGAAACGGGCGATATAAACGGGCTTATCTCAAAGCTTGATTATTTAAATGACGGAGATCCTGCATCGGGTGAAGATCTGGGCGTGGACGCCATATGGATGCTTCCGTTTACGGCGGCAAAGTCTTATCATAAATATGATACTTATGACTATTACCAAGTGGACGAAGAATACGGTACGCTTGAGGATTTTAAAAAGCTTACGGATGAGTGCCACAAAAGAGGCATAAAAGTTATAATGGACTTAGTGCTTAACCATACGTCTACCGAACACGAATGGTTCAAAAAAGCCCGTGAAGAGCTTGCGAACGGTAAAACCGACGGCTATGCGCAAATGTACAGTCTTATATATTCTGAGGACAAGCCCGCGTATTTTGCGGGCGTACCCGAAGCGGAAAACTGGTGGTACGAATGTAATTTTATGCCGTCGTTCCCCGAACTTAACTTAAGCTCGGATAAAACCCGCAAAGAAATAGAGAAAATCATAAAATACTGGACTGAAAACGGTGTAGACGGATTCAGACTTGACGGTGTAAAGTATTATAATTCCGTAAACAAAGAATCTACAGACAAAACAGACGCGATAGAGTTTTTGAGTTGGCTTAACGAAACAGCGCAAAAATACAACCCCGATGTTTATTTTGTGGGAGAGCTGTGGGATTCTTCCACTACAATAAAAAAGACTTACGCTTCGGGAATAGACAGCCTCTTCAATTTTGACGGCTCAGGCTCAACGGGCAAATTCGCGAATGCAATAAAGACAAATAATGTTTATAAAATGATAAGCGGTATCAAGCGTTTTCAGGATGCGGCGCTTGAGAGAAACGAGAATTATATTGACGCTCACTTTCTCTCAAACCATGACCAAATGCGCATTGCTGACACGCTTACAGAACCCTATGAGCAAAAGCTTGCGGCGGCAATGTATATGCTCTCTCCGGGAAACAGCTTTATTTATTACGGAGAAGAACTCGGTATGGGCGGCACAATAGGCACACAGGACGCCTCTTACAGAACGGCTATGGTGTGGTCATCAACCGACAGCGACACCGCGGCAGGACCTCCTCCGGGATATGAGGTTCCCAATATTCCCGAAGGCGGCGGCGTAAAGGAGCAGCTTAAAGACAGCGAATCCGTTCTTAACTTTTACAGAAGGATAATAAAGCTGAAAGAAATAAACCCCGAGATAGCAAGGGGGAGAATTACTCAGGCTCTTGATCTCGGTAACCCGAAACAAGCGGGATTTGCGGTTGAGTATAATAACGAAATAAAGGTTGTTTTGTTTAATATAGCGAATGAAACAGTTACCGTGGAATTACCCGATGATATCTTAAAGAATATAGAGCTTTACGGAGATCTGTACGCAGGAAATACAGATGATTACAAAAAGCTTAAAATCGAGGGTAATTCAATAACAATGCCTGAATACAGCGTTGTTGTTTTGGGTGAGAAAAAGTGAAATAATATTTGATTTGTAAATAGCGACAATGCGTGGTATATTTATCAGCGGAAAATAAATTATCTGAAAGGACAGAGGCATAATGAATAACGAAGACAGCAAGATAAACGGTTTGGAAAACACACAGAGCGAAAACGAAGAACCAATGGCGGATAACGAAGGTTTATACGAAGAAAACCCAAATGTTACCACAGCGGATGAAATTGAAACCGACGGTGTTGAAAATATAACCGGCAACGAAGTATTACCGAAAGAAGCCGAGACCGGTGAAAAAACTCAGGCAAATGAGTCGGGAAACGATAATTTTGTAAGCGAAGAAGAGTATTTAATAGAGGAAGTAAATAAAGAAAACAGAAGAATGAACACCTCTCTTAAAATAGCGGCGGGTATACTTGTTGCGTTTGCGGCGGTTTTTGCTGTTTTTATGCTTGTGTTTAATCCCACTCCCGAAAAGGCTTTAAAAAACAGCGGTTTGCTCGGCGACTGGATAAACAGAACGGGAGATATAGTCGCGTTTTACAGCTTTGAAGAAGACGGCAAGCTCACGCTTACCACAGGCACGCTTGAAAACATATCGGGCTTTGCAATTGACCCCGATACGGACAAAACATTCTATGTTTATACTTACGGTGAAGACCCCGAGCAGACCAAAACAGGCTCTTTGCAGTATGATATATATAAAGAAGACGGCGTTGAAACACTGAAAATATATTCAGAAAATACTGAGGGCAGTGAGTTTTATTTACAACGCAGCAAGTTGCCCGACGATTTACTGAAGCCCGATGAAAGCTTTAAATACGACGAAGCCCTTTGCGGCGAATGGCATAACGATGAAAAAGATCTGTTGCTGAAATTCGGTAAAGACGGACTTATAACTCTTGATTTTTCTGCTGTTGTTTATAACGGAACATATACCGCGAAAGACGGCAAAGTGGATTTTACTTACTATAACAGCTTTTCCGAAGATTCAAAGGCAACCGAGACCTTCTATTATCAGTTGGAAGGAGACAAATTGAAATTCTATACCGCTCAGCCTTCCGATGACGCCCAAGCGGTAGAATTTGTAAAAACCGAAAACGAGGGCGAATAAAAAGGTTTTTAATTTTACATAGTATTATACAGGGATTTACAATAACTTGCATTTTTTTGATAATTATAGTATAATACCAAGCGGTTTGCATTTCGCAAATATCATATACGTACCTTTGGAGGTAAAAAATGAAATATAAACTTACCGTAGCTCAGGCAAAGGAGCTTATAGAATCGAAAATCTCCCACTATTACGGAGTAACGCCCGAAGACGCTACAAACGAGCATTTCTATAAATCTATTGTTCTTATCGTAAGCGATCTTATGAAAGAGGCTTACAAAGAATTTCACGACAAAGCAAAAAAACAGAACAAAAAGACAGTTTATTACCTTTGTATGGAGTTTTTGATGGGCAGATCCCTCAAAAACAATCTGTATAATCTCGGCTTGGAAAACACAATGGCTTCGGCACTTTCAAAATTCGGTGTAAAGCTTGAAAATATCTATGAAGAAGAACCAGACGCAGGCTTAGGTAACGGCGGCTTGGGAAGACTTGCCGCGTGCTTTTTAGACGGACTTGCTACACAGTGTTACCCATCTATGGGCTATTCTCTGAGATATGAATACGGAATTTTCAGCCAAAAATTTGTTGACGGCTGGCAAACAGAGCTTCCCGATTTTTGGCTGCCCGGCGGTGCCGTATGGCTTCAGCCCGCACCCGAAAAATCTTTTGATATCAATTTCAACGGACATTTAGAGGAATCTTGGGATAACAATATCCACAAGGTGAATCTTGTAGAGCCTACAACCGTTACAGCCGTGCCTTACGACATGTATGTTTCGGGTATGAACGGCAAGGGCATAAGCAGACTCCGTCTTTGGGCCGCGCAGGGCAAACACTTTGATATGAAGCTTTTCAACGACGGTCAATATATGCGCGCGATAGAACAAAACGCTATGGCTGAAAGCATTACAAAGGTGCTTTATCCCGGAGATAACCACGCGGAGGGCAAAAGCCTGCGCCTTAATCAGCAGTATTTCCTTGTGAGCGCCACAATACAGGATATTATAAGACGTCATTTAAGAGATTACGGAACGCTTGATAATTTCTCGGATCTTGTAACTATCCATATGAACGATACACATCCAGTTTTGGCAGTTCCCGAGCTTATGAGAATAATGATGGACGAGTGCGGATATTCCTGGAATGACGCGTGGAATATAGTAAGCAAAACTATCGCTTATACAAACCACACCGTTATGCGTGAAGCTCTTGAGTGCTGGGGAGAGGATATGTTCAAGGCAAAGCTTCCCAGAATTTATCAGATAGTTTGTGAGATAAACAGAAGATTCTGCAGCGACTTAAACGATAAAGAGGTGGATCAGCACACAATAGATAACGTCTCCATTATCAATGACGGCGCTGTAAGAATGGCAAACCTCGCCGTAATGGCAAGCTACAAGGTAAACGGTGTATCTCAGCTTCACAGCGATATACTTAAAAAGACGGTATTTAAGGATTTCTATAACCTTATGCCCGACAAATTTACAAACGTTACAAACGGCATTGCACACAGACGTTGGCTCAACCAGTCTAATCCGCGATTGGCGTCGCTGTTGTGCGATACGATAGGCAACGGTTATATTTGCGACGCTTATCAGCTCAAAAAGCTTGAAGCTTTTGCGGACGACACCGCCGTTTTGGACGAGCTTGCCGCGATAAAGCTTCTTAACAAGATAGATATGGCGAAATACATCAAGGCGCATAACGGCATTGTTGTAGATCCCGATTCTATATTTGATGTTCAGGTAAAGCGCTTGCACGAGTACAAACGTCAGCTTATGAACGCGGTTCAGATTTTGTCTGTTTATTTGGCTCTTAAAGAAAATAAAAATATGGACTTTGTGCCCAAAACGTTTATTTTCGGCGCGAAAGCCGCACCGGGGTATTATTTCGCGAAAGAAATAATAAGATTTATATTTACTTTGGCGGATATCATAAACAATGACCCCGATGTAAACGACAAGATAAAGGTAGTTTATCTTGAAGATTACAGAGTAACGGTAGCCGAAAAGCTTATACCGGCATCTGAGCTCTCAGAGCAGATCTCTTTGGCGGGAACAGAAGCTTCCGGCACGAGCAATATGAAATTTATGATAAACGGCGCGCTTACGCTTGGTACACTTGACGGCGCAAACGTTGAGATACACCAGTGTGTGGGCGAGGACAATATGTTCTTGTTTGGTCTTACCACGCCTGAGGTTAACAATATAAAGAACAGCGGTTACTATCCGCAAATGTATTATAACAACAACCCTGTTATCAAAAAGGCTATAGACTATATCAGAATGATAGGATTTGATAACATTGCGGATAATCTTGTAAGTGTAGACCCGTATATGGTTCTCGCCGATTTCTCGGATTATTCACTTGCAAGACAAAGAGCTTCAGCGGTATATCTTGATAAGAATAAGTGGAATAAAATGTCGCTTATCAATATCGCTAACGCCGGAATATTCGCGGCGGACCGCGCAATAAGAGACTACGCGAACGATATCTGGAACATGAAACCGGTACAGTAAAAAATCGAATATAAAAAAATTGTCTTTTCCCCTTGCAATTTGCAGGGGGATATGATATAATGACCAAGTTATTACGGTTTCGACGAAAGAGGTGAAAATAATGAAAGAAAATATTCATCCGAAATATGAACAAACCAAAGTTACATGCGCTTGCGGTAATGTTATAGAAACAGGCTCTACAAAGAGCAATCTCCGTGTTGATATTTGCTCTAAGTGTCACCCTTTCTTTACCGGTAAGCAAAAGCTCGTTGATACCGGCGGACGTGTTGAGAGATTCAAGAAGCGTTACGGTATGCAGTAATTAATAGAGCTACTCATAAGCGGCACATTGTTTTGTGTGTCGCTTTTGTTTTGCGAAAAAATAACACGGGAGCGTGTTTATTATGAATGAATACATAACCGTTTCGTCTTACGGTGAAGACTCTTTTGTTGAAAAACGCTCAAAATTCATCGGCTATGCAAAGCCTGTGCAAACAGAGCAGGAAGCCGTAGATTTCATAAACGAGCTCAGACAAAAGCATTGGGATGCGACACACAATGTTTATGCCTATGTTTTGCGTGAAGGTAACACAGCCAGATACAGCGACGACGGCGAACCGCAGGGAACAGCCGGCATACCCGTTTTAGATGTTATTAAAAAAACGGGTATCTGCGATGTGGTCGTTGTGGTAACAAGATATTTCGGCGGAGTTTTGCTCGGGACGGGAGGGCTTGTTCGCGCATATTCAAACGGGGCAAAAATCGCCATAGAAGCGGCAAAGCCTGTCGCCATGCGAGAATGTTCCGTATGCAAAATCAAGTGTTCTTATACCGCTTACGGAAAAATATCTTCGCTTATCGTATCGGACGGCGGCAAGACCGATGATACCGTTTTCGCTGACAATGTTGAGATCCTTTTTCATATACCTACAGATTCTCAATCGCTGTTTAGCAAGCATTTGACCGATCTTACGGCGGGCGGCGTTACTGCGGAAACAATTGACAAAAGGTACTTTATGTGCCAATAAGATGAAAAATTGAAAAAATGATAAAATAAAAAAGGTTTTTACAAAATTGTTGCGTATAAAACATTGTAAGGAAATTTGCCGAAAGAAGGTGCCGGAGTGGAGTACAACAATATAAGAGAGCGAAGCGAACATATAGAGCAGAAAATTCTTATGCCTTACGCGGCGTTTTCGGCAAAAACAAAGGGCAGGCTTTTTCAGGAAGAAAAGTGTGAGATACGTACGGAGTATCAACGCGACCGCGACCGCATAATCCACTGCAAGTCTTTTAGAAGGCTTAAACATAAAACGCAGGTTTTTATGTCGCCCGAGGGCGACCATTACCGCACAAGGCTTACGCACACATTAGAGGTAGCTCAAATAGCGCGCACAATTGCAAAGGCGCTTTTGCTTAACGAGGATTTGACAGAGGCAATAGCCTTGGCGCACGATCTGGGGCATACGCCTTTCGGACATTCGGGCGAGCACGTGCTCAATGACTTGTCAAAACACGGCTTTAAGCATTATGAACAAAGTGTAAGAGTTGTTGACAAAATTGAGAAGAACGGAAAAGGTCTTAACCTTACATATGAGGTACGTGACGGAATACTTAATCACACAAAAGGCAAGCAGCCCGAAACACTGGAAGGGCAGATAGTAAGAATATCAGACAGAATTGCATATATCAACCACGATATTGACGACGCGATAAGAGCCAACGTTTTGAAAAACGAAGATATCCCAAAGCATATAAGAGATGTTGTAGGCAACACTACAAGCAGCCGTATAAACAGCTTTGTTACTTCGCTTATACTAAACTCTAAAGACGGAGAGCTTAATATGGCTCCCGATATTCAAGCGGTTTTTGATGAGCTGCACGAATTTATGTACGCTAACGTTTATGTAAGCCCTTACGCGAAGTCTGAGGAGAAAAAGATTCCCGATCTTATAGGCAGATTATTCAGATATTTTCTTGATAACCCCCAAAAGATGCCGCAGGAATATATAAATATAGCGCAAAACGAGGACGCGGACAGGGCTGTGTGCGATTATATCGCAGGTATGACGGATCACTACGCAGTTGAATTGTATGAGGATATATATATCCCCAAAAGCTGGCGTATAAAATAAACAACAGGAGGCGAAATGGAATGGCATTACCGGAAAGCTTTTTGCAGGATCTGAGACTCAGAAATCCTATTTCGGATGTTGTTTCGTCTTATGTTAATTTAAAACGCGCAGGCAGAAATATGGTCGGGTTGTGTCCGTTCCATAACGAAAAAACGCCTTCTTTTACCGTATACACCGCGACCGATTCATTTTATTGTTTTGGCTGCGGCTGCGGCGGAGAGGTAATAACATTTATACGAAAAATTGAAAATTTAGATTATATAGACGCAGTTAAATTCTTGGCTCAGCGTTGCGGTATGCAGATGCCCGAGTTTTCGGTTGACGATTCTTTGGCGAAGCTTAGAATAAGAATCTTTGAGGCAAACCGCGCGGCAGCGAAATTCTTTAACAACTACCTTTATTCGCCCGGCGGAAAAAAAGGTCTTGATTATCTTAAAAACCGCGGCTTGAGCGATTCTACGATAAAGCATTTCGGTTTGGGCTTTGCCCCCGAGAATACATATGAGCTTAATAAATATCTTATTAACAACGGTTTTACCGAATTTGAGCTTGAGCAGGCAAATCTTGCTTTTAAATCGAGCAGAACAAACAGGCTTGTAGACAGATTTATTGACAGGGTAATCTATCCGATGATTGACCTGAGAGGCAATGTTATTGCTTTTGCGGGCAGAACTCTCAACAAAACCGATAAAGCCAAATACATAAATACTTCGGACACGCCCGTTTTTAAAAAAAGCGAGAATTTATTTGCGCTCAATTACGCAAAAAACACAAAAGAAAAACAAATAATACTGGTTGAGGGTTATATGGATGTTATATCGCTTCACCAGGCGGGAATAGAAAATACTGTCGCTTGCATGGGAACATCTCTTACAAAAGAACACGCCCAGCTTTTGAGCAGATATTGCGAAGAAGTTGTTTTGTGTTTTGATTCGGACAACGCAGGCAGCAAAGCCACACAGAGATCAATTGAAATACTCAGGCAGGCAAATATTCCCATAAGAATTATACGCATACCCGGCAACAAAGACCCCGATGAGTTTTTGAACGCCGATAAAGCCACCGGAGTGGAGAGATTTAAAGCACTTATTGAAAAAAGCAGAAACGATATAGAATATAAGCTTTCACTGTTAAGGCAAGGCGTAGATTTATCGGAACCGAGCGCAAAGGTGAGCTTTTTGACCGAGGCGGCAAAGATAATAGCAGGCATTGATAATTCTGTTGAGGCCGATGTTTATTGCGGTAAGCTTTGCAAAGAGCTTGAGGTAGAAAAGGCCTCCATGTTACAGCTCGTTAACAAATACAGAAGTAAATACAGATCAGACGCCAAAAGAAAGCAATTAAGATTTATACAGACCGAAGACACCCGCCCCGATTCTCTTAATCCCGACAGAAACAAGCGATTAAAGGCGGCAAAAGCTGAGGAATCGCTTATTACTTATATCTTTGGCAATCCCGACAAGATAGGGGAGATATCAAAGAGAATTTCTGCGGACGATTTTGTTACGGAATTTAACGGAAGAATTTTTGCGTGTATATCCGAAAAGCTTTTGAACGGCGGAACAATTTCGCTTACCGAAATCGCAGGAAAGTTTTCGGTAGAAGAAAACAGCCGTATCGCATTTATGGCAAACAGACTTCCGGGAGATCTTGCGTCGGCAAACGAGTGTATAGATATCATACTGTCGGAAAAGAAAAAACAAAATTTAAGCTCCACCCCAAACGCGGGCGACGATGATATTTTAAATTATATTAACAGCATAAAAAAGGGAAAACAGTAAGGAAAGGCTGAAAAAAATGGGAATTCAAGCACAGGACAAAAAAACAATTATAAAAGAGCTTACAGAGCAGGCAAAAGCTAAGGGGAGCCTGAGCACACAGGAAATACTTGATGCTATGGGCGAGGTTGACTTTGAACCCGAATTGCTTGAAAAGTTTTATGATAATCTGGAATCTATGGGAATAGAGATCATCGAGAACTTTGACGACCTGCAAATAGACAACATAGATCTTGGTATAACATCGGGTACCGCCGATATAATGGAAGAAGAATCCACCGTAGAAAATGTTAATATCGACGATCCAGTAAAAATATACTTAAAAGAAATAGGCAGAGTACCGCTTTTATCCCCCGAAGAAGAGATTAAGCTTGCAATGGGTATAAACAACGGCGACCCCGTTGCCAAAAAGCGCTTGAGCGAGGCAAACTTAAGACTTGTTGTAAGTATCGCGAAGCGTTATTTGGGCAGAGGTATGCAATTCCTTGACCTGATACAGGAAGGAAATCTCGGACTTATAAAAGCAGTTGAAAAATTTGACTATACGAAGGGCTTTAAGTTTTCAACATATGCCACCTGGTGGATAAGACAAGCCATTACCCGTGCTATTGCCGACCAGGCAAGAACAATCAGAATTCCCGTTCATATGGTAGAGACCATAAACAAGGTTAAGAAAGTATCAAACCAGCTTTTGCACGAAAACGGCAAAGAGCCTTCTCCCGAGGAGATTGCCGAAAGCATAGGAATGACTCCCGACAAGGTGAGAGAAATAATGCGTATTGCGCAGGAGCCTGTTTCTCTTGAAACGCCTATCGGCGAAGAAGAGGACAGCCATTTGGGCGACTTTATTCCCGATGACGACGCTCCCGCACCGGCAGACGCCGCCTCTCAGACTATGCTCAAGGAACAGCTTAATGAAGTGCTTTCTACCCTTACCCCAAGAGAAGAAAAAGTGCTCAGACTCAGATTCGGTCTTGTAGACGGTCATCCGCGCACACTTGAGGATGTAGGCAAAGAGTTCAATGTAACCCGTGAGCGTATCAGACAAATAGAAGCAAAAGCTTTAAGAAAGCTTCGTCATCCCAGCAGAAGCAAAAAGCTGAGAGACTTTATGGAATAATCGCGGTGATCTTATGTATAAGATAGCAAGCTTTGAAAAAGTGTCGGAAAGCGAATATTACGGCGCTTTTGATATGAATGTTGATAATCCTGCCAAATATGCCGAGATAAAGCTTCCGCAAAGAGCAACCAAAGGCTCTGCCGGGTATGATTTTTACGCTACGGTTGATTTTTCGCTTTTTCCGGGTGAAACAATCAAGATTCCCACGGGAATCAGGGCAAAAATTGACGACGGATGGGTGCTTATGCTGTATCCGCGCAGCGGCTTGGGCTTTAAATACCGTTTGCAGCTTAACAACACAGTAGGAATAATTGACAGCGATTATTACTATTCGGATAACGAAGGTCATATATATATTAAAATAACAAATTGCTCAAACGAAAACAAAGTTTTGAACATAAAAAAAGGTGAAGCTTTCGCGCAGGGGGTTTTTACCCCGTTCGGAGTAACAAAGGACGACTCTGTTAATACACAGCGCAACGGAGGCTTCGGAAGCACCGACAATAAATAATAAGAGAGGAAATAACATATGAAATGTCCCTTTTGTGGGTACCCGGAAAGCAAGGTGTGCGACTCGCGCCCTGTTGAGGAGAATGAAAAAATAAGGCGCAGACGTGAGTGCTTAAACTGCGCAAAAAGATTTACAACTTATGAGGCTATAGAAAGCCTGCCTATTATGGTTGTAAAACGCGATAACTCAAGAGAACCTTTCGACAAGCAGAAGCTTATAAGAGGCCTTATAAGAGCCTGTGAAAAAAGACCCGTTTCTTATGAGGAAATTGAAAAGCTTGCTACAGATATAGAAGTAAGCATCTCTAATTCGTTGGAAAGAGAAGTGTCATCTAAGCAGATAGGCGAATACGCTATGGAGGGCCTGCGCGATATAGATGAGGTGGCTTATGTAAGATTTGCTTCTGTTTACCGACAGTTTAAGGATATAAGTACATTTATGGAGGAAATCAATAAACTAACGAGCGAAAAAACTCAAAACAGTTGACATACTTTTTACCGAATGATAAACTGTTGTGGGAATTTCAATTATTTGTGTGGTGCATTATGAAAAAACTGTATTATTATAAACCGCAATTAAATACAGAAAATTATTGTTTTAAAGACGCGATTACAGCATCTGATATGAGAGCCGAAAACTATGACCATTTTGACAACCGGGTGACTGTATCGGGCGGAGGCTTTCGTATAGAAGGCGACAGCCTAATTCCGTCTTATTACGGATAATTCCGTAAAAATGGGTTGAAGTGCAGATCGGAATACGGTTCCTTTCTGCATTTTGTTTTGATGATAAGGGGAGAACAAAATGAATAGATTAATTTATATCGCGACAACTGTTTTTCTTGCGGTATTGTGTGTTTTAAATCCGATCAGTGCTGCGGCATTAAACTACGATATAGATTTTAAACTTAACAGCGGCACCGTGTATATGGTAAACACCGATACTCAAACAGAAATATACAGTTATGATGCGGAAGTCAAGCGCTATCCCGCTTCTACGACAAAAATAATGACATATATAATAACGGTTGATAACGTTTCGGATATAAAGAATACAAAAGTTGAGATAAAAGATGAACTTTTACATAGCCTTGACGGCACTGAAAGCTCGGTTGCCGGATTGGAGGACTATGTAGGAAAATCATTGTCGGTTTATGACCTGCTTTGCTGCCTTATGGTAAAATCGGGAAATGACGCCGCGGTTGTGCTTGCCGATTTTGTGGGAAAAGGTAACCAAAGCTCCTTTGTTGAAATGATGAACCAAAAGGCTGCTCAGCTTGGATGTTCGGGAACACATTTTGTTAATCCTCACGGCTTGCATGACGAAGAACAGTATACAACGGCAAAAGATCTGTATCTTATAACGGAGTGCGCAATGAGTATGCCGTATTTTTCCGAGATATGCGCAATGTCGTCTTATTATCTGCCCGATTCGGATTATCCTCTTGTGGCGACAAATTTACTGGTTGACGAAGGCAGAGGCGGCGATTACTATTACCGTTGGGCAACAGGCATCAAAACAGGCACAACGGACGAGGCAGGATATTGCCTCGTTGCTTCCGCGGTTAAGGACGGATACTCATACATTTGCATAGCTCTTGATTCGCCCTGCGTTGACAGCGACGGAGACTGGATAGAAGAAAACGGCGCAATGGAAGATTGCATAAATATGTTTGACTGGGCGTTTGATAACTTTGAGATAAAAACCATAGTGGACAAAGAAACGCCCGTTTGCAGTGTGAATTTGGAATCGGCGTGGAACAAAGATACGCTGCTTCTTGTGCCGGAGAATAACTATTCGGCGATATTGCCATACGATGTGGAGGCTTCTGCCGTAACGGTAACGCCCGATGTTCCAAAAAGTGTTGAAGCTCCCGTGAAAAAGGGCGATATTATCGGTACTGCGCAAATAGTTTACAACGACGAAATTCTTGCGACAATAAACCTCGCGGCGTCCGAATCAGTAGACCGCAGCGAGGTTGTTAAGGTTACAAATACCGTAAAAACAGCGGCGCTTTCCAATTGGGTGGTTATTCCTATTGCGATATTGGCTGTACTGTTTGTTCTGTATATAATATTGGCAACTATACTCAAAAAAAGAATGGACAGCCAAAAGAAAATGCAGAATAAATGATTTTGACAGTAAAAAATCGGCTCTCACACCCATTTTGGTATGAGAGCCGATATTATTTGCTCAAAGTATTGTTTTTGGTAATTAAACGAGCTTATCCTCCGGCCTGCCGCTTCTGCCGGGCTTAAGTACTACTTCGCCCTTGCTTATAGCCTTAACAGGACAAACAAGTGCGCACAAGTGGCAGCCAACGCATCTTTCTTTGTCACAGTATGGCTTACGCTCGTCATAATCCCACTGCATAGCCTGGTGAGCGCCGTCAAAGCAAGAGATATAGCATCTGCCGCAGCCAATGCACTTGTCTCTGTCAATCTCAGGATAAACCTTGTAGTCACGGTCGAGCTTCTCGGGCGGAATAAGGTTGCCGTTTGCGAGACCTACAAGATCGCTTAATTTTTCAACGCCCTGTTCTTCCATGTAGTGCATTAAGCCGTTCTTTAAGTCTTCTACAATTCTGTAACCGTATTGCATGATGCCTGTTGTTACCTGAAGTGTAGATGCGCCCACAAGGATAAACTCTGCGGCGTCACGCCATGTTTCTATTCCGCCGATGCCCGATATAGCCAGATCGTGCAGGCCGTCGGCTGAGCGCAACTGCTGAATAAATCTTAAAGCAACGGGCTTAACCGCTTTGCCTGAATAACCTGAAATTGAGGATTTGCCGTTTACGATCGGTAAACCTACTTTTCTGTCTAAGTCAATGTTACAAATTGATTTTATTGTGTTGATAGCCGAAATACCGTCTGCGCCGCCCTCTAAGCACGCTTTAGCTATAGGTACCATATCGGTTATGTTAGGTGTCATTTTTGCTATAACGGGAATGCTTGTGCCTTTCTTTACGGCAATACAGTCGCGTTTGCAAAGCTCTGCGTTAGAGCCTACATCAGAACCCATTGTATGAGACGTCATCTGTGGGCAGGAAAGGTTCATTTCTATCATATCCGCGCCTGCTTCGGTTACAAGACGTGCAAGCTCTTCCCAGTCTTCATCGTTTTCGCCCATTATGGAAGCGATAAGAACCTTGTTCGGAAATTCGGTTTTAAGGCGTTTTATGTCGATAAGGTTTTGCTCTAATGTCCACTCTGAGAGCTGTTCCATATTCTTAAATCCTACAAACGGAGTACCTTCTTTTGTAAGAGCGTCAAAACGGGGGGATACCTCGTCGATCTTAAAGTGTGTTGGGGGAATCGTTTTGAATACTATGCCGCCCCAGCCTGTTTCAAAGGCTTTTTTGCACATTTCATAATTGTTGCCTACCGGTGAGGATGATAAGCAAAACGGGTTCTCAAAATGAACACCCAAAAAATCAATTGATAAATCTTTTTTGATCATTACTTTTTACCTCCTAAGCAATTATGAATTTCAAGTGCGGCTTCTTTTCCTTTTCTTACTGCCCATACAACGGTTTTGTCTCCGCGGGCAATGTCGCCTGCAACAAATACTTTGTTGTCGCCGGTGTTGTAGCCGTCAAACTCAACTTCGTTTTTCACCATTTTTATTCCAAGCGTATCGTCGGCTGTTCTTTGACCTACCGCAAGGATTATCTTATCTACCGTAAGCTTGAGCTCACCTGGTATGCGGCGGTGCTTAAATGTAACGGTCTTGCCTTCAACTTTTTCGGGCACATATCCGTCTATAATGGAAACACCGAGTGCCTGCGCGCCTTCAAGCTCTTTTTTGGAAGCGAGGAATTCACAGAATTCTTCATATACAACATCGGTAACGTTTTTAACACCCAAAAGCTTAAGTGTTGTAACAACGTCCATTGCAACGTCGCCGCCGCCGATAACAAGTATATTATCGGGCAGGTCTATGTTGCCTTTGTTTTCTTTTGCTCTCGCGAGGAAAGAAACAGCTGTTTCTACGGCGTCGTTATTCTCAAACATGGGAAGCATTTTTGCTTCGCTTGCGCCTATGGCAACAAGAACAGCGTTATATTTTGATTTAAGCTCGTCCATAGAAACGTCCTTGCCGACGGTAGTGTTAAGCTTTATGTTTGCGCCGAGTTTTTCTATTCTTTTGATTTCATAGTCAACTATGTAGTCGGGGAGACGGTATTCGGGGATTCCGTATCTTAAATATCCGCCTGCTTTTGCGCTTTTTTCATAGATATCAACATCATAACCCATAGAAAGCAAGCTTGCCGCAGCCTGAAGTCCCGCGGGACCGCTTCCTACAACAGCGACTTTCATACCGTTGCGCTCGCCTTTCTCCAGAATATCCATATTAGTCTGTTGTTCAAAATCTGTAACAAATCTTTGAATACCGCCGATGTTTATGGGCTTATCTATACCGCAACGTGAGCATCCCTGCTGACAGTATCTCTCGGTAGGACAAACTCTCGCGCATACGGAGCCCAAGGCATTGTTTTCTCTTACCGTTTCCGCGGCGCCCTTAAAGTTCAAAAATCTTACGCTTCTTATAAACTTTGCAGGGTCGGTTCCCGCGGGGCAAGCCTTTGAGCAAGGCGCGTCTAAGCAGAGCAAGCAGCGCTGAGCTTCTTCCATAACGGTTAGCGCGTTATAAGCCTGCTCAATTTCATTGTTATAATTCTTGATCATTTTGTTTCTCCTTTCAGTTAATAAAATTGAAACATCTACAATATTCTAAACGATTTTTAAAATTATTTCAAGTGCTTTTGATAAATTTTTCTAAAAATGCCGTGCAATGTTAAGAAAATAATTGTAATTTTTCATAATACAAAATTAAAACGCGTGCCGTCTGTTCATCGACTGCACGCGCGTTGGTCAATTCAGCAAGTATATTGAAAAGTTTAAATATCCTGCAAATGTAACCCACAAAAGATACGGTATTTGAAGATAAGCCGCCGGCTTGTTTACTTTTCTGTATAAAAGTATGGTGGCGAGGATCGTCCCCCACAGAATTATAAGCCAAATAAACGAAAACAAAAACGCGCGCAAATTAAAGAATATTATACTCCAAAAGAAATTCAGTATAAGGCTGAGACCGTAAACCAACAGACCGTTGTCGGCATCTATTCGATTTTTGCTTCTGTTTGTAAATACTATTGCAGCGCTTATGCCCATAAGTATGTAAAGTACAGTCCACACAATTGGAAAAACAATTGCAGGAGGGGCGAGCGGCGGCGTGGTTATATCGGAATACAAATTCATATTCCCCATTGTGAGCAGTGCCGAAAGCGCTCCCACACCAAGCGCAAAGGCACAGGATATAACATACGGTTTTATTTTGTTCCACATAAATATTCACCTCTGTATAAATATATGACGAATAAAATTAAAAATACTAAAATTGCGTATTTTTATAACAGCGGATTTTCTGACGCTTTAAATTCATAAAGTGACAGCAATATGTAAAAAAACATATAATTTTAAAAAATATAGTAATAACCGACAAACTCAGAGGCAAAATTACCCTTTTCGGTGGGGATTTGTACATATATAAATATTTTTAACAAAAATAATAAATAATGCTGGACTTTTTTATAAAACAGTTATATAATAGTAGTACAATGATGACTTTGCGAAGGAGATAGTGTTATGAAACTGTCCGGGAAAGTGTTATCAGTAGTTTTGGTAATGACAATAATTGTGTCAATTACGGTAATATCCGTTACGGATTCTTATGCCCAAGGGGGAACTGGTTCCACCGGGGTCACAATAAATTACACGGGTAATTATTATGACGTTTTGGGCGGCCTTGAGGATCTGGCAACAAGAGAGGACACATCCACTGTGATAGGCGACTTGCGCGCTCTTATTAATTACACTTCCTCCCAGACTGTTGTATCTAACGGTAACACCGTAAAGGGTACAGATGCAAAGCATCCCAGCTATACAGGTACAGGAAGTAACTCTCTTGCCGCGCTGTATAAAAAATCGGAGCGTAAAGCCAACGATACACGCGACGGTATGAGAATGTTCTATACGAACGACTATATAACAAATTCATCCTGGAACAGAGAACACGTTTGGCCGCAGTCTAAGTCAGGCGGTCTTTACGGTAAAACAGGCGGCGGAAACGACCTGCATCATATAAGACCCACTTACGACAAAGATAACTCAAAGCACGGCAGTTATCCTTACGGTTATGTGACCGACGGCACACCGTATTATTGCAACGGAAACGATTCAAGCTATATAATAGCATATACAGCGCCCGATCACACAATGGAGGTTGTAGACAGCTATAAGGGCGACATCGCCAGAATATTTGCTTATATGGTAACTCATTATGAGACGCTTTATGACAGAATAGATACCGTGCTTACAGGTGGATACAAGACGCTTGTAAAGTGGAACGCAATTGACCCTGTTGATGAATATGAGCTTAACAGAAACGAAGTGGCATACAGCTATCAGGGCAACAGAAATCCGTTTATCGATTGCCCCGATCTTATAAATGTAATTTGGTCAGATACTCATTATAATCACATAGACTCAGATAGCGAAACCGAAAGTGACGTAATAAACAGCGATGACGATGATACTACGGATGTTATCCTAAATTATCTTACGCTTAAGCAGGCAAATGAGCTTTGCGTAGGTGATTCGGCTGTTTTAAGAGGACAGGTAACTTATATTTACGGCGGAAGCACCGTAATTCTTGAGGAAACCGATAAATACGGAAATATAAATACATTTCAAATTTACGACCAGGCGGGCGTTATAAACGGAAAGTATCCTATTGACGCCATTGTTGAGGTAGCCGGCGTTATCGGCGAATATAACGGAGTGCTCCAAATCAAATTACCGTCAAGAGTTACAACAATTTCTGCGCACAATGCCCCGATACCTGCCGTTGAATGTACAATAGACGAGCTTGATGACAATATGACAAAGCTTGTCGTTCTTAAAAATGTCACTTTGAGCGAATACAACTATTCCTCTATTACGCTCACCGATGAATACGGCAACGAAGTTGATTGCTTCAAACCTGCCGAGTATCCTTACGGAATAGAAGCGGGTGACGTAGTTGATGTTTGTTGCGTTGCGTATGAGTACAAGGGCGATATTCAGATAAGAATAGCAAATTCCGAAGATTATTGTGAGGAGTACATCTGCGATACAACCGACAACGACATTTGGGACGTTACCGATTCAGAGTATGATTCCGACAATAATTATGCGGAAGATTCGGAAGATCAATATGACAGCGACAATAAAGGCTATGTTAATGACTCAGACCCTGAGGATAAACATTTACACGCTGCGCTTTTGGGTGACACCGACTGCAACGGCTTGCTTGATATGGTTGACGTTGTAACTACTCAAAAATACATTGCGAAGCTTATTGATAATTTAAAAGAGCTTGGCTTGATAAACGCCGATATAAACGGCGACGGACGCGTAACGCTTGAAGACGTTGTAGAGATGCAAAGACTTATCGCAAAGCTTGATTGATAATTATAGAAAAAGGTATTTTATCCGACTCGCGGTTTTTCTGCGGGTCGGTTTTTTGCGCAAATTTGCAGTAAAATGGTTTTACCTTTGATGAGAAGCTGTCGCGTAAGCGACTGATGAGGCGGAAAACTGAGGATTAAGTTAATCATCCTCCCCAGGATAAGGCTATTGCAACACGGTTTCGCAAAAGTGAAATTAAAAACCGGAGAATCGGTCGACCTTAAGCTACGACCGATTCTCCGGCTATTTTTATTGTATTAAATCAATTCATAAATCTATTTAATTCTATTATTATCTCGTTTGCCTGATTCTGAGTGATCTCATCTTCGTTACCGTTGTAATATCCCGAAACCACGGGGCAGTTATTCTCCTTTGAGTATTCGTATTTGGTAGTCAAAGCAACCTTGTCGGAGCTGTCGTAATATGTTTCTTCGCTTACATAAGGCTCACCCGAGGGGTCTTTTTTATATTTGTATTTATTGGTTACCATTACATTTCCTTTGCTGTCTTTAAGCACAATAGACTTTAAGGTACCGTTATCGTTGTAAGTATTTTCCGATACCGCGCGCAGTTCATTTGTTTGTTTGGAATATATAGACACCTTCGTTATCTGATTGTCGCTGTTATATTCATACTCTTGCGTAAAGCCGCCGTCTATAACGCCGTTTGATGAATCGGTACCGGTAGAAATATCCGTGCTTTCCTGCTTTGAAGAAATTGATTGTGATTCATTATTTTTAATTTCGGCTTGACAGGAACACATGATGAGCATTATAACGATACCTATTGCCGCCGCAATGATTCTTTTCATTAAAACTGTCCTCCCGAATTTCATCTGGACCATTTGTCGCTTAGCGTATCTATTTGGTCAGCGAATTTCGCTATGTCTTTATTTGCCATACCTTCACATCGCCTTGCGACGCTCAAAAGTCTGTTGCACGCCGCCAAAAGTCTGTTAAACACAGCTGCGCTGCGGGATTGCCCCGAAGTAATAGCCGCCTTTTTTGCGCGTATACCCAAGGTCTCTTTTATTACCTTGCCGCTGATAAGGTCAACGCAGGTTCCGCTGTACGGAGCGTATGCGTTATAGCCGTATTCGTCGTGCAGGCAGGCGGTGAATTCTTTGCAAACGTTATCTTCACCGTGATTTACGAATACCGTGTGCGGTTTCTCGTCAAACGCCTGAATAAATTTTATCAAGCCTTCTTTATCTGCATGACCGCTTATGCCTTCCAAAAATTCTATTTCGGCATTTACCGCTATCTGCTCACCGAAAAGCTTTACGTGATCGGCGCCTTCAAGCAGTGTGCGTCCGAGCGTTCCCTGAGCCTGATATCCCACAAACAGTATAAGGCACTCTTCACGCCAAAGGTTATGCTTTAAGTGATGTCTTATTCTGCCCGCCTCGCACATTCCGCTGGCGGAGATTATTACTTTGGGCTCGCTGTTTGAGTTTATAAGCTTTGATTCTTCACTTGTTACCGCAACCTGAAGTCCGGGGAATGTAAGCGGATTTATTCCCTTATCTATAAGTGCCTTTGTCTCGTCGTCGAAATACTCGGTGCTGCAATTTAAGAAAATATTTGTAGCCTCTATTGCAAGGGGACTGTCGATATACACCTGAAAATCCGGGTGGTCTTTTATCAAATTATCGTGTTTTATCTGCCTTATGAAATATAAAAGCTCCTGTGTTCTCCCTACCGCAAAAGAAGGGATAATAACATTTCCCCCACGGTCGAGAGTGCGTTGGATATGTCTTGTGAGCGAAGCGATATAATCGAGCCTTTCGGGGTGATAACGGTCCCCGTAGGTGGATTCAACAACCACATAATCGGCACTGTGCGTATATTTAGGGTCTTGCAGTATCGGCTGATGAATATTGCCTACATCTCCGCTGAATACTATCTTTTTTGTAACACCGTCTTCCGTGAGCCACACTTCTATGCTCGCGGAGCCGAGCAAATGTCCTATATCCGTAAAGGCTATCTTAAGCCCGTCAAATATTTCTATTTGTGTTCCGTATTCGCAGGCAACAAATTTTGAAATTGCCCCCTGAGCGTCGTTTGTGTCGTATATAGGCTGATATTCACCCGCGCCTGAGCGTTTGCCTTTACGGCTGCGCCACTGAGCTTCAAACATTTGTATGTGCGCGCTGTCCAGAAGCATTATCTTTGCAAGCATACAGGTGGCTGTGGTGGCATAAATGTGTCCTCTAAAGCCGTTTTTGTATAACAGCGGCAAATTGCCCGAATGGTCAATATGAGCGTGTGTAAGCAAAACGCAGTCTATTTCAGATGGATTAACCGGTATCTCCTGGTTTTCAAAAATATCAGCGCCTTGCTCCATACCGCAGTCAACAAGTATCTTTTTACCGTTCACCTCAATATAGGTACAGCTTCCCGTTACCTCGTGAGTAGCTCCCAAAAAAGTGATCTTCAAAAATACGCACCTCTTTTATAAATTTTTAATATATTGAATCAAAATACCTTATACAGCTGTTTTTCCGTTCTTCTTTTGAATCTTGTGAACAAAAGCACTATAAACAACGCTCCGCGGGCGCAGATTTCAATGCACATCGCAAGCCACGCTCCGCTCAATCCTGCGTCTCCTACAAGCATGACCGCCAAAGGAATACGTATAAGCCACATGCTTATAAATGCTATAATTCCCGTTATGGCGGTATCGCCTGCACCTCTGAAAATGCCCGAGCATACTATCGCTGCGGCAAACATAGGCTCCGCGAATGCCTCTATTCTCAAAGCACCTGTTCCAAGCTCTATTATTTGAGGGTCAGGTGTAATTAACGCGAGCATTTGCGGCGCAAATATATACATTAATACGCCTGTGACTGTCATAAGCAACATTCCGAAAGCAAGCGTGAGTCTGCTTAGCCGTTTTGCCATATCATAACGTTTGGCTCCCAAAGACTGTCCGATTATTGTAGTAGCAGCGGTTGCAACGCCGAATCCGGGCATATAACACAGGCTTTCTGCGGTAATGCTGAAAGAGTTTGCGGCGATTGCCGCGTTGCCCAGCGGAGCAACGATTTTTGTAAACGCTATATGCGCGCCGCAGGTAAGTATTTCTTCTATTGCAACGGGGACGGATATTTTTAAAGCGTTTTTTATCACGGTGGAATTGAACTTTAAACGCTCACCTTTTCTGAATTTGAGCGAGTCTGATCTGAACATCAAAAAATACAGCATAATAAGACCTGTAACCGAAAAAGCGAGAGATGTGCCCAGTGCAGCCCCCGCAACTCCCATACCTGCCCCCGGTACAATAATATTATGCGAAAAAACGGTTATATTTCTTGTAGGGAATATCAAAAAGAAATTAAAAATAACATCAAGCACACACATTGTTATATCAAGTATGCCCGGTATTTTCATATTTCCGCTGCATTGCAGCATACCTGCGCAGGTATGATTTATCATTGTTAAGGGCATAGCGGTGGTGCAAATTATAAAATACGCGGATGCGTTGTCTCTTATAGATTCATCTCCGCCAAGCCACTCGGGCAAATAAAAGCCTATAGATATTCCGAGCAGCGCCACAAAAACGCCGAGCAAAGTCGTAAACACAATTCCAAGCTTTGCTGTATTTCTTGCGGATTTTTCGTCTTTTGCCCCTATTTTATTTGCTATTTGAACCGTAAAGCCAACAGACGACGCTATGCATATTCCGTTTAACAGCCAGGTGCTTGAAGACACAAGCCCAATGGAAGCCGATTGATCAGCGCCGAGCTTACCGACCATAGACGCGTCTATGTATTGCATAATAATACCCGATATGTGCGCCAGAATCGCGGGGATACTCAGCTTTAATATCATTAAAACAGACTGTGCTCCGGTGATGGGATCGCCGTTTCTCAGAGGAACAAGCGGGTCTTTTTTTAAAGCTTTAGCTTTTGTTTTATTTTTCATAACAGTTTTCCGTAAATTTAAGATTATATACAAGGGCTATCAAAACCCATATAATTTTACCATATTAGTTTATATAGGGCAAGCACAAAATAAAACTTAAAACTTATAAAAATAATCTTTATATTTATGAACTTTTTTTGTTGAAAAATAAAGATTTTTGTAATATAATATGCAGGCGATGAAATGTAAATCAAAAAGGAGGTTTGAATTATGGACGGTATTGCCGTGTCATATAATCGTCTTTGGAAATTGCTTATAGACAAAAGCCTTAAGAAAAAGGATCTTCAAATAATGACTAACTTAAGCTCTGCCGTTATAGCAAAATTAGGCAGAAACGAATCGGTTCAGCTTAATACGCTTGTAAAGATATGCCGCGCGCTTCATTGTGAGCTTGCTGACATAGTGGAAATAATACGCAAAGACTGAAACATAAAATCCGATAAGGAGGAACGGATAAGCTTTATCCGTGATCGTTAATTATGGAAACATCAACGCTTAACGGAGCTTTGTTCGCGGATATGATACGCGGCGGAGCTCAAAAGCTTAATAATAACAGAACTCTTGTAAACGACCTGAATGTGTTTCCCGTGCCTGACGGAGATACCGGCGACAATATGTATATGACAATAGATTCAGGCTCGGCAGCGTTAAACGGTGAAAAAGCCGACTCGCTTGAACACGCATCTTCGTGCGTGGCAAAGGGTATGTTGCTTGGCGCGAGAGGAAACTCGGGGGTAATACTATCACGTATATTTGCTGGGATTGCAAGGGGTTTTCTCGGTGCGCACAGTGCCGATGTCGGTTTGTTGGCTAATGCTTTCTCAAACGGTGTTGAGGAGGCTTACAGCGCAGTATCTCAGCCCGTTGAGGGAACGATTCTGACCGTATATAAAGAGGCTGTAAGCTTTGCCAATTCAAAGATGAACGAAAGCAGTACGATAGACAGCTATTTTACCGATTTTACCGCCGAACTGAAACGCTCGCTTGAGCGCACGCCTGAAAAGCTTGCGGTTTTAAAAGACGCGGGCGTTGTAGACAGCGGCGGCGCAGGCTTTGTGTATATTGCAGAGGGTATGAAAGACGTTTTGAACGGTGTGCGGATAAGCTATGATAACCGCGATGCAGTACCCACAGCAAGAAGAATAGATTTTTCTCTTTTCACCGAAGACAGCGAGCTTGAATACGGTTACTGTACGGAGTTTTTGCTCAGACTCCAAAACAAAAAGACCGATATTTCTCAGTTCGATACAGACGCATTCAGAATGTATTTGGAACAGCACGGAAACTCTGTAGTCGCGTTTAAAGATGGCTCAATAATAAAGGCCCATATCCATACGCAGGATCCCGGAAAAATATTAAGCTATTGCAGAGATTTCGGTGAGTTTTTAACTGTGAAAATAGAAAATATGGCGCTCCAGCACAACGAGATTGAGGCTCAAAAAGATTATATTCCCAAAGTGGAAAAAAGTCGGAAGAAATACGGCATAGTCTGTGTTGCGGCGGGCAGCGGCATAAAAAGCACCTTTAGCTCTTTGGGCGCTGATATTGTAGTAGACGGCGGGCAAAGTATGAACCCGTCCGCCGAAAACCTTATAGAAGCGTTTGAGCGTGTGAACGCTGAAACTATAATTGTATTCCCGAACAACAAAAATATAATTCTCACCGCGAAACAGGCGGCGGAGCTATACGATAAATCCGACGTAATTATCATCAATACAAAAACAATAGGCGAAGGATACGCCGCGCTTTCTATGCTCGATACATCATCGGACGACAACGGTATTATTGAAGCTGAATTAAATGAAGCTGCCCAAAACGTTGTAACCGGTATGGTATCACGCGCTACGCGCACGACCAAAAAAGACGGCGTAGATATCGTGAAGGATGATTATATCGGTTTTACCGAAGACAGGGTATATACAGATTCTTTGTGCAGAAAACAGGCTGTGACAGATTTGGCAAAAAGACTGAATGCTCAAAACTATGATATTATGCTTCTTGTATGCGGAACACAAACCAACGAGGAGGAAGTAAACGAGCTATACAAGACCCTGTGCGATGAATACAAAAAAACAGAAATAATAACTATTGACGGCGGACAGCCTGTTTATGATTATATAATGATCTTGGAATAACGGAGGATTTTGAATGTTAGTATTATTTACAGACACAGATACCGATTTTACACCTCAAACAGCTCACGAATACGGTTATAATCTTATAAGTATGCCTTACAGCATAGACGGCAAAACGGTGTATCCTTATGTGGATTTCGACTTTTTTGACGCTCACGCTTTTTACGATATGCTCAGAAGCGGTGTTTTGCCAACAACAAGCGCGATAAGCGAAGAGAGGTATATTGAGTATTTTGAACCGCATTTCAAAAACGGTAACGATATACTTTATGTTCATTTTTCGGCGGCAATGACAGCCACATTTGATAATATGAACAAAGCAATAGAAAAGCTCAGGGAAAAATACCCCGAGCGCAGGTTTTATCATATAGACACAAAAGGAATCACGATAGAAAGCTATAACATAGTAAAAGAAATCGGGGATTTGCATAAACAAGGTAAAACAATAGAAGAAATACTTGCGTGGGCGGAAAAAGAAGTTGACAGATTTGCCATATACTTCTTCGCAGACGATCTTAAATTCTTTAAGAGAAGCGGCAGAGTGAGCGGATTGGCGGCAACAATGGGAACGCTTATAGGCGTAAGACCTATAATACATATGAACTCGGAAGGCAAAATGGTAAGCGTGGGCAAAGAAAAAGGCAGACAAAAAGCAATAAACAGGCTTGTGGCTTACGTTGAAGAGCTTGGGGACGATTTGTATAACCACAGGGTAATAGTAGGTCATACCGACGCGCCTGAAATAGTAGAAGAAGTCGTAAACGGACTGGAAGAAAAATTCGGTAAAGAACTGAACATTGAGATAGTAAATGTAAATCCGACAGCGGGGAGCCACTGCGGACCTTCGGGCGTGGGGGTATGCTTCCACGCAAAACACAGATAAAGGTGAGATTTTATGGCAGATATTTGCAGAGTTCAAACAAAAAAACAGCAAAAGGATTTTCTTAATTTTCCACTTGAGCTGTACAAGGGAAACAAGAATTTTGTTCCTCCGCTTTACGGTGATGAAAAAAAGATATTCAGAAAAGATTATGTTTACCTTGACACTTGTGAAGTCGTTTATTTCAACGCCTACAACAATGGTAAAATGGCAGGAAGAATTTCGGGCATTTTGCAAAAGGCAAGCAACGAAAAAACGGGGGAGAGGCGTGTCCGCTTTACAAGGTTTGACTGCGTAAACGATAAAATGATCGCAAAACAGCTTTTTGACGCGGTGGAAAACTGGGCAAAAGAAAAAGGTATGGACACCGTGTGCGGCCCTCTCGGATTTTCTGATTTAGAGCGTGAAGGTTTGCTTGTCGAGGGGTTTGACGAGCTTTCGACATTTGAGGAGCAGTATAATTATGATTACTACGGTGAGCTTGTAGAGTATTGTGGTTACACAAAAGAAGTCGATTGGACAGAGAGCAAAATATATTTACCGGACGAGCCGACCGACAAGCTCGACAAAATAACCGAATATGTAATGAAACGCTACAATCTGCACTTCGGTAAAGCAAAAAATGTAAACGATTTCTTAAATAAATACGCCGACAAATTTTTTGAACTGCTTGACGTGGCTTATGACGGGCTTTACGGAACAGTACCTTTTACCGACGGTATGAAAAAAATGATGATAAACAACTTTAAGCTTATCATCGACTTAAAGCACGTTGCCGTAATTCTTGACGAAAACGAAAAACTTGTTTGTCTTGGACTGTGTTTTCCGTCTATTGCAAAAGCGGTGCAAAAGTCAAACGGACACCTAACACCTGCGGCGATCGCAAGAATACTTAAAGCAATTAAAAAGCCCGAAATAATAGACCTTGGGCTTGTTGCGGTTGCACCTGAATACATTAACAAAGGCGTTACAGCCGCAATTTGCTCTGAGCTCGCCAAAATGCTCAAAGAAGACGGCATAAAATACGCCGAAACAAATCTTAACCTTGAAGACAATGCAGCCATACAGAATTTATGGAAGCGTTTTAAGGCAGTACGCCACAAACGCCGACGCAGCTATATAAAGCATATTTAAGTGAGGTATCGTTATGACAAAACATTATGAATATGACGCGGAAAAAGAAATTCAGTCTTTAAATAATCAAGAACATACTAAAGAAGCAAAGAAAAAGCCAAAATCCGGAAAGCTCGCTGTTGTTTTTGCGTGTATGGCGTTGGTATGCGCAATAGCCGTGGCTGTAGCAGCAATATGTTTTATAGGCAACTCCTCGCAAAAGGTAGAGGCGCTGTCAAAACAAATTGAAATACTTGCAGCTTCTGTGGACACGAACACCGAAACACAGGAAAACGGTGTAACAATAGCAGGGCAATATGAGATAAAACCGACAGAAGCAATATCTGACGCTTATAAATCTGGCGATAGCTCTAAACTTGACAAAAAGCAAAAAGAAACTCTGAAAATGGCTTCGGAAGTGCTTTCTGAAATAATAACCGACAAAATGAGCGATTTTGAAAAGGAAACCGCTGTTTACGACTGGATGACAAGCTCATTGCAAAACGATACGGGAATGCTTGTTGTAGTACCTGCAACACAGCAAGATTGCGAAAATCCGTACGGTGTTCTTAAATACCACAATGCCGTTTGCGTGGGATACGCCACAACATTCAGATTGTTTATGCAAATGCTTGATCTTGACTGTATGGTGGTTCATAACAACGATTTGTATCATTCATGGGACCTTGTTAATATTGACGACAACTGGTATCATGTTGACATATATTCAGACGCCGGAATGGGAGGATATCAGCATTTCAACTTAAATGATGATATGATGCTTGCTCAGCAGAACTGGGATACATCGTATTTTCCCGCGGCAGATTCGCTTGAACTCAATAAATATTATATGTCAAGAATAGCAGTTGACGATATATATGACGTTCCCGCAAAAATGCGCGAAGAAATAGACAAAAAAAGCTCTTTTGTATGCTTTGAGTTTACAAAAGAGTTGTCAAACGAAGACATGGCAGTGGTACAAAGCTTTATGGATGTTTTGAGCAATTGCCTGTCTAACAGTTATGTTGAAGATTTCGCTTTCAGCGTTACACAAAACAGTTGGACAACAGATTCTAAAACAGGTCATTCTATGGTTTCCGCCACGTTTGATTATAATTCTGACGATAATTACGCTGAAAACTATGAAATAGATTACGACAAAATAGGGGAGATATTGTCTGATTCTTTCGGAGACGTTTTGCCCGACATCAAAGACTATTCAAACGGCAATTACGGCTATGACTATAACGACGATTATTACAACGACGGCAATTACGGTTATTAAAGTTTGAGCAAAAAGGAGAAACGTCAATGAGTATAAAGAATAAAGTATTAAGCGTAATTTGTGTTGTTATGCTTTTCACTTTGGTTTGTCAGTCAGGCTGCGCAAAGCGTAATGACGCTTCTGTTGACATTGACACACTTCGCGATGCCATGCTTGAAAGCTTCGGTGATACCGCCGATATGACAACTGTAGACAGCAGTTTTGAAAACGCTGAAGAGCTTTTCGCTTATGCCTGCGATATAGATTACAGCTTGGTAAGAAGTTATTTTTTGAGCTATTCAACGCTTGGCAACGCAGACGAGATAGCTGTCGCTCAACTTGAAAGCGAAGACTCCGCCAAGCTTGCACAAAAAGCCTTTCAAAAGCATTTAGAATCAAGAAAAAAGCTGTTTCGCCAATACGCGCCCGAGCAACTTAAACGCACAGATAACGCAAAGATATTTGCAAGCGGTAATTACGCGGTGCTTATAATAGCCGACAACGCCGAGGAGATCAAAAAAGTATTTGAAGAATTGACAGGAGAATAAAAGCCATATAAAACTAACGGGAGACACTTATTAATTAAGCGTCTCCCTGTTTTTTTACATTATTTTAAATTCACTCTTAAAAATGATTTTTTACCCTTTTTGATTACAACGTAACCGTCGTTTTTATCAAAATCTGATCTTGTAAGTTTTAATGCGATATCCGTTACCTTTTCGTTGTTTACAAGCACTCCGCCCTGCATAATAAGACGTTTTGCCTCGCTTTTCGACGGGCAAAGATTTGTTTTTACAAGAATATCAAGAACCGATATCTCTCCGTCTTGCATATCATCAGCCGTAAGATCGGCGGACGGCATATTAGATACGTCGTTGCCTGAGCCGAACAAAGCCTTGGCGGCCTGTTGAGCTTTTTCGGCTTCTTCCTCGCCGTGAATTAACTTTGTTACCTCATAAGCAAGTCTTTCTTTAACCTTGTTAAGCTCGCTGCCCTCAAGTTTTTCATACTCAGCTATTTCCTCAAGCGGAACAAATGTGAGTATCTTCATACAGCGGATAACGTCCGCGTCGTCAACATTGCGCCAATACTGATAGAACTCATATGGGCTTGTTTTCTCCGGGTCGAGCCAAACTGCGCCTTTTTCGGTTTTGCCCATCTTTTTGCCCTCGCTTGTTGTAAGCAAGGTGAATGTCATTCCGTAAACCTCGGCACTCTCGGGAACGGGCGTGCCTGTTTCCTCACTTTTTTTGGCGGCTATGCGGCGTGTAAGCTCAACTCCGCCGATTATGTTGCTCCACTGGTCATCTCCGCCAAGCTCTAAGCGGCAACCGTATTTTTGATTGAGAATATAAAAATCATAGCTTTGCATAAGCATATAATTCATTTCAAAGAAGGTTAGTCCGCCGCGTTCCATTCTTTGCTTATAGCACTCAGCCGCAAGCATTTTGCTTACCGTAAAATGCACGCCTACCTCTCTTATAAAATTGATATAGTTAAGGTCGAGAAGCCAATCGGCGTTATTTACCATTATAGCCTTGCCTTCCGAGAAATCTATAAGGCGTGACATTTGCTTTTTAAAGCACTCAATGTTGTGGTCTATGCCTTCTTTTGTAAGCATTTTTCTCATATCGGTCTTGCCTGAGGGATCACCTATCATACCCGTACCGCCGCCGAAAAGCGCAATAGGCGTATGTCCTGCCCTTTGCATATGCGCCATAACCATTATTTGAACAAAATGTCCCACATGAAGGCTGTCGGCAGTGGGGTCAAAGCCAATATAAAACTTTACCTTGCGGTTATTTAAAATATCTTTTACTTCTTCTTCGTTTGTCAGCTGGGCTATCATACCTCTGCCCTTAAGTTCTTCATAAACTCCCATGTTTTTACTCCTTACCGTATTCTTCCACGCAGGCGCTTACTGCGTTTCTTATTTCTTCTGTTCCGTCGCCTTTAAGCGCGGAAAACGCATACATTTTTATATTGCCCAAGTTTTTAAACTGTTCTTCAAACGCTTTAAGTCTGTTTTGCTGTTCTGTTTTGTTTAATTTATCTTTCTTTGTGAGCACAACTATATAAGGCAAGCCGTTTGCGCTCAAAAACTCAAGCATTTGCATATCGTCGGGCGTTGCGGGGTGGCGCATATCCACTATTTGTACCACTAAAGCTATTTTTCTTTCCTGCGCGAAATATCCCTCAACAAGCTCCGCCCAACGTTTCTTTTCGCTTTGCGATACCTTTGCGTAGCCGTATCCGGGTAAGTCTACAAGAAAAAAACCGTCGCATTTAAAGAAATTTATGGTTGCCGTTTTACCGGGCGTGGCGCTTACTCTCGCAAGTGATTTTCTGCTTAAAAGCTTATTTATAAGAGACGATTTTCCCACGTTTGATCTGCCCGAAAAAACTACCTCCGGCAAATCTGACTCTATAAGCTGTTTAGAAGTTCCCGCTGCGCCCGCAAATTCCGCTTTATTAAAATTTATCATATAATTTCTCCTTTGCGTTTATTTGGGGTTTGCGGGGGATTTATAATCAATTTTTCTTAATAAAGCCGTGTCAAGCACTTCGTCTATGTATTTAACGGGCACAAATTTTACATTCTCTTTTACCGTTTTGTCCACAAGCTCCAAATCAGGGACGTTTTCCTGAGGTATTATAACCGTATCTATTCCCAGCTTATAAGCTGCCATAGACTTCTCTTTAAGTCCGCCGATCGGTAAAACTCTGCCGCGCAGGGTTATCTCCCCTGTCATTGCAACGTTATGTTTTATAGGAATGTTTGTAAGCGCGGAAACGATAGCCGTTGCCATTGTTATTCCGGCTGACGGACCGTCTTTTGGTATTGCGCCCTCGGGCGCGTGGATATGGATATCCTTGTTTTTGTAAAACTCATCGTCAATGCTGTATTTTGACGCGTTGCATCGCACGCAGCTTATCGCCGTAACAGCGGATTCCTGCATTACGTCTCCCAGAGAGCCCGTAAGCTCGGTTTTTCCCGTGCCGCTCATTATGGCAACTTCAATAGGCAAAACCTCTCCGCCTGCGGATGTCCACGCAAGACCTGTCGCAACGCCTGTTTCATCTGTCTTGTTCAAATTATCGGGTTTAAATTTTTCAACACCGAGAAGATCTTTAAGTTTCACCAAATCAACGGTCACTTTTTCTTCCGAGTTTGAAACTATGCTTACGGCAAGCTTAGAAAGAACCTTTTCTATTGTTCTTTCAAGATTTCTCACACCTGCCTCGTGGGTGTAGCAGTCTATCATTTTGTATATGGTTTTATCCGCGAATTTTACCTGTGTTGACTTTATTCCGCAGTTTTTGAGCTGTTTGGGGATAAGATGCTTTTTGGCTATCTGGTATTTCTCTTCGCGAGTATAGCTGTCTATCTCTATTACATCCATTCTGTCAAGCAAAGGTCGCGGTATGTCGCCCATGTCGTTCGCGGTGGTTATAAACATAACCTTGCTCAAATCAAACGGCATATCAAAATAGTGATCGTAAAATGTTCCGTTTTGCTCGCTGTCAAGCACCTCAAGCATTGCCGAAGCGGGATCACCTTTATAATCGCTTGCCATTTTATCTATTTCGTCAAGTATTATAAGCGGATTAGACGTTCCTGCCTTTTTAATCGCATCCATTATCCTGCCGCACATCGCGCCTAAATATGTGCGCCTGTGACCTCTTATTTCAGCCTCGTCACGCACACCGCCGAGAGAAATACGTTGACATTTTCTGCCTATTGCCGCGGCAATAGATTGCGCGATTGATGTTTTTCCCACTCCCGGAGGACCTACAAGACAAAGTATTTGTCCTTTTACATCGGGGTTGAGTATTTTAACCGCCAAGCGCTCTATTATTTTTTCTTTAACCTTGTCAAGACCGTAATGGTTTTTGTCAAGGGTCTTTTTCACCTTATCAAGATTTATTTTATCTTTTGAATACTTACCCCACGGAAGCTCCAAACAGGCGTCGAGATAAGCTCTTATCAAACTGCCCTCTTGAGAGCCGAAAGGCATTTTTTCCAGCTTGTCGCATTCCCTGAGCAATATCTTTTTGTTTTCGTCGGGCATTTTCGCGCGCGATATTTTTTGCCTGTAATCCTCGGTCTCGCTTTCTTCGTCCTCGCCGAGTTCTTCCCTTATGGTGCGCATTTCTTCGTTGAGAAAATAGCTTCTTTGATGCTCGTCCATCTTAAGCCTTGTTTTCTCAAATATTTCCTGCTGTATTTCCAGGACCTCTATCTCTTGCCTGAGCATAAAGATAAGGGTAGTCGCGAATTCCTCTTTATTTGTAATTTCTATCAAAGCCTGCTTTTCAAGCGCATCTACATTTACTTCTCCTGCGATAAGATATTCTGTTCTGAGTAAGGTCTTTGAACTGTCCAGCTTTCTGAAAAAGTCGGGCAGTATCTTTGTTTTATAAGACGCGTAATCGTAATACAGATCGCGCAATGTCTTTATCATTGCCATGTGCACGGCGGTATCGGGAGAATCATCTTCTTCCAGGAGCTCTACATCGGCAAGCGGCAAAGCTTTTGAATCTTCGGAAATAATTTTTCCTATATGTAAGCCCTCACAAACGAGTGTAAGAGTTCCGTTTTGGCTTTTTGACATCTGTAATACCTTTGCGACGGTACCTGTTCTGTAAACGTTGGCTACCGTCGCGGGATAGCAAAACGGGTCTGTTTGCAGTGTAACAAATATATTTTTTTCAAATTTCAGCGCAGAAGAAAGCGCTGTCATTCCAAGCTCCTTTGAAAGCTCGAATCTTACAACGCATCCCGGAAAAAGAACGTTTGCCTGCATTGTAAGCACTGTAATATTTTTAATAGGTTCGCTCAAGTATATCATCTCCTTTTTGCGAATATGTTATCGGCTGCACATCAAAAGCAACGTGCAGCCGCATAAATTAAGACGCGTTGTCTTTTCTTTTTCTCATTTTCGGCTTTTGTATTTCACTGAGGCGCTGGGGGTCGTGTGTTATGCGCGGCATTGCGCCTTTTGTAACGGCAGCCTCGGTTATTGTTATTTTTTCTGTTGTTTCATCTGAAGGCACTTCAAACATAAGGTCCTTAAGCAGGTTTTCGACAATTGTTTTCAGTCCTCTTGCGCCTGTGTTCTGCTCAAGAGCTTTTTTTGCGATAGCCTTTAAAGCCTTTGGCTCGAATTTAAGTTGCGCGTCGTCCATCTCAAACAATTTGGTGTATTGCTTAATTATAGAGTTTTTAGGCTCGGTGAGTATTCTCACAAGCATATCCTCATCTAAACCGTCAAGCGGTGTTATTACGGGAAGTCTGCCCATAAGCTCGGGTATCATACCGTATTTTACGAGATCGTGAGCCACAACATCATGCATCCAGCTGGATGCATCAAGCTCTTTTTGGCTTTTTACATCCGCGCCGAAGCCCAGCGCGGAAGACGCCGTGCGCTTTTGAACTATCTTTTGCAAGCCGTCAAAAGCACCGCCACATATAAACAAGATATTTGTTGTATCTATCTGAATAAACTCTTGCTGGGGATGTTTTCTGCCGCCGGTGGGGGGGACGTTGGAAACGGTTCCTTCAATTATTTTAAGAAGCGCCTGCTGAACGCCCTCGCCGCTTACATCACGTGTTATGGACGGGTTTTCCGATTTTCTCGCGATTTTGTCTATCTCGTCTATATAAATTATTCCGTGTTCGGCGCGCTTAACGTCATAATCCGCTGCTTGTATGAGCCTTAAAAGAATATTTTCCACATCTTCGCCCACATAGCCTGCTTCGGTAAGCGTTGTAGCGTCTGCAATGGCAAAAGGCACGTCTATTATTTTAGAAAGCGTCTGTGCCAAAAATGTTTTTCCCACGCCTGTGGGTCCCAAAAGCAAAACATTGCTTTTAGAGAGGGTAACATCGCTTTCGGTATTCTTTGAAAAGATTCTCTTGTAGTGATTATAAACAGCGACGCTTAAAGCTTTTTTTGCTTCGTCCTGTCCTATTACATACTCGTTTAGCTTTTCGTATATTTCTTTGGGCTTAAAAAGCTTGTCGGGGTCAAATCCCTCTATGCCCGTTTGCTTTTTCGGCTCTATTATGGGCTTTACCTTGCTACCGAAAAACATATCGTGGCAGGCGAGAACGCAGTCCTCGCAAATATAAGCGTCTATGCCGCCGATTATTCTTTTTTTAAGCTCTTTGTCGGTTTTTCCGCAAAATGAGCAATATACAAAATCGTCGTTGTTAATTCTGTCTGCCATATGGCACCTCTTTGCAATAAATTATCTTGAAGTAATCACCTTATCTATAAGGCCGTACTCCATAGCCTCCTGCGCAGTCATAAAGTTGTCTCTTTCCGTGTCGCGCGCAATTATATCTATCGGCTTGCCCGTGTTGTCGGCAAGTATCTGATTTAACTTTTGCTTCGTTTTTATAATGTGGTCGGCGTGTATCATAATATCGGTTGCCTGACCCTGTGCGCCGCCGCTCGGCTGATGTATCATTATCTCACTGTTCGGCAGGGCAAGCCTTTTTCCCTTTGCGCCTGCAGCAAGAAGAAACGCGCCCATACTTGCCGCCATACCCATACAGATTGTAGAAACATCACATTTAATATACTGCATAGTATCATATATAGACAATCCCGCGGTTACGGAACCGCCCGGGCTGTTAATATAAAGGCTTATATCCTTAGACGGGTCCTGACCCTCAAGATAAAGCAGCTGTGCCACAATAAGGCTTGCGGTAACATTGTTTACTTCGTCTGTAAGCATAATTATCCTGTCGTTTAAAAGGCGTGAATAAATGTCGTAAGAACGCTCTCCTCTGCTTGTTTGTTCTACAACATAAGGTACTAAATTCATATTCATAAAATAACACACTCCTTAAAATAATATACACTGTTAGGGCGATAAATTATTATCGCCCTAACCCTTATCAACAATTATATCGGTTTTACAAGAATTATACGGCAATAAAATGCTCAACTGCATAGCTGTAAAAGCACCACTGTAAATGATGATTGACAGATTTGCAACACCTTATACTAAAGTCGCCGAATTATTCCTCGGTATTTTCTTCTTTTGCGGTTTTGGTTGTTTTTTTGGTCGTTCTTTTTGCTTTGGCTTCAACAGCGCTCTCCATAACAAGCTTCATGGCGTTGTCAAGCTTTAAGTTACCTTCTATCTGCTCTCTGGGAATATATTTCTTTACATTTTCAAGCTCTGTTTTGTAAAGCTCCGAAAGGCTCTTATATTCATCTTCAAGCTGTTCATCGGAAACGGTAACGTTTTCAAGCTCCGCTATTTTCTCTACCGCAAGTCTGAGTTTAACTTCGTTTACAGCCTGTGTTCTCTGCTGATCACGGAATTCCTCATCTGTCATTCCCAAATACTCAAGATATACGTCGTAGCTCAAGTTTTGCGACTCAAGTCTTGCTCTTAAATTGTTAACTATATCGTCTATTCTCAGCTCATACATAGCCTCCGGGATATCCGCGACAAGCAAGTCTACAAGCTGCTCGCAGATTTGTTCTTCCTTGGCTCTGTCGGCTTCTCTTTCAAGACGCTCTTTTGCGATAGCTGCCATTTCTTCTCTGTATTGTTCTACGGTCTCGCTTTTTTCGCTTACGTCTTTTACAAAATCGTCGTCAACTTCGGGCAATTCTTTCATTTTTATTTCGTGAAGCTTTATCTTAAACTCCGCGTTTTGACCCGCAAGAGACTCCTCGGGATAATCCTCGGGGAATGTAACCTCTATTGAGAAGTCTTCGCCTGCGCTGTGTCCGAGTATTTTCTCCTCAAATCCGGGGATAAACTGTCCGTCGCCCAAAGTAAGGTTATAGTTTTCCGCTTTTCCGCCGTCAAAAGCAACGCCGTCTTTAAAGCCCTCAAAGTCAATAACAACTATGTCGCCTGCCTTTGCGGCTCTGTCGTCAACGGTTATTATACGTGCGTTTCTCTCTCTTACTTTCCTGATTTCGTCATCGATTATATCGTCTGTTACTTTCGCTGATTTTGCGTTGTATTTAAGTCCCTTATAATCGGCAATGCTTACTTCGGGATATGTTGTTACCTCAACCTTAAGTGTAAAGCCGTCGTCGCCTATCTCGGTTATCTCGGGGTTCATTCTGTCGCGAATTACTCTGAGATTTGATTCTTTTATCGCCTCGTCTAAAGCACGGGGATAAAGCTCTTCAACTGCCTCTTCATAAAAAACGCCCTTGCCGTAGAGCTTTTCTATCATTTGTTTGGGCGCCTTGCCTTTTCTGAAGCCCGGCACGTTCATGCTTTTTACCTTGCGTTTGTATATTCTGTCGATACTCGCGGCAAATGTTTCAGCGTCTACATTTACGGTAAGCTCATATCTGTTTGTTTCAATATTTTTACATTCTTTTAAGCTCATTTCTGTTTTGTCCTCCCAAAAAATAACATAACGTTGGGATTATAACATATATATGCAGATTTTTCCATAGTTTTTTGAAAAAAATATAATTTTCACCTGCGAAAACAGTATCCTGAGGCAGAGATTTGAGTTTTGATTTTTATTTTTTCAAAAATTGTATTGCAATAGAGCAGTTTTTATTGTAGAATAATTTATACCATTCGGTTTTGTATGTCAAAGGAGGAAAAACTGAAATTGTCTACTCGTTTAAATGACAAATATCTGCGGGGCTTTATAAAAGATGATGAATACGCAGGTATTATCAATGGTTTACAGGCAGCCCACGAAGCCCTGCACAGCGGAAAAGGGCTCGGAAACGATTATATAGGTTGGCTTGACCTGCCCAAAAATTATGATAAAGAGGAATTTGACCGCATTAAGCGTGCGGCAGAAAAAATAAAATCAAACAGCGATATTTTTATAGTAATAGGCATCGGCGGCTCATATTTGGGCGCGCGTGCCGCAATAGAATTTATAAAATCGCCTAATTATAATTTGATCGCAAAAGATACCCCGAAAATATTTTTTACCGGCAACAGCATAAGCTCAGACGCGTTAAGCGAGCTTTTGGAGCTTTGTGAGGGCAAGGATATCTCGATAAATATGATATCAAAATCGGGAACTACTACGGAGCCCGCGATAGCCTTCAGAGTGTTAAGGGAGTTGCTTGAGAAGAAATACGGCAAGCAGGGCGCAAAAGAGAGGATTTTTTGCACTACGGATAAGGCAAAAGGTACCCTTAAACAACTTGCCGATAAAGAGGGTTACGAGACTTTTGTCGTACCGGACGACGTCGGAGGCAGATATTCTGTTTTAACAGCGGTCGGGCTGTTGCCTATCGCCGTAAGCGGAGCCGATGTTGACGCGCTTATGAAAGGCGCCGAAGATGCGATGAATGCTCTGTCGGTTTACGACGCGGATAAAAACGATTGTTACAAATACGCCTTAATAAGGAATATATTATACAACAAAGGCAAAACAACGGAGATACTTGTAAGCTATGAGCCTGCTTTCGCGATGATGAGCGAGTGGTTTAAACAGCTTTTCGGCGAAAGCGAAGGCAAAGACAACAAGGGAATTTTCCCCGCTTCAGTTATTTTCTCAACGGATCTGCACTCTATGGGTCAGTATATACAAGACGGCAGACGAAATATTTTTGAGACGGTAATTTTGTTTGAAAAAGCCAAAAGAGAGATTGTTATATCTCACGATGATGAGAATACGGACGGACTTAATTTCCTTTCTGGCAAAACGATGTCTTATGTAAACCGTAAGGCATTTGAAGGAACGGTGCTCGCGCATAACGACGGCGGCGTTCCCAATGTTGTTTTAACATTACCCGAAATGAATGAATATGAGCTTGGTTATTTCGTTTACTTTATGGAAAAAGCCTGTGCGATAAGCGGATATCTGCTCGGAGTAAATCCGTTTAATCAGCCGGGCGTGGAAAGCTACAAAAAGAATATGTTTGCGCTGCTTGGTAAGCCGGGGTATGAATCGGCAAGAGCAGAGCTTGAAAAAAGGCTTGGATAACGCATATAACTGTGTTTTGAATTTATAAATAACAGCAATTAAAATAAATCCCGTTGCGGGAAAACAGGAGGAATTCACTATGGTTAAATTAATTATCGGAAAAAAGGGCAGCGGCAAAACTAAAAAGCTTATCGACCTCGCGAACGATGCTGTAAAAGTTTCTAAGGGCAACGTTGTTGTTATCGAAAAGGGTTCTAAGCTTACATACGACCTTACACACAAAGCAAGACTTATAGACGCAGAAAGCTACAATGTTTCCGGTTATGATATGCTTTTTGGCTTTGTAAGCGGCATATGCGCAGGCAACTATGATGTTACCGATATACTTATCGACTCTACATTCAAGCTTTGCGGCAACAATATGGAAGAACTTGAAAAATTTGTTGCTAAATTAAACGCTCTTGAGGCACACGCCTCGGCTTCTATAACCCTTCTTATAAGCGCCGACAAAACAGAGCTTCCCGCTCACCTTGAGGCAGAGTACGTTCATATTTGATAATTAACGAAGATTTAAAACTTAAGAACTGTTAAATGAGCTCCGCGGATGTCAGGTAAAATGCCTGTATCTGTGGAGTTATTTTTTATGAAGCTTTTATATTGTCAGGCATTTAATCACTTGATAAGGCAAGTAATAAAAATGTAAAATTTTTCCAAAAAAATAATTTTTTCGGCTTGATTTTTTACAATAATATTTCGTTAATTTTTTGTCAATAGTACTGGACATTCGACATCTTTTGTAGTAAAATACTCTGGTACGTTAAAGCTTGTCTGTTTAGTTTGCGGCAGACGGCAGTTTTTATTATATTGCAGGAGGATTAGAAATGCAGAAGAAAATAAGCAGTATTCCTTTCAGCGGAACCCCTGAGCAAGAGGCAAAACTAAAGGAGATAATTTCCCGTCATAAGGATGACCCCGGCGCTGTTATGCCTGTTTTGCAGGAAGCGCAGGATGTTTACGGCTATTTGCCCATAGAGGTTCAAACAATGATAGCCGAAGGGCTTAATGTTCCGCTTGAGGAAGTTTACGGCGTTTCAACATTTTATTCACAGTTTGCCCTTTCACCTAAAGGCAAGTATAATATATCGGTTTGTCTGGGAACGGCTTGCTATGTTAAAGGCTCGGGCCTTTTGCTCGAAGAGCTTACAAAGCAGCTCGGTATAGGCGCGGAGGAATGTACGCCCGACGGCGAGTTTTCTCTTACGGCGTGCCGCTGTATCGGCGCGTGCGGTCTTGCGCCGGTTCTCACCGTAAATGACGACGTTTACGGCAGACTTGTTCCCGACGATATAAAAGGGATCATAGACAAATATAAGGCTTGATTATTACGGAGGTCTAAACGGTATGATAACTATTGAAGAATTAAACGCCATAAGAGATAAGACAAGAAAAGAGCTTGAGATACGTCTCGGCGGCAACAAAGAAGATAATAAAGAAAAGAAAGATAAATAATTAAAGGAGGCACGCACTTATGTATCGTTCTAATGTGCTTGTTTGCGGCGGTACGGGATGTACCTCCTCAAACAGTCAGGCAATAATAGCCAAATTGAATGAAGAGATCAAATCAAGAGGTCTGCAGGACGAAATTAATGTTGTTCAAACAGGTTGTTTCGGACTTTGCGCTCTCGGTCCCATTATGATAGTATATCCCGAAGGCAGTTTTTACAGCCGCGTAAAGGTTGAGGATATACCCGAAATAGTAGAAGAACACCTTGTAAAAGGCAATGTTGTAAAACATCTTTTGTATAAAGAGACCGTAAGAGGCGACGAGATAGTAGGTTTAAGCGAAACTGCTTTCTACGCGAAGCAGCACCGTCTTGCCCTTAAAAACTGCGGCGTTATAAACCCCGAGAGAATAGACGAGTATATAGCAATGGACGGATATCAGGCTCTCGCAAAGGTTTTAACAAAAATGACTCCCGAGGATGTTGTAAACGAGATAACAAAATCAGGTCTTCGCGGCAGAGGCGGCGGCGGATTCCCCACAGGCAGAAAGTGGAGCTTTGCCGCTATGCAGAAAGCAGACCAGAAATACGTTTGCTGTAACGCCGACGAAGGCGACCCGGGCGCGTTTATGGACCGTTCGGTGCTTGAGGGCGATCCTCACACCGTACTTGAGGCAATGGCGATAGCAGGTTACGCTATCGGCGCGTCTCAGGGTTATATATATGTCCGTGCGGAATATCCCATAGCTGTTAAGCGTTTACAGATCGCAATAAACCAGGCGCATGAATACGGCTTGCTCGGCGATAATATATTAGGTACCGGCTTTAAGTTTGACGTGCAGTTAAGACTCGGCGCAGGCGCGTTTGTATGCGGCGAGGAAACAGCCTTGCTTACATCTATCGAGGGTAACAGAGGTGAGCCCAGACCCCGTCCTCCGTTCCCGGCGGTTAAGGGCTTGTTCCAAAAACCGACTATTCTTAACAATGTAGAAACATACGCTAACGTTTGCCAGATAATACTTAAGGGCGCGGACTGGTTCAGCTCTATCGGAACAGAGAAGAGCAAGGGTACAAAAGTATTCGCTCTCGGCGGAAAGATAGAACATACGGGACTTGTTGAAGTTCCCATGGGTACTACTTTAAGAGAAATAATAGAAGAGATAGGCGGCGGTGTGCCAAACGGCAAAAAGTTCAAAGCGGCACAAACCGGCGGTCCTTCGGGCGGATGTATTCCCGCGGAGCATATGGATGTTCCGATAGATTACGATAACCTTATCGCTATCGGCTCAATGATGGGTTCTGGCGGACTTATTGTAATGGACGAAACTACCTGTATGGTAGATATCGCGAAATTCTTCCTTGAGTTCACAGTTGACGAGTCTTGCGGCAAATGTACGCCGTGCCGCATCGGTACACGCCGTTTGCTTGAAATGCTCGATAAAATAACAAAAGGTCAGGGAACCCTTGAAATGCTCGACGAAATGGAGCAGCTTTGCTATTACATTAAAGATAATTCTCTCTGCGGCTTGGGTCAAACAGCGCCTAACCCCGTTTTGGCTACGCTTAAATATTTCAGAGACGAATATATTGCTCACGTTGTGGATAAAAAATGCCCTGCGGGCGTATGTAAGTCTTTGCTTACAATAAGCATTGACCCCGATAAGTGCAAGGGCTGTACCATGTGCGCGAGAGTTTGCCCGGCGGGCGCTATCAGCGGCACGGTTAAAAACCCGCACGTTGTAGACCAGTCTAAATGCGTTAAGTGCGGAGCTTGCATGGAGAAATGTAAGTTCGGCGCAATTTCCAAAAGCTAATAAAGGAGTGCTGCAAAATGGATTTAATAAATGTTAAAATAAACGGTATGCCGTATTCCGTGCCGCAAGGCTCCACAATTTTAGAGGCGGCAAGATATGCCGGAATTCACATTCCTACCCTTTGCTTTTTAAAGGATTTAAACGAGATAGGCGCTTGCCGTATGTGCGTTGTTGAGGTAAAAGGCGCGAGAAGCCTTGTTGCCGCCTGCGTATATCCCGTAAACGAGGGTATGGAGATATTCACAAATACAAAAAAGGTTCAGCAGTCAAGAAAAACTACCCTTGAGCTTATCCTTTCAAATCATAACAGAAAGTGTTTGTCTTGCTCACGCAGCGGAAAATGCGAGCTTCAAACTCTTTGCGCTGAGCTCGGTGTTGAAGATGACGGACGTTTTGACGGCTCAAAGACAGAGTCTGCAAAGGATGAATCTTCACTTCACCTTGTAAGAGACAACAGCAAATGTGTGCTTTGCAGACGCTGCGTTGCCGCTTGCGAGGATCAGTATGTGGGCGTTATCGGCGCAAACAACCGCGGATTTGACACACAAATAGGATGCGCCTTCAATAAAGAGCTTGCGGACGTATCCTGCGTATCCTGCGGTCAGTGTATCGTTGCCTGTCCTACGGGCGCGCTTTCTGAGAGAGATAACACAGCCGATGTTATAGACGCTATAAACGATCCCGAAAAGGTAGTTATCGTTCACACCGCTCCTGCTGTAAGAGTAGGTCTCGGCGAGAGCTTCGGTATGCCTATCGGCACGAACGTTAAGGGCAAGATGGTTGCCGCGCTTCGCAGACTCGGCTTTGATAAAGTATTTGATACGGATTTCGGCGCGGACCTTACAATAATGGAAGAGTCTCACGAATTTTTGGAGAGGGTTAAAAACGGCGGAAAACTTCCGATGATAACCTCCTGCTCACCCGGTTGGATAAAATTCTGCGAGCATTACTATCCCGATTTGCTCGATAATCTTTCAACCTGTAAATCACCGCAACAGATGACAGGCGCGATAATAAAATCTTACTATGCGGAAAAAGAGGGAATAGACCCCCACAATATAGTTGTAGTAAGCGTTATGCCCTGCGTTGCAAAGAAATTTGAGATAAAGCGTGACGACCAAAACGGCGCAGGAGAAGACTTGCCCGATATAGACATCGCCATTACAACAAGAGAGCTTGCTAAGATGATAAAGCTTGCCCAGCTCGATTTTGTAAACCTTCCCGATGAAGAATTTGACCCCGCGCTCGGCATAACCACAGGAGCGGCCGCGATATTCGGCGCGACAGGCGGCGTTATGGAGGCTGCATTAAGAACAGCTGCGGACGTTCTCACAGGAGAGGACCTTAAAGAGATTGACTATAACGATGTTCGCGGAACAGAGGGAATTAAAGAGGCTGCTTACGACGTTGCGGGTATGACAGTTAAGGTAGCGGTTGCGAGCGGACTTAAAAACGCAGCTGAGATTCTCGACAAGGTTCGCGCGGGCAAGGCGGATTACCACTTTATTGAGATAATGTGTTGCCCCGGTGGTTGTGTAAACGGCGGCGGACAACCCATTCAGCCTGCCGATGTTCGCAACTTCAACGACATAAGAGCATTAAGAGCAAAATCTCTTTACGAAGAGGACAAGAACCTGCCTTTGAGAAAATCTCATGACAGCCCTATAATTAAGAAGCTTTATGAGGAATACCTCGGCGAGCCCGGGGGACATAAGTCTCACAAGCTTTTGCACACATCTTATGTAGCAAGAAAGAAATATTGATAACCGTAAAATTGTAAAAAAATAAAAAAAGCTTCGCAAATGTCTGGCTGTCCTTATGACAAGATGCCTGCATTCGCGAAGCTTAATTTTTTCATTATTCTTTATAGGGGAATTATTTTAGTAAAGGATATTGACTTTATTTGGAATTTATGGTAAATTATTGGTGCGAAACAAAATTAGATAAATTATTTAGCGTAATGCGTGTATTTTTATTTGGTAAAAATACAGGCTTCTTCATGCACGCTTTACGCTGTACTGATTTTGTTTCGCGACAATCGAAGCTATGTATTTTTCGTGCGTAACTTCGGTTGCGCACTTTTTTATTTTCAGGGAGGATATTATTAATGAAGCAAGAACCACAAGACAATTTTGTACAAGAGGAAGAAATGGATGAATTTAACTGGATCATACACGGCGGTATGTTTTCAAAAATTCTGATGGCATTAGCTGTGATGATATTTATAGTTGCCATATTTATCGGTATTAATATGGGGCATTATAATTACTTAAACAACAGTTACATAAGTGAGTTTAATACAGATATAGCTGTAGTACATTGGTTGGTAGTATATTTTAGTATAACTTTGTTGTTTTTTTCGTACGTGGTTGCCCAGATAGAAAGACGTACAGATCTTCTTTCGCAGATATTGGAAAACTTAAGAAAAAGGCACAATTCATAAACAATAATTATATTTGTATATTTGCAAAACTTGGTGCCCGCCCGGCATAAGGGCAAAATTGAGGGCTTTACTAAACCATAAATACTACACCTCATCAGTCAGCTACGCTGACAGCTTCTCCTCAAAGGAAAGCCTTCTTTAGGCAAGCACTTTTCGCGCGCAAAGACAAAAAAACTCCGCAGATGTCAGGCAATAAGCCTGTACCTACGGAGGTTTATTATACCTTTATTCAGTTTTCGTTTAGAATATTAAGTTAGCGGCTATGATGCGCTTCCTCCCCACTCAACAACGGTAAATCCCGTCCTTTTCGGGTGGGTAAGTTCCTGCGGTTTTATGTCAACAGGTTTATCAAGCGGCTTATAAGCCATAAATACACGTATCAACGTGTCGGGAGCAGGAGAAATATCAAGCTTTGTGTTATCCGTATACGCTTTGCCTTGGAAAGAAATAAGATTATACTTATTATTTTGCATTTGCGGCAGCCAATAAACTATAAATTCGTTTGCTTCACGTCTGTTTAGTCCTAGTTTTTCAAGAGCTGTTTCCAAAAAGCGCGCGGTGTCTTCACCCTTAATGCAAAAGCCCTGTGAAAAATCAAAATCGGTGTTTATTTCGCCCTCCCAGTATAGATAATTATACTCTAAACCGTTTGCGTCTTTCAGCGTTCCGTTAGGCTGCGCTTTTACATTCCATCCGTTGTTATACAGGGGATAGGTACAGCTTAAATTACCGTTTAGATCAAGCCTGACATTTATATCCGTAACCTTTTCTGGATAAAGATATATAACGGGCTTATAGCAAACCAGAGGATCATCTCCGTGTACATAAGGCGGTATTTGTATATTTATAAGGTCGGATTCCACCCTTGCGGATTTTTCGTCGGTGTAAATGTTCTCCTGATATACGTATATCTCGTCATTTACGCATATATCTTCGGGCAAAACACCGTTAATCTTAAAAACGTATTTATTGGGATATACATTTGTCGCGAAAAAACAATTCTTATATATTTTCGTTACCGTAAGCTCGTCCATGTGTTCGTCGTCACTGCTTTTTGCGGCGTTTCTTTTGTCAAGCCACTCATCGGTGTATTCAATATCACGCAGATCGTTACTTATCTCCCAGTTTGTTACGTCTATTTGCGCGGGATATGTTTCTCTGATATCACCCGAATATTCTATGCGAACCGTGTCTCCCACGACGGGATAAATATAATCTAAATTTGTAAGATTAACGCTTACGCGGTCTGCGCTCGAGCGGATTCTCTCATTTTCCAAAGGCTCTACTATCGCGGTTGAATTATCAAAATTGATTTCAATGATATTCGCCAAAAACGAGTTCTCTTTGTTAATTTTTGACTGAGAAACAATATCGGTGTCATTACCGGGGGTTTTAGGCGAGGCGATACAGCCGGCAAGGGTTATTGCTGTAATTACTGCCAATAATAAGCATAGTATCTTTTTCATATAAGATCCCTCCAAAGCGTTATTCGTTGAGCATCATATGTAATATCTCGGTGTTTGTTTCTTTCATACCGTATTTTCCAAGTCTGCCTATATTGCGGATATTTGCTTCAAACCCTTTTGCTATTATGCCCTCGCCGCACATAAACTGATTTCCGTTTTTATACATATTGTACCCTAGTATACCTGCGTCGACAGACGCGGCGATTTTTGCGGCGCAGCTTGCTTTTGCGCCGTCGCAGATAGTACCCGAGATTATACCTAAAGCGTTTACGACCGTGTGAAAAACAGCTTCTTTGTCCGCACCGTGAAGATAAGCAATTCCCGCGCCCGCGGCGGCACCTGCGCTTACCGCGCCGCAAAAGGCCGAGAGCCTGCCAAGCCCTGATTTTATGTGTATAGCCATAAGATTAGACAGTATCAGCGCACGGTAAAGTTTGTCTTCATCAGTTTTAAGCTCTTTTGCATATTCAACAACTGGAACGCAGCAGGTTATACCTTGGTTTCCGCTGCCCGAATTTATAATAACGGGCATCTCGCAGCCGTTCATACGTGCGTCAGAGCCTGCTGCGGCATATGCTCTTGCGCGTATATAAACATCGTTTGGGTAGCTTTTGAGCATCGTTCTGCCGATATTTGCACCGTAATTTCCGTTTAATCCCTCACGCGCAATCGCCGTGTTGCAGTCAATTTGTCTTTTAATTGTGTCGTGTATTTCGGCGGCAGTTATGTCGGCACAGTTAACATATTCCCATATTACATCGCCTGTTAAAAAGCTGTGGTCGCGCATACCGTCGTCGCTTTCACATTTTACGGGAATATTCAGTATTACTTCGCCGTTTTTTTCAATGTAAACAATATTTGTGTGTGAGTTTGCTATGCGTACGCTTACACTGTTACTTTTCGCATACACGGTAACTGTCACGTCAAGCGGCAGGTCGCTGTCAATACTTTCAATGTTAATAGGTGTGTTTTTAATGTATTCTTCTATTCTCTCTGAGTCTGTTTTTGAAACGCCTGAAATAACTTCTAATTTTTTATCGGCGTCTCCCGCAAACGCGCCAACGCCGACAGCCGCTTCTATTCCCTTTAGATTACATGTGTGCGGCACAACAACGCTTTTTACGTTTTTTATTATACTTATACTTGCCTTAACGTTTATTTTTTGCGGCAACTCACCTAAATATTTTTTTGCCGTTGCCGCCGCAAGGGCAAGGGCGATAGGCTCGGTGCATCCCATTGCGGGAATAAGCTCTTCACAGAGAATTTGTGTTATTTTTCTATATTCATTATCATTTACTTTCATAATAAGATTGAGAGTAATGACGCCGGAGCGAGTTTCTCTTTTCCTCCTGTATTACAAAACAGAATGATATTGCCCCAAAAGACAATCTCATTAATTACCGTAATTATTTTTCGGGTTTACCGCTTCGTCTGGGGCGGTGCGGCGAACCGTCATTTTTCTTTAAGCTTCCTATTCGCTCATTACTTGATTGCTTAAAACGGGACATCATATCCTCAAAGCTTGCGCCTTCGTTGCTTTTAGGAGCCCATTCATATCCCACGGGACTCGCTTTTTCACCGCGAGGGGCGTCTTTCGGCTTTTCTGCGCGCGGTTCCGCCTTTTTAATAGACAGGCTTACCTTACCGTTTTCGTCAACAGATAAAACCTTGACCTTTACCTCTTGTCCAATCTTCAGGCGCTCATTTATATCGTTTATGTATTCAAACGATACCTCGGATATATGTACCATACCGGAAAGCCCATCCGGCAAATCCACAAACGCTCCGAATTTTGTAATGCCCGAAACCGTGCCTGTTAAAATCATTCCCGTTTTTAATTGCATAAAAACACTGTTACCTTTCTTAAATAGAAATCAGTCTCCTGCTATATTTACAAAAATGCGTTCGCCTTTATTTATGTAATCATATTCTTCACGCGCTATTCTCTCTATATATTTAAGCCCTTCGTTATAGCTTTCACTGTCGGTGGATTCATCAAGCTTAGACAAAATACCGTAAACGTTTTTAATTTCTTTGTTTTTATCTTCCTGAACGGCTATTTTTTGCTCAATTCGGTCGAGCTCGTTTGTTTTTTCCGTTACCTGTACCTGCAGATTAAGCAAGGTGATCAAAGCGTATATCAGAAAAACAACAAACGCAACGCTTATAATTATGCCTTTTATTGTAATGTGCCTTCTTTTGCCGTTATTTTCAGCTTTTTTAACGTCTTTTTCATTAAGCACGAAATAATTCATTCCTTTAATGTTTTATGTGATTAAGATGATCGGGTCTGTAAGCCGAGTTTTGTTTTGGCAGTCATCTATCTTGGCACAGCGTTGCCGCGTGTGCTCATCGCCACCTCCCCGGAGCGCGCCGAGCAAGCGCTTATTTGCTCCTCCACGGTGTTGCTTCAAATAGGGTTTACAGGCCGGCTAAGTCTCCTTGCCGGCGGTGAGCTCTTACCTCGCCTTTCCACCCTTACCTGACAGACAGGCGGTATATTTCTGTTGCACTTTCCCTAAGGTCGCCCTCGGCGGCTGTTAGCCGTTATTTTTGCTCTGCGAAGCTCGGACTTTCCTCACAATATGACCTTTCGGTATAATATTGCGCGACTGCCCAACCCGGTCATTTAATCAAAATTATTTTACAACCATTTTTGCGATTTGTCAATAATTTCGGGGCTTTTAAGACGATTTTATTAAAAAATCTGCTTTTAAAATATAATTTTTTTGTCAATAAAAACAGTTGCGAAATATGTAATTATTTGTTGTAATTAAATGTAGTTTGATGTAAAATTATTATAGTGAATAAGGGAGGTATTGATCATGTTGAACAAACGTTTTTTATGTGTGATTCTTGCACTGCTTTTTGTTATATCAATACCTGCAGTGGGTTTTGCTCGGGAGATTGGCGAAATTTCCCAAACACCTGACCTGGAATTGATTATTTACGGTGACGCAAACGGCGATAATAAAATTTCGCTTGAAGACGTTATAGAAATCCAGCTTTATAAGGCGGGACTTAAGACTCTTTCTCCCGAAAGAGCCAAGATGGCGGATCTTGACCTAAGCGGAGACGCAGATCTTTCAGATGCCGTTATAATTCAGCAGCTTTGCGCCAAACTTATAAATCTTTATCCTCAATTCGGTAAATACGATATAACTCTCGGCAAGGGCGAATCTTACACCGCCTCGATGACAAACGCAAAACAGCCATATAACAGAAAGGTATTATATATTTCCACGGACGAGAGCATCGCGGAAGTTGACGCAAACGGAAAAATAACCGCAAAGAGCATAGGGAATACATCAATAATAGTACAAAATCCCTTGGGCAAAAATACTCAGTTAAACATAACCGTTAAAGCGTCACCGACATATATAAAGCTTAACCGCAACAACTGCACGCTTATAATAGGCGAGGAAATTGATTTAGAAAGTTATATTGACGAAGAATCTGCCGCATATAAAAGAGAATTCACTACATCTGATGAAAAGATTGCGACCGTGGACAAGCATGGAACGGTTACAGCCAAAAGCAAAGGTAACGCAGTAATAAGATGCAGTATATATAACGGATTATATGCGGAATGTATCATAAACGTTACAAACGCGTCCGAAAGAATAAGAAAAAACCTTGATCCCGCAAAGCCTATGATAGCGCTTACATTTGATGACGGACCAAACAGCGCAACAACGGGAATGATACTTGATACGCTGAAAAAATACAACTCCAGAGCAACGTTTTTTGTTGTGGGGAACCGTGTACACGGCGAAAACAAGCAGGTTTTAAAGCGTGCGTATGATATGGGATGTGAAGTTGGCAGTCACAGTTACAGCCATCAGTATTTTTCTAATATAACGTTGGCAGAGGCAAAAAAAGAAATAAACAAAGCAAAAGAAGTCATAAAAGACGCTATTGGGGCATATCCTACGCTGTTCAGGCTTCCCGGCGGGATATCGGTTAAGTCTTATTTGCCGTATGTGGGTGCGCCTATAATTAACTGGTCGGTAGACACACGCGACTGGGAGATCTTAAATTCGTCCGCGGTATACAACAGCGTAATGAAAGACAGCTACGATGGCGCTGTGGTCCTTATGCACGATATTTACGGCACGACCGCTACGGCGGCACAAAACGCGATCACATCGCTCATTTCACGGGGGTATCAGCTCGTCACCGTAAGCGAGCTTGCGTATTACAAAGGATACAAGCTTGAAAACGGAAGTATATATTATCACTTTAGATGAGAATATAAAAATCACATAAGCTCCGCTACGTTAAAATATCTGCTTACATAGCTTGAAAATGACATAATAACCTTGCCGCGAACGAAGAGGGGGATCTCGTCCACCCAGTGGGGGGCGCAGCCTCCCGGGTGGTCGCGAAAGGGGTTTCCAAAGGGGGAAACAGCCGACGGGTTTCCCCCTTTGGCGCGTTTTGCCTACTTTGTAGCGTGACAAAGTAGGTGCCTGCCCGGCATTAGGGCAAAACCGAGGGCTAAACTAAACCTGCAGTTTTACACCTCATCCGTCAGCTTCTCTGACACATTCTCCTCAAATGCAATGCTTATCGACAAAAACAGCTCCGCAAACATAGCCGTTAAGCTCTATATTTGCGGAGCACATTATACAGTTTTTAATTTTAAATTTTCGGCATTATCAGCGCCTAATGCGCATTATTTTTCTCCCTCGGGATCATATTCCAATATGTCTCCCGGTTGGCAGTGCAACGCCTCGCATATCGCTTCTAAGGTAGAAAAGCGTATCGCGCTTATTCTGCCGTTTTTCATTTTAGACAGGTTTACATTTGCCACGCCTACCTTTTCAGAGAGCGTGTTTAGGCTCATTTTTCTGTCAGCCATAACGCGGTCAAGCCTGAGTATTATCTTTCCCATATCGCTTATCCTCCGTATCACAGTGTTTCGTCAGATTCTGTTTGAAGCTGCACGCCGTATTTGATTATATATACTCCCGCGAACAATACAATTATTACGGCGAATAAGGTCTTATTAACATATATTGCAGCCCCGCCCGCGGGATTAAGCAAAGATGCGGTCATAGTACCCGCTACCGACGAAGCTATTGCCACAGGTACAAGAGAGGCAACGAACAAAGCCGCCTTTTTTACTGCCGCGCCGCAAAACGGAGTTTCACAGCGAGATATGTACCTTAAAAGACTGTTTACGGCAATAAGTGCTATTATAACGGTAACAGAAAGAATTATTGACGATATTAAAATAGCGGTGAGATTATCTTTTGTAAATGAGTTATCACTGTTGCCGCCGCCCGACATTTGTATTACAGTACCCTTTAATAAAGAATCTTTCGTATCTATTTTTACATCTGTTTTGCCGTCTGAAAACGTAAATTTCCCCGTTTGACCGTCTGTAACGCAATGATAAACAACACGGTCTAAGAAATTATCATGTGAAGAAATAAAAGTCTTGTTGCCAATAACGGCAACACTTGCGGCATTGCGCTCATTTGAATTAACATAAATTGTCGCCGCTCCCAGAATTACCGTATAAATTATTGCGGCGACTATAAGCACAGATGTGATTATGTGTCCTGCTTTACCCATTTTGTTGATTTTGTTTATTGCTTTTTTATGCATACAATAACCTCCACACAGATTTATTTTGCGGTTTGATTGTATCATATACGTAAGCAATTGTCAATACATTTTTAATGATAAAAATTAAAAAATTAATAAATACAGTAAAAGAAACAAAAAGGGGGGCGCGGCCTGTTGACCGCGCCATCCGTTTGTAACTTAAATATAACCGTTTATTATCCTAAGATATATACATTCATTGTTCTTCTACCGAACTGTATGCATTCATATTCGGTATCGTAATACAGATCTACAAGAACATATCCGTCCATAAGAGCTCCGCCTGTGTCGGAAGCTGTGCAATAACCGTAAACCACAGAGCCGTCGGGGGATGCGATATACATTTTTGTTCCGTAGGGAATTAAGTTGGGGTTGACAGCAACTCTGCCCACCTGAGCAACTTCGCCTGTGGCTGTAAGGTTGCCTGTGGCTGTGTAAGCAGTGCAGGTGCCTGATATAAGCTGACTGTAAGCGATCTCATTACCGCTTGCGTCTATAAGCTTGCCGTCTGCCTGTGTAACAGTACCTGAGGAAAGCTGCTTTTTCTTTTGACCCTTAAGCTCTATCTGCTCTACGGGCTCTTTTGTAACAGTTTCGCTTATAACTTCTTTGCTGTCCTTTTTGCCGTCTACATATTTTACTTTGTATACAACTTCTTTAGAACCTTTTTCACCGTACTGTGTTACCTGTACGTCTCCGATGTAAACATCTTTTGAGTTCTTGCTTATTGTTTCAAAGGGGATTTCTTTTGTTTTTGTTACCTCTTTATATTCAACTCTTTTTACAGTGATTTTTAAGTTATCGGTAAGCTCTGAATCGATCGCGGGCTCAATGATATCGTCTTTGGCTGTCTCAATACCGGCGGATTTAAGAGCCTGAGCGACTGTTGTACCCGTAACTTTTACTTTTTGTGTTTTGCCGTCGGCTTTGATTGATACTGTTGTATAGTGGTCAACCTTTATTGTCATATCGGCTTTGAGCTCTGCGCTCATATCGGGTGTAACAATGTCGTCGCTGTCTACTTTAATGGAAAGAGATTTTAAGGCGTCGGATACATTTCCCATATTAAATGTTTCTACGGATTCTTCACCGTCAACTATCATTTTAACGTCGAATGCTCTGTAAACGGTAATATCAAGATTACCTGATGAATCCTTATTGCTTACAACAATATCGTCATCGCCGTACATTATACCGGCGGACTGAAGAACACCGTCTGTATCGTCTCCGTTAAATGTAAGTATTGAAACGACCTTTTCGCCGTCTACTATATTAGCGGTTCTGCTTCGCGCGGCTGCCGATATGGCTGTGCCTGCCAAAATAGCTATGGCAACAGATATAGCAGCTATTTTTTTAGCGCCCATCTGTTTTGGGCTGAGGCGTTTTGCCGCCGAAGATATTTTAGACAATATTGTATGTTCCTTTTTATCTGTCTTTTGTATGTTTTCAGTGGTTTGTTTCTTAGACATAAAGTAAAAACTCCTTACTTTGTAACACTTTTGTAGTCTTACATTTCTTGTGATTTTTAAATTTGTGCTCGCGGTTTTTTAAGCCACGGGCGCTATTATATAGCAACAGTGATTAAACGTCAAGCTAAAAAAAGCGTATTGTTTTGTGCAATTTCACCTAAAAAGCAGGACTTGAAATTTGGCGTTGTCAAAATGTCATTAATATTTATTCTTTAATTCAAATATTTTTATAAAATTAAACAAAATAATAAGTAACAAAATAATTACAAAGGGTAACAAAAGGACATTTTTTATTAATTGTTGATGCAAAAAATTAACCAAAAACCAAATAACCTTGTATATAACAATGCTTTTAAAAAAAGAGCTTATGTTAATTATTTAACAAACTAATCGACGATAATTGGCAAAATTCTTGTTTTAAAGCCGATTTTTTCTCTGATTTTACCCGATTTCAATGAAAATAGGGAACATATTACCGATTTTCTATTGTGCTTATCGCCGAAAATGCCCCTATGATGATATTTTGCTTGAAATATTCAGCTTTTTTTACGTATTTTTTTAAATTCGGACAAGCTTTTTAAAGTTAATAAATAATAAAAAAAGCTTGACTCTGAGCGAATTTTACGCAGAGCCAAGCTTAAATTTAACAATAGCTTTTTACAACGTGCTGTTTTTATCGTCATTGTTTTGAGATGTCAGGCTCTTTTTATCATCATTCTCTTTTTGTTTTAGTTTTGTTTTGGATTTCTTTGGGGTATTTTCGTAAAGCTGCTGTGAAGATCTTCTCAGTTGCAATAGTACGCTTTTCAGCTTTTTGGGGAGAGGGATCATAACAGACGCGTTTTCAAGAACCGAAAGCCCTTCGTTGCATATAAAGAACATAATGGTTATTTCTCTTATCGGAACCACTTCAGGCATAATGCGCTGTATTGCCGTGCTCATTCCCACAACGAGAAATATAACGAATTTTTTTATAATACCTTTAAATCCAACGTTGCTCGAAAGCTTTTTCAAGTATATCGCTTTTACGACACCCGTCAAATAGTCCACAATGACCATACTCAAGAGTGTCGTAAGCAAAGCGTCCGCACCGCCCAAAAACCACACAAGCACACCGCCTATAACAGAAAAATCTATACTTAATCTGTTGAATAAATAATTGTTTGAATACAGAATTTCTTTCAGCTTATCCATTTAATCACTTCTTTACGGCAATCTTAAGCTTTTGCCCTGCGTAAATGATATTGGGATCGGCTATCTTGTTATCTTTTGCTATTTTTGCAACAGTTGTTTTATATTTAGCGGCAATAGCAGATAAGGTATCTCCCTTTTTCACTGTGTAAGTGATATATTCATCTTTTTGCGCAGGCGCGGAAGTTGCCGCGGCCGTTTTTATTTTAAGCTTTTGTCCGGGGTATATGATATCCGGATTTGAAATGTTGTTGTCCTTAGCGATTTTTGCAACGGTAGTCTTATACTTTGCCGCAATAGCCGAAAGAGTGTCTCCGCTTTTAACTGTATAAGTTACAGTTTTAACTGTATCGGTTGACGGCGCTTGCGCTGGAGGGGTGTCATCTTTTGGCTTCTCCTGTTGAGTATTCTGTTTCGAATAACCGTTTAGCCCGTGTTCTTTTATATATTTGGGATAATCCTTATACATATAATCTTTGTCTACTGCGCCCGTAATGCCCGCAAGTGTGGTTGAGTCTATATAATTTGTTGAGCCGCCGTATTGCCACAAGCCGCAGTTATAATCCTTTTTGCGGCTCCACTGCGCGAGCCACAGCTCATATTTAGGAAACAGCTTATCGTAATCGAGATAGTTTACAAGCCAGTTGGGGTTTGTATAAATGCCTACCAAATAGCCTGCCTTTTTAACAATTTCGCAAAATTTAAGGGCTATTTTGGTGCAGTTAGCCTTTCCCGTTTTTGCAATTGCCGATTCTTCCATGTCGTAGTAAACGGGCATGTCGAACTTGTGACCTTTTATACACGATAAAAAGTACTTTGCTTCTTTTTCGGCTTCACTTACCGTTGTCGCGTAAGCGTAGTGATAAGCTCCCACGTGTATACCTACATCTTTAAAGCCCTTAATGTTTGTTTCAAACTGATTATCTTTTTGGTTTGCCTCCCAGCCGAAGCTTGCGCGGCATATGGCAAATTTGATGTTTTGGGACGCCACCTTTTTATAATTAATGTTTTTCTGCCAGGTAGAAACGTCGATGCCTTTAGAAATATAATCAGACATATAATGCACTCCTTGTAATAAATTTCCTTCCCGTATATAATCGTAAACATATAATATTTCGATAAAAGTATAGAAATAAAGGAAGAAAATCTTTAAATTATAATTAAAAGCCGAATTTCCCGCAAAAGAGATTCGGCTTTCAAAGCTTATTCACAAAAAGCTTTGTAAAATGATTATTAATGTTTATTTGCTGCAAAAAGCGAAAACAAGCTTTCCGGCAAATAATTCGCAAAAGCAAATTATAATGGCTTTTTAACAGCAAATAAATATGTTTTTCATAACTTATTTGTGAACAGCTTTTGCATCGGCATTATTAACTACAGGCGGGGTTATCAGTCTCCGCAGGATGTCTGGCAGTGCTGTCCCTCGGGAAAAAATTCATTTGTGGGGAATTTTATTCTTTGGAACATTTCGCAGGGGTCTTCGTTTGTCGTTTTACATTCCTTGCAAGGTATGCAGTAATCGTAAGCGTGAACGAGCATTTGCACATTACGTACGATTTGCACCATAGAGAACATACCTATGGAAACGAGAACGTGTTTTTCTCCGCTTGAGGCAAATGTGCCGCCGTAGAGAGCCGCTATGCTTTCGGGTATATACTGGCAAAGAGTGCAGCTTGGTCCGTAGCCGTTGCAAATAAGCCTTGCGCCCAAAGAAATTGGGTCTGCTGTTTGAACGTTTGCTTTGGGAAGATTGCTCACGCTTACGTTTTCCGTCTCTTCACCTGTTGCCGCCGAGGTATACATTTTCACACTGCCCTCGCTGCCGTACATAACGGTTTGCTTTGTGAAAACAGCCAAGCCTTTTACAAGCGTAGACGCGCTTGTTGTTTGTGTTACCACTTCAAGCAATACATTGAAGTAGTATGTTATGTTCACGGTAAAATAGCCTTTATGAAACGGCATTGGCTCTAATTCTACATTAACGTCTATTATTTCTGTGTCTTTTATTTTTACGCTTGTGGCGGCGTCTATTGTGGGTTGATCACCCACCGCGAAATAAACGCACATATCCTCAAGGCAGTCTTTGCTTCCGCAGCTGTCATACACGCGCATAACATCTATGCATACTGCGTCGTCTCCTGCGCCTTCAACAGAGTTGCGGCAGCTTGAGTTTACATTATCAGCCATAAAAAATCCTCCTGTCCCAAAAATTAAAGAAGTGCATTTTTACCCTCTGACATACATATGTTAGGCTCCATATGCTGCGAGATTAATACATATTATGCAAAGTTAAAAAATGTGACACAATAAAAGCGTAATAATTGACTTTTCATTAAATGTGTGTCATAATCAATACCGTTGATTAAGTTTACATTGTGCGGTGATAGGACAATGAAAAAAACAGGTCTTTACGGGGGCAGTTTTGATCCCGTACATAACGGGCATATAAAAACCGCCTTGGTGTTTAAAGAGCAAATGGATCTTGATAAGGTACTGATAATGCCGGCAAAGCGTCCTCCCAACAAACTCAACGCAGAATTGGCGGATAATTACCACAGAATTACAATGTGCAAGCTTGCATTTGAAGGTTATAAAGGCTTTGAGATAAGCGATGCAGAGATAAAACGCAGAGGTGTGAGCTACACCTGCGACACACTGAAAAGCCTGTCACCGGAAAAGTTTGGCAGAATATACCTTTTGTGCGGCGCCGATATGTTCTTAACTTTGCAAAACTGGAAAGACCCCGATGTCATTTTTTCTCTTGCGGATATTGTAACCGTGCCGAGAGATAAAGACGATCTATGTGTGCTTGAGGAACACAAAAAAGCTCTTGAAAAGCTTGGGGCGAGAATCCACATAATAGACACCCCTAAAATTGATGTAAGCTCAACACAGATAAGGAAAATGATATCGGAAAACAAAAGCATAGCGGGGCTTGTGCCGAAAAGCGTAGAAAATTATATATACGAAAAAGGATTATACGGGGGATGACTGAGTTGTCTTGTTACGAAGAATACAAATCGCTCATTAAAACCAAAATGGGTGAAAAACGCTATATTCACAGCGTAAATATGGCTAAACAGGCTGTGCATTTGGCTGAAAAATACGGAGCTGATGTTGAGAAGGCGGAGACAGCGGGTATCTTGCACGACATAACAAAAGAAATGCCCGAAGATGAACAGTTGCAATTGATGAAAAAATCGGGTATAATACTTACAAAATTACAAATGACAGCCCCAAAGCTGTGGCACTCGATAAGCGGAGCGTGCTATATACGCGACGTGCTTAATATAAAGGACGAAGACATATTTAACGCCGTAAGGTACCACACAACGGGAAGAAGCGGAATGAGCCTGCTTGAAAAGGTTATTTTTATAGCTGATTTCACGGGTGAGGAACGCGACTACAACGGCGCCGAGGAAATGAAACAGGCTGCCGAAGAAAGCCTTGAAAAGGCTATGGAGATAGGCCTTGCGTTCAGCATAAGCGATCTTGTGAGCCGCAGAATGACAGTAGCCACTGAAACGCTTGACGCTTATAACGAACTGATGATGAATAAAAATATTTAAAATAAACAGAGAGGTATAATTATGACAGCATTGGAACAGGCAAAAACAGCCGCAAAGGCACTGCTTTCTAAAAAAGGACTTAACGTAAAAATTATAGGCGTAGACGACGTAACCACACTTGCGGATTATTTTGTAATAGGAACAGGAACAAACAGCACGCAGGTAAAGGCGCTTGCCGAAGAAGTGGAATATCAGCTTGACAACGCGGGGATAAGCGTCAGTCATATTGAGGGTCACCGCAACAATTCTTGGGTGCTTCTGGACTATGTAGATATCATCGTTCACGTTTTTTCCGAAGAAGCAAGAGAATATTACGACCTTGAAAGATTGTGGCAGGACGGCACAGAGATAGATATTACCGACTTGGACTGATAAGCGGAGGAATCATAAATTGAAATACGATCATAAATCAATAGAGAAAAAATGGCAGAAGGTTTGGGATGAAACAGGCGTTTTTAACGCAACCGAAGATACAAACAAAAAGAAATTTTACGCGCTTATAGAGTTTCCCTATCCATCGGGGCAGGGTTTGCACGTAGGACATCCCCGCCCTTATACCGCGCTTGACGTTGTGGCGAGAAAGCGCAGATTAAACGGATATAACGTGCTTTATCCCATCGGTTGGGACGCTTTTGGTTTGCCTACCGAAAATTACGCTATAAAGAACCATATTCACCCTGAGATCGTTACAGAAAAAAACATAGCGCGCTTTAAGCAGCAGATAAAATCTCTGGGTATTTCCTTTGACTGGAGCCGTGAGATAAACACAACCGATCCGGAATATTTCAAATGGACGCAATGGATATTCCTGCAGCTTTTAAAGCACGGATTGGCTTATAAAAAGGAAATGGCTGTAAACTGGTGCACCTCATGTAAATGCGTTCTCGCAAACGAAGAGGTTGTAAACGGCGTTTGCGAGCGTTGCTCAAGCGAGGTTGTCAGAAAGGTAAAATCTCAGTGGATGCTGAAAATAACCGCTTATGCCGAGAGGCTTATAAACGACCTTGATACGGTAGATTATCCCGAGCGCGTAAAAGCTCAGCAGCGCAACTGGATAGGACGCTCCACGGGAGCCGAAGTGGATTTCGACACCACCGCAGGCGATAAGCTTACGATATATACTACACGCCCCGATACTATTTTCGGCGCGACATATATGGTAATATCGCCGGAGCATCCATATCTTGAAAAATGGAAAGGCTTACTTAAAAATAATGATGAAATAAGCGAATATCAGGCTATGGCGGCGCGCAAATCCGACTTTGAGCGCACAGAGGGCAACAAAGAGAAAACAGGAGTACGCCTTGAAGGTGTTGAGGCGATAAACCCTGCAAACGGCAAAAACATATCTATATTCATTTCCGACTATGTTCTCGTGTCTTACGGCACGGGAGCCATTATGGCAGTGCCCGGTCATGATACGCGTGACTGGGAATTCGCGAAGAAATTTGGTTTGCCGATAATAGAAGTTGTAAAGGGCGGAAATATAGAAGAAGCCGCGTTTACCGACTGCGCCGCAGGCGTAATGGTAAATTCGGACTTCTTATCGGGTATGACCGTTGAAGACGCCAAAAAGGCTATAGTCGATTATTTGACGGAAAAGGGTATAGGACATGAAAAGGTAAATTACAAGCTCCGTGATTGGATATTCTCGCGTCAAAGATATTGGGGTGAGCCGATACCTGTTATCCACTGCCCAAAATGCGGTATTGTTCCTCTCAAAGAGAGCGATCTGCCGCTTAAGTTGCCTATGGTGGAATCTTATGAGCCGACGGACAACGGCGAATCTCCGCTTGCGAATATTGCCGATTGGGTGAATGTAAAATGCCCCTGCTGCGGAGCCGACGCCAAGCGTGAAACAGACACAATGCCTCAGTGGGCAGGGTCTTCCTGGTATTTTATAAGATATATGGACCCGCACAATAAAGAAGCTTTGGCAGGCAAAGAGGCTCTTGATTACTGGAAAAACGTAGACTGGTATAACGGCGGCATGGAGCATACCACACTGCATTTGCTTTACAGCAGGTTTTGGCATAAGTTCCTTTACGATATAGGCGTTGTTCCCACAGCGGAGCCGTACGCAAAGCGTACAAGCCATGGTATGATACTCGGTTCAAACGGCGAAAAAATGAGCAAATCAAGAGGCAACGTAGTTAATCCCGATGAAATAGTTGAAGAATTCGGCGCTGATACTATGCGTCTTTACGAGATGTTTATAGGCGACTTTGAAAAAGCCGCGCCTTGGCAGCAAAACGGCGTAAAGGGCTGCCGCAGATTTGCCGACAGATATTTCAATTTGCAGGAGATACTTATAGCCGGCGACAAAATACGCCCCGAGCTTGAGTCTGCTTTCCACAAGACGATAAAAAAGGTCGGATATGACATAGAAAACCTCAAGTTTAACACCGCGATAGCCGCGCTTATGGCTTTAATGAACGATATTTACGCCGCCGGCAGCATTAATAAAGAAGAACTTAGAATATTTACGATTCTTCTCAATCCTTTTGCTCCGCATATAACCGAAGAAGTTTACAGCGCAAATTCTTTGGGCAAAGGTCTTGTCGCGCAGGCGCAGTGGCCCGAATATGATGAGAGCAAGTGCAAAGAGGACACTGTTGAGATAGCGGTGCAGATAAACGGCAAAATTAAGGCAAGAATTAATATTGCCGCAGACTCGGATAACGATACGGCGATTTCCGCCGCGAAGGCCGACGAAAAGGTTGCCGCGGAGCTTACGGGCAAAACGGTAATAAAAGAAATATACGTAAAAGGCAAGCTGGTAAATATAGTTGCTAAGTAGTTTTATTTAACCTGATGCGCAAAACGAGTTGAATGAACCAAACGAATAAAATCGGTAAGAATTATATTTCCGTTTTTAATTATAGATTTATAGATGCCGGTTACGTGCAGATAAGGAATCTTGTTTTTACGGGGAGTTGAATTATGAAAAAAATAGGAAATTTTATTGTCAGAACAGTAGACTATGTTTTTTTCGGATTAATGATACTTATACTGACAGCGGCTATACTTGTATTCAGTGAGACCATTACATCAGGCGCAATGAAATATGTAATAGCTATGTTCACGGCATTGTTCGCCTGCTTTTTTGTCGTTTTCGGAAATACTTTAATTTTGGGACTTAAACGATTTATTGGAAAAATCAGTAACATTCCTGTAAAACGTATGTGCATTATCATTTTTGCCTCAGTTTTGATTACAAAAGTATTCTTTGTGTTTTTATTTGATAATGACATTTCCCGACATCCCGATATGGCAACATACAAATCGTTTGCTTATCAGCTCGCAAACAGGGGCGAGATCACAGAGTACGTATATTCGGCGTACAAGTGGAAATATGAAGTTATTTATGGTTTGTTTTTATCTCCCGCCGTTAAGCTTTTCGGAGATGACTCGAAGGTTTTGCTTACATATTTATCTTTTGTTTTTGCAGTTGCCTGTGTTCTGATCTTTGATATAATACGCGATTATATTGGAAAAGATAAAGCCTTTACAGCGATAATACTTTTTAACTTATTGCCCGCAGGATTATTTGAGACTCAGATTCTTGTTCACGAAACAGCGCTTTTGTTTTTCTACATACTTTCTTTTTGGCTTTTAACAAAGGCGGCAAACAGTAAATACAATACTGTTATAAGAGCGCTTGCGCTTATTGCTTCCGCAGTGCTTATTGCGTTCGGTAATAAGATAAACAAGGGCGGAACAGTAGTTATCATTTCTTATGCTATTTATATATTTGTAAACTTCTGCAAAGATAAATTTAGTTTTGCAAGTTTTACAAAAGCTGCTTTTGCGATAGTTTGCTATATTTTGTGCTTTTATATTATTTCTAATCTATGCGTTGCTTTTGTAAAAAATGTTGTAAAGTTAGACGAACATGATAAAGAAAGAATCAGTCAGATCCAAAGGAATGCTGTGCCGTATGGTTGGAGTATATATTTAGGCGCAAATTTGGAAACCCCGGGGTTGTGGAACGGAGAAGATTCAAATGTTTATTCTCAATATCAAAATATGGAAAACAGGGAAGAAGCGAAGCAATATCAACTTAACCTTATAAACGAAAGGTTGGAGCCTTTCATACAGAATCCTTTGATAATACCTTCACATTTGTTTAAAAAGCTTAAAACACTGTGGGGAGCGCAATTGTTACCGTTCGATTATGGTCTTGGAAATGATGTTAACGAGTTCGTTCTAAACGGAATGCACGGAATTATATATAAAACTATTTGGCTTGTGAGCAATTTGTCGTACATATTATTGTGTGCGATACTGGTTTTCTCTCATAAACGTCACAACACTGAAAGAGTGATGGGATTCTATTCACCTGTTACACAGTTTAAGATGATGATAGTAGGATTAACAGGCGCGTTGATATTATTTGAAGTAACGCCCAAATATGTAAGCTATTTGCAGATGATACTGTTTGTTATTATGGCGTTTGGATTAAGCGATTTTACGGATAATTCTAAACGTATAAAGAATAAGCTTATTGGCAATTTAAAATAGTTAATTCCTTATGTGTGAATAATGTCCCATACGGAGCATGCGATGTAATTATACCGACATTTAAAAAATGAGTAAAGTAAATATCGGAGAGCGAAAATGAATTGTATAAACGATGTTATTTGTTTTGATAAGAGGCAAACTAATATTGCTAAAGGGATAGCCGTTCTACTGCTGTTATGGCACCATGTTTTTTACAATAACCCTAATAATTACGAATTATTTTCTTCTTTAATGAGTGTAAATGGCATCCCCATAGAATCATTGATTTCCGATTTTTGCAAAGTTTGCGTTGCCATTTTTTTAATATTGAGTGGATATGGACTTTGCAAAAGCTATGAATCATTTTCAAAAAGCTATGGGCGTGTTTTTAAGGATAAATCCATTTTGAAAGCAAGATTCGGTTTTGCAATTAATCATCTCTTAAAACTTATGTTTTCTTTTTGGTTTGTTTATCTTGTTTTTGTGCCGTTAAGCATTTGGTTCGGTACACCGTTTTGGAATGTTTACAATGATAACATTTTATTTGGAGTTTTGGATTTTTTAGGGTTGTCGGCTTTGTTCGGAACACCAACAATTAATTCAACATGGTGGTTCATGGGAGTTATTATTGTCTATTATTTATTATTTCCGTTGTTGATGAAGTTGCTGGATTATTGCGGGGAAATTCTTGTAGCTATTAGCGCTTGTTTATTGTTTGTGCCTGTATTTTATGCGTTGCCTAATCAGTTGTCAACGTGGATTTTACCGTTTACTGCGGGAATGTATTTTTCAAAAAACAACTTATTTGAAAAGTGTGACGTTAGAATTAATAATGTCTTTCAAAAGTGTATATTTGTATTTTTGGGAATTATAAGCACTGCGTTAATGCGATACATTAATGCCGGTTTTGACACTTTATTTGCTTTTGCTGTCATCATAGGGTGTTATTTTTTACTATCAAAAATGATGTTTATTAATGTACTGTTAGAACATCTGGGAAAATACAGCGGAGCAATATTTATGTTTCATACGTTTATTTACAGCTATTATTTTAAGAACTTTATATATTCCTTCAAGTACGCTCCCTTAATATTTCTTATTATGGTTTTGTTATGTTATGTCATTGCAGTGGGATTGGAATGGCTGAAGAAACTTACAAGATATGATAAGCTTATAAATAGAATAGCAAGATAATAATCTATTATATCAATATCGATAATAAAATTTATACAAAAAAGCCTTCTGACAAAGAGGGCTTTTTTATTGTAAAAGAAAAATAATGGTAATGTGAATCTATAGAAAAACGAAAAAGTAACATTTGTTGACAAACATAGATTAAAAATATATAATAAACGGGAACGTGTCCTTGGAGTGTAATTTAGGCTTTTCCTTAAACACGTTTCATCTTATTTACGGGGTATAAGCTACAAAGCTTTTGCTCTGACTTTATAAGATTTAGATATAATCTCAGTAAAGCCTGTATGCAAAACGTATAGCTGTAGAGATAACTTATTATTAGAAATAAAATACAGTCTGCAACCTTGTAATGCATAATATCCGCAAACAGAATCAATACTGTGTTTTACGCAAAAAATACGGATGGCATGTCTGCTACTGAAAACACGAAGGTGAAAATTAGTGTCTAGAACTGCAAATTCAGCAAAAAACATTATAACGTCAAATATTTCGCAAATTCTTCTTATTATTCTCAATTTTGCTGTCAGAACGGTATTTGTAAGAACTCTGGGAAAAGAGTATCTGGGACTTACCGGGCTGTTTACAAACATATTGACCGTTTTATCTCTTGCAGATATGGGACTCGGCAGCGCGATAGTTTTTAAGCTATATAAGCCCATTGAAGAAAAAAACGAAAGCAGAGAGATTGCTCTTATTAAGCTATACAGAAAAATGTATACCATTATAGGCTTTGTAATTGCGGGTCTGGGTATATGTATTGCTCCGTTTCTAAGGTATATTATCAAGGATTACGATACTTTCGAAAAACTGGGCTTAAATGCTGCAGCAGTTCTTCTCCTCTATGTTTTTCAAACTGCGTCTTCATACTGGTTTTTTGCATACAAGCAGTCCATAGTCTTTGCCCATCAAAAAACATATATTCTCACCATCAGAGGATATGTGATCTCAATTATAAGTGCTGTGGTGCAAATAATAGTGCTGCTACTATGGAATAATTTCCTTGTAAACACATTTATAGCATACACTGTAATTGTTATTTTGTTCGTAATTATTCAAAATCTTGTTTATGCCAAAACAGCAGACAGGTATTTTCCTTATTTAAAAAAGAAAACCGATGAAAAAATTACAAGAGACGAAATAAAAGAAATACTAAAAGACTGCGGAGCTCTTTTCCTTTACAGAGCAAACTCAGCCGTTATCAGTGCTACAGATAATATAGCTCTTTCAGCAATGGTCAATCTTGCCACAGTGGGCATATACTCAAATTACTACCTGATTTATACAAATATAAGAAATCTTCTTTTTAAAGTAATGAATTCTATCGGCGCATCAATCGGCAGTATTCATGCCACGGGTAACCTTGAATGGAAAAGAACCGTTTTTAAAACCGTGAATTTTGCAACGATTCTTCTTTTCGGCATTTTTTCCGTTCCGTTGGCGGTTGTCGGTGATGAATTTATCATGCTTTGGCTGGGAAATAGCTTTGTGATTAAAACTCCCGTTTCGCTTTTTGGTTTTGGCTTTAATCTTTCTGTTTCAGTTTTGATAGGAATTGAGCTATTTCTTGTAGGTATTGCGGTCTTTCTTGAAAGGTTTAGAAACAGCTTCGGCCTTTTCAGACAGTTAAAATTCCGTCCGATTCTCAGTGCATTAATAAATCTTACCCTCACAATAGTTCTTATACCTTATATTGGTGTTGCAGGTACGGTTCTCAGCACAATTGCCGCTTATATGTTGACTAACTGTATTTTAGACCCTATTATAATAATCAAAAAAGAGTTGTATATTTCCATTAAAGGTTATTTTGCTACAAATTTAATCTATGCCGCTGTCACAGCAGGCGCTTTTGTCCTGTCCAAATTTATCTGCGGATTCATTGTCGGAGATGGAATACTGTTCTTTATTATTCATGGTATTGTTTGTGTAATAACGACCGTCTTTGTATATCTTATTTGCTTTGGCAGGACACGGGCAATGAGATCTCTTCTTACTTTTTTGCCCGGAAACAGGCTGAAAAAGCTTGCATATAAAATACTTATGATAAAAGAGCTCTGATGTGAGGTTTATAACCGGTTATCATAAAAAACATTATTACATTTGCAGTTTGCTGCAGCAAATCAACTTGTTGAAAGAAGGAGAATAATGCAAATCAAATATGACAAAAAACGCTTTAAACAAGCGGAGCGTTATTTAAAAAGCAGAAAACGAATTAATAATGCTGTCTTTTTCAAGAAATTAAAGCCCTCATATTATTTCACGGCATATGACATTTGCGAAATATTGAACATTTCACCGTTAACAGTTAAAAACATTGATAAGCTGGGTACATTTTCCGGAATTGCCCCTGCTACGTATTTGTTTTCCGAAGGGTGTCTGCTTGCTGTCAAACTGAATACGGACCGTCCCCAAAAGCACAAAATTAATTATGAAATATTTGAAGGGTTGCACAGGAAAGAGTTTTTTCAAAAAATAAAGGCAGACGGGAGTGACCTGTCGAATCACGAACGGATTCAGGCTATTGCCGATTTATGTTACAAGCAAAATGTCAAAGCATTTTTAACTACAGAGCAAATCGGCGATTATCCGTGCTTTATTGTTGATAATGTATGCGATGCCCTTTACGACATATTTTTGAGTATAAGAGATTCTCTGAATAATTTAAAGAGATGTGTTTGCGTTACGGGGAGCATCGGAAAAACCACTACTAAATCAATGGTTGAGTGTATATACAAGAACGAATGTTTTACATATGCCAACCGTCGCAACAATAACACGATAAACGGTGCAATGAGCGCACTTCAGTACGCACCGCATAATACGGAATGCTATATACAGGAAATCCATGAAGGTACTCCCGGATCTTGTCAGGCGATGTCATATCTGGTAAAGCCTAACATTGCTGTAATTACAAATATTGGATTTTCGCATTTAAGTGCGTTTAAGAGCAAAGATGAACTCGTTTCGGAGTTTGCGGACATTACACGCGGAATGCCGGATGACGGCGTTGTGGTTATAAATGGTGACGATGAAAACCTTAAGAATATAAACTGGAACAGAAGAGTCGTTACCGTAGCATTCAATAACCCCCATGCGGATTACAGAGCAGAAAATATTGTATCAACAAAGGACAGCGTCACATTTGAAGCTGTTCACGGTACAAAAAGGACAAGCGTTAAACTATACTCTCCGGGTAAACACAATGTTATTGATGCTCTGCTTGCTTTTGCTGCAGCGGATACAGACGGAGTACCAACTAAAAAGATAGTTGAAGGACTCGGAAATTACAGACCTGAGGGCGTACGGCAAAACATACTTAATGTTAGCGGCGTTACACTTATGCTCGATTGTTATAACGCAGCACCTGATTCTATGAAATCAGCCGTTGACACACTGATGGAATTGGAGTGTAAGCACGGTCACAAGAGGATAGCAATAATAGGTGATATGAACGAATTGGGTGATGACTCAGATAATTTACATGCCGAAACAGGTGAGTATATTGCAAAATCGGGAATAGACACACTTATTGTTTATGGTACAAAATGCGATGCTTATTTAAATCGCATTAAAGACTGCAACATTGAAATATACAAGACAGACAACAGAAACGAGCTTGTTAAATATATGCGAAAGCACGTACACAGAGGCGATGTTCTGCTTGTAAAATCGAGTCATTCTTTGTATCTTGCCAACATAGTTTCAAAGCGGTTCCCGTTCTCGCTTAGTCTGTTTAAGGCGAGAATACAGAGCCTTGAGTAACGTAAAATAAAAAGAGAGTGGTATTATTATGATAAATTTAGCAATAGTATTTGGAAGTCTTTCCTCTGAACATGATGTTTCATGCGTTTCGGTATCAAATATTTTAAAGAATTTAAACAAAGGTAAATACAATGTCTTGAAAATAGGAATTACAAAAAAAGGCGAATGGTTTTTGACAGAAGCCGACACTGCCCACATCGCGGACGGTTCTTGGAAAAACCTTGAGACCAATATTCCTGTTTCCCTTTCATCAAGCAGAGCAAACAGAGGAATCATAGAAATAGGCGGTAAAGGGAGAGTATTTCCCGTTGACTGTGTATGGCCAGTTCTTTTGGGCAAATACGGTGAAGACGGGACAATTCAAGGTATCTGCGAAATGGCGGGAATACCGTATGTCGGTCCCGGCGTTTGCGCAAGCGCTGTTTCAATTGACAAATCGTTTACAAAGCTTATAGTAGGAACCACAAATGTAAAGCAGGCTGATTATTTTCTCACAAATCTTGATAACTACAGCAAAAGCCCGGATTCAACAGTAAATTCCGTTGAATACTATTTCAACGGAAAGTATCCCCTTTTTATTAAGCCTGCTTGCGAAGGGTCCTCTATAGGTGTTTTTAAAGTTACAGACAGAAAGATGCTAACAGAATGTCTAAAAAAAGCTTTTATGTTCGATAAAAAAATCTTAATCGAAGAGGCAATTTTAGGTCGTGAGGTTGAGGTGGCAGTGCTCGGAAACAGTTATCCGAAAGCTTCCTGTGTAGGAGAAGTTCTTGCTGCCAATGATTTTTATGATTTTGAGGCAAAGTATGAAAATCCGGAATCAAAAACAATTATACCCGCAAACATAAGCGAAAATGCCTCAAATAAGCTAAGAGAAGCCGCTATAACAATTTATAAAGCAATAGAGTGCAAAGGTCTTTCAAGAGTTGACTTTTTCCTTTTGGAAAACGATGAAATAATCTTTAATGAAATAAACACCCTTCCGGGCTTTACCGATATCAGTATGTATCCAAAGCTTTGGGAAGCAACGGGCATTCCTTATTCTGCGCTTCTTGACAAGTTGGTTGAGCTTGCATTTGCATCTTTCGCAGATTCAATTGATACGTAAGCTTTATACCTGATTATTAAAACGAAAGAGTGGTTTTATTCATTAATGCGTTGTATCCTCAGTTTTTTGAGTTCATTTTAAAAGCTTAGGCTTTGATAGCAAGTTATTATATTTAATTTTTAATTTAAAAAGTTCAGTCGGCTGTTTTTCGGCCTTCTGAGCTTTTTTGCTGTTTTGCAATATTATTATGCATATGTTATATATCCGTAAAAGAAAAATAATGGTAACGTAAATAATTGTTTGACTTTTTATTACAATGAGTCTATAATACAATTAATATTATATATTTGTAATATGGTATATGTATGCTCACAAGTGTCGCTTGATTTAAATGTTACATTTGTTTTATTAATCCGAGGAAAGGAATTTCACCGGCAAAAACAGGACTGCAGGTGAAAACGGTGCTTTTATGAACTATCTTGTACACGCTTCAACAGATGTTGGTATAACAAAAGCCACCAATCAGGATTCTTTATGCATAAAGGTTATTAATATAAACGGTGAAAAAATCGTATTTGCCGCCCTGTGCGACGGTATGGGCGGACTTTCCAAGGGCGAGCTCGCCAGCGCGACAATGATAAACGCATTGTGCGAATGGGCGGAAAACGAGCTGCCTAAGCTTTATGCCTCGGGACAGTTATGCGACCACATTTTAAGAGCCCGTTGGGAGCAGATAATCGCCGAAGAAAGCCAAAAGATAATGGATTACGGAAACAGAGAGGGAATAAGGCTGGGTACAACTGTTTGCGCTATTTTGCTGACAAACGACAGGTATTATGTGCTTAACGTGGGAGACTCACGTGTTTATGAGGTGCAGGATAGTATTAATCTTATAACCAAGGACCAGACGCTTGTTCAGCGTGAGCTTGACGAAGGTATCTTAACACCCGATGAGGCGCTCACTGACCCCCGCAGAAGCATACTTTTGCAGTGCGTGGGTGCTTCGGGCAGTGTTTATCCGGATATGTTTTTCGGTGACACAAAGTGTAACGCGGTGTACTTTTTGTGCTCGGATGGCTTCAGACACGAGATAACCGATGACGAGATCTTCGGCGCGTTTAATCCACAGGCTCTCACTGACACCGACAGTATGAAACAAAACGCGGAGTATCTTATTGAATTAAACAAACAACGCAAAGAGACCGACAATATTTCGGTCGCTTTGATACGCACCTTTTAGGAGGATATATGTTAGAGATAGGTTCTACAGTCGGCGGTATTTATAAGATACTGAACGTTATAGGCAAGGGCGGTATGAGCGTAGTTTACCTTGCCATGAACGAAAAGGCTAATAAGCAGTGGGCTGTAAAAGAAGTTAGAAAAGACGGCATAAGTAATTTTGAAGTGGTTAAACAGGGACTAGTGGCTGAAACCAATATGCTTAAAAAACTCAGTCATCCAAATTTGCCCGATATTATAGATGTTATCGAAAATGAAGATACATTTATAATAGTAATGGACTACATAGAAGGAAACTCTTTGAGCAAGGCGCTTAAAGAGTACGGCGCGTTGCCGCAAAGTCAGGTGATTATGTGGGCAAAGCAGCTTTGTGACGTTTTGGGATATCTGCACTCGCAAGACCCGCCGATAATTTACAGAGATATGAAGCCCTCTAACGTTATGTTAAGCCCCGACGGTAAAAAGGTAACACTTATAGACTTCGGCACAGCAAGAGAATATAAATCTCAGAATATTGCAGATACCACCTGCCTCGGCACTATAGGCTACGCCGCGCCCGAGCAGTTTGGAGGTCATGGTCAAACCGACGCCAGAACCGATATTTATTGTCTTGGCGCTACACTTTATCATCTCGTAACAGGGCAAAATCCAAGCGAGCCGCCTTATGAGATAAAGCCTATAAGAGAGTGGAATCCTGCTCTTTCCGAGGGCTTGGAAAAGATAATTATAAAATGCACACAAAAAAATCCCGATGACAGATATCAAAGCTGCAATGAGCTTATGTATGACCTTGAGCATTACGATGAGCTTGATACGCTTACAAGAAAAAGGCAATCGAAAAAGTTGCGTATTTTTGTTGCGCTTTTGGCGGCTTCCGCAGTGTTCTTTTGCGGCGGATTTGTTTTTCAGGGACTTAAAAGAGGTCAAACAGACGAAATATATAAAGAGTATTTGACTTACGCGGAAAATGCTCCTGACACTCAAACAAAAATAGAGAACTATATGTCGGCAATTGAGCTTAAGCCCGAGCAAATGCAGCCCTATAAGCTTCTTATTGACGCAATGATGGAAGATGATCTTCTCTCTAAAGAAGAATCAAGCATAATAAGAGGCTATAATACAAGAATAAAGGCTCTGTCCGAAGAAAAGGATTATCCCCAGCTGATTTACGATATATCCAAGATGTACTGGAGCTGCTATGTACCCATTCAGGGAGAAAACATTTACCAAAACATACTTAACGCCAAAGAATGGCTGGATATTCTCTCAAAATACGATAAATTTGATAATATCAAAACAGCTACGGTTATGAAATACATAGCTGATTACACCGATTCTTCGAGGAAAAACATAAACCAGATAGACAGCTCGAAGAGCCCCGAAGATTCTTTGGAATTATATAATAACTTAAAATCGTTGCTGGAATATGTCGAAATTGATACGTCAGATGTTTTGAGAATTAAAACTTACGATCTGTTGAGTTATATAATAGGTCAGGAGGCTACCGATTTTAAAAAGGCAGGCATAGAAAAAGGTGAGGTTGATTCTCTGTTTAACAGTATTCAAGCGGGAATCGAATCAATAGATAACTCAAATCTCGGCGCAAACATCGAAAAAGCACTTACACAGCTCGGCTCTGCCAGACAAAGCGCGGAAAACTCTTACAAAGTAGGCAAAGGAGGATAATTATCGGATGAAAAGTTCTTTATACGAAATGCTGTCGATAATTTCCTTCGCACTCGCGGGAGTTTTGTTCGCTGCGGCAGCGGCGGCATTTATAAAATTTAAAATACCGTCTGTTGTGGGATACTTAACAGGCGCCACTGCACGAAAAAAAATCAAAGAGATGCAAAACGAGAATTATAACGGACAGCAAACAGATTCCAAGGAGAAGCGCGGAAATACCGATAAGCTTTCAACCGATAAGCTGAAAAACAAAAAAACAGCTAAGAATTCTTATGTTAATAATCCGGAGAATTTATCGGGTTCGGAGAAAACGGACGTACTTACCCAAACTGACAGCACCACTGTTTTGGAGGGTTCTGAGGAAACAACTGTTCTTTCAAACAATGTAAATACGGTTCTGTATGAAAACCCCATACAGGGCATGCACGAAGAATCGGGTACAACTCAAACGCTTTCTCAAAGAAATATGCCAAGGCAGCAGTTTGAGGTTGAGTATAACGGCGAAATAAACGCATTTGTCGAGCAAAGTATAGTTATTTTGCACACAGATGAAAAGATAGCTTAGTTTAGGAGGATTATAGCCATGAAAGGAAAAAGTTTAAATAACGCGGCTTTTAAAATATTGGCGGTGGCTGTGGCAGCGGTTTTGCTTTTGGTAAGCATACCGGTGGCTGTGGGAGCTATTGCCCCCGGCAGACAAAACAGGTCTGTAAGAAGGCTTTCCGTGGCTGACTGTACGTCGCCTAATACAATTATTTATTTTGAGCCTTATAATGATGACAACACCTTAGAATACTATTCAAGGATCACTCCCGAGGGAGGTACCCCTTCGGAAGAACCAATGAAGGTTCTTTCCGTCGGCGATACGGATGTGTTCTATTATAAGGCTGGGAAATCGGCGCAAAATGTTACATTTGATATTGTCGCGGAGGCAAACGCCATATATGTTGTTTTGGGCGATACGGAACTCGGAGAGAGTATTCCCGAAACGGAAAATGTACTTACCGAGATACCTAAAATAAGATATTCGAAAAACGGTGTATCTTATACCCAGGCTGTAGATATGAAGTTTTACGGAGAAAGCCACGGCAAAAAGGTTTATTACAGCTATTTATCAAAATCTTCCGATTACACAAAATTCAGATTGAACGAAGAGGGCTATACTTTCGGCGGAGATATTGCCGAGGGTCAGACGGTGTGCGCGTTTAAGAACGACGGTTCGTGCAACATCGACAGCGAAAATTACTACGGCTTAATGAGTTCTCAAAGCAATGCAAAGCTCTCGGTTTTGGGCGACAATACGGTAAATATGCCTGCAAACGGCACATATACAAAGCTTATTGCGTCCAGTGGCGACAGATACGCCGCTTCCGACGTTACACCCGCGAAAATAAGCGGGATTAATGTTATGGATAACGAAACATCACAAGAGGCAAGTCAGATTTATTTAAACAAGAATTATTTGCTTAAATATACTGCTCAAACAGGGTATACCCGTCTTGCGTCGGTAAGCGACATAGTGGTAGAAAACAAGTCTCAGGGTGTTGACTTGAACAATGAAACAAACGTATTTTTCGCCACGACCACGGGACAGAAAAAATTTACTCTTACATACAAAAACAGTGTAGAGGAATTTTCGACCGATCTGGAATTTCCGGTAAGCGAAGAAGCGGAATATCCCGATGTAACTTTAAAGCTTGACGGAAAAACAGGCGATAATATCGTAAAATACGTTCCAGACGGAGAAACGGTTACGCTCAATGTATCGGCGCATATGGAAGACGGCGCAAAAATCAAGTATTACGGAACAGAGATAACCAATTATTCTTTTATATTCAGTGACGGAACAAACATCAAAGAGACATCCTCAAGCTCATATAATCAATCCCTTACGGGCTCTGAAACGCTTAGGGGGGAAAAACAATATACCGTAAAAATCTCCTTTAGCTACGGCGGGCAGACAATAACAAGCGAAGTTTTGGCGACTTGTAAGGTTAACATAAAAGTTCCGCTGATAAAAACCGGTTACGACGGCGGATATATCAGTAAAACGACCGACGCCGAAATAACCGCCGCGGACTTTGAAGATGTTTATTATAAATCATTTGATAAGGGGAGCACGGTAAATACCGACACCGAGGGCTACACAAAGGTTACCCCTGGCACATTTAACGCTCTTGTGGAAGCCGATGAGGATACAAATAAAATAATAAGCGTTCTGGGATTCTATGACGACAAATATATCAACAAACAGTTTGAATTTTCCGTAGATTCCCGTGCGCCCCAAATAGAAAAAATTACTGCTCAACCGGCAGGTCTGGCTGGGTTCAACATTCTTGATTTCGGTATATTCGCAAACGATAAAATACAACTTACGGTAAATGTCTCCGATAACAGAAGCGGAATAGATAACGTTATCCTCTGCAAAAAATCGGGAAACAATTACGAACCTTTAGACATTACCGCGAGCTTTAACGGCGAAAAAACCTCCGCCTCGTTTATCATAGACGCGCCTGAATACGGTGTGTTTAATGAAACACTTGCGGTACAGGTAACCGATAAAGCCGGAAACCAAACAACGGCAGCCCTTAATAATGTTGAAAGCGAAAGCGTTGTATATACATTGCTCGACAGCAAGGTGGTTATAGAGCGCATAGCCCCCGATATTACCGTAAAAAGCGCACCTGTTGCCGAGGGCTCAACGGCGAACACATATGCTTCCGACACAAATATCAACATATCTCTGCACGATGAACACTCAGGCATAAAGAGCTATTCTGTAAACATTAACGGTGTTACCGCAAAAAGCGAAGAAGACATCTGCAAGACTTCTACCGAACTTAAGCATGATGTAAGCTTCAGCGTTTCTACCGCGGATGTTCCTAAATCTTCGGACGGCTCATACAATGTTTATGTTACCGCCGAGGACAACGCCGGAAATGTAAGCTACGACAGCAAAACCACCGTATATTTAGACGTAACAAAACCGAAGATAATAGGCTATAAAATAAATGTACTCGGCGACAGCGTTACCGCATCTAATCTGCTTGTAAACGGCAGCGGCGCGTTTGTCTATAACAACGATATTGAGCTTACGATCACCGCAAAGGATTCTTCAAACAGTGTGGGCTTTGCCGAAATATTTGTTACGAAAAACTCATATATAACCTTGAAAGAAGAGCCTACACAAACAACGGATACAGACGGCGGAATACTATATACCGCAACATACACAGTCAAAAAACCGTTCAGCGGTATGATAGAGGCTTCCGTTTCCGACAGATCGGGTAATTATTCGGAAACGCTTGTTGCGCCTACGTCTCCGGATCAGCAATGTAAGCTGGAGATATGCAACAAAGGCAACATATACGATGCTTATTGGTTGGATTCCGCAAAATATCCCAATTTTGCGATTCACCTTTCTTCCGACAGCAACGCGATGTTTACAACATTTGCCCCCGACGAAAAGCCAGTTTACAGGGGAGAGGGAAGGAACTGGTACAATTCCGATGTTAACATTACCGCAGTTGCCGAAGAATACCTTAACAAAGGCGTATACGGTATTAATGAATATGAAACGGGAGTAAGTCTGAACGGCTCCTCGGTATCTAAAACGTATATTACCGACAAGCAGGTAATAAACGGAGTTGTCGCTTCCATAACCTACAAATTCAACTCCAAACAGATTGTTTCAAAAGATACCGATGGCGAATATATTTTATCGGGATATGTTACCGACGGCGCAGAGAATAAGAGCGAGTCATCTTATACATTCTATATAGACAGAAAAGCTCCCGATATTTCGGGCTTTAAGATGACCCCTGAAAGCTCTTCAAACGGCACAACCGCAAATCTTGTAGAGAAAACCGAATACGGATATTTCTTTAAATCAAATACAACAGTAACTATCAACGCAATAGACGGCGGCGGTAACGCTGACGCCGACTCGGGTGTTAAGACGATTTATTATGAGCTTGTGCCGACGGACGGCAAAACCACAACAGGCGAACTGACAGGCAACAGCGGAAAAATAACCGTAAAATCGGGCTTTAAGGGTCAGATATACGCCTATGCCGTAGATAACGTAGGCAATAAGGGTACAAAGGTAAATCCTTCGGGTGTGATAGTTGAAAATGAGCAACTTCACAAATCAACTTCAAGCGTTAAAATTACCCTTGATAAAACAAGCAAAAAAGACATTTCGGGCAATCCGCTTTACAGCAGTGACGTTAACGTAAAATTCAACGTGACCGATACATATTCGGGTATCAAGTCAATAAGCTATTCAGTAACGGCACCGTATGACACTTCTAAAAACGTAAACGACACAACGACCGTTTACAACGGGGCAATATCAGACAGCAGCTGGAAAAAAGACGGCTCTGAGCTTAACATTGTTACAGCTGTGAGTAAGAGCATTAAGGTAAGCAGTAATTCAAATGATATAGTTGTAAATCTCACCTTAACCGACAACGCCGGAAACACAAGCTCCAAAAGCGTTAAATTCAGCATAGACAAAACAACTCCTACCGTAAGCATACAGTTTGACGGCAACAACGGCGGATATTATTCTTCATCAAGAACCGTGACCGTGACCGTAAGAGAGCGCAATCTTAATTTATCCGATATTAATAATTACGTTTCGCTTAACTTTGTTTCTCAAAACGGCGGAAGCGTACCCGTAACAACGTGGTCTGTTGCACGTGACAGAAACAACCCCGACAATACTGTGTTTACGGGAACTGCGGTGTTCGCGAACGACGGGTCTTATACCTGTTCTTTGAGCGCTGTTGACTATGCGGGAAATAAATCGTCCGCAAGTAAGTCTATAAACTTTATAATTGATAAAACCGCGCCTGTTATAACATTTTCAAAAGTTGAGAGGTACAACAGCACAGCCCAAACAGTAACGGTTACCGTAAACGAAGCCAACTTTAACGAAAGTGCCGCTTATGCCGCGCTTAATATTACGGCACAGGGCGGTTCTGCGCCAAGCTTCAGCAGCTGGAGCAGCTCGGGCAATACGCACACCGCAAGCGCTGTGTTCTCTGCCGACGGAGACTATACAATATCAATGAGTTATACGGACCTTGCCGGAAACAGCTCAAGCGCGAATGTTCCGCTGTTTACGATAGATGTGAATTCTCCCGTTATAAAGGTAAAGGGCTTGGAGAATAAGACATCTTATACGGATAATATTATTTCGTTCTCGGTAGATGTTACCGACGCAAATCTCGACTCGGTAGATATCAAGCTTGAAGGTGTTTTAAGAGATAAGGTAGAGTTTGTATCAACTGTTCCTTACAGCGCCACAATACCGATAACAAACGGAACAAGATATACTTGGTCAAATATTAAAACAGGAGCCGACGGTATTTATACACTGACCTGCGTGGCTAAGGATATTGCGGGAAACACAACATCAGTTGTGCGCAAGAAAGACGGTGCGGACGATGATAATACAAAGCTTGTGTTCTCGGTTAACCGTGACGGCTCGGCTTATCAGATAAGCACGGAGTCAAGCTCACTTATGGGCAACTGGGTAAGCGACTCGAGAGTTATAACCTTCTCTGAGGTGAACGCGGACCCAATCGACCTTGAAAAGGTTGTAGTTAAGCTTACAAACAAATCTACACAGGAAGAGGTCATCCTTAAATACGGCACAGACTACACGGTAGAGCGTGTGGATAACGGCGGAAAATGGTATGAATACCGCTACAACATTTTGGCGACCAATTTCAGCGAGGATGGCTACTATGATATTGAGGTAATGTCTGTTGACGCGACAAACAAAACCACATCAAGTAAAGACAACGCCTACGGCACACAGCTTATAGCTTACGGACTTGATACTCATGAGCCTGTTATAGACATAAGCGGAATTAATAACGGACCTTATGACAGCATCACGCGTGACGCAGTTATAAACGTTACCGATATTTCGCTTTCAGAGGTTACAGTGTATGTTGACGGCAAACCCGTAGAAACCTGGACGGCCGAGACCGCAGGTGACAGCTACAGCGGCACAATAACACTTCATGAAAGCGCCGCAACACAAAAGGTAACCGTAGAGGCAACGGACGCCGCAGGAAATAAATCTACAAGCGAGCAGGAAGTGTTCGTATCTTCTAACGGATTCTCGATCTTTATGTACAGATTGGGTAACTTTATATCAAATAACTGGCTGTGGCTTGTGATAGGCGCGGCAGGAGCAGCGGCAATAACAGCGTTCGTTATCATTTCAAAAAAGAAAAAGAAAAACGACAAGACAAATAAAACCGCTAAATAATAACTTGATATAACATAACAAAAACGACCCTCGCCTTTATCGGCGGGGGTCAGGTTTTTCGCAAAGGTCAAAAAATATCCCCGCACACTTGCGCTGCGCTGTGTGCAGGGATAAAAGCTGTTAACTATATTGTTAAGGCTGTTTTTCGGTATCTGTTGTAAGAATTACTGTTTCTTGTGTTTCACCCAGATCGGCGAGGAGCTTAATCTTTACATCAAAAGTGTTTTCCTTTGACTTCGCGGAGGCTTCTCTGTAAAGAGTAACAGTTACCTCGTCACCGGGTTTATATTTGTCAAGCTCGGTATAAAGCTCGCTGAAAGAGGATATCTCAACTCCGTTAAACGCTGTTATAAGGTCGTTTGCCTTTGCTTTCGTATTTTTAAACGGGCTGTCTTTGCTGAAGTCTATAATAAGTATTCCGGGCGGGCAACCATAAGTGGCAGCCAAGGTCTCGGATACTTCTTTTCCCGTTATGCCTATTCTTACACGGTTAGATACATAACCCTGTGTAATAAGGTCGTCGCAAATACTTTTTACTGTCGCGCTCGGTATTGCGAAGCCCATGCCTTCATATTCTTCATCAACTATCTTAATTGTGTTTATACCTATTACCTGACCGTAAAGATTAGCGAGCGGTCCGCCGCTGTTTCCGGGGTTGATTGCCGCGTCGGTCTGAATATAGTTTACATAACTGAAGGTTGAAACGCTGCGGTTTATCGCGGATATTATACCTCTTGTGATCGAATTTGAATATTCGTTGCCGCCGGGGTTTCCTATCGCAACAACATCTTGCCCTACGGATATTTGTGTGCTGTCTGCGAATGTTGCGGCAACAAGGGGTTTGTCAGCTTTTATTTTCAAAACCGCAAGGTCAGTTTTTGTGTCAAACCCCACAGGCTTCGCTTCGTATTGCTCATCGCCTAACGTTACAAAAACATCATATTCTGTTTTTGAGTCACCGATAACATGGCTGTTTGTTGCGATATATCCGTCGCTTGTTACAATAATTCCCGTACCTTCGGAGGCAGGACCTTCGGTGACCGTTGTAAGACCTTTTTTGTAGCATACGACTCCCACAACAGAAGGCGAGAGTACCTCGTAAGCGTGCTGTGCGGAATATTCGCTTGTGTCTATGTTAGGTTGTTGATAGATGTCCAATCCGCTGCTGTTCGGGTTTGTTACCTCGGTGTCGGGATTTGCAAAAATATTGTCTGTAGAAGAAGTCTCTGTATCTGTTTGCAAAAGATCGGTATCTGTTGTTGTATTGTTATTCGGCGCTGTTGCGGAGCCGGAGATTGCTTTTATACCGAAATAAATGCCGACAAGCGCCAAACATACTACAACTATCAGAAGCGTTACAATAAGAACGGTTTTGCTCGAATTATTTGGTTTGGTTTTTATTTTCGCCTGCTTTGTGCGCGGTGCCGTTGGGTTTTGCGGCAAGTTAGTTACATACGTATTTTGCGGCTTGCTATCCGAAATGCCTTTCGGGTTTTCATTCAGGGGTGTCTTAGAAAAATCTGTTGGCTTATTAACTGTTTCAGTTGAATTATTCCGACCTTCATATACCTCGTTGTTGACGGACAGCGGTGTAGCGGCTCTCATCGGCTGCGCGGGTCTGTCAACAGGTCTTTGGGGAATATCCGTACGCCTCGGCATATCCGTTCTTTGAGCGGGCTGAGGCGGCATATTCGGTCTCAACGGCTGCGCGGGTCTGTCAACAGGTCTTTGTGGAATATCCGTACGCCTCTGCATATCCGCTCTTTGCGCGGGCTGAGGCGGCATATTCGGTCTCAACGGCTGAGCAGGTCTGTCAACAGGTCTTTGGGGAATATCCGTACGCCTCGGCATATCCGTTCTTTGTGCGGGCTGAGGCGGCATATTAGGTCTTAACGGCTGCGCGGGTCTGTCAACAGGTCTTTGAGGGATATCCGCGCGGTTCGGCATGTCACCTCTTTGCGCGGGCTGAGGCGGCATATTCGGTCTCAACGGCTGAGCAGGTCTGTCAACAGGTCTTTGAGGAATATCCGTACGCCCCGGCATATCCGCTCTTTGCGCGGTCTGAGGCGGCATATTCGGTCTCAACGGCTGAGCGGGTCTGTCAACAGGTCTTTGTGGGATATCCGTATGGCTCGGCATATCCGCTCTTTGCGTGCTCTGAGGCGGAATATTCGGTCTCAACGGCTGAGCGGGTCTGTTCACGGGCCTTTGTGGAATATCCGCACGGCTCGGCATATCAGCTCTTTGCGCGGGCTGAGGCGGCATATTGGGCCTCATAGGCTGATCAGGTCTGTTAACAGGTCTTTGTGGAATATCCGTATGCCTCGGCATATCAGCTCTTTGCACGGGTTGAGGCGGCATATTGGGCCTTTGAGTTTGTGCAAGAACATCATTATGCTTATCTGTTTCGTTTTCAAAATAACGCAAGGGTGAATTCGGGTTAGAATCAACGCGAGGATTTTTGTTAGTCGGAGGTGTTCCTCTTTGATATCGCGGACGCTCCTGAGCTTCCGGGTTCATCTCTGAGCCGTCTTGTAAATCATCATTTCCGAGGATTCGCTCCTTTTCGTATCCGTTGTTGTCGTTCAAAAAATCTCTCAAGATAATCCATCCTTTCTGTATCTTCAGATTAGTCAATTACATACCAATTATTGTCTATCATCATACATTCCACTTTGGAGACCTGTTTGTCTGAGGTCATGCTTGAATCTTGCTCATAGTCTATGCGGATATAAAACTCAACCAAAGCGAAAGCGTCAACAATATCCGCATTTTTATAAAGCTCAGACAGTTTATTTAAGTAGTCGTCATATATATCCGATCCTTTTTCGTATATTTCATAATCAGAAGGCTCTGCCTGAACATAATAAAACGAATATTTACCTGACATAAATTCAGCGTAGTTATTCAATTCATCTTTCGCGGAAGAATATATGCCGTTAAAATCATAGTCTGTGTTGCCGAGAAGCGTCATACATTCTTTATTCTTAAAAGAATATTTAATGTAAGTGTCGGGATCATTTTGATAATAAGCGTTTGCCCAGGCTTTAACAGTGTTGCTTAGCCCCTGAGTGTTTAACTGCTGTAAAGAAGAATTACCGTCTTGTGTGTCAAGATGACCGCGGCATGAGCAAAACAGAAACATAAAACCTAAAGCAAGCATAAAAGAAACGATTTTTTTCATATTAAATTACAAGATACCAAGCGCCGTCTATTAAAACGCCGTATATCTCCTGTTCCTCCTCTTCTCCCGGAAGCTCATCTGCATTTTCATACTCTACATAAACGGTAACAAGCGATTTTGAAAAAGCTTCTATTTTTGAGCTGTCGGAGTAGCAGCCTGAAAAATCATTTAAATAGTCAGCGTACTCCTTTGTGTTTTTTGCGTAAATTGAAGTATTATTTATTTCTACCGTAGTTTTATATTTGCCGTATTCTTTCTCAAGAGAATCCTTCATTTCATCGAATTGAGCCTTTGTTGAAATGTATTCGGCTTCGTAGTCATAATCGCTGTCTTTAAGGAGCTCTCTTAATGAGCCGTTCATGGTAGAATAGCGCGCGTAAGTGTCTATATCAAACTCATAAGCTGCTGTAACGCATTTTTTCAGAGTTTCGTCGGGGGATGATGCTGAGGTGAGGTTCTTTATCAACACAACACAAAGAACTATTGCCACAGACAAAACGGCAATAACCGCAACGGTAAAAAATGCTTTAGCCGATCCGCTGTTATCATTTTTTTTCGGTTTGTCTGATTCTTGCGTTTTGCTAATTGTTTCAGACTGTGTTTCGTTTTGAGTTTCATTTTCGGGTATATTATCAAACATCATATTATCACTCCGAATTTAGTTATCGGTGAAAGGATTATATCACAGTTGACGGTTAAAAACAATACCCATCCATTTACCGGAAAAGCAAACGTCAATAAACTGATATTCAGCCTTTAAACAAGGTGATAATACGCTTTATGCCAGCAAATATCATACAACCTATTAAGGTTAAAAACGTAATTATTCTACTGTATTTCTGCAAATTTGTGCCTTCGTACCACACCTTAACTGTGCCGTTTTTATTTATGTTTTTTACCTGTATAAATCCTTTTTTTGTTCGTTCAAGCTTAAGGGGCGTTACCGTATTATCTTTGTCTGTCAGAGCGGCAGTATAGCCTTTGTAATAATAAAGCGGTACTGTGTACGAGGCATCTTTTGGGTTGTTGTAAAATGTAATCTCCGTTGTGTTTTCTTTTCTTGAATAATCGATTTTATCGCCGTTCTGATTCTCTAAAAAGCCTTGATAATAAACATCGCCGTCTTCGGAAAGAGGAATCCATTCTGCGGCGCCCACACTGTTAAATACATCATTTTTATTATAAGATACGGTCGGGTGGATTCCGTATGACCATACACATATCGCGCAGAACATCAAAATACACCCTGTAAACAGTATTTTTTGAGTTTTCTTGCTGCGAAAAAGAGATATTGAAATTGTAATAAGAATGGCTACAAGCGGTGTGGTTATATAGTTGAGGCGCCACGGGAATTGTATTATTTTCAGCGTATCATTCAGAATAAACCACGGAAAAACACAAGTCGTGCAAAACGATATTATGCCCACCGTGATCAAAAGAAATTTAAGGGTTTTTCTTGAATGTTCGTTGTTCGTTCTGTAAAATGCGATAAGACCCAGTAATATTGAAAGAGGGAGGGCGGGTATCCAAGAATAAATACTTATTCCTATTTGTCCCAATCTAAAGGGAAAGGCGTTTTCAGACGGTAATGTCCAGGACCGGGAAAAGTTGAATTTATCAGAAAAATATATTTCTAAAAACGGGAAAAAGAACATTGCCCACAAGAGCACAAAAAGGATAGAAATGGTAATTACTTTTATAAAAAAGCCTTTTTGATGCGCAAGCTTTTTTATGTTTATAAGTGTGATCAACGCCACAAATATAAAAGCCAAAACAGTGCTGAGTATATGCGAATAAGCCGTGCCGAGCATACCGATCAGCAATATATGCGGCTTTGAAAAAGATTCTTCAAGCATATTATACAGGCCCAAAATGATAACGATAAGAAACATTAAAGAAACGCTTTCTCCCGATGCCGAGCGAAGAAAAAAGCTTGCAATAAAATATTGATAACAGGAAAACAGTATTATTGCCAAATATCTGTAAAGCTTATCTTCAATAAATTTTTTTGTCAAAACACCAAACAAGGCTACGGTAATAAAATACACCGAAAAAATAAATATATAATATGCCACAGAAAGAGGTACACCCAAATAAACGAGAAAAGCAGGGAAATACATAAACAAATCGGGATAAAACAGAGGACTTGCGTATCCGTATCCGTTAAGCGCTTCCGGATAAATATTCACGATACCCGCGCCGCCTTTCAGCCCGTCCGCGATTCCCGTAATGCGTGTAAGGTGATACCTTAAGTCTGAACCTGTAAGGGCAGAGTCACAATTGCCTGTGGCGGCTGCGGAATAAACAGCCGACGCCAAAGGGGTGACTATAAGCGATATAATAAGCACACTGATTATTGAAAGCAGTATAAAATGCTTTTCAGCTAAATACTTTAATCGTGCCAAGCTACAACCTCCTTACAGATTAACAAAAATTCCAATTAAATCGCGATTACATAAGCTTACAAACCATATCGCAATATCCAACGGGATCTTCAATCGGGAATCCTGCGATAAGCATCGCGTTTTGGTATAGTATTTCGGCTAATTCGGCAGCCTTTTCTTTGTTGCCCGATTTAAACTCACGTTTTAATGCCTCAAATGCATTGCTGTCTGCATTCAGTTCAAGTATCTTTTGCGCCTTTGGCTTATTTTCCGTATCCGGAAGCATTGAAAAATATTTTTCCGCCTCAAGCGTTATCTGACCGTCTGCGGATATGCATACGGGATGGGTTTTTAATTTGTCGGATATTACAGCCTTTACTATTTTGTCTTTAAGCGATGAAGTTACAAAATCAAGTAAATCTTTGTTTTCTTCTTCGAGCTTTTTTGTTTTGTCTTTTTCCTCTTCGGTTTGAAGCTCGGAATTATCGGCAGTTACCGATCTGAATTCTATATCGTTTACTTTGCTTATTGTTTGCACTACAAACTCGTCAAATTCCTGCGTAAGATAGAGTATCTCATAATCTTTTTCCTTACAAAGCTCCGTTTGCGGCAGAGAGTCTATTTGCTCAGTGTTTGAGCCGCATGCGTAGTAAATATATTTTTGCCCGTCTTTCATGCGGCTTATATACTCTTCGGGGGTTACCAACGCTTTTTGAGATGAAGAGTAGAAAACAAGCAAATCCTGCAAAAAGTCTTTGTGAATACCAAAGTCTGAGCATATACCTACTTTTATCTGTGCGCCGAACAGTTTCCAGAAAGCGCTGTATTTATCTCTGTCGTTATCACGCATTTTAATAAGCTCGGATTTTATCTTCTTTTCTATATTTTTTTCCATAAGGGAAAGCTGTCTGTCATGTTGAAGCATTTCTCTTGATATATTAAGGGATAGGTCGGCGGAGTCTGCAATACCCTTTACAAATCCGAAATAGTCGGGCAAAAGCTGCTCACATTTTTCGGTTATAAGAACACCCGCACTGTAAAGCTGCAGGCCTTTTTCATATGCTTTTGTATAATATCCCTGAGGAAGCCTTGAAGGGATGAACATCATCGCTTTGTAGCATACGGTGCCTTCGGCGTCTATTCTTATAACGGCAAGCGGGTCTTCATAATCAAAAAACTTCTCTTTGTAGTATTGGGCGCAGGCTTTGTCGTCTACCTCTTTTTTGTTTCTTTGCCAAATGGGAACCATACTGTTTACCGTTTCTGTTTCCGTTACGGCAGTGTATTTCGGTTCTTCACCATCGGGGGCTGTGTTTACGCTCTTTTCGATATCCATTTTTATGGGATATCTTATATAGTCCGAATATTTTTTGATAAGGCGCTTTATGTTATAGGTTTCCAGAAATTCACTGTAATTAAAGTCGTCACAGTCGGGCTTTATATGCATTACTATTTTTGTTCCGCAGGTGTCTTTTTCGGCGGGCTTTACGGTATATCCCGCAACGCCTTTGGATTCCCAAACAAAAGCGTTTTCGCTGTCATATTTTTTTGTCGTTACGCTCACGCTGTCAGATACCATAAAAGCGCTGTAAAAGCCTACGCCGAATTGACCTATGATATCCGATTTGTCTTTTTCGCCAAGTTCCTCTTTGAATTTAAAAGAACCGCTTTTTGCGATGGTGCCAAGGTTTTCTTCCAGCTCTTTTTCGCTCATACCCACGCCGTTGTCTTCTACCGTAAGGGTGCGCGAGGATTTATCAATATATATTCTTATGGCGAGAGGTTTCATACTATCTCTTATTTTTTCGTCAGTAAGAGATAAAAAGTGGAGTTTGTCAAGGGCGTCGCTCGCGTTTGATATTATTTCCCTTAAAAAGATCTCTTTGTTTGTGTATATGGAGTTTACCATAAGCTCCATAAGCCTTTTGGATTCTGCTTTAAATGATTTCATTTTAAAAATTTACTTCCTTTTATACAGAAATTGCCGCACAACATTGTGCGGCTTTAAAAATACATTATTTGCCCGCGAGATGTTCGTTGATTTTTTTCACCATCGCTTCCGCGTCTACACCGTGTACCGCGCAAGCCTCGGCGAGCGATTCTCCTCTTGCGGAGGGGCAGCCCAGACAATGCATTCCCATTTCAAAGAAAAAGGGAGCCGTAGATTCGTCCATATCGAGTATGTCGCCTATAATTGTATCTTTTGTGATTTCAGTCATTTTAAATTCCTCCGAATATATTAATTTACAATTAAACATTATAATACCCGAAACGCCAAATTGCAAGTATTCACGCCACAAATTTTATTTGACAAACTTAATGACTATTTTACTTAAAAGGGCTTGTATTTTATTTTGAAAGCTTGTATAATTGTATCAACAATGAGATAATGTGAAATTTTAGCTTGGGAGAGTAAAAGATGAGAAGAAAAATAATATCCGCCGCAGCGGTTTTAATAGTTATATTGTCCGTGTTCTCGTTAACTGCCTTTGCAGATACTGTGTTTACGCTTGAGGAGCTTAATCTTGAAATTAAAACCCCGGACAGCCTTATCACCATAACACGGGATTCTAAGGAAAACGACCCTGTTTTTAAAAGCTCGGGCCTTGATTATAAAACTACTCTCAAAACACTTGAGGATGACAATGTTTACCTTTACGCTCAGTCAAACGACGGCTCGTATAAAATTACCGTAGGTATGGTAGAAAATGACGAAAGCCGCGGATATTACGATTTTACAACGCTGTCTTCCGACCAAAAGATCGATATAAGCGAGGCGTTTAAAAAACAGCCCGAATGTACAAATTGTTACACATATGAACTTAAAAACGGACAGGCGTTTTTCTTTTGCCCTACATATAAATACAATGCAGTGGGCGGAACACCAATAAGCGTTGCCCAGTACATAACAATCATCAACGGTCAAAGAATAACAACACAGCTTACGGTAAACGGTTCCTCTTACACAAATGAGCAGGTGAACATTCTCAAAGAAGTTGTAGACAGTATGCGCTTTACCGACATAACTACAAAGAGCTTTGATTTTGAAAGCGTAATGCCGTACATTTATATTGCCTGCGGAGTATTTGCGGTGCTTATTATAGTTACAACAGTGCTTATCATAAAAAGAAAACGCGCAGAGAAAAATCCCGAAAAGCAGGAAAAACCATCAAAATCGGCGAAATCCGAAGGTAAGAAAGATAAATCCGGCAAAAAAGAAAACCCTGATGGTGCTTCGGCAAAAACCAAAAAATCCGGCAAGAAATCGGGGGCTTCAGGAAAAAGAAAATCCGATGGAGATATGGCTGAATTCTTTGAAAATACCAGCCGTTTTGAAACGCCCTCCAAGGGAGAAGAACCTGAGGAAGCCCTTGTTATAGTTGCGGACGCCGCAAAGCTTGACGAGAGCTTAAAGCGTAAAAAAGAATCGGAAAAATCCCCGGACGAAGATAAACAAAACCAAAACACGCCTAAAGCTGAAAATAAACCGCCTGTTTTAAACAAAGACGCGCAAAACAAAGAGTCTGATGACGACTCTATGAACGCCATATTTGCAACGGGAGATATAAAAACCCCTCAGAAAAACGCACAGCCGCAAACTCAGTCCGCAAATATGCCTGCAGATGAAAAATCTGACAGCCAAAGCACGGAAAGTGACGATGAGTTTGTTACATACGAAAGTATGGACTATGAATTTAACGACGAAGATTTTGTAGCCGCTGAAGGCAGCAATGCCGAAATACCGGGTGATAACGCGGGCACAACCGAAAAAACAGTAAAGCTTGATTTACCGAAAACTCAGGAAGAGCCGCTCGCAAATGTAAATGTAGATGTGATAAACGATGAGCCAATAAAGCCCGAGGACATAGATTTCAGCCTGTTTGAAAATGCTCCGCGCACACCGTCCGCTAAACCGCTGAGAGCGCACACGGGCGTTACCGCAACATATAGGAGAGAGGCGCGTCCTTCTGCGGTGAATAAACAAGAGCCGAATGAAACGAGAGCCTTTGAAATACCCAAAAAGCCCGCTTCAAAGAATAGCGATACGGAACGTAAATCATCCCAAAACCCCGCTTTAAAAGTGTTAAAGGCTATCGGTGGCGCGATTGCCGGAATAGGACTTCTTTTGTTGTATCTTGTTACGTTGCCCTTCACATCAGGAAAGAACAAGAATAACGGTTCCGAAAACTCTCAAAAGAAACCTAAAAACAACCGAAATGCTCGCAGATAAGCATTGGAGGAATTGATATATGTTTAAAAGGCAATTTGTTATAAAAGATTATTTGAATATGCTGTTGGCACACTTGAAGCTTATAGTAATACTTCCGTTTGTGTGCGCATTGTTGTCATATACTTACACGGTTTTTCTTGTAACTCCTACATACACGTCAAGTATGCTTGTGTATGTAAAAAATACTGACGCCGCATCTGCGGATGACAGCGATTATTACAGATACAGCAGCAACGGTACCTCGTCGGGTCCCAGAGTAAATCCCTACAGTATGTCCGCTTCTGCGCAAATTGCGTCTACATGTGCCCTGCTTTTCAGAACAGACAGGTTTATGACAAATGTTTTGACCGATGAAGAGTTGGAAACTGAGAGAACTTATTCCCCCGGAGGTATAAAAGGAGCCACGAGGTTTGAAAGCGTAAACGATACTCAAATAATGAGGATCAGCATTACATTGACAAGCGCGAAAGATACCGCGCAAATATTAAAGGCTGTATACCGCCAATCGGAAAATTATTATAAAGATTATTTTCCGACAGGACAGATATTTATGGTAGAAGAACCTGTAACGCCGTCGGTTCCGGGCACTCCTAATGTAAGCCAAAACATAATTTACGGTTTTGGAGCGGGTCTTGTTGTAGCCATTGGTATCGCGTTACTTATAGGATTTATCGATACAACGGTAAAATCGGGCGAGGATCTCTACAAAATCTACGATATACCCGTATTTGCGGAGATCATAGATACAAACTATTAAGCATAAGGAGGCACAGCTGTGAATTTATATGATTTAAAGCTATTTCAACAAAAGCTGATGAAAAGCCGCGTGACCGAAAACAGTGATAAATCCAAGAATATTCTCATAAATAATGACAAATTCGCTGTTGTTGAGGCTTATAAGATCGCAAGGTCTAACCTTATGTTTGCCGTTGCGGCAAAAAACAACAAATTTGTCGTGTTTACAAGCTATAATAAAGGTGAAGGCAAAAGTACGTCTATAACAAATATGGCTATTTCCATTTCCAAAATGGGAGTAAAGGTATTGCTTGTTGACGCCGATATGCGTAAGCCCAATATACATAACCTGTTAAAATTAAAGAACGATATAGGTCTTTCTGAGCTGCTGGGTAAATTTAAAACAACCGATGAGGTGATAAAGAAAGATATTTTACCTAATTTGGATGTAATTACGGCAGGCACAATTCCGCCGAACCCTTCGGAGCTTTTGGGCTCACAGCAGCTTGAGTATGAGTTTAAGAAATTTGAAAAGATGTACGACTTCGTTCTTATAGACTCGCCTCCGATAGGCATAGTTACAGACGCGCTTATGCTCAAGGACCAGGTTGCGGGTTATGTGCTTGTTATAAGAGAACAGCACACATCGCACAACGATATAGCAAAGCTTTTAAGTTCACTTGAGCTTGCGGAGACTTCCGCGCTCGGATTTATAAAAATAGGTTGCGTTCAAAAAGATAAGAAATATTACAACAGATACTATAACAGATATAAATACGGATATTAATATTTGTAAGCAATATAATTCCACGAAAGGAAAAACAAGATTGGAAGTTTTAACCCCCACGCAGATTCAAATTAAAACAGAAATAGAGAAAAGGCGTACCTTTGCGATTATTTCGCACCCCGACGCCGGAAAGACCACGCTTACCGAAAAGCTTTTGCTTTACGGCGGAGCAATAAACCTGGCAGGCTCGGTAAAAGGCAAAAAAACAGCCAAACACGCCGTTTCAGACTGGATGGAAATAGAAAAACAGAGAGGCATATCGGTCACAAGCTCTGTTTTGCAGTTTAAATATAACGATTGCTGTATAAATATACTCGATACCCCGGGACACCAGGATTTTTCGGAGGATACTTACCGCACTTTAATGGCAGCGGACTCCGCGGTTATGGTGATAGACGCGTCAAAAGGTGTTGAGGCGCAGACAATAAAGCTTTTCAAGGTTTGTTTGCTCAGAAAAATACCCATTATCACGTTCATTAATAAAATGGACCGTGACGCAAAGAACCCGTTTGAGCTTTTAGAGGATATAGAAAATGTACTTGGCATAAATACCTGCCCCGTAAACTGGCCAATCGGTTCGGGTAAGGAGTTTAAGGGCGTTTATGACAGAGACAGCAGAAATCTGCTTCTTTTTACCGCGAATAACGGACAAAAAGAAGTGGAAGAGAATATTATTTCAGTAGACAGCCCGAATATTTCCGATTATATAGACGAGTATCAATTAAAGGATTTTTATGATGATATAAGCTTGCTTGAAGGCGCGGGCGACAGTTTTGACCTTCAGGCGGTGAGAGACGGAAAACTGACACCCGTGTTTTTCGGCTCGGCGCTTACAAATTTCGGCGTGCAACCGTTTTTGGAGAGATTTCTTGATATAACTACTCCGCCGTTGCCGAGAGAATCCGATATCGGCATAATTGACCCTGTGGAATCGCCCTTTTCGGCTTTTGTGTTTAAAATACAGGCAAATATGAACAAAGCCCACCGTGACAGAATAGCCTTTATGCGTATTTGCTCGGGCAAATTTGAAAAAGACACGGAAGTGTATCACGTTCAGGGCGAGCGCAAAATGAAGCTTTCGCAGCCGCAACAGCTTATGGCGCAGGACAGAGAAATAGTTACAGAGGCGTATGCGGGAGATATTATCGGCGTTTTTGACCCCGGTATTTTCTCGATCGGCGATACGGTATGTATGCCTTCGGAAAAGTTTAAATATAGGGGAATACCCACGTTTGCCCCCGAGCATTTTGCCATTGTGCGCCAAAAGGACACAATGAAGCGCAAGCAGTTTGTAAAAGGTACTACACAAATAGCACAAGAGGGTGCAATACAAATTTTCAGAGAGCTTGACGCAGGTATGGAAGAGGTGTATGTGGGCGTTGTAGGCACGCTGCAGTTTGATGTTCTCAAATATCGCCTTAATAATGAATATAATGTAGAGATAATAATGGAGGGTTTGCCCTACAAGTTTATAAGATGGATAAAGAATAAAGACTTAGACGTTAAAAAGCTCGATTTAGCTTCCGATACAAAAAGAATAGAAGATATGCGCGGAAATAAGCTTTTGCTTTTTACAAGTATGTGGAGTATAGATTGGGCGCTTGAACACAATAAAGGCCTTGAGCTTGAGGAATTCGGTTCAGCCGAGTTTTAAATCAGAAAAAAATTAGGGTAATAATGTGAGAAATAACTGAAATATTAAAAAAAACTTGAATTATTATCCAAAATATGATAAAGTAACCGTATGAGGATTATTCTAGCCTTTTATATTTCCAGAGGAGGAAATGTTATGAGAAATACAAGACGAATCATCAGTGTGGCAATGGCTTTGATGCTGGCACTCAGCGCTTTTTGCTCTGTTTCGGCTTTTGCCGATGAAAAAAGCACAGATCGAGCCATGGGGCGCATTTATGTAGACAATGCCGCGTCAGGCGGTTATGCTTTGGAAGAGCAGGACGGCGTTTTTGTATCAAGAATGGCAAAGACGGTGTCTTATCCCGCAAGTTACAGCTCTGTGGATAAGGGATATATAACTCCCGTTAAACATCAGGGAGATTACGGTACATGTTGGGCTCACGGCGCTGCTGCTTCTGCAGAAGCGAGTCTTATAAAGAACAACGGTTTTTCCAAAACAACCAACTTATCCGAATTGCATCTTTCATATTATATGTATAATAAAGCCTTTGACCCGCTTAATCTTTTAAACGGTGACAGCACGGTTATCGGCAGCAGATATGCGAGATATTACAGCTTTTTGGATGTCGGCGGTTCCAACAGCTTTACTCCCTTTACACTTGCCCGCTGGACAGGTCTTGTAGATGAAGGCAAACACACTGATTTTGCTTATGAGAAGGCTAACAGTTATTATACCGTTTCAGATACGGCTTCCGCATATAAATACGATGCGGCCCACCTTACAGAAGCATATTGGGTATCGCCTGAAGACAAAGACGATATGAAATATATGATAACAAACTACGGTGCCGGTACGATCGCGTATTATCACGACGATTATTACATCAACGATAACACAAACGCATATTATTACAGCGGTTCAAATTATCCTAACCACGAGGTTACGGTTGTAGGCTGGGACGATAACTACTCCAAAAAGAATTTTAAGAAAACTCCTTCCAATGACGGCGCGTGGCTTGTTAAAAACAGCTGGGGAACAGGATGGGGAAACAACGGCTATTTCTGGCTTTCTTATGAAGATGAATCTCTTTGTTCAGACGTAGCGTCTTTCTACGCATTTGAGTCTAACAAGAATTACGACAACAACTATCAGTATGACGGCTCAAGCGTTTATGAGTACGACGAAGAGGACAACGGCAGTTTGGAAGCGAATATGTTCGTTGCAGACTCTAATGAGTATCTTAAGGCAGTTTCTTTCTGGACAGCACAGCAAAATGTAAGCTATTCCATCCAGATTTATACAGGAGTTGTGGGAACATCAAACCCCACAAACGGTACAGCTGCCCTTAAAAAAGAGATCGCAGGTGTAGAGACCTACGCAGGCTATCACACAATCAAGCTTCCTTCAAGCGTTTATTTGAGCGCAGGCGAGAGATATTCCGTAGTAATAAGACTTTCCGCAAACAATGCAGAAAAGACATATTTCTTTGTTGATAAGTCAGACTCAAGTGCTGAGTGGATAGTATTTACAAACAGCGGCTCCGCAGGTCAGTCTTTGTTCTGCAATGCCACAAGCAACAGCTGGACTGATAAAGGCTCACGCAACATAAACTACCGTATAAAGGCTTTCACCGATGAAGCCGGCAACAGCAATATAGACACTTCTGTAGATGATTCAGACAGCGATTATTATTACATTACTTCGGATGACAACAGTGATTCATGGTGGAACAACTGGTTTGACGACCAAAGCAACACACCTGAATTTTCCAAAGTGCAGGACGTATCTTTGCTTAAAGACGGTGATAAGATAGTTCTTTATAACGAGGCTACTCTTTCAGCTGTATTGCCCTCAATGGCAGAAGGCAGAAAAGATGTTCTTGATATGATGAAATCCGAAGCATATGACTTTATTGATGAGCTTTTGTGGACAGTAAGAATCGAAAACGACAATCTTTATCTCGAATCTCCCGACGGAATGAGAATGACCGCTTACGACAAAAACACTGTAGGTCTTGAAAAAGCCGGAAACACCATTGAATTCAAATCCAATGACAATGGCTCTTACTATGTTTACGCTACGGGAACACAGAGATATCTCAAATATAACTCAACAATAAGAGGCTTCCGTTTCTATAAGTCTACCGACAAAAACGCTGTATTCTCAATCTATAAGCAGGCAGAAAAAACCGCCGCACAGTCTAAATCAAGAGTTATACACTACGGCGATGTTACCTGCGACGGCGAAGTTACAATGCTTGACGTTGTAGCGGTTCAAAGACTTATTGCAAACTTGGGTGACGACACAACAAAAGCTCTTAAGATGCTTGCTGACCTGGACGCAGACGGCAATGTAGCAATGACAGACGTTGTTATAATGCAAAAGATGATAGCAGGTATGGCAACAGGGTCTATGAGAGCAGGCAAAACAGCAACATTTGTTATGGGCTGATCAAAAATAATCAATAATAAAATTTTGGGCTCGCGGATTATTTCCGCGAGCCCGTTTTTAGTTTTTATTTGTTTTTAATCTTATCCCAATACGCTTTAAACGCCTGCTCGTTTTTATTATCCCCAAAGTTGTAATAAACCGTATCTTTTATATCATCGGGCAAATATTGCTGCTTGATATAATGATTTTCGTAATTATGCGGATAAAGATAATTTTGCCCTTTTACAAGAGCGTCATCACCGTCGTAATGCTTATTCTGCAATATTCGCGGCACCTGCCTGCCTTTGCCCGACGACACATCGCTCATGGCGTTATTTATCGCCATATACGCCGAATTGGACTTTGGGGCGTTGCACACCATAATTACAGCGTCGGCAAGGGGTATCCTCGCTTCGGGTAAGCCAACCTGCAATGCGATATCGACACAGGATTTGACTATCGGTATTATTTGAGGATAGGCGAGTCCGACATCTTCACAGGCACAAACCATAAGCCTTCTGCACGCCGAGGCAAGATCACCCGTGCTCAAAAGCTTCGCAAGATAAAAGACCGCAGCGTTTGGGTCGCTTCCGCGCATGGATTTTTGTAACGCAGAAATGGTATCGTAATGTTCGTCTCCGTTTTTATCGTAATAAATGCTGCTTTTTTGTGTAAGCGCCTTTGCGCTTTCCAAATCTAAGGTTATAACGCCGTTTTTGTTCTCGGCGGTGGCAACGCACAATTCAACAGCGTTAAGCGCTTTTCGCACGTCTCCTCCGCAGGAAGAAGCTATATAGTTGGTTATAGCTTTATCCGCGGATATTTTTGTGCCGTTTTCCTTTTCCAGACAGTTATATGCCCTTAACAGGGCTTTTTTTATGTCATCTTTTTCAAGCGGCTTAAATTCAAACACCGTGCTTCTGCTTAGTATAGCGTTGTATACATAAAAATACGGATTTTCGGTCGTGGAGGCTATAAGAGTTATTTTGCCGTTTTCTATAAACTCCAAAAGCGTTTGCTGCTGCTTTTTGTTAAAGTACTGAATTTCGTCCAAATACAGCAAAATGCCGTTAAGCCCCGCAAATGTATCTGACTGCGCGATAATATCCTTGATGTCTCCGCTTGATGCTGTGGTAGCGTTGAGCTTATACAACGTCATTTTTGTGTTTGCGGCAATTATTGAGGCAACAGTGGTTTTGCCTACGCCCGAAGGGCCGTAAAAGATCATGTTCGGTATGTTACCCGATTCTATTATTTTTCTCAGAGGCTTGCCGTCCCCGACAAGGTGGTGCTGACCGACAATATCATCCAGTGTTTGCGGTCTTATTCTGTCTGCCAGAGGTGAATTCATATTTTATACCCCCGTAATCAGTTTTAATTATGATAGAATATTATGATTGATAAGTCAATATTTCTATAAAAAACAGTTGACAAATTATGAATATGGAGTATAATTAAATCAACGAATGAACATTTATTCATATGTTCATTGAATTTTGAGGTGATTATTATGAATATGGTATTAAATAATAATTCTGTTGAAAAAACTATGCTTAATGCAATAAAGCAGGAAATGCCCGATATTAACACACTATTTAGTTTGGCTGAGCTTTACAAGGTGTTTGGCGATACAACGAGAATACGTATAATGTGCGCCCTTTTCAACCGTGAATTATGCGTTTTTGATATTGCCGAAATAATAGAAATGGGGCAATCGGCGGTGTCGCACCAGTTGAGAATACTGCGAAGCGCTCATCTTGTGAAAGTGAGAAAAGACGGCAAGCAGTCGTATTATTCTCTTGACGATGATCACGTAAAAGAAATATTCCATCTCGGACTTGAGCATATTACAGAGGAAAAATAACGAATGGAGGCGATTTCATGAAAAAATATAAGCTTATTTTGCAGGGACTTAACTGCGCTCACTGTGCGGGACTTATTGAAGAAAAAATATCAAAACAGCCCGAATATGAAAATGTAACTTTTGATTTTGTAAATAAAATCCTGACTTTTGAAACATCGGAAAAAGTCGAAACCCTCGCACAAAGAATACAGGGAATTGTTGACAGTATTGAAAACGGTGTCGAGGTTAAACTGTGTAACGATGAGCATCACGATGAAAACCGTCACGGTCACGGCGAGTGTGAGTGCGGCTGTTGCCACGGTCACAATCATAATATTGATGCGGAAAATGAAGATGCCGAAAGTGAAAGAAAAAACGGATTTTTCGGCAAAGCAAGACCGCTTGCCGCAGGTTGCACTTTGTTTGCGATCTCACTCGTTACTCCGTATATTTTAAAGAACGAATACGCCTTTCGGGGTATGCTCATCCTGCAAATTGCGGCTGTTTTGATTGCCGGATATAAAATATTTCTAAAGGGCATAAAAAACATATTAAAGCTTAGGGCAGACGAAAACTTTTTGCTCCTTTTGGCGGTAACTGCCGCATTTTGCATAGGCGAAACAACCGAAGCGGCTGTTGTTACACTGTTGTTTGTTCTCGGCAATTTTATAGAAGATTATGCTGTTGACAGGTCGCGCAAAAGCATTAAAAAGCTTGCTTCAATTCGCCCCGATAAGGCAACAGTGCTTGAGAATGGGGAGGAAATATCTGTTTCTGCCGAAAAAATTAAGCCTAACACAACAATAATTGTTGCACCTCATGAGAGAGTGCCGATAGACGCTGTTGTTACAAAGGGCGGCGGTTTCGCGGATTGTTCCACTATAACAGGAGAGAGCATACCTGTTGAGATAACCGAGGGAACAACGCTTTTGTCGGGAACGATAAACGGAGACTGCGTTTTGCAAATGAAAACGCTCAGACCGTACTCTGAGTCGGCGGCAAGCAGAATAATAAAAATAGTTGAAGAAGCTTCCGCGGTAAAAGGCAAAAGCGAAAAATTCATTACTAAATTTGCAAAAGTTTATACACCTATTGTTATACTTGCCGCTGCGGCGATAGTTATTTTAGGTACGTTGCTTGGAGCGGCGGATTTTAAAGAAATGCTTTACAGGGGGCTTGTTGTGCTTGTAGCTTCCTGTCCGTGCGCCGTGGTTATATCGGTTCCGCTTGGGTTTTATTCGGGAATAGGCGCGGCTTCAAAAAAGGGTGTGCTCATAAAAGGCTCAAAATTTTTAGAGGTGCTTTCAAAAGCGGATTGTGTCGCGTTTGATAAAACGGGAACGCTTACTACGGGAAAATTGCGTGTAAGCAATGTGAAAACTTACGGGGAAATTGATGAAAAACAGGCAAAAGTCCTTGCCGCTGCCTGTGAAAAATACAGTTCTCATCCGCTTGCGGAGGCTCTCAAAAATGAAACCGACGCTATTGACTTGCCTGTTTTGATAAACTATAATGAGATCGCGGGTAAGGGTGTAACAGCTGAATATAACGACAAAAGCGCTGTTTTCGGTAATGCTTTGTTTTTGCGGGAAAACGGTATTTTGACAAACGAAAAACATACCTGTATGCTTGCAATTGACGGCAAACTTATGGCAGGATTTGATTTCAGCGACAGCATAAGAACTGATGTGCAAGAGGTTGTTAAGAACCTTGAATCGGGCGGATTTAAAAACATTGCAATTCTGACAGGTGACAAAAAGGAATACGCAGAAAGTATTGCGGCGCAGTGCGGAATTGAAAATGTATATGCGGAGCTGCTGCCGCAGGAAAAAGTAGATGTCATGCAAAGACTTTCGGAAAATTCCAAAGCTTCCGTGTTTGTGGGCGACGGCATAAACGACGCGCCTATTTTAGCTGCAGCCGATTGCGGAATTGCAATGGGCTTGGGCAGCGAAGCGGCTATTGAGGCTGCAGACGCGGTGTTGTCCGACGGCAATATAAAGCAGCTGCCTGCCTGTATAAAAACAGCAAAGCGCGCAATGAGAGTTATAAAATCAAATATAGCGTTTGCGATAGCTTTTAAGCTTGCGGTGCTTGTTTTGGCGGCTTTGGGCGCGGCGCCTATTTGGCTTGCGGTTGCGGCGGACACAGGCGTGAGCGTGATATGTATATTAAACAGCACGTTAAATGTAAAATGATATTCGGAGTGAACAAACAGTGGGTAAAAAGAAAGATAAACTGAATTACAGTCAAATCCTTGAGCTCAAAAAGCAAACAGAGCAAAAAGAAAAACGGAAAAGACGGTTAAGGCGTGTTATTATCCCGTGCGTTACGGGCGGTTTAATATTGGCGCTTATCGCGGGCATTGTTATAAACGGATATATTATATCAAGCGGAATATTAATGCGTGGCAAAACCGTGATGAGCACAGAGCATTTTAAAGTAGATGAAGCGATGATGTCTTACTACGCTCAAGACACATATAACTCTTATTTGGAGAATTTCTCGGAAAGCCTGTCTTCGGACGGTCTTGATACGGCAACAGATTTGGCTTCTCAGCAAAAAGACAGCGACACAACGTGGCGCGACTACTTTTTGGATAAAGCAGAGGAAGCCGTTAAAGATATGCTTATAGTTGCCGAGGCGGCTTATTCTGCAGGATATGAATTGGGCAGCGATGAAGAAGCAAAAATTGATGAATATATGTCAAATATCAACATAGATGAATACCCAAAGGGCGTAAGCTTGGAAGATATAAGAAGAGCCGAAGAATTATACACCCTTGCCATATCATATGACGAAAAGCTGTATGACGGCTTTAAATACACCGACGAACAATTGGAACAATATTATAAAAACAACGAAAATAAATACAAATGCGCTTCCTACAGATACTATTCTTTTTCATATTCTCTTGACAGTGACGAATCGGATTTCACGCTTTCAAAAGAAGAAGCTACAGATTATGCCAAGCGTTTGCAAAGCTGCAAAAACGAAGATGAATTTACCGATACGATAGCGCGGTTTTGCCGAGAGTGGATTCCGGACATCACAGACGAACAAATACAAAGTGAGTTGAATGAAACAAAAACCGTAAACGCACCTTTTTTTGCGGGCGACGGATTTAACGAATGGGCATTTAACGGAAAAAGAAAAGTTAATGACGTATATTATGAGCTTTCGGAAGAATATCAGACGGTGTCTGTATATATGCTTACAGAGCTTCCTCACAGACGTGAAGAAAGCTCTGTAAATGTGCGCCATATACTTTTTACAATAGAGGACAGCGATTTTGATTATTTAACGCTTGAACAAGCGTCAACAGTGCTTACCGAGTGGGAGTTAAGCGGAAAAACAACGGAAAAATTTGACGAGCTTGCCGCCGAATACTCTGACGATAAAGCGTCCGCGAAAAACGGAGGTTTGTATGAAAATGTAATACAGGGCGAAACCGTGACCGAATTTGACAGCTGGTGCTTTGACAAAAACAGAAAACCCGGAGATTATGAGATAATAAAAACCGATTACGGCTATCATATCATGTATTTTGTAAGCACGGGAGAAGAAACCTGGAAAATACAGGTTCAAAGCGATATGATAAGTGAGGATTACGACAAACTGTATGATAATTTGAGAGAGAAATATGATATAGAAATCTCTAAGGACTACAGGAAAAATATAAAATTAGGATAAAAAGTACCTGCCGAAAAAATAGAGATATTTGTTCTTTGAATCACGGAATATACGATTTGTCAAGACGTTTTTCAAAGATTTTTCTTCAATTTATGCCAAAAAAGGCACAATTTATGCCAAAATGTTGAAAAGCCTTAGAGTACGGTGTACTATAAACACGGGAGGTATTGTACCTTGAATAGTGTGAAAGGGATTTTTCGAAAAAATAAAAATTTTTCTAAAAATCTTGTCTAAAAATGGTTTGCTTGTTTGTTTATACTATGTAAGAATAAACACCCGTGCTTGTTTTAAGGAGGTAATCGTTATGAAAAGATTGATTAAACTTGTATCCCTTCTCCTTGTTGTGTCTATGACGTGCGCTATCGCGCTTGTGGGTGTAACGGCGGAAGAAATAGAAGAAGAGCTGTTTTATTACGGAGACCTGAATTATGACGGAAAGGTAACGATGGAAGATGTGACAACATTGCAAAAAATTCTTGCGATGTTGGACGATGGCGAAATAACGGTATCGAAACAAATTGATGATACATATTACGTTATGTCACCGATACCGGTAACAAAATCGGATTTGGCAGGTATGCAGGATGTAGTTCTTATGCAGAGATTTATTGCCGGACTTATAAATGAATTTCCTGTGGGCGTGTCATTTTCGTGGGGCAATATGTCACATAAAACTACAATAATTAACGATACACCGCAAAACACAGATACCGAGGAAACAGATTGGGAAAAATACGATGTTCCCGATGTTAAGGTTGACTCCGACGAGTATTCGCATCTTTTCGATGTGAGCCTCGATTTGTTCAAAATGGGATTATCAGAAACAGAAAATACTCTTGTAAGCCCCTTGTCAATAGTTCTCGCGATGTCTGCGGCAACGAACGGCGCGGACGGTGAAACGCTTAAGGAAATGGCAAAGTATCTTACGGGATATGACGATATGGAGCAGTACAATATATTACTCAAGGCGCTTCAGGAGCGCTTTGTTACCGATGATGAATGTCTTAAGTTCAGCATTGCAAACTCGATGTGGGTAAAAGATGATGAAGAGCTCTTTACCGTGAATGAGGACTACAAAGACAAGCTGAAAGATGTATTTTCGGCTGAAATATTTACCGAGGATTTCAGCGATTCCAAAACTGTAGATAAAATAAACGGCTGGATAGACGAAAACACATTCGGTATGATCAAAAAGATGATAGAAAAGCTCAACAAGGAGACAATAATTCTGCTTATTAACGCCATAGCGTTTGAAGCCCGGTGGGATAACCCATACGGCGGAGATTATGAAAGCAGCTTTACAACTTACAGCGGCGAGACAAAGAAATCCACCTTTATGTCTGAAGATATGTATTCTTACGTTTGCGACAGCGACGCGCAAGGCTTTATAAAGAAGTATTGGGGCAACAAATACAGCTTCGCGGCAATACTTCCCAACAAAAACGTGGATGTTCTTGAATACGCCGAAAAGATGACAGGCGAGCATTTCAGAGAGCTTATGGCAACGCATACAACAAAGTATTATGTGCAAACCAAACTGCCTGCTTTTAAATACAGCTACAATTTAAGCTATAAAGAGCCTCTTGAAAAAGTGATGCCGTTGGCTTTTGATAAGGAAAAGGCAAATTTAAAAAAGATGCTCACATTTAAAAAACCTGAGTATAACGCGTTTATTTCGGATGTTGTACACAGCACATTTATTGAGCTTACAAAAGACGGCACAAAAGCCGCAGCCGCTACGGTAGTTTCTATAGATTGCGAAACCTGCTGTGAACCGAAATATGACCGCAAGGTGCTTATCGACCGCCCGTTTATGTATGCCATAATCGACAATGAAACAAAACTGCCGATATTTATGGGAGTGGTGCTTGATGTATAACGGCGTTAAGCTTGTTAGGCTCAGCGCGGTTATTAAAATCAAAATATAATAGATTTAACGGAGGAATGGTTATGAAAAACAAAAATAAGCTTTTAAGCTTAGCTCTTGCTTTGGTGATGACGCTAAGCTGCGTGCCGCTTTCAACGGCTTATGCCGAAGACAGTGAGATTATTAACGCTTTAGAGTTTACTTTAGGTACACCCGGACCGAAAGTCGGCGAAGAAGTACCTGTGTTTGATGAAGATAACCTGAACCCTGTTGATGTTTCTGTAAACTGTGAAAACTGTACGGTCGAGTATGCTTTTTGGAATAACAATGATTATGATTTCAGTGAAGAAGCAGTAACTACCGGCGTCTTTACCGATAACAGAGATTATTACCTTGTAGTTATACTCAGCGCGAAGGACGATTACCTTTTCGACAGAAATATCGGCAGTATTACCTTAAACGGAAAAGAAGGAACAGGCAGATATGAACTGAATGAGTTTGGTTCAATGCTTTTGTATATTCAAAAATTTACGCTCGGTGAGCCTAAGCCGATAACCGTTACCTTTGACTCAAACGGCAGAGGTACCGCGCCTCATTCCGTAACGGTACAACCGGGGCAAATGCTTTATGAAGCTGCCCCGATGGATGTTCTTGATTTGTACTATGAAGACGGCTATCAGTTTTATGACTGGAGCTTAGAGAGCGACAACGACCCAGATAAAGCTGTTAATTATTTTGATGTTTTGACCGAGGATATAACTTTATACGCGATATGGCTTCCTGCGATTGAAAGCATAAAGCTGAATTTGCCCGACGCCGCGGCAATGACACCCGGGGCAACCGTAAGCGCCAATGTTACGCTTGCTGAAGGCGAACTTAATTATTATGTCAGCGATGTATATTGGGATTCGGACTTTTCGGGCGACAGATCGTTTACGTGCAAAATAAAAGATAATTCCTGCTATTATCTTTGTATAGAGCTTTCTCCCGATGACGGCTATCTTTTCAAGACCTTATACGATGAAGAGCTTGGCGAGAAAACAGATGTTTCATTTAACGGCGAACATTTTGACTATGTATACTGCAATTCGGGATATATAAACTTAGTTAAGAAATATGTGGTAGGAACGCCTGTTTTCCATACGGTTACATTTGATAACGGCGGTTACGGAAAAGCGTTGGAGCCTCTCTCGGTTGAGGACGGCGCGACTGTTTATACAGCGCTGTTTGGCGATACCGAGGGTTACGATGATCTTCTCGATACAGACGGTTGCCGTTTTTGCGGCTGGTATACCGATTCTGAGTTTGACGGAGAACCGTTTGATATCTATGAAACTCCTATAGAGGAGGATATTACTCTTTACGCCAAATGGATAAAACTAAGTACAATAGAAAAAGTTGATTTGACGTTTGAAATTCCCGCGGCAGGCACTAAGGCGCGTGATCCTAAGATAACTTATGAAGAGGACCCGAATTACGAAGAGTTTCAGGCTGTAATCACCGATTCCAAAGGCGAAGAATATACCGGCACGTTAAAAGAGGGAAAAACATACTTCCTTTGTGTGGCTTTGGGAGCGAATGAGGGATATGTGTTCAAAGGCGGATTGTCGTACAGCGACATATTTATGACGGATATGTCAGGGGAGATACCGTCTGTTGAACCTGTTGATATTACCGTAAACGGAGAAGACGCGCGTCAGTATTTGCAAACTCCGTATTTAGAAGATATGATCTTACTGATTTATCCGTTTAAGCCTGCGGCGGCGGAAGCTTATAATATTGACATATTGGGCGGCAGCGCCGTTATAGACGGTAAAGACGCAAGCAAAGCGAAACCCGGTGAAAAGGTTGAAATACTTACCGCTCCGGCACCCGAAGGAAAGACATTTGATAAGTGGACGGTATTGGAAGGCAATGTTAAGCTTGAAGACGAAACAGCGGAAAACACTTCATTTATTATGCCCTCTGAAAATGTAAAGATTGAAGCGACTTACAAAGATGATAATAACTACAACAACACCGATTCTTTGACCGACAGGGATACCGCGACTGAAACAGAAAGCGATACATCTGACAATGATAAGATAATGCTTGGTGACGCCGACTGTGACGGCGATATAACAATGCAGGATGTAACAACAATTCAAAAGTATTTGGCAAAGCTTGTTACGCTTGAATCTTTCGGGAAAAACGCGTTCGTAAACGCCGATGTTGACGGCAACGGAGAAGTAAATCTTGTAGACGTTACAATAATACAAAAATACATGGCAAAGCTTATTTCCGTATTCCCGGCAGAGAAACCCGAAAGCGATACCGAAAATTCAGACAGTGAGAAAAACAGCGAGTCTGATGTTAAGGTGGATTCTGATGAATATTCACATCTGTTTGATGTAAGCGTTGACTTATTTAAAATGGGGTTGTCAAAAGAGAAGAACACGCTTATAAGCCCTTTGTCGATAGCGCTTGCGATGTCAGCCGCAACAAACGGCGCGGACGGCGAAACGCTTAAGGAAATGGCAAAGTATCTTGCCGGATATGACGATATGGAGCAGATGAACATATTGCTGAAAGCATTGCAGAAGCGCCTTGTAAGCAACGGGGATGATCTGAAATTCAGCATAGCGAACTCCATGTGGGTGCGTGATGAAAAAGAACGCTTTACGGTAAACGAGGACTATAAAGAGAAGCTCAAAGATGTATTTTCTGCTGAAATATTTACCGAGGATTTTAATAATGCAAAAACGGTAGATAAAATCAACGGCTGGATAAAGAATAATACCTTTGGTATGATAGAAAAGATGATAGACGAGATTAACGAAAATACTATCATTATGCTTATTAATGCCATAGCTTTTGAGGCTGACTGGGATGTAAAGTATGACGGCGACTATAAAAGCGACTTTACAAATTACAGCGGAGAAAAGAAAAAAGCCACGTTTATGTCGCAGGATATGAAATCTTATATTTGCGACAGCGACGCTCAGGGCTTTATAAAAGAATACGCGGGCGGAAAATACAGCTTTGCGGCAATACTGCCAAATGAAGGTGTAGATGTGCTTGACTACGCCGAGAAAATGACAGGCGAGCATTTTAGAGAGCTTATGGCTTCACACACAAAAAAATATAACGTGCAAACAAAGCTTCCGGCTTTTAAATATGAGTATGAACTGAGTTATAAAGAGCCGCTTGAAAAAGTAATGCCGCTTGCATTTGATCCGGGTAGTGCAGATTTTAAAAAGATGATTACAGGAGACGATGCGTATATTTCCGATGTGATCCATAAAACATTTATTGAGCTTACAAAAGACGGTACAAGAGCCGCGGCGGTTACAATAATTGATATTAAATACAGCGCTTACATGCCCCTTGAATATGACAAAAAGGTGCTTATAGACCGCCCGTTTATGTACGCTATAATTGACAATGAAACAAAACTGCCCGTATTTATGGGAGTAGTGCTTGACGTATAATTAAACTTATTTTTATTCCTTCTGATATATTTTGATAAAAGCCCCGTACCGAACATCGCTTATTAAGCGTAACGGTATGGGGCTTTTCAATGCAAAAATTAAATCAACTTACCCGGGTGTTTAGGAGTGGGCTAAAAATTTTCGGTTGCATGATATAATTTTATGCAACCGAATTTGTTATGTATTTAAGCCAAAATATATGTTTTACCAAATTTTTTCAAAAAATGCTTGACATATAAATTGCAAAAGTATATAATATTAAACTGCCTAATATTGAACGCCTATGTCAATTTTTACGTTCAGTGCTAACGATATTATCATAAAAGTGTCGGGTTTGTCAATAGTTTTTGTAAAAAATAAATATTGAAGTCTTGACTGAATTTCTTTGAAATATCACTTTAAACAGTTTGAATGTGAAAATTGTGTGAAGCGTTTCTGTTTTGGAACGTGAAAAAATGAATGGAGTGAATGCTAAGTGGTTAATGTAAAACCAATCAAGGTTGGCAAAACAGAGAGAATGAGCTTCTCGAAAATTGATGAAGTCATCGGTATGCCTAATCTTATCGAGATCCAAAAGAAATCTTACAACTGGTTTCTTACCGAGGGCTTGAAAGAGGTATTCGCCGATGTTTCGGGAATTACCGACTATTCGGGAAACCTTATTCTTGATTTTGTTGACTACACCCTTGAGGTCGATAAGCCAAATTACACCGTTGCGGAATGTAAAGAGAGAGACGCTACGTTTGCGGCTCCTTTGCGCGTGCAGGCAAGGCTTTTCAACAAAGAAACAGGCGAGATAAAAGAGTCTAACGTTTATATGGGAGATTTCCCGCTTATGACCCCCAGCGGCACGTTTGTTATAAACGGCGCCGAGCGTGTTATCGTATCTCAGCTTGTAAGAAGCCCGGGTGTATATTACAAAATGGAGTACGACAAAACAGGCAAAAAGATGTTCAGCTCTACCGTAATACCAAACAGAGGCGCTTGGCTTGAATATGAAAACGACATAAACGATGTATTCTACGTAAGAATAGACAAAAACAGAAAAATACCCGTAACCGTATTTATACGTTCACTCGGTTTGGGAACTGATTCTGAAATACTTGATTATTTCGGTGACGACGACCGTATGAAAGCCACCATAGAAAAAGACGTGTGCAAAAACACAGAAGAAGCTATGCTTGAGCTTTTCAGAAAGCTTCGTCCCACGGAGCCGCCCACGATTGAGAGCGCGCAGGCACATATTGATACATTATTCTATGATACCAGACGCTACGATATGTCAAGGGTAGGCAGATATAAATACAACAAAAAGCTTTGTCTTTCCTCAAGGCTCGCGGGTCAAAGACTTGCCATGCCCATAGCCGACCCGCGCACAGGCGAAATTATCTGTGACGAGGGAGAGGTTATATCCAAAGAGAGAGCGTTAGAGCTTGAAAATATGGGCGTAACCGCTGCTTATGTAAAGTCAGAGGACAAGATAATCAAGATAATATCCAACGGTATGGTGGATATCGGCTGCTACGTAAACTTTGACGCGGAAGCCGAGTGCGGCATCAACGAAAAGGTTCGTTTCAGTGTGCTTTGCGAGATACTTGATTCCGCACAGAACGAAAACGAGCTCAAAGAGATGATCAAAGAGCGTAAAGCAGACCTTATACCTAACATTATCACAACAGACGATATATTCGCTTCCATTAACTATATGAACAACCTTGCCGAGGGCATCGGCGTAACCGACGACATAGACCACTTGGGTAACAGACGTATAAGATGCGTAGGCGAGTTGCTCCAAAACCAATTCAGAATAGGCTTTTCACGTTTAGAGAGAGTTGTACGCGAGCGTATGACTTTGCAGGCACAGGACCTTGATAAATTATCACCGAACGCTTTGATAAATATAAGACCCGTAACCGCGGCTATAAAAGAATTCTTCGGTTCATCTCCGCTTTCACAGTTTATGGATCAGAACAATCCCCTTGCCGAGCTTACACACAAGAGACGTTTGTCGGCTCTCGGCCCCGGAGGTCTTTCCAGAGACAGAGCAGGATTTGAGGTTCGTGACGTTCACTATACACACTATGGACGTATGTGTCCTATAGAAACGCCTGAAGGTCCTAACATCGGTTTGATATCTTATCTCGCGACATTCGCTAAGATTAACGAATACGGATTTATAGAGGCTCCTTTCCGCAAAATAGACAAAGAGACAGGCATAGTTACCGACGAAGTTATCTATATGACCGCGGATATGGAGGACGATTATATAGTAGCCCAGGCCAACGAGCCTTTGGACGAAAACGGAAGATTTGTTCACGCTAAGGTAAACGGCAGATACCGTGACGAATTCGTTGAGGTTGAAAGCTCACGCGCGGACTTTATGGACGTATCTCCTAAAATGGTTGTATCAGTTGCTACCGCGATGATACCTTTCCTTGAAAACGACGACGCAAACCGTGCGTTGATGGGCTCTAACATGCAAAGACAGGCTGTGCCGCTTCTCGTTACGGAATCTCCTTTTGTAGGAACAGGTATGGAATACAAGGCTGGCGTAGACTCCGGCGTTTGCCTGCTTAGTGAAGAAGACGGCGTTGTATTGAGCGCAAGCGCGGATACAATAAAGATTCAATATGACTCAGGCAGAGTTCAGGAATTCGCGGTTACAAAATTTGCCCGTTCAAACCAAGGTACCTGCATTAACCAAATACCTGTTGTATCTAAGGGTGAGAGAGTTACCGCAAACCAGGTTATAGCTGACGGTCCCGCTACACATAACGGCGAAATAAGCCTTGGTAAAAACGCGCTTATCGGCTTTATGACATGGGAAGGCTATAACTACGAAGACGCTGTTCTCATCAGCGAAAAAATAGTAAGAGAAGATGTATACACATCTATCCACATAGAAGAATACGAGCTTGAGGCACGCGACACTAAGCTCGGACCCGAGGAAATTACAAGAGATATCCCCAATGTCGGCGACGATATGCTTAAAAACCTTGACGAGAACGGTATAATCCGCATCGGCGCCGAGGTTAGAACAGGAGATATACTTGTAGGTAAGGTTACACCCAAGGGAGAAACAGAGCTCACATCGGAAGAAAGACTCCTCCGAGCCATATTCGGCGAAAAGGCGAGAGAGGTAAGAGATACATCTCTCAGAGTACCTCACGGCGAAAGCGGCATAGTTGTAGACGTTAAGGTGTTTACACGTGACAACTGCGACGAGCTTCAGCCCGGTGTAAATAAGGTAGTAAGATGTTATCTCGCGCAAAAGCGTAAGATATCTGTCGGCGATAAGATGGCGGGACGTCACGGTAACAAGGGCGTTGTTTCAAGAATCTTACCTGTTGAGGATATGCCTTTCCTTCCCGACGGCACACCGCTTGATATAGTTCTTAACCCGCTCGGCGTTCCTTCACGTATGAACATCGGTCAGGTTTTGGAGGTACACCTTGGTTATGCCTGCAAAGCGCTTGGCTGGAAGATAATGACGCCTGTATTCGACGGTGCGCACGAGCAGGATATATTTGAGCTTTTCGATGAGCTTGTAGAAAAAGAAAAGCAAAGACTTGCCGACAAGGGCGAGGAATACGACGATAAGAAGATGTGCGTTTCAAACAACGGTAAAATATGGCTAAAAGACGGACGCACAGGTGAATACTTCGATAATCCCGTAACAGTAGGTTATATGTATTATCTTAAGCTGCACCACCTCGTTGACGATAAGATTCACGCGCGTTCAACAGGTCCTTACTCACTTGTTACGCAGCAGCCTTTGGGCGGTAAAGCTCAGTTCGGCGGTCAGCGTTTCGGAGAAATGGAAGTTTGGGCGCTTGAAGCTTACGGCGCAGCTTATACACTTCAGGAAATACTCACTGTTAAATCAGACGATGTTGTAGGCCGTGTAAAGGCGTACGAAGCAATAGTTAAGGGTCAGAACATTCCTACTCCGGGTATTCCCGAGGCGTTTAAGGTTCTTATCAAAGAATTGCAGTCGTTATCTCTTGATATTAAAGTTCTTGACCGCGACGGTGAAGAGATAGACCTTAAACAGACATTTGATGACGATGACATATATGTTGAGGATACTTCTGTTGATGAACCGGTATTTGAAGAGCAGTCGGTAATGACAAAGGGCGATATGGACAGCTATCTGCTTGACGAAAACCAGGACGAAGACAGCGAAAATTATTATGACGAGTCGAGTTTGTTTGACGACAGTTCCGATGACGATTCGTTTGACGACATTGACGAATGATGTTGAATATTGAAAGAAAGGAATAGTCTGAAATGGAATTTAACGTATTTGACTCTATTAAGATAGGCATTGCTTCACCAGACAGAATAAGAGAATGGTCTTACGGCGAAGTGGAAAAGCCCGAAACAATAAATTACCGTACACTAAAGCCCGAGCGCGGCGGATTATACTGCGAGCGCATCTTCGGACCCCAGAAAGACTGGGAATGTCACTGCGGAAAATACAAGAGAATTAAATATAAAGGCAAGGTTTGCGAAAAGTGCGGCGTTGAAGTAACACGCGCCAAGGTGCGCCGTGAGAGAATGGGTCATATAGAGCTTGCGGCTCCCGTATCTCACATTTGGTACTTTAAGGGTATACCTTCAAGAATAGGACTTATGCTCGATATATCTCCCCGTAATCTTGAAAAGGTGCTTTATTTCGGCGCGTATATCGTAATTGATCCCGGTGACGCCGAGGGCGAGATTCAGAAAATGGATTTCCTTACAGAAAAGGAATTCAGAGATCTTCAGGAAAAATATGACGATGATTTTCGTGCCGGCATGGGCGCCGAGGCTATTAAAGAGTTGCTTGAGGAGATAGACCTTGATGTTCTCTCCGAACAGCTTAAAGCAGAGCTTGAAGACGCAACCGGACAGAAAAAAGTCCGCCTTATGAAACGTCTTGAAGTTGTGGAAGCGTTCAGACTCAGCGGAAACCGTCCCGAGTGGATGATACTTGACGTTATTCCGGTAATTCCGCCGGATATTCGTCCTATGGTTCAGCTTGACGGCGGACGTTTCGCGACGAGTGACTTAAACGATTTGTACCGCCGTGTTATCAACAGAAATAACCGTTTGAGAAGACTTATAGAGCTTCAGGCTCCCGATATAATTATCAGAAACGAAAAGCGTATGCTTCAGGAAGCCGTAGACGCGCTTATAGACAACGGCAGACGCGGCAGACCCGTAACGGGACCGAATAACAGAGCGTTAAAATCCCTGTCGGATATGCTCAAGGGTAAGCAGGGACGTTTCCGTCAGAACCTTCTCGGTAAACGTGTCGACTATTCGGGACGTTCTGTTATAGTTGTAGGACCTGAGCTTAAGATGTATCAGTGCGGCTTGCCTAAGGAAATGGCACTTGAATTGTTTAAGCCCTTTGTTATGAAACGCCTTGTAGAAACAAAGGCGGTTCAAAATATAAAGGCGGCAAGAAAAGCCGTTGACCGCTCCAAGCCCGAGGTTTGGGACGCGCTTGAAGTTGTTATCAAGGGCCACCCCGTATTGCTTAACCGTGCGCCTACACTTCACAGACTCGGTATCCAGGCTTTTGAGCCTGTTTTGGTAGAGGGCAGAGCGTTAAAGCTTCACCCACTCGTATGTACGGCTTATAACGCCGACTTCGACGGCGACCAAATGGCTGTTCACGTACCGCTTTCTGCCGAGGCACAGGCGGAAGCAAGATTTTTGATGCTTGCCGCAGGTAACTTGCTTAAGCCGTCAGACGGTAAGCCTGTTGTTGTTCCTACACAGGATATGATCCTAGGTTCTTATTACCTGACGCTTGATAAAGACGGCGAGCCGGGAGAAGGCAAGGTATTCCGTGACATTGACGAAGCTATTATGGCTTACGAAAACAAGATAGTCAGCCTCCACAGCAAAATAAAGGTAAGACGTGAGGCAGAGATAGACGGCGAAAAGCATTACGGAATTATAGATACAACTGTCGGCAGGATCATATTCAACAGAGCTATCCCTCAGGATCTGGGCTTTGTAGACAGAAGCGTTTATGAAAATAAATTTAAATTTGAGGTAGATTTCCTTGTAGGCAAAAAGCAGCTCGGAAAAATAATCGACAAGTGCATTAAAAAGCACGGAACCGAGCCTACATCGCACGTTCTTGACGCTATAAAAGCACAAGGTTATAAATATTCTACAAGAGGCGCTATTACAGTTGCCATTTGTGACGCGGTTATCCCGCCCGCAAAGAAAGAACTTATCGCGGAAGCAGAAAAGCAGGTTGACACCGTTGCGGCTTACTATAAAGAGGGCCTTTTATCGGATCACGAGCGCTATAAGCAAGTGCTCCAGATCTGGGAGAAATGTACAAACGATGTTACCGCCGCTTTGCAGGGCAACCTTGACAGATACAACCCGATATATATGATGGCAGACTCAGGAGCCCGTGGTAGCATGAGCCAGATAAGACAGCTCGCAGGTATGCGCGGACTTATCGCCAATACATCAGGTAAAACGATTGAAATACCTATCAGAGCAAACTACCGTGAAGGTCTTAACATTTTGGAATACTTTATTTCTTCACGTGGTGCGCGTAAAGGACTTGCAGATACGGCTCTCAGAACTGCCGACTCAGGTTATCTTACAAGAAGACTTGTTGACGTATCGCAGGATGTTATAATTCGTGACGATGACTGCGGAACTACAGACGGTCTTGAAATATTTGATATCAAAGACGGTAATCAGGTTATAGAGGGTCTTCATGAACGTTTACTCGGCAGATATCTCTGCGAGGATTTCGTTGATGAAAAGACAGGTGACGTTATAGTATCTAAGGATACTATGATGAGAGACGAAGAAGCCGACAAAATTATTGCGGCAGGCGTTGAAAAGATCAAAATACGTTCAAGTCTTAACTGTTGCTCTAAGCACGGCATTTGCCGCAAGTGCTACGGCGCAAACCTTGCAAACGGTATGCCCGTAACCGTTGGTGAGGCTGTAGGAATCATTGCAGCGCAGTCTATAGGTGAGCCGGGTACACAGCTTACAATGCGTACGTTCCATACGGGCGGTGTTGCAAGCGCAGAAGATATTACGCAAGGTCTGCCGAGAGTTGAAGAATTGTTTGAGGGCAGAAAGCCTAAGCATCTCGCTATAATCAGTGAGATAAGCGGTGATTTGCGTTTCGACGATATTCGCGGAAACAGACACGCCATTATTTATAACAAAGAAACAGGCGAAGAGAAAAGCTATCTCATTCCTTTCGGCTCCCGTACAAAGGTTGAGGACGGACAGCATATAAACGCAGGCGATATGATAACCGAAGGCTCTGTTAATCCGCACGATATTCTCGCGATACTCGGTGGAGACGCGGTTCAGAATTATCTTATTCAAGAAGTTCAGCGCGTTTACAGAATGCAGGGTGTTGATATCAACGATAAGCATATTGAGGTTATTGTGCGTCAGATGATGAGAAAAGTTCGTGTTGACGATAACGGAGATACAGACTTGCTCCCCGGCGTTCTTACCGATAAATCTGATGTAATGACAGCAAACGAAAAGATTCGCGAGCGCATTGCAAACGGCGAAGAAGATCTCAGAGAGGCAACTTATACACAGGCATTGCTCGGTATAACAAAGGCGAGTATCGCAACGGATTCATTCCTGAGCGCCGCTTCGTTCCAGGAGACAACAAGAGTCCTCACCGATGCCGCTATCAAGGGCAAAACAGACCCGTTGTTCGGTCTTAAAGAGAATGTTATTATCGGTAAGCTTGTTCCCGCGGGTACAGGTATGCACCGTTATAACGATATCGAATTGAGCGAAAACAGCGTATCTGATAAGCAAGAGCTTACGTCTGCGGAAGGTGACGTTGAGGCAGATAACAGCGAAATTGATTTAAGTGATAATTCATCCGAACAGGCATCTGTCGCATCGGAAACAATTGAATAATCATTGTTGATCTAATAAGAAACGGCTCACAAGCTATACTCAAATAGTTTGTGAGCCGTATTTTATTTTGGTTCTTTGCAAAAATTGCGGTATCAAATAAATTTGGACTGCATAGTGCATATGACACACATAATCCTGTATAATTGTGTGAATCTAAATGAAAAAGAAAGCTGACCGAGAAAAAGGGGGGGATTCCGTCCACCCGACGGGGGAACTCCCCCGGGTGGTCGCGAAAGGGGTTTCCAAAGGAGGAAACATCCGATGGGTTTCCCCCTTTGGTGTCCTTTGCCTACTTTCTCACATGGGAAAGTAGGTGCCTGCCCGGCATTAGGGCAACCTAACGGAATAATTGATATTGTGTAGAAAATGATACCGATTTCTGTGAAGAGTATATTTAATAAAATAATACCCGCAGGCATAACGCCCACGGGTATTTATTATCAACAAATATTACTTATTAAAGAGTATTAATAAGGTGTGCAAGGTATCTTTGGATTGTAGTAACGTCCTGCATATTAACGGCGTTGTCGTGGTTGCAGTCTGAGTTTGCTTTGGAATTTACGCCGAAGCTTGCGTGAGTTGCAAGCTGTGCCTGTATCCTCTGTAAGCTTGTAACGTCTTCCATTGTAACTTTGCCGTCGCAGTTAACGTCACCGTAAATTGTCTTATTCGTATCTGTGTCACTTGTCTTAGAGGTGTCTGTGTCAGATACGGATATAACTGTCTGAGACCATACCGCGTACAATGTGGTGTTCTCGGTTATCTTTATTGTGCCGGTGGTGCCTGTAGCCGCCTGTGCAACTGTGCTCCAACCCAGGAAGCTTGTTCCGCTTTGTGTAGTTGTGGGAACATACTGTGACAAATCAAGTATAGCTGATTTTTTGTCGCCTACTTTAACCTCTATGGTAGTAACATCCATATGTCCGCCGTTAGGCTCAAACTTAACAACAACGCTTAAACCGTCGCGTGCGGCTCTTATAGCCTTCATTGCCTTTTGAATGTCAGCAGGGGAATATACATTGTTGACCGGGTTTTCTTTATAGCTGTTTATGATATTCATTCCGTCAACCAAAGAACTCTTTAACGCGTTCATTGAGTTTTCGGAATAATAACCTGTATCGTTGGTTATTACCTGATTCATATCTTCAATAAGTTGCTTAAGCTTGTCGTGCTCATATTGAACAGGCTCTGTGTCTGATTTATAGTGCAGGTAAACGTACGCGCCGCCTGCTTCTTTGTTAAGGTCAGCCGCCTCATCGGGATTTGAAAAGCTTGTTCCGGTTACATATCCCTGAACATTTGCAGTTTCGCTTACAGCAATTGTGGTTATACCGCCGGAGCATTTATCTCTTGTTGCGTATGTATAGATATAATATCCTTTTGCCTCTTTGTTAAGATCGTCCATAGCGTTTGTTGACGGATTTACAACGGGGCTAAAGCTACACTCTACACCGTTAACAGAAGACTTTATAACAGAGGGAGTTTGTACGCCCTTTTTGCCCATCTGGAAACGGACTGCGGTTATGGCTTTAGAAGGATCGTTTGAAAGCTTATAACCGAAATAAATATAATGTCCGCCGGCATCTTTGTTAAGGTCAAAATCCAATACCGTGAAACCTGCCTGTGTAAGCTGCTGCTTTGCATTTGCAGATTTTTTTGCACAGCCTGTGGCAATCTCGCTTACATATAATCCTGTTGACTGAGTGTTTATATAATAACACTTGTCTTGCGCGGCAGCCTGATCCAAAGTTTTATTTGATACAACATCAGTTGTGTAAGAGCCGTCGTCATACAATTCAAACAATCTCAACGCGGGACTGTTATCAACAGCCAAACTTTCGTTTGCAGCGGGACAGCAGCCCTGAACAAGTGCGTAATGATTATTCAGTTCATCTACATAAGAGGTCTCGCCCATAAGAGTATTTTTGTGCTGATTGCCGTAGAAAATACCTTTTACGTTTCCGTCTTTTGCAAGAGCCGTGTAAAGCTCAAGCGTGCTTGTGCCGGAGCAGGTCGCGGATTCAAGATATTCGCCGACTGCGGTTTTGTTTTCACGGGCAACCTTATAATATCCTGTGTAGCCTGTACCTTCGGCTGCGATAATAGCGCCGAGCTCAGTCTGATTGCAGGAAGAAAGCAAGCCTGTGTTATAGAATTCGTGCAATGCTGTGTGTTGGAAAGCAAGTGTGGGAGCAAAGCTGCCATCTGCCGTGTATGAACGCATAGAGGTGTTCATGTTCTTGAACCACTCAACAATTGTTCTGTAACCCTCTTCATTGTTGTAGGGCTTTTCTGTGTTGTAACCGGGCTTGCCGTAGCCGCCGTCGTCATCACGTGTGCCCGCGTCAAAAAGAACAAGGTTCCAAGCTACGTTTTTGCCGTCGCTTGTCTTTATCGGTATGCAACCTGTGCCTGTACCGGGAAGTGCTTTTGTAGAGAAGTTGTTATCATAGTCGATAGCATGATAGTCGGATACAAGAGTGTTATATTGAGATTGTCTTGTAATGCTTCTGGTAGAAGAAGTATCAAGTATACCGAAAGTTGCCGCAAAAGGAACGCCTTTAAAAGCAGCTGCAAGGCTTGTCATAGTGTCTTTGAATCCGTTAGAGCCTGTTGTAGAAGAGGTGTTGTCGCCTGTAAGCAAAATAAGATTCGGCTTATATTTCTCAACAGAGCGTGATATCAGGCTTAATGTTGAAGCTTTGATTTTACCGTTACCCTCAATATCTGAAATTTGAAGAAGTCTGAATTTTCCGTCATCGTCAAATTTGAGGGAATAATCGGTAGTTTTTGTGTTCTCCGCAGATGCGCTTGCAGCCACTGTGCAAACGGAAGCTATCATAAGAATTGAAAGCAACGCTGCGAGGATTTTTTTGGTTAATCTCATTTCTATCATTTCCTTTCATTTAAAAATAGAGATACGATTATGATACATTAAATTCTGTATAAAGTCAATCCTTTTAGTCGAAAATTGCACCGTTTGAAACAAATACTTGACAACGAAAACATATTATTGTAAAATACCTTGGTAGTTGGAGATGTACCCAAGTGGCTGAAGGGTCCGGCTTCGAACACCGGTAGGTCGGTAACGCCGACGCGAGAGTTCAAATCTCTCCATCTCCGCCAGCGGCGAACCGCCGCACCCAATTCGCGCTTAGAGTTTTATCTGAGCGTGAATTTTTTACCCGCGATAATGGTTTTTGCGCATTTACGCTATAATTACAAAGCGAAAACCCTTTCACCATAGTGGAAGGATTTTAAATTTGTATGAATCTTGACAAGTTTCGATTTTGTTATTTAACATTAATGATATTACGAGGAAGAACATTATGAAACACAAAATCTTATTATTTGCTTTGGCTTTTTGCCTTTTGTTTTCTTCCTGTGGCATTTTAAACGAAAAATTTAATGCTTTGGGATTTGATGTCACGGGGTATAATATTATCGAAGAAAAGGATTCACACGGCGGATTCCACGGTGACGGTACATACTACTTAATTCTGGACTGTTCAAGCAATCCTCAAAAAGCACGAAATATGGTCGGAGATTGGACCCCTCTTCCGCTTTCGGAGAATCTCAATCTTGTTATGTACGGCGGGGAAAAAGACGGAACATACTATGAATTTAACTTTGCTGAAAAATCTCATTTTCCTGTGATAGAGAATGGCGTATACAAATTTTATGACAGGCATTCTGAGGTAATAGATCCCTTTGATGATTCTCTGATTTTGAACAGATATTCCTATAATTTTTCACTTGCTATGTATGATTTCGACAATAATATATTCTATTATTTTGAATTGGACACATAAATAATCACCGCATAAGCACTAGGCTTATGCGGTGATTTATGGTCCGAGTGACTGGAGTCGAACCAGCGGCCTCTTGAACCCCATTCAAGCGCGCTACCAAACTGCGCCACACCCGGATACGCTGAACTAATCAACAGATAGTATTTTACCACATTACTTAAAATAATGCAAGAGTTTTTTATCATAAATAATAACTTTTTTGCCGAAACGAGTTTCGCAGCGAAATTTGGAATGGTAAAAAGCGAAATCCGCAGGCTCTAATGTGGCAAGGGAACTGTGCAAACTATGAAAACACA
>JAILOG010000004.1 GCA_024690965.1 Clostridiales bacterium
AAGCGGGGGGCTCTCGTCCACCCAGCGGGGGGCGCAGCGCCCCCGGGTGGTCGCGAAAGGGGTTTCCAAAGGGGGAAACAGCCGACGGGTTTCCCCCTTTGGTGTCCTTTGCCTACTTTCTCACATGGGAAAGTAGGTGCCCGCCCGGCATTAGGGCGAAACTGAGGGTTAAGTCAGGCATCAGTTTTACACCTCATCCGTCACCCGCGGTAACACCTTTTTCTCAAGGTAAGGACGTTTTTGCAGTTAAATTATTAACCTCATTCTTTCCATTCTCCGCATATGCTCCGCGCCTGTTGATACAATATATATTCTTGTCGTATTAATACTGCTGTGCCCTAAAATATCGGCAAGCTTCGCAATGTCTTTTTCTATATTATAGAATACCCTCGCGAAAAGGTGCCTTAAATTATGCGGAAAACCCTTTGCGGGGTTTACGTTCGCATGTTTGCAAAGGGATTTCATTTCACGCCAAATGTTTGTGCGGCTTATGGGCTTGCCTGTTCGCGTTATGAATATACAGCCTGTTTTTATTTGCTGTTGTGAAATGTAGCGGAGCAGCTTTTTTCGCAACTCTTTTACAATGAACACCGTGCGTGTTTTGCCCTTGCACCTTACAACTATCTCACGGCTTTTCAGTGCTTCCGCAGTTATAAATTTAAGCTCGCTTACACGAATTCCGTACAGCATATGGTTTGTAAGATCAAACTCAGGCGTTCGTTGCCCTGCCTTTGAGCCGCTGAGACAAGGCGTTCATATTCAAATTTTGTGAGTTCCTTTTCTTCGGGACAGTAAATCTGTTTTTGTGTTTTTATGGTTTTTACTTTACAGTTGCTCCATCCGAGAAAACACAGCAGGCTGTTTACCGACGCTAGAATAGAGTTTACGCTCGGCGCGGCGTAATTCTCTGATATAAGCTTACTTTTATAGGCTATTACAAGGTCTTTTGTTACCCTTTTTTCGCCCGCAAATCCAAAAAACGAATTAACATCACGAATATATTTTTCTACGGTGTTTTCGCTTTTCTCCAATTGGCGCAGATAACACTCAAATTTCGCGATATCACGCCGCGATAAAATTTTCGGTTTCATATTTCACCCTCCTTTAAATCGGCAGTATTATTTTAACTAATTTAAAGGGTATGATGTCCGTGAAAAATTTGCACAAAAAAGCGGCTCCTCAGAGCCGCTTTGGTTATATATAAGATTTACAGCAACTTTGCCAGGTGAAGTTGCAGTATAACAACATCAGTCATTGTTACTTCGCCGTCTTCATCAATATCTGCTGCCTTTTGCTGTGTTTCGTTCAATTCTGTGAGTTTCGCGATGTTCTTTTGCATTGTTACAACATCAAGCATATCGGTAGACTTGTCGCTGTTGGCATCGCCGAGCATATATCCAAGCTGAGAGACCTCGCCCTTGTCACCGCCCGTAAACCAGTTGTAGATTTTGTCAAAAAGGCTTGAGAAAAAGCCTTGTTCATCTGTATCTGATTCTATCTCGTCAGGGCTGTCGTCGTATTTTACAATCACAGAATCGTCTACAACATCTGTAAATGCTTTTATGCGGTAATTTTTACCTTCTGCGCTAATATCTGTCCAATCTAAGCTGTTTGCAGGCTGGAAAAAGCTTTGCCCCTCTTTTGCCGTGCTTACAAACCTAACAGTATTATCATCCGTTGAACAATCAACAAACAACTTTGTTGTGTCTTCCGCGTTTGACGAAAGCGTAACAGCAACAGAGAACATTTCACCCGCGTTAAGCCTCACGGATTCATCAAGCTTAACGGTGTGATATCCGCTATAATCCTGTGTTCCTGTTATAGCCGATTTCAGAACAGATACACCGCTTGAAGGATTTTTTAAATCAGTGAGATCTTTGTAAATGTTTATTGTATATTCAACATCATTTTGAGCAGTCCAAAAAGACACGGCTTTCAATTCCTCACCCGATTCGCACATAAACACATTTGCCATAGTACCACCGAGCGCAATATCCTCGGTATACGGGTTTGCCGTGCCGTCATACTGATAGTTTTTGTTATAATTATCGGCTTTGCCGTATTCAAAAAACTGGCACCATTTTGAAAGTGATGTCGCATTCTCGTAAGAAATCCAGAAATAGCCCTTATCGCCCCAATCGCTGTCCCATGAATTTTGGCACAGCCAAGCGCCGTTTTCTGACGGTCGGTATTTTTTATTGAAATTATCCTTGCTGAAATTATCGTCCCAACCTACAACGGTAACCATATGATTTGACGCTAATTTTTGCGGCATATAGTAACAGTGATTGGTGGTATTCATATATATATCACTATGGGTATATGACAGTGTTCCTGCACCATATTTCATAATCATATTTTTCATATCATTAATATCGGCAGCACATACCCATGCCATATTTTCCAAATGAGCAATATCATTTTTGTAGGCTTCGGTTTTATCGTTTATTTTATAGTTTGCTTTTATTTTTGAATATGAGTAATTCTTTGACGCAGATGTATCGGCAACGCCAATCCACGCAGAAAGAGCAAACGGGATCATCTCCGGTATACAACCAACGCCCAAAAATTTTCCGTTCGGAATATTGGCATCGCCTTTAAGCATTTTCATAGAATCGTAAGCATTATTATAAAGAAAATACGCAAACTGCAATTCAGATAAATTTAATCGGTTAGACGCTGTGTTTTCATAGCCGAGATTTTTAATCATTGATGCCTCAGACGCCGTCATTGTAGATATTGCCCAACAAGTTCCGTAGTCTCCTTGAAATTTTACGGGAGTTATATATCCTAAATCTAAAGAACTGTATGATTCAGGCAAAGAAACTGTTTTTCCAACTTGCTTTGAAAACCTGCTTTGTACACCAAGCTCAGAGTAGCTTGTAAACGGTGGATCAAAATTGATAACTCCGTAGTTTTCAAGGCTTTCGGGCTCCGCGGCATAAGCGGTGTTAAAAATTTCAGGCACTGTTGCACCGGCAATAATAAACAGAGACAAAACCAAAGATAATAACTTTTTCATTATGAGACCCCTTTCTTAAATCAAATATATTAGTGTATTATCGTCTTTTAAAGAGATTTAATTTTTGAACAAGATACGCAAACGGCAATCCGAGCACAACGCAAACGCCAAGCTCGCCCAAAGCTACGCATCCTGCCTGAATCAAAAAGCTTACAAAATTGAACGGTCCTTCAATAAAGAAAATTTCTATCTCAAGCCCAACCAGTATACCGTTAAATATCGCGGGCATAAAAGATGCCAAAACAGGCAGACCTTTAATTCTGACATTTCTCAACATATACATAGATACGGCTGTAAAAAGGCTTGCAAGTGTGCCTATCACTATATCGAGCGGCAAGGTACCGGTATTCATAATGTTTGCTGTAAGGCAACCGATAGTAAGTCCCGGTATTGCGGCAGGCGTGAAAACCGCCAGCATACACAAAACCTCGGACACTCTGAACTGTATTGCCATAGATGTGCTGCCCGGGAACATAAACGCCTGCAAATATGTAAGTACCGCGTAAAGCGCCGCAATAAGCGCCGCCTGCACAATATAGTCTACTTTAAGCTGTTTTTTATCTGATTTTTCCATTTTTAATCTCCCCTCAACTTTTTGATTATACACTAAAAAAAGCATTAAAGCAACCTGTAATCGAAGAAAATTAATTTACCCTGTTTATTATATTCCCGTTCACAAAGCCTTCTATATTTTTATAAACAATATCTACAAGTCTTTGTCTTGTCTCTTTGGCTGCCCATGCGACGTGGGGTGTAAACGTAATATTTTTTGCTGTTTTAAGCGGACAGCTTGAGCTCATAGGCTCTTTTTCAAGAACATCCACCGCGGCGGCGGCTATTTTTCCGCTGTTAAGAGCGTCTGCAAGCGCCTGCTCGTCTACTGTTCCGCCGCGTGATGTATTTATGAACATACAGTTGTTTTTGCACTTGGAAAAAGCTTCGGCATGGAATACTTTTTGGGTTTCAGGAGTAAGCGGACAATGAACCGTTATAAAATCGGATTTTTCAAGCAATTCATCAAAGCTCACATAATGTGTACCGTCGTCTTTTTTCGTTCTGGTGGTAACAATAACATTCATACCGAACGCGCGCGCTATTTCCCCGACCTTTCTTCCTATGCTCCCGTAGCCGAAAATACCTAAAGTTTTTCCTTTAAGCTCGGTCATTCTGTCGTCAAGAAGACAAAAAACTTCGCTTTTTTCCCAATCTCCGCTTTTTACACGTCTGTCAAATTCGCTTACCTTGTTCGTGTGGTTAAGAATAAACGAAAAAACGTGCTGTGCCACGCTGTCTGTTGAATACTGACCCGCGTTACAGACAGGTATACCTCTTTTTGTAGCTGCAGCTGTATCTACGTTATTATACCCCGTCGCAAGAATGGTAATAAGCTTTAAATTGGGCATATTATTTATTACGTCGGCAGTTATCAATGTTTTGTTGGCGACTATAATATCAGCGTCGGGTTCATATTCCGCAACCTGTGCAGATGTAAGATTATTATAGAGCCTTATTTCGCCGAAATCACAAAACCGCTTTAAATTATCTTTGTTTCCGTTTATGGTTTGCGTGTCGGTGAAAACTATTTTATACTTTTTCATAAGATCAATTTAGAATAATTACCGTGTAAACTAAGTGGGTGTTATTCCTTTCCTTTCTGCATTTTACTGATTAAGGCAATATTTTATTGTTTAAATGAACAAATTTTTAATTAATTTTTATAAATTATGTCTAAATATACGATTTTTCACAACTTATTTGACTTTGCAAATAATTGGTTATATAATAACCTTGCTGTTAAGAATAATAAGCGATATTTAAAAATGAAAGAAGGGTTTGACCATGCCAAGAGCAAAGAAAACAGATGCCCCCGCGGCAACAGCAGCAAAGAAAACAACTTCAAGAAAACCGGCAGCTAAAGTAGAATTATTTATAGAGCATAATGGTATTCAGGCTTCGGCTAACGACATCGCAAAAAGAGTTAAAGCAGACTATGCAGCCAAAGAAGGCGCGGCCGACATAAAAACATTGAATATTTATGTAAAGCCTGAAGATAACGCTGCTTACTATGTTGTAAACGGTGAAATTGAAGGAAAAATGGAATTATAATAGATTCCTCTCATTTTCTTGCTGAGTGCTGATAATATCGGCACTCAGCTTTTTTGTTTTTATTTTATTGTATTCTCCCAAAGCTTTTTTCAAGCTCGCGTCTTTTGATAACGGTGGTTATTGGTCTGCCGTGAGGGCAATACTTTATTTCAGGATTTGCGATAAGCATTTCAACAAGCCTTGTTATCTCGGGCATTGTAGTTTTGTTTCCGCCTTTTATTGCCGCTTTGCAAGCCGTTGTATGCAGAATTTCATCTGCACGCTCGCTTAAGGTCCTGTTTTTATTCTCTGCAAGATAAGATGCTATTTCATATATGCTGTCCTGTATATCATCTTCGTTTAAATATTGAGGAGCCGATCTTACTATAACTTTTCCGTTGCCGAAATCTTCTGTTTCATATCCAGATTTGTCAAGCAGCTCCAGATTATCGGTAACTGCCGAGTATTGCTCTGCGCTCAAATTAATTATTACCGGTTCAAGCAAAATTTGGGCAAAGGCTTCGCGTTCTTTTTTTAGCTTTTCGTAAATTATTCTTTCGTGAGCCGCGTGCTTGTCTACTATTATTATTTCGTTGTCTCCTTTTTGTATGATTATGTAAGTATCGAATACCTCGCCAATTATTTTTAAACCGGGCTCGGAAACAATGCTTTTTATATCTTTTTGCGGCTCTTCGGATATCACCGGTTCTTTTTGTGGCTCGTCTTTTTTACCGTCTTGCGGCAAAGGCTTCTCAACAGAGCCTTTTGATATATGATAAGGATTATCAAAAGCTGTTTTTTCATCGGCATCCGCTTTAAAAGAATCCCTTAAAACATAGGGCTTTTGTTCCGTGGGCTGAGGCGCAAAAAGCTCACTTTTTTTAGGAATGAAAATTATGGGCTCATCTTCAATTTTGCTTTCCGTATTATCAAAACCGGGCAGAGAGTCTGTTTTAGGCAGATCTGATCTTGTCTCTGTTCTTTGAATAAACTCAAATGTATTATTCACCGTGTTTGTGTGTGAATTTAAAAATAATTCTTTTGCGCTGTCGCCTTTGAGCAAGGCGGTTTTCACCCCATGATAAATGCAATCGAAGAGAGGTCTTTCGTTAACAAAGCGCACTTCCATTTTAGAAGGATGCACATTAACATCATATGTGCTTAAGTCCATTTGTATATTGATAACACACGCGGGAAATTTGCCCACCATAACAGAGCCTTTATACGCTTCTTCTATAGCTGCCGCCGCTGTGCGGCTTTTTATATATCTGCCGTTTAAAAAAAAGTTTTGCATATTGCGTGTTGCTTTTGCGTTTAACGGCTTGCATATATATCCTTCCGCTCTGATATTATCAACACTGTAAGAAAGCGGTATAAGTTCTTTTGCAAATTCTTTTCCCATAACGCTGTAAATTGCTGAAAGCAGTTTTCCGTCACCTTGTGTGTTTATAATACGTTTTCCGTCACGTATAAACGTAAACGCTGTTTCAGGGTGAGAAAGGGCGATTTTTTCCATTACCGTAGCCACCGAATTTCCCTCTGCAACATCTTTTTTTAAGAATTTCATTCTTGCGGGAACATTGTAAAACAGGTCGCGCACAATTATTGTTGTACCGTTCGGGCAACCCGTGTCCTCAAAGGATATTTCTTCCCCGCCCTCTATAATATAGCTTGTGCCTGAATCTTCATTTTCAGATTTTGTAATAAGCTCCACCTTCGCGACCGCGCACACGGAAGCCAGTGCTTCGCCTCTGAAGCCGAGAGTGCCTATGGCGTTCAGATCATCGGCGGTTTTCACCTTGCTTGTTGCGTGACGCAAAAACGCTTTTCTGACATCTTCACGCTCTATTCCGCAGCCGTTATCGGTAACACGCATATAAGTTATGCCGCCGTGCTGTATTTCAACGGTTATTTTAGTGGCTCCTGCGTCTATGGCATTTTCACACAGTTCTTTTATTGCCGAGGACGGGCGCTCTACTACCTCTCCCGCCGCAATAAGCTCCGCGGTATGCTTATCAAGAATATTAATTTTCGGCATTTTTACGCCCTCCTTTTTGTTATTTAGTCTGTATCCAATTTCAAAACAGCCATAAACGCGTCTTGCGGAACTTCTACGCTGCCAAGCTGGCGCATACGCTTTTTGCCTTCTTTTTGTTTTTCAAGCAGTTTCTTTTTACGGGTTATGTCGCCACCGTAGCATTTCGCAAGAACATCTTTTCTCATGGCTTTTACCGTTTCACGGGCAATTATTTTTCCGCCTATGCACGCCTGTATCGGCACTTCAAACAACTGTCTCGGTATCTTTTCTTTCAGCTTTTCAGCCATTTTTCTCGCTCTGCCGTATGCCTTATCTGCGTGTATGATAAACGAAAGCGCGTCCACTACTTCGCCGTTAAGCATAATATCAAGCTTGACAAGCTTGCTTTCGGCGTATCCGTTCAGCTCATAGTCAAAGCTTGCGTATCCTCTTGTGCGCGCCTTAAGCGTATCGAAAAAGTCATAAACTATCTCCGCGAGCGGAAGCTCGTAGTGTATGTCCACACGGTCGGTGTCTATATATGTCATGTCCTTGAATACTCCGCGGCGGTCCTGGCATAATTCCATAATATTTCCAACATATTCACCGGGAGTATATATGTGCGCGTCGCACATAGGCTCCTCAGCTCTTGCAACAAGCGACGGGTCCGGATAATTTGTGGGGTTATCTATCATAATAACGCTGCCGTCTGTTTTTGTTATCCTGTAGCTTACGCTTGGCGCGGTAGTTATAAGATCAAGATTATATTCACGCTCTAATCTTTCTTGTATTATTTCCATATGGAGAAGCCCCAAGAAGCCGCATCTGTAACCAAATCCCAAGGCTACCGACGTTTCGGGTTCAAAACTCAGGGAAGCATCATTTAGCTTTAGTTTATCGAGCGCGTCTCTTAGATCGGGATATTTTGAGCCGTCTGCGGGATAAATTCCGCAGAACACCATAGGCTGAACGGGTCTGTAACCCGGCAAAGGATCTTTCGCGGGGTTTTGAGTGGTGGTAACGGTATCGCCCACCTGCGCGTCTCTTACTGATTTTATTGAAGCGGCAATATAACCTACCTCACCCGAATTTATTTCACCCACGGGGTCAAGCTCGGTTGCTCTCAAATATCCGCATTCAACAACATTAAATTTTGCGCCTGTTGCCATAAGCTGTATTTCGTCGCCGACTTTGACCTTGCCCTCTTTTACTCTTACATAAATTATTACGCCCTTGTAGCTGTCGTAATAACTGTCAAATATAAGCGCCTTTAACGGCTTGCTGTCGTCGCCCTCGGGCGCGGGTATGTCGCTTACGATTTTTTCAAGCACGGCGTGAATATTGGTTCCCATTTTCGCGGAAATTTGCGGCGCGTCCTCCGCGGGCAAGCCTATAACGTCTTCAACCTCTTTTATAACGCGTTGCGGATCTGCGCTCGGCAAATCTATTTTATTTATTACGGGAACTATCTCCAGTCCGCTGTCAAGAGCTAAATATGTGTTCGCGAGCGTTTGGGCTTCTATGCCCTGAGAAGCGTCTACAATAAGTATCGCGCCCTCGCACGCCGCCAAAGAACGTGATACCTCATAGTTAAAGTCTACGTGACCGGGGGTGTCTATTAAGTTAAACACATACTCCTCGCCGTCGTCCGCTTTATACTGCAAAGATACGGCGTGTGCTTTTATTGTTATTCCGCGCTCTCGCTCCAAATCCATATTATCAAGAAGTTGGTCCTCCATATCTCTTATCGCGACAGATTGGGTTTGCTCAAGTATCCTGTCCGCAAGCGTGGATTTGCCGTGGTCTATATGAGCGATTATACTGAAATTTCTTATATTTTTCTTTGGAAAGGACATAAATGTTCTCCTCTTTTATTTGTCGGTCTTTTTTGTATCGTTTTCTTCTTTTGCCGTTTGCACGGCTTTTACAGTTGAATATATGGAATATACAGCGCACGCGGCAATAAGAACATAGCCTGTTACGTTCATCTCAAAGCCCCCAAAATTGCACAAACATACATAATATATTACCAGCCCCAAAGTTAATATCCAGCTTATTATCGAGCTTATTTTTGCTTGTCTTGCGTCTCGTTTATACATTTAAGATTGCTCCTTTATCATATTTATACATATATAATCATAGTATTATTAACAAAAATTTCTTACTAAAAGCACAGGGAGAGTTACTATGGAAACTAATATGTCCAAAGGCCGCGAACACACTCTCAATCTGCGAGACAGAAAAGTTCTCACATTAAGCGGGGTAAAGGATGTAGGTAATTTTAACGACGAGTGTGTAACTGTTATTCTCGACAGCGGCGAGCTTGTGGTAAAAGGCTCGGGGCTTCACATAAGCAAGCTCAGCGTGAGCACGGGCGAGCTTTTGATAGACGGAAATATATCCTCGCTTATATACACACAAAACAACATAGGCGGCGGATTTTTCAAAAAGCTGTTTAAATAAAAACCTCGGGTGCTTAAGATGGATAAAATAATTATTTCGCAGGAATTGTATTTTTTGCTTTACAGTGTAATATTCGGTGCTTTTATAGGGGTATATTACGATGTGTTCAGGTTTTTAAGAGAGCTTGGTATAAATTCGCAAAAGGCTGTTATCATACAGGACTTATTCTTTTTTATAAGCATATCCGTGCCTGTTTTTTTGTTTTTTTGTGCCGTAAACAAAGGCAACATAAGCCCTTATTCTCTTGCCGTTATGTTTGCGGGTTTTCTGATTTACAGATATACCGCGGGCAGGCTTACAATGCTCATTTTCAAATTGATTCTGATACCGTTCAAAGCTCTGTTTCGGCTTATATCGGGTATATTCAAAAAAATACGCTCACGGCTTTGCAAAAGGCGAGCTGAAAAGCAGCTCAAGCTTCATAAACAGACTTAATGAGTTCTATTTCTTTTGCGTAGCCCTCTATTTCGTTGGGCGTTTCCAAAAAGAAGGGTAAATTACGGAGCTTGGGATGATTTACGATCCTCTTTATTGCCTCAAGTCCCAGATAGCCTTCCCCTATTTTTTCGTGGCGGTCTTTGTGGCTTGAAAAAGGATTTTTTGTATCGTTTAAATGAATGGCTTTAAGTTTATCAAGCCCTATAAGGCTGTCAAATTCCGCTAATACGGCATCAAGCTCATTTACAATGTCATATCCCGCGTCGTATACGTGGCACGTGTCAAGGCAGACGCCGAGCTTTTCGTTTAATTCCACTTTGTCCATTATTTCTTTAAGCTCTTTAAATGTGCCGCCTATCTCGCTGCCTTTTCCCGACATTGTTTCAAGCAATACGGTTGTTGTCTGCTCTTTTTTAAGCACAGTGTTGAGCAGATTTGACGTAAGTTCTATGCCTTTTTCGGTTCCCTGTCCAACGTGACTGCCGGGGTGAAAGTTATAGTAACTGTGGGGTATATTTTCCATTCTCTTTATGTCATCGCTCATTATCATTTGCGCAAGCTCACGCACATTTTCTTTATCTGAACACGGGTTTAATGTATAGGGCGCGTGCGCAAGTATCACATCAAAGTTTTTGTCGCTTATAAAGCTCAAATACTCGGCAATATCATTTTTGTCTATATCTTTCGCGGCAAAGCCTCTCGGGTTTCTGGTGAAAAACTGAAACGTGTTTCCGCCTATCTGCACAGCCTGCTTTGCCATATTCAAAAAGCCCTTGGAAGCCGACAAATGCGCGCCTATGTTTATCATATAAAACCTCCTGTTTAAATAATAAAAGTTTCTTTTATTGTATTATACAAACGACCTGCCGACTTTTTGTTCAGCAGGCTGTTTTTAAATTATGCAAAGCTTAAAACGCTATTTTTTCGTTTATATAATCCGAAAGCTTATCAATAGATACGCGCTGCTGTTCCATTGTGTCACGGTCACGCACGGTAACACAGTTATCCTCTAAGCTGTCAAAGTCAAATGTAATGCAATACGGCGTGCCTATCTCGTCCTGGCGGCGGTAACGCTTGCCTATTGAGCCTGCGTCGTCATAATCGGTCATAAAGTGTTTTGAAAGCATCTCCTGAACCTTTTCGGCCTGCTCTCCGAGCTTCTTAGAGAGCGGCAAAACACAAGCCTTGAACGGCGCCAAAGCAGGGTGTAAATGCATTACGACTCTTGTATCGTTTTCGCCGACTGTTTCTTCGTCATACGCTTCCGTAACAAGAGCCAAAAACAGGCGCTCAACGCCGAGCGACGGCTCGATAACATAAGGAACGTAACGTGAATTGTCTGTGGGGTCAAAGTATTCAAGCGATTTTCCGCTTGTTTTGATGTGCTGATTAAGGTCATAATCTGTTCTGTCGGCAACGCCCCAAAGCTCACCCCAGCCAAACGGGAAAAGATACTCAAAGTCTGTTGTTGCCTTTGAATAGAAACAAAGCTCTTCCGCGGAATGGTCGCGCAAGCGGAGATTTTCGGGCTTGATATTAAGCGAATATAGCCAATCGCGGCAAAAGCCTCTCCAATATTCGAACCACTCTAAATCTTCTCCCGGCTTGCAGAAAAATTCAAGCTCCATCTGTTCAAACTCTCTTACACGGAATATAAAGTTGCCGGGAGTTATCTCATTTCTGAAGGATTTACCTATCTGAGCCACGCCGAAAGGTATTTTTTTGCGACTTGTGCGCTGTATGTTCGCAAAGTTTACAAATATACCCTGAGCTGTTTCCGGGCGGAGATATATTTCACTCTTGCTGTCTTCCGTAACGCCCTGAAATGTCTTAAACATAAGGTTGAATTGGCGTATATCGGTAAAGTTGTTTTTGCCGCAGTTTGGGCAGGGTATTTGCTTTTCTTTTATATAATCGGTCATTTGCTGATTGGTCCAGCCCGCGACGTTTGTGCCGTCAAAGTCCTCTATAAGATTATCGGCTCTGTGGCGGGTCTTGCACTCTTTGCAGTCCATAAGAGGGTCGGAAAAGCCTCCCAAATGTCCCGATGCTATCCATGTCTGGGGGTTCATAAGTATGGCGGAGTCAAGCCCCACGTTATATTTGTTCTCCTGTACAAATTTTTTAAGCCACGCTTTTTTTATGTTATTTTTAAGCTCCATACCAAGCGGACCGTAATCCCATGTGTTTGCCAAGCCGCCGTATATTTCCGAGCCCGCGTACACAAAGCCTCTGCCTTTGCAAAGAGCCACTATTTTTTCCATTGTTTTGTTTTTATTATCCATAACGCTTTCTCCTTGTCAGCTAAATTATTTATTTTCATCTGTTTCGGGTTTTTTATTTTTAAATATGAAAAGCTTGCTGCAAATATAATTGAGTATTACCTCCGCAATGTTTCCTATAAGGTTGGATACGTCATCAAGTAACTTAGCAAATACCATTGTACCGATAACAACGTCTCCCGTAAGTCCTAAAAATACACAAAGGTTCGCGATGCCGATATGAACGAACAGAGAAAAAATTCTTGCGGTGAAAAAGCCCGCGAACTCTTTCCAAAAGATTTTCGGCTCCATGCTTTTGCTTTTGAACACAAAAAACTTGTTGCAGAAAAACGCAACAAAAAATGAAATTATCCACGCCAAAACATAAGAAACGTTTTGTGTTACTATGGCGTCAAACGGCAAAGTGGAATTAAATATTCTGAATGCCACCATGTTTACGACTGTTGCCACAACGCCGAAAATTATATAAATAAAAAAGTCGGATTTTATTAATCTTATTATAAAGCTTTGTTTTTTGTTCTCAGGGTTTTTATCTTTGTTTTTCAATGATTTTACTTCCTTTCCCAGTGTCCTATTCTTTGAAATTATACTCTTTTTGCTTATATATGTCAATGTTTTAAGCTGGTGTTGCACATATTTATGTATATTTTTTGCTAAACGAGGAAAAATATAAAAAAATAAAAGGAGAAATTATAATGAACACAACAACAGTAAACAAAGACACCATATCGCTTTTAAAAGAATGTAACGCAGGTATCAAAATGGGAGTTGACTCTATTGACGACGTTATTGACAAGGTGACAAGCGACAAGCTTAAAAGCATACTCAATTATTCAAAAGACAGACACAGCGAGCTCGGAAACAGGACGCATGTTTTGCTCAATAAATACGGCTGTGACGAAAAAGATCCGCATCCTGTCGCCAAGGTTATGTCGTGGACAAAAACAACATTCAAGCTTGCTGCCGACGCAAGCGACAGCACCATAGCCGACCTTATGACAGAGGGTAGCAATATGGGAATAAAATCCCTTAACAAGTATCTTAATCAATACTCAAACGCGGACGAAGAAGTAGTAAATCTCACACATGAACTCATAGCCATCGAAAGCGAGCTTGTAAAAGAAATGGAAGATTATCTATAAAAATCCACACTGTTAAATGTTAAACTAAAATATCCCCCAAAGGCTTTTAGAAACCTTTGGGGGACAATATTAATTAATTAATTTTCATTAACCCATCGCAAATACTTTTTTAAGCCCTGCAATGTATTGCTGCAGTGAAACAACGTCGTCAAGAGTCAATGCTTCATCGCCGTTTACATCGGCAAGAACAAACTCTTCCTCATCCATTTCCGCAAGTTTTGCTATTGTCTTTTGCATATATACAACGTCGTTCATGTTAACTTCTTCATCGTTAGTTGCGTCGCCGTACATTTTTTCAACATAATAGCTTCTCGAGCCTGTTTCATTGAAGCCGTTCAAATTCTTCTTCTTTATAATAGACGGGAAATCTTTATACGCAACGTCGAGGTCAACGTCTGCGCCTTTTATTGCGGTCAGTCTTCCGCACCAGTTCCACTGATACATACCGAACTGAGAAGCGTAATCATATGTGCCTGAAGGAGTGCATTGCGCAGAAGATGTTCTGCTGGCAACTCTCGCTACCCAAGATTCATACTTGGCGCCAAGCACGTTGTAATCAAGCTTACTGCTCCACCAGGCCACCATTGTATATATTCCGGGATACCATCCGTTTAAGAGCAATGTATCACAGAATTTCTCGCACATTTTTGTGCAGGTTGTTTTGCTGAGGTTAATCTGACCGTTCTTTGATGTATCTTCAATGTCATAGAAAACAGGATATTCAAGTTGTGTTCCCTTAAGCCATTCCATACACATTTTCGCGTCTTTTTCGGCGGCGGCTACAGATTGCGCGTATGTGTAGAAATATGCGCCTACGTCAATGCCTACTGCCTTTGCCTGCTGATAATAATCGTCGAAGCTTGAGTCTTTTCCGCCGGTGGTGCTGCCCACTTTGAGGATAACAAAATCAATTCCGCTTTCTTTGAGCAAGGGCCAGTCAATTTTCGTTCCGTTCCATTTGGAAAGGTCAACGCCGTTCGCATAAACAGCGCCGTCGCCTGCCGTCATTGTTGCCGATCTGGAGAAAGGCTCAAGCGCGGTAGCTTTGCTCTTTCCTTTGTAGTCGAGCAGGTCAAGTGATACCCAGCCCAGTGTATCCTCATAAGATGTAAACGCAAAGCCATTCTTTACCATAGACACAGTAATTGTATCATCACCGGGGATAACCATTCTTACATTGTATTCTGAACCGGGACCGGTGCGAAGGTTTGCGTTTTTGAAAACCTTACAGCTGGAGAAGCTCTGTGCAACGTCTTTTTCAAGCGATTCGTAACGCTTGATAAGATATTTTGTCATAACCCAGCCCTTAACATCTTCATAAGTAACATGTGACCAAACGTCAAGCGTTCTGTCTACGTTAACTATGGTATCTCTGTCAAGAGTACCCATAAGCTTAGAGGATGTTTTTACCTGAGATCTAACGCTCAGAGCGTCGCAGTTTACATAAAAGTGAGAAACAGGAAGGGTGAGGTCGAAACTTTGGAACTGTAAATACTCCATACTTACCCAGCCCGATATATCGTTTACGGTGGTGTAGCCCCACGCGCCGCCGATTATATCGGTTACAACTATGGTCGTACCTTTTGTTATTTTGCCGATCTTGTTATCGGCTACTTCGGGGTCGCTGCGGATAGACAATGTGTCCGCGACAACCTTATATGTGCCGTTGCCCCAATCGTCCGCATACGCCGATATCGTAACAAGGCTTACGCACATCATTGCGACCAGCACTATTGAGACGATCGATCTTAATAATCCTTTCTTCATAAAAATCTCCTCACTTATCTATTGTTATTTACAGATATAATATCATAAAAATGATTTTTTTGCATTAAAAAATGCATTAATTCATAAAAATCCACAAAAAGCACATTAAACAGCGGGTTTAATATGGATAAAATTCACGCTTTGCATAATTGTATATGTCTAAAATGTGAAAAACAAGCTTTTTTTATTTATATATTTCCGCAAGTCCGCCTTCCGATGTCTCTTTATATTCCCTTTTCAAATCGCGCCCTGTATTGTACATTGTTTTTACGACCATATCAAACGATATCTTTCTCGCGCCAGTAAGGAAGTTGGCAAGACTTAGTGAATTTATTGCGCGCATTGCCGCAACGGCGTTACGCTCAATACACGGTATTTGCACAAGACCGCAAAGCGGGTCGCACGTAAGCCCCAGGTGATGCTCAAGAGATGCCTCAGCCGCATATTCTATCTGGTGCAAGCCCATCTCAAAAAGCTCTGCCAAGCCTGCTGCCGCCATAGAGCAGGCGGTGCCTATCTCTGCCTGACATCCGCATTCTGCGCCGCTTATTGATGCGTTTGTTTTTACCACGTTTCCTATAACCGCTGCCGCTGCGAGGGCTTTTAAAATTTGTTTATCCGTAAAATTATGTTTTTCCTGCATATATTTAAGTACAGACGGAACGACCGCGCAGGCTCCGCAGGTGGGTGCGGTGACTATTGTTCCGCAATCGGCGTTTTCTTCGCTTGCGGCGAACGCATATGCGCAAACTATCCTGTTTTCGCGTGTTACCGCGCTTTCGTCAATATGACGCTGGTTATAAAGGTATCTTGCGTAGCGCGAAACGCCCAAGCCGCCCTCGAGCTTACCTTCTTTTACAAGGCCCTCGTTTATTGATTTTTTCATGGCGTTCCAAACGTCAAACAAAAAATCCCAAATAGATTTGCCTTCTACAAGCTCTACATAATCGCTCAGGCGTATGTTCCTGTCTCTGCAAAAGTTGCGTATCTCGGTGAAATTCTTTTCCAAATATATATCGGGCGTTTCAATATCCGGTCTGCCGAGTATGGAAATGTCTCCGCCGCCGATGCTCATTACGCGCATTTTGGCAATTTCTTCGTTGTCTTTATATGCGTAAAGGTCAAGCGTATTCGGGTGCGGAAGCTCGCCATCATAATCGGTACGGAAAATGACTTCGGTTTCTATAGGGCGCATGGCGTCGCAAATTGCTGTGTCTGTACGGTGCCCCTTTCCCGTTTTGGCAAGGGAGCCGAAAAGCTCCGCCTTAAACCTGTCTGCGTCGGGGTTTTCGTTTCTGAAAAGTATGGCGGCTTTGTTGGGCCCCATGGTGTGTGAACTTGAGGGGCCTTTGCCTATTTTGTAAATTTCGCGAATAGATTTCATTATACATTTACCATCCTAAAAATAACTGGACATATGTTATCACAGTTTATCGGGCATTTCAAGCGTTTTTGACAAAACATCAAAATGAGCGAAAAATAAAGGTGATCGCTTGACTGAAAAAACGTTTCCCAAGCGGTCACCCATATATTTTGCATATGTTTTATTGATTTTCTTCTTCATTTGCAGACTTGCGGGAGGCTCTTTTTCTGCGGTTTATTATTTTGGTGAATTTTGCAATGCTGTATATTGTGCCTGCCGCCGCAATAATGTCTATTATACATTTTATTATCGCCATAATATGGTTGTCTGCCCAAATTCCCGAAATGATATGATTAAGCATGAGCCAAAGCCCCTCGGCGTAAAACGCGCCTCCTAAAAACCCTGTGGGAAAGGCGCGGCGTGTTTCCGGCTTCAACAGTACAAATCCCGCAGCAAAGCAAGCAAGAATACTAATTATTACCAATACAAATTCCATGGTTATCCTCCTCGAGCATTAACTTACCGTAACTATAATAAAGAAAAAAACAAAAATAGTCAAGAAAAACAGCACTATTTGTTGTATATTATTTTCCTATGTTGATTAAAACTTAACTAAGAAAACTCTTTACGAAAAACCGCGGGATAATAATATTAAAACAGGATGCCTATTATAAAGGGATGATGCTTGTTGTATATGAACATTGTTTATTTCAGCAAAAAATTCGTACCGCAAAGCCAAAACATGATAGATTGACCCAGCCGAGAACGAAGCGGGGGGCTCTCGTCCACCCAGCGGGGGGCGCAGCGCCCCCGGGTGGTCGCGAAAGGGGATTCCAAAGGGGGAAACAGCCGACGGGTTTCCCCCTTTGGCGCGTTTTGCCTACTTTGTCGCGTGACAAAGTAGGTGCCTGCCCGGCATTAGGGCAAAACCGGGGGTTAAACTAAATCATCGGTTTTCCATATTGTCAGTCAGCTGTGTTGACCTTTGCACAAATGAAGCTTTTTAATTATCTGCAATCCCTTCGGAGGGTAATCCGATGTTAATCATACAGTTCTTCACCGCTAATGCAATCTTCCAATCGAATCGCCTTAAATTTGCATCCCACAGTTTTTCGCAAAGAACCGATTAAAACATTTGTCATTTTATTTTGTAAACAGAATATTATGTAACAGACATATTTTTTCGTTAAAATAAAAAAACAGGGTATTAATGTATTGAAATTTTAGACAAAATGTATTATAATAAGCAAGATGATTTTGTTAACAAACACAAAGAATTAAGAAATGGTTGACAAAACCGGCATATGCTGTTATAATCATCACATCATCAATTCACCGCTTTAAAGTGTTTTGCAACTAAAGCGAGTGAAATAAGGAGGTCTTTGTATGAACATATTAAAGAAGGTACTTTGCGCGGCGATCTCGCTCACACTTACCGCAACCATTGGAGCCACCGCTTTTGCGGACTCTGCGGCGCGCACCCCGGGTGTTGTTTCACAGTACGGTGAAATCAACATCGACGTGCCTTTTAAAAGCTACGCTGAACTTGGTCAGTCGAGCTTTATGTCAAAGACCATGGGTCGCAGAGGCGAAGCTTTTCCATCTTCTTACAGTTCTGTAAGCGAAGGGTATATAACATCAGTTAAAAATCAAGGCGATTACGGCACCTGTTGGGCTCACGCCACAGCGGCAGCAACCGAAGCGTCTGTAATTAAAAATTTGGGATATGATTTATCGTCTAATATGTCTGAATTGCATTTGGCGTATTTCCATTACAGCCCGTCTTATGACAAGCTTAATATGCTCAGCGGCGACAGTAATAAAATATCACGTTCGTATTCGTATTATTACAGCTTTCTTGATATGGGCGGCTCACCGTTTTTAACGCCTTTTACACTTGCACGCTGGACAAGTGCTGTAGACGAGGAGATCAACCCTCAGTACGCGTACGCTAACGCTAAGCCTTCATTTAGTGTTGACGATAAATCTGAGGCATACAGTCTTTCATCTGTTCACCTGGAAAATATGTATTGGGTTTCCCCTGCCGATAAAGACGATATGAAGTATATGATTATGAAATACGGTGCGGGTACCTTCTCTTATTATCATGACGATTCGTATTACAATGAATCGACTTCTGCTTTTTGCAATCTCTCAAAAAGCTCAACAAACCACCAGGTAACCGTAGTGGGTTGGGACGATAATTACAGCAAAGACAATTTCCTCAGACGCTCTCAGCCTAAAAACAACGGCGCATGGCTTATTAAAAACAGTTGGGATACCACATGGGGAGACAACGGTTATTTCTGGGTATCTTATGAAGATACGTCTGCTCTTTCAAGCTGGTCTCAATTCTATGATTACGGCGCTGCCGATAATTTTGACCGCAACTATCAATACGACGGCACATCCAACTTTGCAACAGAAGATTTGCAGGGTTCCGCTACAATGGCAAATATATTTACGTCCCTGTCCGATGAAGAATTAAAGGCAGTGTCTTTCTGGACGGCTCAGAACGATGTTGACTATTCAATAAACATTTATACGAATCTCACAGATAAAAACGATCCCGCAAGCGGAAAGATCGCTTTAACGGCTCCTATTGAGGGCACCGAGGATTATTGCGGATATCACACAATAAAGCTTGATAACGCAATATCTCTCAGCGAAGGTGAAAGCTTCTCTGTTGTTGTTACACTCACCGCAAACGCAGACGATGAGTTAAGCTTGCTAATTGATAAGACAGAGTCTTGGTCTTGGGTTGATTTTACAAATAAGACAAACCCCGGAGAAAGCTTTTTCTTGGCATCAAACAGTGATAGTTGGGCAGATAAAAGCGCGTCCGGAATAAATTACAGAATAAAAGCGTTTACCGCCGCTGTTGATAACACAAATGTAGTTTCGCACGATGCAGACTATTTAGAAGATGACGACGCGACATTCTATATGAATAATATATACAGCGGAATGTGGGATATTGAAGATCAAAGCGAGCTTATCGGCTCTCACACGCTTGTTAAGCGATTTATGCTCGGCGATGCCGACGGCGACAATACAACCTCTATGACCGATGTTGTTATTATGCAAAAAGCCATCGCAAAGCTTGATACATTAAGCGGCGCACACTTCAACGCGGCAGATATAGACTCAGACGGAGATCTTACAATGACTGATGTTGTGCTTCTGCAAAAGCATATTGCAAATCTTATTTAAATAAAACAATTATATTCCTGAGAAAAATATTAAGCGGCAGTCAATCGTTATCGGTTGACTGCCGCTTTTGGCTCTAATATTTTAAATCTTCACGGAGAATTAAAGGCTTATTAAATCTCTTGTTTTTACACTTCATCCGCTTATGTAAGATCGGCTCTCTTCAAAAGAGAGCATTTTTTATTATTCCAACAGCTCGTTTGCCTGCACTTCGTTTATCTCGCTTACTTTGCTTAACTTGCGCTGTATCTGTCGTGTACGCACGCCCACAAGCGAATCAAGCTCTTTGTTTGCCTGTTCAAGCCGCTGCTGAGTAGACGACAAAACATCGGCGAATTTGTTAAACTCAGTTTTAACCGCGCCGAGAACATCCCATACCTCTGCGCTGCGTTTTTGTACGGCAAGCGTCTTAAAGCCCATTTGGAGGCTGTTGAGCATTGCAGCCATTGTACTGGGGCCCGCTATGTTTATCTTATAATTATTTTGAAGAATCTCAACCATACCCATATTAACAACTTCGCTGTATAAGCCCTCGAACGGCAGAAACATAATTGCAAAGTCGGTCGTTTCCGGCGGACTTACATATTTTGTGTAAATATCCTTTGCCTCGCTTTTGATTGTCGCGGCAAGGGCTTTTCTTTTAAGCAAAATTTCTTCTCTGCTTCCGTTATGATAAGCTTCGCAAAGCTGTTGATATGTATCGGCAGGGAATTTACTGTCTATCGGCAGATATACAAATCTTTCATTGTCTGCAGGCAGTTTTACCGCAAATTCAACAACGTCTCTGCTGCCGGGTTTTGTGGCAACGTTTTCGGCGTATTGCTCAGGGGCTAAAATCTCTTTTAATATAGCGCCAAGCTGAATTTCGCCTAAAATGCCCCTTGTTTTAACGTTGGATAATATTTTTTTTAGGTCGCCCACTCCCGTTGCCAGAGTCTGCATTTCACCGAGTCCTTTATAGACCTGCTCCAGTCTGTCGTTTACTATCTTAAATGAGCCTGCCAGCTTTTCATCAAGCGTCTTTTGAAGCTTTTCGTCAACGGTTTTTCGCATTTCTTCAAGCTTTTTGTTGTTATCCTCTTGTATAAACTGTAATCTTCGTTCAACCGACAAACGTATATTATCAAGCTTTTGCTCATTCTCTAAAGAAAACGTTTTAAAGCGTTCCTCCTGTGAGGAAAGCGACGCCGTGACGGCTCTCTGCATGATCTCCTGCTTTTCGTTTATGTGTTTGTCAAGCTCGGAAACACTTTGTGTGAGAGCATTTGCGGTGTTTGCGTTATTTTGCGCCTGCATATTTGTTATAATTGCTATTTTGTCACTCATATTTGCGGAAAGTTGCCTTTCAAGCTCTGTTATGTCCTGTTTTTTAACCGTGTTTTTTTCACCCGAAAGCTTAATCAGCACAATAATAAGCAAAACTACGGCAACAGCCAAAAGTCCCATCAAAATATAATCATTCATAAGCGTATTCTCCTTTTTATCCGTAAAGCAAATAAGCTATTATGCTGTTTGAAAGCAAAAAGCCTTTTGTTGTGAGCGAAATTCCGTCTTTATACACATTGGCGTATTCTTTTATCTGAGATGCTCGTGTGTAATATTCCTTCGGTATATCCTTGCCGAACCTATTAAAATAATCGGCTTCGTTAAGCCCCTTTTTCAATCTCAGCCGAAGCATTGCGTATTCTTCTTCGCCCCCGCCGTCTCCGTCGGATACGGTCTTATCATTATAAAAATCCTCAAGGCTTCGGGGCGTATAAAATCTTTTGCCGTGGAAGAACGAGTGTGCCGAAGGTCCTATTCCGATATATTCATCGCAGTTCCAATAAAGCATATTGTGACGTGAATAATAACCGTCTTTGCAAAAATTAGATATTTCATATTGATAAAATCCGGCTTTTTCAAGCTCCGTTACGGCAAATTCATACAATTCAGCCTGTTCGTCCTCATTAGGGAAAACGAATTTCTCGCGGTGAGTGTGATAAGGCGTGTTTTCTTCTATTTTTAAAATATAAGCCGAAATATGTTGAACATTGAGCGCGGCGCAAAAATCAATTGTGCTTTTAAGGCTTTGCTTTGTTTGGTGAGAAGTACCGAGCATAATATCGAGAGATATATTGTCAAAGCCTTCTTTTTGCGCACGTGTGACTGTTTGCTCAGCTAAAGACGCGCTGTGAAGTCTGCCGAGATATTTAAGCTCCTGTCTGTCGGCGGATTGCAAGCCTATTGACAATCTGTTAACACCTGCCTTTTTAAGCTTCGCAAAATCAAGCTTATCGGCGGATTCGGGGTTGAGCTCTAACGTAACTTCGGCATCATTTTCGAGTAAAAGGGTATTCTTTATTGTGCTAATTAACGCAACAATCCGCTGTGTTCCCATAATTCCCGGTGTGCCGCCGCCGAAATACACCGAGCTTACATGCAGATTTTTGTAAGACTCAATTCTTTTTGTCAGTGCCTTGGTATATTTATCGGCTTCGGCATCGCTGTATTTTAATGAATAAAAATCGCAATAAGGACATTTTGATGAGCAAAACGGAATATGTATATACACTCCTGTATTTTTCAAAACATCACCCTAAAAATAAATTAAAATTTGTGTAACACAAACAGTTTGTCCGTAATAAGATGTATTGTAAAGAATGAAAGGAGGAAAACACATATGTGCAACAACTTATTCGGCAACAACAGCTGTACTTGGATCATTCTTCTCATAGTTTTGCTTTCATGCTGCTGCGGTAATGAGTCTAACGGCGGCGGCTGTGGATGCTGCGGCTGATAGCTACCTACCACTCTCAGGCGTTTAGCCTGCGCAGGGCTGTTGCTTTAGGGCAACAGCCCTGTTGCCTTTTGCAAAAAGCAATCAGGAGCGCAGCTGCGTCTCCTGATTATTTTATATATTATATTCTTTGTCAAGGCGATCAACGGCGCATGACGATTTGTATAACAACTCAATCAGTTATCTTCCAATGACAATAGCACGTTTGCGCAGCGTTCGCATATCTCGGCGTATTTTGCGTTACAGCCTACCGTGTGACTGAAGCTCCAGCAGCGCGCGCATTTCTCGCCGTCCGCGTGAAGAACTTCCGCTTCAAGCTCTCCGCTTGCTTTTTCGCAAACCTCGACTTGCGAAACTATAAACGCCGCGGGCAACTCTGTCTCTACCGATTTAATGAACTTATATTCCTCACCCGATGCGCAAAGCTTTATTTTTGCTTCAAGAGAAGAGCGTATCATCTTATCTTTAACAGCCGTTTCAATTGATTTTTTAACGGTATCGCGCAAATTGTGGATACCGTCCCAGCGGCTGATAAATTCATCGTCAAGAACAATATTTACCTTTTCGGGCATTGAGTTAAATACGATGTTTTCTTTGTCGCACTCTGAGGAATGGGGCATATACTGCCAAATTTCATCAGATGTATACGCCAGAATAGGCGATACAAGTCTCACCATAGCGTCAAGGATGATATACATAGTAGTTTGCGCTGCACGGCGGAGCTCGCTTTTTGCGCCCTCCGTGTACAATCTGTCTTTCAAAACATCAAGATAGAAGTTAGACATATCAACAACACAGAAATTGTGTATGCTGTGGAAAACATTATGGAACTCATAAGCTTCATAGCCCTCTTTAGCTTTGTCTATAAGCTCGTTGAGCTTATATATCGCCCATTTATCAATAGGCAAAAGCTTGTCTGTGTCAACCATATCTTTGTCGGGGTCAAAGTCGCTTAAGTTGCCTAAAATATATCTTGCGGTGTTACGTATCTTTCTGTATGCCTCAGACAGCTGTTTTAATATATCTTTGCTTATGCGTATATCCGCGTGATAATCGCTTGACGCTACCCAAAGTCTCAGTACATCCGCGCCGTACTGATCAACGACTTCCTGCGGGTCTATTCCGTTTCCGAGAGATTTGGACATCTTTCTGCCTTCGCCGTCAACTACCCAACCGTGAGTAAGCACAGCCTTGTAAGGAGCGCATCCCTTGCAGGCAACAGATGTAAGAAGTGACGACTGGAACCATCCTCTGTATTGGTCCGCGCCCTCTAAGTAAAGATCGGCGGGCCAACGGAGGTTTTCTCTTTCTCCGCAAACGGCAAAATGGCTGCTTCCGCTGTCGAACCATACGTCCATTATATCTTTTTCTTTATCAAATGTATCGTTTCCGCACTTTGAGCACACTGTTCCCTTAGGAAGCATTTCCTCTGCGGACATATAATACCAGGCGTCGCTGCCGTGTTCTCTGAATATCTTTGAAACGGCAAGCATTGCCTCTTTGTTTATATGCGGCTCTCCGCACTTCTTGCAGAAAAATATCGGAATCGGAACGCCCCATTTGCGCTGACGTGAAATACACCAGTCTTTGCGGTCGCGAACCATTGATGTTATTCTGTCCTCGCCCCAGGCGGGTATCCACTTAACGGTTTTAATCGCCTTTACGGCTTCTTCTTTAAAATCGTCAACGCTACAGAACCATTGGTCGGTAGCTCTGAAAAGTACCGGGTTTTTACATCTCCAGCAGTGCGGATATTGGTGAATTATCTTTTTAAGCGCGAACAGCGCGCCTGTCTCTTTAAGGTACATAGCTATCGGTTTGTTCGCGTCGCCCGTCAGCAATCCCTCAAACTGACCTGCCTCTTTAGTAAGTCTGCCGTCCGCGTCAACAGGAACAATTATGGGAAGCTCGGGATAATTTCTGCAAACATCAAAGTCTTCCACGCCGTGTCCCGGAGCTGTGTGAACGCAGCCCGTACCACTTTCAAGCGTTACGTGGTCGCCCACTATAACCACAGATTCTCTGTTGAGGAAAGGATGAGCTGTTTTCATGTATTCAAGCTCACTGCCCTTTATTGTTCCCACAACCTCATACTCTTCAATCTCCGCGTCGGAAAAAGCGTTTTTGTAAAGCTCTTCCGCCATTACGTAGTATTCGTCATTTGCCTTGATTATCGCATAATTAAACCTTGGTCCCACACTTATTGCAACATTGCCGGGAAGCGTCCATGTGGTTGTTGTCCAAATAACAAAATTAACTTTCTCGGGGGCTATTCCCATTGCGGAAAATTTGCCCTTGTCGTCGGTAACTTTAAATTTTACATATATAGAATGGCATGGATCCTCGGAATACTCAATTTCCGCTTCGGCTAACGCCGTTTTGCAATCGGGACACCAATAAACAGGCTTAAGTCCTTTATAAATGTAGCCTTTGCACGCCATTTCGGCAAAAATCTCTATTTGCTTTGCCTCAAACTCGTGCTTTAAGGTAATATACGGGTTATCCCATTCGCCGATGTTGCCCAAACGCTTAAACTGGTTGCGCTGGTCGTCTATATATCCCATAGCAAACTCGCGGCAAATCTTTCTTAATTCAACGTCGTCTATTTCCGTTGAATTTCTTATTCCCGCTTTTGCTCTCGCTTTAAGCTCTGTCGGCAAGCCGTGAGTATCCCATCCGGGAACGTAAGGAGCTTTAAAGCCCGACATATTCTTATATCTTATTATAAAATCTTTAAGAACTTTGTTAAGCGCAGTACCCAAATGTATATTTCCGTTTGCGTAAGGCGGTCCGTCGTGAAGTATAAACAAAGGCTTACCTTCGTTTTTCTCCATCAGCTTCTCATATATCTTGTTTTCGTTCCATTTTTTAAGCATTACGGGCTCAGACTGAGGCAATCCGCCTCTCATAGGGAACTCGGTGCTTGGCAAATTAAGTGTTACGTTATAATCTTGTGACATCTTTTATGTGTTCTCTCCTGTTCTTGATTTGTAAATACCGTTATCAAAAGAATCTGCTGGATTTATTGTTGTTATCACGCATATCTTTTTTGTTTACGTCTACTATCTTAACGTCATCATCTTCCGATACTTCGTCGTCTGCATCAATATGAGCTGTATCTATCGTTCTTGACGTATAATTTATCCTGCTGTGTCTGTCCGGCAAAGAAACTTTTACCTTTTGCTTTTGTGTGGAAAATTCTCCTGTTGTAAACTGCTCCTGACGGTTGTTATCGGGAGTGTTTTCTTTTGCTTTTTCCGCGGAAAGGCGTTCCGCTTCTTCTTTGACTTTTTGCGTATCAAATTCAAGCGTACGCTGTATTATTTCGTCAAAATCGTTTTCCACGGCTTCAAAACGCTCCTGATAGCTCTGAAGATGTGTTTTTGATTTTTCTCGGGTGGGGTACATTTCGTCAAGCTGACGCGCGGTGTCCTGCACCGAATCGCTTGAAGGCAAGCCCACAATCACCTGCAAATGAGATTTATATTTTTCTATAAGCTCATTTCTGAAAAGCACTATCTTTTCCTGCAGGTCTATATAATCCTGCTTTGCTTTTTCTATTTCCGCGTTTACGCTGTCCTGCTGTATCCTTGCGTCTCTAATTATTGCGTCCGCGCGGCTCTGGGCGTCGCTTATTATTCTTGCGGCATCCTCAGATGCGTCCGCTCTCGTTTGGCGCGCGTCGTCAAGCGCGTTTTCAACTTCCTTTTGCAGGCGCGCTTTCACTTCTTCCGTTTTTCTGTCGGCGGTTTCCATAATCCTTTTCGCGTTGTATTCCGCCTCTGCCTCAATTTCCGACTTTCTTTTCTGCGCGTTATCTATGGCGTCTTTAATATTTTGCTCATCGTTTCTGTATTGCTCAACTCTGTCGCCCAAAATCTTAAGCTTTTTGGTAAGCTCCGCGCGCTGCTTTTCATACGCTTCAAATGTGGCGCATACTTCATTAAGCAAAGAGTCAACCTCGTCTATTTTGTATCCGCCCATCATTGTTTTTGTCAGCCCTGCGTTTTTTATATCATTAATATTAAGCATAACAACAAACACGGTATAAATCCGAAAAAATTTATATCGTTCCTTTCCCCTTTAATATTAATTTGTTTTATATAATATCAGCAATAGATATCGTTTCTCTCAAGCTCGTCAAGAAGGTCATCGCCTGTCAGGTTGATATTCTGCGGGAGAATTATAAAGGTTTTTGTAGCTATTCTCTTAATGTTTCCGTTATTGGCAAATGCCACGCCGCCCAAAAAGTCAAGTGTTCTGCGCGCAACCTCTCCGTTTGCGTTTTCAAGGTTTAAAACGACCGTGTTTTTATGATTAAGCTCTGTTGCTATTGTCTTTGTTTCGTCTCCGAAATTGATAGGCTTGAAGAGAATAACCTTCAACTTCGCGGTTGCGCTGATCTCCTGTCCGCTTATTGAAGATACCCTTGATGAATGTGAGGACGAAGTTCTGCTTTCGGTAAATGCAGAATAATCTCTGTCGTAAGATTCTTCCTCAAAATCGGTATCAAAATCGTCGTAGTCGGCGTTTTCGTCCGCCTGGGGGAAAAAACCCATTCTCTTGATCTTGTTTACAAAATTAGCCATTATATATACCCTCCGTAATCAATAATATACTCTTTTTCCGAAAAGCGCCGAGCCTATTCTTACCATGTTGGCGCCTTCCTCTATCGCCGCGGTATAATCATCGGACATACCCATCGACAGTATACGCATATCTACATTATCCATTTTTTTGGACTGAATGTCAATAAACATCTTATAAATCTTTGAAAAATATTTTCTGTTTTCGTCCTGATTCTCGCAAATGGGCGGTATTGTCATAAGACCTTTTATGTTTATTCCCTTAAACTGTCTTGCTTCATCAATGAAATCATAAAGCCTTTCCGTATCTACGCCCCATTTGCTTTGCTCGCCCGCGGCATTCACCTCTATGAGCACATCTACACTTTTGTTAAGCTCTTCTGCCCGTTTGGATATTTCACCGGCAAGCCTAATGCTGTCAACAGACTGTATCAGGGTAACTTTATCTATTATCTGCTTTACTTTATTTGTTTGCAGATGGCCTATAAACTGAAGTTCCGCGTTTTTCAGGTCATATTCATCATATTTCTGCAAAAGCTCCTGAACCTTGTTTTCGCCTATATATTTAAGGCCCAATGAAATCGCGTAATTAATTATATCACACGGAACCGTTTTAACAGCCGATAAAAACATTATTTCCTCACGTGATTTTCCGACCTTTTGGCAGGAGGCGCTTACTTTTTCATTAATGAGCTTATAGTTATATTCTATATCCTTTAAATTAAACTCAGTTGACGATCTTACCGTCATACAAATCTGCCCCCTGTGTTACAACATCGTCATACAATCTGATTGTACCATATTCTGTCAAGATTTGCTCGGGGTTTGCGTCACAAATAACATAGTTTGACGATGAGTATATAATAGATATTTCTCTGAACATAAGCTCTTTCGCGTATTTTATATACACGCCCTGAACCTTTTGCATCTTCTTGTATTCGTTGCCTTCGGAGTCTGTGGTTTTTACCTCTACCTCCGCGGTGCGGATCGCCTTTTTGGGTATTCTTAAGCCCTCGTAATAATTTATATCTATTCTTATATCTTCGTTCCTCAAGTTTACAAGGTGAGAATTTATCTCGCTGCATTTGAATACAGCCAAGCCGTTTGTATTTTTGTTTTTCTGATTTATCTTTACAAGCTGCGCAGGCACCTTATCAAACGAAGAAGAAGTAAATGTTATATAAACCTTTCCGCTTGAAGAATTCAGCCTTAAAGCCTCCTGCGATGTTACGGGACATACCACATACCATTCAAACTCCGTTATTACCTTGCCTATTGTATTTTTTGCCACAGTTTTTTTGCTTATGGTTTGATAATCGTCTATCGTCATTTTTTCTATGCTTTTATAATCGAAGCAGTCCTCATAGCCGTCGCAATAAGACGAAAAAATACCCGATTTACCCACCGGGATTTCCGCATAGTTGCCTGCTGCGCCCGATGAATAAGAAGAAAGTTTGTCTTTCAGGTAATTTACTCTGTCGTCGAAATTTTTGACTTCTCCGGTTAGGTATTTTCGCTCGTTGATATAATACATAATGTTGTTTCTCAAATCGAAAAGCTCCGAATAATCACCGTTTATAACAGCGGTATTATAATTGCACAGAGACGTAGTTATCTGGCTTTCAACAACATTTATTCCCACGGATATTCTTTTTAGTCCGTCGTTCAGCTTTTTAAGGCTCGCTAGCTCATTTTTTTCACGTTCGCTCTCAAGTCCCGTGGTGGTTGCCGTTTGTGAAGAGAACACCTTTGCCACAACAGAGGTGCTGTTTACTTTTTCTCCGTCGTTTACCGTATACGATACAAAACCGCTGTCGGATGAAGCAATCGGCTGCTCTTGCCTTAAAACAAGACAAGACGCGTCTATCGACTCAGCGACACGCGACGAATACACTTTTTCCGTTACTATCATAGAGAAATGAGCCGACAGCATAGCGTATACAATATAGAAAACAATAAGCATAAAAAGCAATGCAATTCCGAGTCTTTTTATAATTTTAGTTACCGTATATACCGCCCCTTTCGCATATTTCCACTGCCCTGCGCAACACCTTTGAAATATCAAAGTCGAGCAGGTCTATATCTATCCAATTGATTTTACCGTTACGCATAAACCACGTAAGCTGTCTTTTTGCGTAGCGTCTTGTTTCTCTTTTCAGGTTTTCTACAGCCTCATTTAATGAGATCGCACCGTCAAAATAAGGCTTAAGCTCTTTGTAGCCTATAGCCGCACCCGCCGTTGCGCTCAGGTCTTTGCCGAGCATTTCTTTAGCTTCATTCAAAAGCCCCTGCTCCAGCATATTATCTACACGCTTATTTATTCTGTTATACAGATTCTCTCTGTCGGCGCACTTAAGTCCAATATAAACCGTATCGTAGGGCGAAGGCACAGCGCGTGAATCTATCTTTTGCCGCGTCATTGTTTTGCCTGTGGAATAATATATTTCAAGCGCTCTTAATACACGCTTTGTATTGTTTATATGTATGTTGGCTGCGGCTTCGGGGTCAATTGTTTTCAGTTCATCGTATAGCTGTTGTATCCCCTCATTATTAAGTCTTTCATTTAGTTTTTCGCGAATTATTTGATTGCCTTCTTCTTTTGCAAAGCTTAAATTGTTAAGTAAAGAGTCTATATACAGCCCCGTTCCTCCTGCTACGATAGGAAGTTTTTTATTGTCGTTTATGGTTTTTATTATCTTATGAGCCATCTGCACATAATCCGAAACACTGCTTTGATTTTGGGGCGGTAAATAATCTATCATATAATGAGGTATACCCTGCATTTCTTCTTTTGTGGGCTTTGCGCTCGCTATGTTCATCTCTTTATAGATCTGCATTGAGTCGGCGGATACTATCTCTCCGTTGAATTTTTTTGCAAGCTGTACCGCCAACGCCGTTTTTCCCGAAGCAGTGGGTCCCACTACGGCAAGTACCTTTATTTTGTTATCTGTCATATTTGCCGCCCTCCCCAACGCTTATTGTGTCTTACAGCCTGTCCGCGATTTTTACAATATCTTCCGGCTCCGCGGCGATAAAATCCGCGCCCTCGTTTTCCAGCTCTTCTCTTGTTCTGAAGCCCCACAGCACACCGCAGGATCTCATTTTCGCGTTCTTCGCGGTTTGTATATCGACATTACTGTCACCTATAAACAAACATTCTTCAGGCTTTATATTATACCTTTTAAGATAGCGTTCCATAAGCTCAACATCCGGCTTTGGGCTGTAGCCTTCTCTGTTGCCCGCATACCACAAAAAGCTAACATCGGAAAAAAGCTTTTTAAGTATTATACCAACGTATTCATCTGCTTTGTTTGAATAAACGGCCAACTGTACACCCTTATTTGTAAGTGTTTTAAACATTTCATCTATTCCCGAATATGGCTTTGTTTTATCGGTAAGGTGCTTTGCGTAATAATCTTTAAAGTCACGCAAAAGTTCTTGTAAAACGGCTTTATCTTCTGTTTTCGCGGCGCGGCTTATAAGCTTTGGTATGCCGTTTCCCACAAAGTATTTATATTCATCTAATGTGTGCGTAGGCAAGCCTTTTTTTCTTAACGCATAATCGGCTGCGTGGGATAAATCTTCTATTGTGTCGGCGGTTGTTCCGTCTAAATCAAAAATACACAGCTTAAGCATTTCTATGCCCTTTCATAGTTCTTTATACACCTAATAAATACACATTCTATAGTATATCAACATTCATGCGCGTTTTCAATGCATTTGTCACTTTTTGTTATGAATTTTTTTGAACTTAATTTTGGTTTTTGAAACATTTGTGATTATTTTTCTCATTCAGAAAAATAATTGACACAGATTGAGTATTTATGCTAAAATATGGCGGATTATTTATTGGAGATGATTGGTTTTGTCGCGCAAAATAAAAGCGTCATTGATGCTCATTATATCATTAGTTATGATTACAATGACAATATCATCGGCATCCGGCGCAGATATAGGCTACTACTCCGGCGACTATACTTCTCACAAATTGTTTTGCAAAGGCAACTACTTTTATTCATTGCACTATGGCACGAACAGCGCCGTGGGCACAGTTTACAGCGAAAATTTGAAAAATATTCAATCTTCCGATTTTGTAACATACGATTCGCAAATTCTTACCTGCTTTCAGTTAAGCGGAGACTTTTATGCCGTTTGTCACGGAATGTCTTACGATACTCCCAGCACTAATGATTTTATGGTATTCAAAGGCGACAGTATGTCGTCAATGTATCTGCAATACACAAAACATTCTTCATCCTTTTCATTAAACAGCGCGGCGGCGGACTCTCACCTGAATATATACGCGGTAGATTACGGATACGGAGGCGATATAAAATCTGTATCCGCAACAAGTGAAAGAGTTTCGACATATCATATAGGCACAAAAAATATTGACTGCATTACAAATAATGATTCATTAAGCTTTGTTGCTTTGGCAAGCCAAAACAAAGTATATGTAAAATCCGCCGATGCTACCGAGTTTTCTCTTGCGGCAACTTTGGGTGAAAACATAACGCGTCTGTATTTTTTGTCTGATAATTATATTTTGTGCAACGGACAGTATATAGTAGACGTATACGGAGGTTATCTGGGTTCTCTCGGTAAATTCTCTTATGAATCTCAGGGCTGTTATTGCAACAATTATTTTTACATCACCGTAGGAAGTACCGTGGTTAAATACGACGCATTACTCAACTGCGTAAAAGAATACCCCGTAAACGGTAACGCGCTTGATTGCGCCGTGTGCAACAATACCGCGGCAGTGCTTGCCGATTCGGGCGGAAAGCTGTGTATTTTTCTCCTTACCGACAAAAGCGAAAACGATAGTCCTTCTCCCTCGGCTTCCGAAAACAAAAACTCCCCAAAAGCCAAAGACTCAGACAAAAGCGGCAAAAGCACAAAAGCCAACACATCGTCTTATATTACGGAAAAAACTGCGGATACGGATTGCTCCGTTATTTACATAACTCAAGGAACTACTGTCGCAAAGTTGCTTAAATCGGATATTTTTGAAGATAATAACGTCGCTTTTGAAAACTACAGCGGCGTTTCGATAACATCGGGTAAATTAGGCACGGGCGCAACAATCACAAACAGCGCCTCCGGAGATAAATACAGCGTTGTGCTCACGGGCGATATAACGGGAGAAGGAAATATAAACTCCAAAGATATAAACAACTTCTGCGACGCTCTTGTGGGAAATCGCGTATTTTCATCGGCGCAGTCGTTCGCAGCGGATGTAAACAAAGACGGACAAATAGATTTGCTTGACCTGCTGTGCGACGAGAAGATTACGGAAGGTAAATACAAACCAAAGTATTAAACAAAACGCTGTTTATATTGGTTATATAAAAGTATACAGAAAAAATCACCGTATGCCGAAAAGACTTCGGTACACGGTGATTTATTATTTTACGTAAATCAATACATTCCGCCCATATCGGGTGCCGCCGGCATTTGAGGAGCAGGCTCTTTAATGTCTGTAACAAGCGACTCTGTTGTCAATACCATAGCCGCAACGGAAGCTGCATTCTGAAGCGCGCTTCTTGTTACCTTTGTGGGGTCTATTATTCCTGCTTCCATCATATCGCCGTATTGTTCCGTAAGGGCGTTAAAGCCGTATCCAAGCTTGTTTGAAGATTTTACGTTAGATACTATCACACTGCCCTCAAGTCCTGCGTTTGCGGCAATTTGACGGAGCGGCTCTTCCAATGCCTTAAGGATTATAGCCATACCTGTTTTTTCGTCGCCCTCAGCTGATGCAACAGCTTTTTCCAGTTCGGGAGCCGCGTTTATAAGCGCAATTCCGCCGCCTGCCACTATGCCTTCTTCAATAGCTGCTTTTGTTGCCGCCAAAGCGTCCTCTATACGGAGCTTTTTCTCTTTCATTTCTACTTCGGTAGCCGCGCCTACTTTAATTACGGCAACGCCGCCGACAAGCTTTGCAAGTCTTTCCTGTAATTTTTCTCTGTCAAAATCAGATGTTGTTACCTCTATCTGCTTGCGTATTTGATTTATTCTTGCTTCTCTCTCTTCGGGCGCGCCTGCTCCGTCTACTATAAGTGTGCTCTCTTTGTCCACCTTAACCTGTCTTGCTCTGCCGAGCATGGATATATCGGTATCCTTTAATTCAAGACCAACCTCTGAGCTTATAACGGTGCCGCCTGTGAGTATCGCGATATCCTGAAGCATTTCTTTTCTTCTGTCGCCGAATCCCGGCGCCTTAACGGCAACGCAGGTAAAGGTTTGACGAAGTTTGTTCAATATGATAGTAGTGAGCGCTTCGCCCTCTACATCCTCCGCGATTATAACAAGCTTTTTGCCCGACTGTACTATTTGCTCCAACAAAGGAAGTATCTCTTGTGTGTTTGATATCTTTTTGTCTGTTATGAGGATATACGCGTCATCTATAACGGCAACCATTTTATCTGTATCGGTTGCCATATAAGGAGTAATATATCCGCGGTCGAACATCATACCTTTAACAACTTCACACTTTGTTTCGGCGGTTTTTGAATCTTCAACGGTTATAATACCGTCTTTGCCTACCTCAGACATAGCGTCGGAAATATATTTGCCTATTGCTTCATCGGCAGATGATATAGTGCCTACTCTTGCAACATCGTCAAGTCCGTTTATTTCCTTAGAATGCTTTTTAAGCTCATCAACAGTTATATCCACAGCCTTTTGAATACCCTTTTTAAGTATCATCGGGTTTGCTCCTGCGGTTACGTTTTTCATACCCTCGCGAATTATCGCCTGGGCAAGCAATGTGGCTGTTGTTGTACCGTCGCCCGCAACGTCGTTTGTCTTTGTTGAAACTTCTTTTACAAGCTGTGCGCCCATATTCTCAAAAGGATCGTCAAGCTCTATTTCTTTTGCTATTGTAACGCCGTCGTTTGTGATAAGCGGAGCGCCGAATTTTTTATCGAGAACAACGTTTCTGCCTTTTGGTCCCAGCGTTATCTTAACCGTATCTGCCAGTTGGTCTATTCCGCTGAGCAGTGCCTTTCTCGCGTCCTCGCCGTAAATAATTTGTTTTGCCATAATAAAAACCTTCTTCCTTAAATTAGATTATTCAACTACTGCCAATATATCTGATTGGCGAACTATTGTATATTCTTCACCGTCAAGCTTTACTTCTGTTCCGCTGAATTTTCCGGTGATGACCTTGTCGCCTTCTTTAACATACATTTTAACTTCTTTTCCGTCTACAACGCCGCCGGGGCCTACCGCTACAACAACGGAAAACTGAGGTTTTTCCTGTGAGCCTGATGAAAGAAAAATACCTCCCGAGGTCTTCTCCTCGGCTTCTTCTGCTTTAAGTACAACTCTGTCGAGTAATGGTTTGATATTCATTATATATTCCTCCCGTTTGAATATTATTTCAATTAGCACTCACGATACCCGAGTGCTAATTAATATTTTAACCCATTTTTTATAAAAATCAAGACTTTTTTGTCATTTATTTATTTTTTTGTTAAATATTTACTCGAGAGGTAGTTTTATAGCGCAAAACAATAACTTTTTGTTGATAAACCAAGCCGAATGTGCTATAATTCTGCCCGAAAAAGTCCCGTATGAGGTTATTGTTATGAAAATAGGCAATGTTGAAATAAAGGGCTACACAGCTCTTGCGCCCATGGCAGGCGTTGCGGACCGTGCGTTTCGTGAGCTTTGCAAAGATTTCGGCGCATCTTATGTTGTGAGTGAAATGGTAAGCTCAAAAGGAATTGAATACTCAAACAAAAAAACGCAGTCGCTTATGCAGGTATCGCAAAGAGAGCACCCCTGCGCCGTGCAGATATTCGGCAACGAGCCTGAGGTTATGGCGCAAAGCGCAAAAGAAGCCGTTAAAGCAGGCGCGGATACAGTTGACATAAATATGGGCTGTCCCGCGCCTAAGATCGTAAACAACGGTTGCGGAAGCGCGCTTATGAAAAGTCCAAAATTGTGCGGTGAAATAGTAAATGCCGTATCAAAGTCAGTTGATGTTCCCGTCACGGTGAAGATAAGAAAAGGCTGGAACAGCGAAAGTATAAACGCTCTTGAAGTTGCGCAAATCTGTCAGCTGAACGGAGCGAAAGCCGTAACTATACACGGCAGGACACGTGAGGATATGTATAAACCCCACGCGGACTGGGATATAATCAAGCTGTTAAAGCAAAACCTTGATATACCCGTGATAGGAAACGGAGATATAACGTGCGCCGAAGACGCCGAAAGAATGATAGATAAAACAGGCTGCGACCTTGTTATGATAGGGCGCGGAGCTTTGGGAAACCCTATGATATTCGCTGAAATAAACGCATGGTTCAATGATTTAAGGCAATTGCCGAAAGCATCTGTTACAGAAAAAGTTTCGGCTTTGCTCAAACAGGCAGAGCTTGCAGTAGAATATAAAGGAGAACGCGTAGCGATAAGAGAAATGCGCAAACACGCCGCGTGGTATTTTAAGGGCTTTGACGGCGCCGCCGCACTGAGAGATGAAGCAGGCAGAGCAGAAACTTTGGAGCAATTGCAAAAGCTGTGTGCCAAAGCGTTAATCATGAACAATACGTAATAAGCAAACTATTTTATCAAAACACTTTACTTTTTTATACAAATGGCTATAATGGTAATAATATTGATAAGAAACGGAGATCAATTATGAAACATACAGACATTATAGATATAATCGGTAACGCGGATTATATAGAAAAAGCCGTTACGATATGCGGTTGGGTAAGGACATCAAGAGATTCCAAAAATATGGCTTTTTTAGAGATAAATGACGGAACGTCTCTTTCGCATATGCAGGTTGTAATTGACAAAAACATAATAAGCGATACATCCGATTTCATGCGTTTGGGAACAAGCCTTAAGATAACAGGTACAGTAGTTAAGGCGTTCAAAGGCGACAGCGTTGAAATAAACGCTTCCGAGATAACGGTACTTGGGGAATGTCCGCTTGATTATCCTCTCCAAAAAAAGCGTCATACACTTGAGTTTTTGAGAACCATGCCGCACCTTAGGGTAAGAACAAACACATTTAACGCTGTTTTCAGAGTAAGAAGCGTTGTGTCCGACGCGATACACAACTTCTTCCAGTCAAGGCATTTTGTATATGTTCACACACCGATACTCACAGGCAGCGACTGTGAGGGCGCGGGCGAAATGTTTAAGGTAACAACAATAGGCTACTCTGACAAATACAAGAACGAGCAAGAGTACTACGAAAACGACTTCTTCGGCAAGAAAGCGGGTCTTTCCGTTTCCGGACAGCTGGAAGGCGAAATGGCGGCAATGGCGTTTGGCAAAATCTACACATTCGGTCCGTCTTTCCGTGCCGAAAACAGCAACACGCCCCGCCACGTTGCCGAATTTTGGCACGTTGAGCCCGAGGTCGCATTCGCGGAGCTTCCCGATATTATCGAGATAGCCGAAGATATGATAAAGCATATCATAAAAGAAGTTCTTGACCGCTGCTCAAGTGAAATAGACTTTTTTGAAAAGCATTTTGAGCAGGGCTTGCGCGACAAGCTTACTCACGTTATGAATAGCAATTTTGAAATACTTGAATATACTAAAGCGATAGAAATTTTGCAAAACGCGGACGCAGACTTTGTATATCCCGTTGAGTGGGGCTGCGACCTGCAAACCGAGCACGAGAAATATATAACAGACGAAGTATTTAAAAAACCCGTATTTGTTATCAATTATCCTAAGGATATAAAATCCTTCTATATGAAGCAAAACCCCGATGGCAAAACGGTTGCCGCGACTGATTTGCTCGTACCCGGAGTGGGTGAGATAATCGGCTGCAGTGAAAGAGAAGCCGACCTTGACAAACTGCTTGACGCCATGCAAAAGCGCGGTATGACAATGGACGAATATAACGACTACGTTGATTTGAGAAAATTCGGCTCCGTTCCGCACAGCGGATTCGGCTTGGGCCTTGAGCGTATGATAATGTATGTTACGGGAATAAGCAATATAAGAGACGTTATACTGTTCCCCCGCACAGTGGGCAACATAAGATAATGCTACCTGTAAAGGAAGATTTGCGTATGCAAAACAGACCTATAGGCGTGTTTGATTCGGGCGTGGGCGGACTCACCTGTGTAAAGGAGCTTAGAAAGCTTTTGCCGAATGAGGATATAATCTATTTCGGCGACACCGGCAGAGTGCCATACGGCAACCGCAGTAACCAAACTATCAATAAATACGCCCGTCAAGACGCGGATTTTTTGATATCAAAAAACGTAAAAGCTATTATAGCCGCTTGCGGCACCGTAAGCTCAGTGGCGACTTCACTTGGGGATTCGCTTGATGTTTTTTACACGGGCGTGCTTGAGCCTACCGCCAAAGCCGCGGTAAACGCCACAAAAAACGGCAAAATTGCCGTAATAGGCACTACCGCAACAATAAAAAGCGGAAGCTATGAGCGTGAAATAATGAGCATAGACCCTGAAATAAAGATCATTACTCAGGATTGTCCGCTGTTTGTTCCCCTTGTGGAAAACGGTTTTGTTGACAAAAATAATCGAATTACACGTCTTACTGTAAAGCATTATTTGAAAAACATCAGGCTGTCGGGCGCAGATACACTTATACTCGGTTGTACTCATTACCCCATTATAAAACATATAATAAAGGATTATATGGGAGATAACGTGACGCTTATAGACTCGGGTTGCGCAACCGCCGAATACTGTGCCGAACATTTGGCAAAAAATGATATGCTTAACAACAAGGCAAGCAAAGGTTCAACAGAGTTTTATGTAAGCGACACAACCGAAGGCTTTTCTATGCTGGCAGGTTTGTTCTTAAACGAAAAGGTTAGTAATAACGTGTATCACATAGACATAGGAGCGCTTGCAGCAAAGAAATGAAAATCAGAATAAATATTACCGCCGGTTTATATGATCGGCGGATTTTTGCTTTTAAATATTGTAATATTATGTTAGAAGTAATATAATATTTCGCGGATTGAGGTGATATTGATGGTTTACTCGAGCAACAGCATGGGGATATTCGGGCTTGACGCGTTCAAAGTGCAGGTTGAAGCCAATATAGAACGCGGTCTGCCGTATTTCGGAGTTGTGGGCTTGCCAGATGCCGCGGTAAAAGAATCTCGCGACCGTGTTCGTGCGGCTATAACAAATTGCGGCTTTACATTTCCCGTAGCGCGTATAATTGTTAATTTAGCCCCCGCGGACATTCGAAAAGAAGGCCCCATTTACGACCTGCCGATACTTATCTCCCTGCTTTCTGCGACGGGTCAGTTAAGCGGCGATTACGACGACAGCGCATTTATAGGCGAGTTGTCTTTATCGGGAGACGTAAGAAGCATTAACGGAGTTTTGCCTATGACGATAGAGGCGAAAAACGCATGCTTTAAAAATATATTTGTGCCATATGACAATTGCAGCGAAGCCGCAGCAATTGAAGGGATAAACGTTTACGGTGTAAAGAATGTATATGAGCTGTGTTCTCACCTTACGGGAGTTAAAAAGCTTTCGCCCGCAAAATACACTCCTCCTGCAGTGCCGGAGCATACGATATATCCCGATTTTTGTCAGGTAAAGGGACAGTTTGAGGCTAAGCGTGCTTTAGAGATAGCGGCGGCAGGCGGTCACAATATACTTCTTATAGGTCCTCCCGGCTCGGGCAAAAGTATGCTCGCGAAAAGAGTACCGTCAATACTTCCCGAAATGACATTTGACGAAACGATAGAAACAACGAAGATACACTCTGTCGCGGGCAATATTTCAAGCGGTCATTCGCTTGTTGGGGAAAGGCCCTTCAGGTCGCCTCACCACACAATTTCTCCTGCGGGGCTTACAGGCGGCGGAACAATCCCCCACCCGGGGGAAATAAGCCTTGCGCACAACGGCGTACTATTTCTCGATGAACTCCCCGAATTTCCACGAAGCACGATGGAGGCATTAAGACAACCCCTTGAGGACGGCGTAGTTACCATATCAAGAGTTACCGCCTCGCTGTCTTACCCTTGCTCTATTATACTCATAGGAGCTATGAATCCATGCCCATGCGGCTACTTTGGCAACAGCGCGCGTAAGTGTGTATGCTCGCCATCTGCGGTTGCGAAATATTTATCACGTATTTCGGGACCTCTTCTTGACAGATTCGATATACATATTGAAGTTCCCGCTGTTAAATTTGAAGATATAAGCAACGATTTGCCGAGCGAAAAGTCCTCGGAAATACGCAAACGTGTAAACGAAACCCGTAAATTACAACAAGAGCGCTATAAAGAAAGCGATATAACCTGCAACGCAAAGCTTACACCGGGAATGATGGAAAAATACTGTAAATTAGACAGCAGCGCAGTTACCATAATGAAAAACGCGTTTGACAACATAGGTCTTTCCGCAAGAGCGTACGATAAAATACTTAAAGTTGCGCGCACCATTGCAGATATGGACCGTTGTGAAGTAATTCAGCCGCAACACATAACGGAAGCTATCCGTTACCGCAGCCTTGATAATAAATATTGGAAAGTTTAAAATATTGATTTTCACAAATTATTGCTGTATTAAAATTCGGACATTACCGTTTACATAACAAACACAAATCAGTATAATTGCGCCGATTGGAATGAAAAAGAAAGTCGACCGAAAATAAGAGTTCCCTGCGGTGAGAAATGATAAATATAAAACTTGCCAAATTACAGGTTATGTGGTATAATTCACTTCTAAAAAGTTTGTTTATTCCGAATTTGTTTTCTTTTGGAAGTGATTTTTTTGAATGTACCGTTTTCACCGCCCGATATAGGTGAAGAAGAAATAGAAGCAGTAACCCGTTGTTTAAAATCCGGTTGGATAACGACAGGTCCTTTAACGAAAAGGTTTGAACGCGAAATAGCCGAATACTGCGGAACAAAGAAAGCGGCTTGCTTAAGCTCAGCAACTGCGTGTATGGAGCTTTGTTTGAGAATGCTCGGCGTAGGACCCGGAGACGAGGTAATAACCTGCGCTTATACATACACTGCTTCCGCGAGTGTAATTCATCATGTCGGCGCGAAAATAGTTTTGGTAGACACGGCGAAGAATTCGTTTTTTATGGATTACGAAAAGCTTGAGGCTGCCATCACCGAAAAAACAAAAGTTATAATACCGGTTGACCTTGCGGGAATAATGTGCGATTACGACAAGATATTTGAGATAGTAGAGCGAAAGAAAAGGCTCTTTAAGCCAAACAGTAAAATACAAAAGGCTTTTAACAGAATAATTGTTGTTTCCGATTCGGCACACGCCTTCGGCTCAGAAAAGAACGGCAAAAGATGCGGAAGTTTGGCTGACTTTACCTGCTTTTCGTTCCACGCGGTTAAAAATCTGACTACGGCAGAGGGTGGCGCGGTAACGTGGCGCGAGATAGATAATTACGACAGCAATACTATTTACACCGCATTTATGAACCTTTCGTTGCATGGGCAGACTAAAGACGCGCTAACAAAAAATCTTTGCGGATCTTGGGAATACGATATAGTAAGCCCGGATTACAAGTGCAATATGACAGATATTATGGCGGCTATGGGACTCACCCAGCTCAAACGCTACGACAGCATATTACAGCGCAGAAGGTATTTGTTTAATAAATACAGTAAAGCGCTGAAAATGCAGGGTATCCAAGTTTTGCCCCATTTAACCAAGGGCAATAAGTCTAATTGCCACTTGTTTATGGTAAGACTTACTGATAAGGATATAACCTTCCGTAACAACCTTATGGAAAAAATGGCTAACGCGGGCATATCGTGTAATGTGCATTTTAAGCCACTGCCAATGATGACAGCTTACAAAAATTTGGGCTTTGATATAAAGGATTATCCAAATTCCTTTAATATGTATAAAAACGAGATTACACTTCCGCTGAACACCTGTATATCAGATATAGAAGTGGACTATGTTATAGATAATTTTATAAGCTTTTTAAGGGAGAAATAATATGTCACTTATTGTTACCGTATTTGTAAACGAGGGCATCGTAATGGCGAGCGACAGCCGATGCACATATAACATTATGGAGAAAAACACAAAGACTAACACGGTGGTTCACAAGCTCGGCGTTCATTCAAACAATTCAACAATAAAAACGTTTCTTTGCCCTAACAATAACGGCATATCCGTTTGCGGAGAGGCTTCGGTAAAAGGCAAGCCCATAACAGGTTATGTTGAAAGCTTTATACGCGAGCGTGTAGACGAAGGCGTTGATATAGACGATATCCCGCAAAGGCTTATCAATTATTTCAACTCATTCGAGCCAAAGCCGAACGCCATATTTACCGTTGCGGGTTATCATAAGGACGGGCGCAATATGGTTCAAAGGATTTATAAGGTGAGAATAAAGGATAATCACATCGAAAGGCTGAAAACAGAAAGCCAGGGCGCGACATGGGACGGCGAAAGCCTGACTTTGACAAGACTTTTGCAGCCTGTTGCGGTAAAAGACCCAAACGGGCAGTATCAGGATCTGCCTCACTCGGATATCGCGTGGAACTTCTTTACGCTTCAGGACGCAGTCGATTTTTGCAACTACGCAATAAAAACAACTATCGACACGATGCATTTTCAAAGTGTTGTGGAATCTGTTGGAACGCCTATAAACACACTCGTTATAAAACCCGACGGCTCTAAGTGGATAGCAAAACAGGAGCTTCATTGCTGAAAAAATACGGCATACTGTGCTTATGAAAAAGCGTGGTATGCCTGAATTTGTATCTGGAAGAATGTTATGAAAATTTTTATGAAAATTTGCCTTACTTCAGTTATAACGCTTGCAATATGTATTTGTGTGGGGTTTGGTCTTATCACCGCGGCATATTTGATACCGTATGAAAATACAAAAGACAACCTTATATCCTCTGCCGGTATTCTTGAAAAAGAAGGCGCAAGACCCACACTTACAAAATACGCTTCAAGCCGGCTTGACAACAAAACAGACGCCATAATGCTGAAAATTGCCGCGTACAGCGGGGATGAAAGCATAATCGAAAGGGCGATGATGAATTACCGTTATACCGCCAAAGGAAAAAACGATGTTCAATCGCTCTCACAGCTTGCCGAATATGGAACAGAGCAAATGCAGAAAACAGGCTATGCGCGATATTGGCACGGTTATGTTGCGGTGCTAAAGCCTTTGCTTTGCATTACGGATTACGGTGGTGTAAGGATATTCAATTCAATAATCTATATAATTTTAACAGTAACGGTATGCGTTTTTATGTACCGAAAAGACTTAAAACACATAATTCTGCCTTATATTTTCAGCCTTTGCTTTTTGATGCCCGTTGCGACGGCAATTTGTATGCAATATTTTACCGTGTTTTGCGTAATGTCTGTCGGCATTATAATTGTTTTGCGCTTGGGCGATAAGCTGAAAGATAATATGTATTTATCCGCGATATTTACGCTTATTGGAGCGGCGGTGGTATATTTTGATTTTCTGACTTATCCCTTATCGGCATTTGCCTTTCCGTGCGTAGTCTATTTTCTGATCATAAAGTATGACGGCATAAGGTGTGCTCTGATGAAGCTTTTTCAAATGTTTTCTTGCTTTGCGTTCGGATATTTGGGTATGTGGTTTTCTAAATGGGTTATCGCGCAGGCTTTAACAGGTAAAAATGTACTTTTAAACGCGGCGAATCAGTTTTTATATCGCTCATCATTTGCGACAACAAGCGAAAGCAGTATAACATATTCGGAAACTCTACGGAGAAATATAATTGAGCTTTTCAATACGCCGGTAACCGTCTTGGCTTTGATATTTATAGCTTATATTGCGGTAAAAGCTTTGAAAAACAAAAAGTCGGCGAAAAAAATATCGGCAAACGACCGTTCATTCTCAGCGGTTTGCCTTACAGTTTTATTAATGCCGTTTGTGTGGTATTTACTGGCAAGTAACCACTCTTATATGCACAGCTTTTTTACATTCAGAACGCTTGCCTGCGCGCCTTTTGCGATAATGTGCTTTGCAGCTCAATACGAAAAAAATCACAGACCCGGGTGAGCGAAGGTCTGTGATTCTTTTATACACTGATAGCCTCTACAAGCGCCACTGCCTCTATCCCTTTTGTAAAGGGGAACATATCCACAGGCTGAAGCTTTTTTGCAATGTAACCTTTGCGTTTCAGGTACCTTATATCACGTGCAAGCGTTTCTATATTACAGCTCACATAAACTATTTTTTGGGGAGATAATACACATACGCTCTCCAAGAATTCCTTTGAACAGCCTGCCCTGGGTGGGTCTACAAAAAGTGTATTAATTTTCACACCTTTGCAAGCCGATTCAGAGGCATATTTTCCCGCGTCATCACAAACGAATTCTATATTTTTTACATTGTTTAGCTTGGCGTTTTCTTTGGCGGTCTGTATAGAATAAGGGTTCTTCTCTACCCCGACAACACTTTTTGCCGAGCGCGCCGCCAATAACCCGATTATTCCGCTGCCGCAATAGGCGTCCATTACCGTTTCTTTGCCGGTAAGCTCTGCGTATTCTATCGCTTTTGAATAAAGTATTTCGGCTTGTGATGAATTTACCTGAAAAAACGCGTCGGCAGGAACATTGAATTTATATCCGCAGACCTCTGAGATAATACTCCCGTTTCCCAACAATACTTCTATCCTTTCACCGGGGAGAAGCTTTTCTTTATCGTTGCAGTTAAGCACTACCGTCTTAATTTGAGGATGCGCTTTAATAAGCGCGTTTATAAAGGTGGGTTTTACGCGGTTTTCGCTTTTGCCCGCGGTTATAAGCACGGATATTTCATTTGTTTTGTAGCCTTTTCTTATTGTTGTGCTTCTTATGTAGCCTGTTTTTGTTTTGTAATTAAATGGCTTTAATTTAAAGCTTGCAAACAGTTTTGTAATTGTGTTTGAAATATTGTTTAGATCCTCATCAACTATAGCGCACTTGTCTGTGGGTATAACCATTCCGCTTTTTGACTGATAAACGCCGGATATGGCTTCACCCGATCTTGAAAAGGAGTATGCGGTTGTGGCTTTGTTTCTGTAATTAACGGGGTTTTCCATACCGATTATTCTTTTGGGTTTTATTATTCCCAAAAAGGTTTTGTTGACAACGGATTGTTTATATTTCAACTGCTCGGCATAGGTTAAATTCTGTAAATGACACCCTGAGCAGCGTTTATTTATTTTGCAAACAGTGTTACTGTCAGGCATAAAATTGCCCCCTCACGGAAAATTTACTATATTGTAACATAAATACGCCTTAACTGTAAAGAATACAATTGCATAAGCAATTTAAATATAAATGCAACATTTACAAAATTAAGGTAAAAATTATGTTATAAATCAATAAAAATATACTTGAAATTTTGATTGCCGTATGGTATTATTTAACTGCGTTGAGAGCGTCGGCACTTTTTGTGAATATGTTCTCAACTAATTACGTCAGAGCGACATGCTCTGAAAAAAATTAAGAAAGAGGGTCATTATCATGACAAAGAAAACTTTAGCTATCATCCTTGCGGCTATGATGCTTATTGCCTCTTTAGCAGCTTGCGGTGATGGCGGCACAGAATCCAAAACAGATTCAGCAACCGATTCTAAAGTTGAGAGCACAGTATCTGCTGACGAAACAGGCTTGTGGGATCTCGGCGACGAAAACAACATCACATTAAAAGTATGGGGTCCTTCAACACAGCAAGAGCTTCTCGGCAAGCAGGTAGAAGCATTTAAAGCTTTGTATCCCGACCTCACAATGGATATAGAAATCGGTCAATGCGAAGAGAGCGAAGCTCAAACTCAGGTTAGAAACGATATAGAGGCAGCTGCCGATATATTTGCATTCCCCAGCGATCACCTTGAAAACCTCGTTAGCTCAGGTTCTTTGGGCGCAGTTGTAAATTACGGTACTGTTACGGCAGCTAACGACGCTAACTCTGTAGCAGCTGCTACTTATGACGATATCCTTTATGCTTATCCTCTCACAGCCGACAACTCTTACATCATTTTCTATGACAAGACCGTTCTCGGCGCAGAAGATGTTACAAGCCTCGACAAAATGTGCGAGGTTGCCGCAGCAGCAGGCAAAAAGATTTATGTTGACGCAGGTAACGGCTTCTATGCTTGTATCTTCTCCTTTACAGGCGGACTTACAATGAAGCACAACTATGCAGACGGCACAGAAACTTACGGCTACACAACAGACGAAAACGCTGTTGTAGCTTCTATTCAGGCTTTCGGTAAATTGTTCCAGGACGGCACACTCGTTGCAGCAGGAACAGACGTTGCGGTATCTGCTTTCACAACAGACGCGGCAGCTATCATCGACGGCACATGGGACGCAGCCGCAATTAAAGATCTTCTCGGCGACAACATGGGCGCAGCAAAGCTTCCTACAATCAGTGTTAACGGCGAAGACAAGCAAATCATCAACCTCTTCGGTTACAAAATGCTCGGCGTTAAGAGCAGCACAGCTTTCCCGAAAACAGCTCACGCTCTTGCAGAGTATCTCTCAGGCGCAGAGTGCCAGACAGAGAAAGCAACAGAGCTTTCTATTGGACCTTCTAACCTTGAGGCTGCAAAATCAGACGCAGTTGTAAACAACGAAGTTCTTAAGGCTGTTAACGAGCAGAGCGCATTCTCTATTCCTCAGACATCTATCGCAGGCGGCTTCTGGAATGCTCACAAGGCTCTTGGTGAGTATATCTCCGCAGCAGGAGCAGATCTGAGCGACGAAGCTATAAAAGCTCAGCTTGACGATTGCCTTGAGGCAACAAACGATATCTGATAACAGGTATTAATTAACTTATTTCATCCGTGCAGAGTCGGGTTTGGCTCTGCACGGGTTCTTACAAAAGTGACAAAGGAGAGTAAAATATGGATAACGGATCAATGAATGCTTTTCAAAAGGTATTATTTAAGATAAAATCCTTCTTTGTCGGCATACCGAAAGTTCTGTTTGCGTTTTTCTTTGCCATAGGCAATGTGCTTTATAAATACGGCAAAAGATTCAAGGACGGCGATTTCGCGGTAAAGCTGTCCTACATAATAATGGGCTTTGGTAATGCAGTCAGAGGTCAAATAATAAAAGGAATTCTTTTCCTTTTGGCTGAGGCTGCGTATATACTCTATATGGTATCCTTCGGTTGGCAGTATATTTCCGAAATGTTTACATTGGGTACCGTTCACAGATCAATTATAGAAATGGTAGACACGGGTTCTTCCAGAACGAGCGCTACTCTTTCAACAGCGAGCAACTCTATGCTTATTATGCTTTTCGGATTGCTCACAATATTTATCACTGTCGCGTTTTTGGCGATATATGTTATCTCAACAAAATCTGCGTTTAAAGTAATGCAGACAGTAAAAGAGGGCAAAAAGCCCGCAACCTTTATGTCTGAGCTTAAAGAATTGCTCGACAGCAAATTCCACTGCACAATGCTTACTTTCCCGTCTCTTTTAGTGGGAATTTTCACAGTTATTCCTTTAATATTTATGATACTGATTGCTTTTACAAGCTTTGACAGCAATCACCAATATCCCGGATTTTCATTCCAATGGGTAGGGCTTGAAAACTTTTACGATATCTTCGGCGGCAACGCCAAAAAGGCCGCTACCTTTGTTTCTCTTACAAAATGGACATTAATTTGGGCTGTATTCGCGACATTCACCAACTACATCGCGGGTATGATAGTAGCCCTTATGATAAATAAAAAAGGCATTCGTTTTAAATCTTTCTTTAGAACAATGTTTGTGTTGTCTGTTGCCGTACCGCAGTTTGTTACATTGCTTCTTATGCGCCAAATGCTCAACAAATACGGCATTATAAACGAAATGCTCACTACCTTTGGCTGGATACAGACCGAGGTACCGTTCCTGACTGACGCGTTTACAGCGCGAGTCACGGTTATCGTTGTTAATATGTGGGTAGGTATTCCTTACACGATACTCATAACATCGGGTATTCTTATGAATATCCCCGAAGAGCTGTATGAGAGCGCAAAAATAGACGGCGCAACCCCGGTGGTCACCTTCTTTAAAATAACGCTTCCCTATATGCTGTTTGTTACAACGCCTTATCTTATAACGCAGTTTATAGGAAATATAAATAACTTTAATGTTATATACCTGCTTACCGCGGGACAGCCAACAAACCTTAGTCTTTACAACGCGGGCGATACCGACTTGCTTGTAACGTGGCTGTTCGCGCTGTCGCTTAACAAAAACAATTACAACTTGGCGGCGGCAGTCGGAATACTCGTATTTGTGGTTTGCGCGGGCGTATCGCTTCTTACCTACAACTTTAGTAATTCTGCTAAAAACGAGGAGGAGTTCTCATGATTAAAAGTTACAAGGTCAAAAAATCACTTGCCGACACGATCATTTACACCCTCCTTACCATTATGGGCGCTATTTGGGTATTTCCTCTGTTTTGGATAGTTATGCAGTCTTTGCGCGGCGAGGGCGGAAACTACGTCGCTTACATCATTCCGCACAATTTTACCCTAAAGCACTTTATAGATTTGTTTACCGAAAAAGTCGTATTTGACTATCCCAGATGGTTCTTGAACACGCTGTTTGTATCTATTTGCTCATGTATCATATCTACGTTTTCGGTGCTTATGGTTTCGTATACATTCAGCCGTTTGAGATTTAAATCTCGTAAATTCTTTATGAATTTCGGTATGATACTCGGAATGTTCCCCGGCTTTATGACTATGATAGCTATTTACTATCTCTTAAAGCTTGTTAACTTAACGGGAACATTGGCGGCGCTGATCATATGCTATTCCGCGGGTGCGTCGCTCGGATATTTCATTTCAAAGGGCTTCTTTGATACTATTCCGCGCGCGCTTGACGAAGCGGCGACCATAGACGGCGCAACGAAAAATCAGATTTTCTGGAAGATAATTTTGCCGATGTCTAAACCGATAGTCGTATACACGGTTCTTACATCGTTTATCGGACCGTGGGCGGACTTCATTCTTGTTAGAATTATCATGGGCGATAAAACGCCGAACTACACCGTCGCGTACGGCTTGTACACTATGTCTAATGACAAAAATATTAAGAAATTTTACTTCCAGTTCTGCTCGGGCGCAGTTGTTGTCGCAATACCCATTACAATACTTTTCCTTAATATGCAGAAGTATTATGTAGAGGGCGTAACGGGCGGCGCAGTTAAAGGATAAAAAAATAATAAATATAGTAAAAAGCGGCTCTGCGGAGCCGTTTTTTGTTATGGCGAAAGCTTGTTTCAAGCAGCACCTTTTATGTAAGCGCCAGCTGATTCCACGAAGCGTAGGTTGCGTATGAGTGCCGTAAATGATATTATTTAAGCACAAGGAGGCGGAAACTATGGATAAATACGTTACAGGCGCTGTTATACGCAAACTTCGCGAAAACAAGAAGATGACGCAGGAAGAGCTTGCAGATAAGCTCTACGTCAGCAGCAAGGCAGTAAGCAAATGGGAAACGGGGCAGGGCTTTCCCGATATAAGTTTACTTGAGCCGCTTTCAACTGCGCTTGATATTTCCGTAATAGAACTGCTGTCGGGTGAGGATATCCGCAACCGTAATTTGTCATCAAATATGACAAAAGGTAAGTTTTATGTCTGCCCGGTTTGCGGAAATGTAATAGGCGCTGCGGGTGAAGCGGTCATAAGCTGCTGCGGCATAACACTGCCGACTGTTGAGGCCGAACAGGTGAATTCGGACCATTTTATGCACATAGAGATAGCAGAGGATGAATATTATGTAACCATTGATCATCCCATGAATAAGGAACATTACATTTCTTTTTTTGCTGCCGTGTCGGCGCGCGGAATACAGTTTGTTAAGCTGTATCCCGAGGAAAATGCCGAAGCAAGATTTAAGATCAACGGCGTATTAAAGCTGTACGCATACTGTAACAGGCACGGATTGTTTGAAATAAGCCCGCGCTGTAAATAACACATTCTATTTATAAAGACTTTAATAATCATTTTATATAAAGCAGCAACAGCAGGTTGCTTGATTTATAAGCGCTTGTAAAGTATAATATGTTACAGGGAGGTGCTTATATGAACACAAAAGATGTATTATACGAACTGAGAACTAAGAACGGTTTGTCTCAGGAGGAGCTTGCGGAAAAGATTTTTGTTACAAGACAGGCGGTTTCGCGCTGGGAAAACGGAGAAACGGTGCCAAATACAGAAACGCTTAAATTATTATCAAAGATCTTCAATGTTTCTATCAATACTTTGCTCGGGTCTCCGCGCAAATTGATATGTCAGTGCTGCGGAATGCCGATGGACGATTCTATTATCGGCAAAAACAAAGACGGAACACTCAATGAAGATTATTGCCAATGGTGTTATGCGGACGGAACATACACATACGACAATATGGATGATCTTATTGATGTGTGCGTAAAACATATGGTAAATGAAAGCTTTTCGGAAGAACAGGCCCGGTCTTATTTAAAGCAGAATTTACCGACACTTGACTATTGGAAAAAACATGGAGAATTAAGTGACAGCGGTGAATTTGAAGAACTAAAGAAGCAGCTGACAAAAGAAATAAACGCTCTTAATATCAAAGGGATGCCAAAGCTTGAAAAGCTTAATGCCCTTGTAGGAAAGTTTGTAAACCTTGAATATCCTTTGCCAAGTGGCGCAAATGTAAAATTCCTTGATGACGGCACAACGTATTTGGGCAATCAATTAGAGTCCGAGCTTGATAACGGACGGTGTTTCGGCGTGCTTGCAAATGCGGATTTTATTCTTATATGCACTTATGGGGCAGAAGGCGCCGATCCCGAAATTATACTTTATAAAAAGAGATAAATTCACTTAGGACGGTTCAATTATGTGTTATAAACCCTGCTTTTCACCTGAATGGCAGGGTTTACGTGTATTATTTGCTGTGTCGGTTTGCAAATATGATTACCTGAGCCTTTTGTTTTCCGGTTTTGCAAGCATTAAAATAAAGTATCGTATCAATTTAACGCAAATAAGTATATCTATGTGCAGAAAAATGTGATATAATATTTTCACGATTGACTTGTACGAATCAAATTGCGTACAGAAAGGCTGATAAAATGAGCTATACAAAAGAAATTATAAATTCAACAGTCCAAAGCCAGAGAAAATATTTCCGCACGGGAGAAACACTTGATGTTAAATTCAGAATAGCACAGCTTAAAAAGCTTAAACAGGCTGTAATCGAGCAAAAACAAATGCTTTTGGACGCGTTGTATGAGGATTTGAGAAAAAGCCCCACGGAAGCATATTTGTGCGACATAGGACCTGTAATTGCCGAGATAAACGAAACTATAAAAGGTCTTAAAAAGTGGGCGAGACCGGAAAAGCATTACAGCGGACTTATTTGCTTTCCAAGTATGACAACAACTGTTTACAAAATACCTTACGGTGTATCTTTGATAATCAGCCCGTTTAATTTCCCCGTACTTCTGACATTGGGAGTGCTTGCGGCAAGTATAGCGGGGGGTAATACCGCAGTAATAAAAACGAGCTCTAAATCCGCGGCTTGCACAAAGGCTTTGCAAAAGCTTATTTCAGACACGTTCCCCGAAAAATATATTACGGTTATAGACGGCGGACATGATGTAGCCGATATGTGTCTTGCAGAGAGATTTGACAAGATATTTTACACGGGTTCACCGTCGGTCGCAAAGCACGTTTTATCTGAGGCGGCGAAAAACCTTACTCCAGTCGCGCTTGAGCTTGGCGGAGAGACAGGCAACTGGGGCATTGTAAGAAAAGACGCCGACCTGAAAGACGCGGCGCGCAAAATAGCTTTCTTTAAGATCTGCAACGCAGGGCAGATATGTATAAATATAAATCAAGTAGCGGTAGCAAAAGAAATCGCGGACGAATTTTTAGGTGAATTGAAACGTGAATTTGTTCGCCAGATAGGAGAAAAAGCCGAAGATAATCCCGAATACCCAAAGCTTATTACAACAGGCGCGTATGAAAAATGCGAAAAGCTTGCCGCGGAATACAGCGACAGAATCATATTCGGCGGAACAGGCAATAAGAGTACCTGCCGCTTTTCACCAACAGTTATTTATCCTGTTGATATCGACGAGGATATTGTACAAAAAGAGCTGTTTTGCCCGATTCTGCCCGTAGTGCCGTTTGAAGACAATGATATTGACAAACTTGCGGAAATTATCGCGGAGCGCGAACATCCTCTTGCGATGTATGTGTTTACTTCCGATAAAAAGTGGGCGAAAAGCTTTATGTCCGCACAGCAATTCGGCGGCGGTTGCATAAACGAGGTTTGCATACATATGATGGTAAAAGGCGCGCCTTTTAACGGAACGGGCCATTCGGGAATGGGAGCTTATCACGGTGAATGGGGATTCAGAGAGTTTACGCACCCAACCACAGTGCTTAAGGGAAAAACTCATATGAACCTCTCGCTCAGGGAACATCCCTATTCGGGAAAATCCGGGGAGAAAAAAATGTCTTTCTTGAAGTTTTTCGAATAATAATATTCGCGTAGTACCATTAATTACAACAAAAAAGCCGCTGTCCACTTTGGACTGCGGTTTTGCTTTTATATCTATAAAACTAATGCCTTCATTTTTCAAAAATATCGTTACCGTTGCAGTCAATTCCCGCTATGCAGGGAAAATCCTTCAGTGTGTACCTATAAACTGCTTCGGTACCCAAATCTCCAAAGCAGATAAGCTGTGTTTTCGTTATGGATTGAGATAACAACGCTCCGGCTCCGCCTAAGGTGCAAAAGTAAATGCCGTTATATTTGGCTATGGCTTGCTTTACTTCTTTTGAACGCTTGCCTTTGCCTATGGTCGCTTTCACACCGTTTTTCATAAGCAGAGGGGTAAAAGGATCCATACGCCTTGAGGATGTAGGACCTGCCGAGCCGCAGACAAACCCTTCCGGGGCAGGTGCGGCGCCTACATAATAAACGGTCTCACCTTCTATGTTAAAAGGCAAACTTTCGCCTTTGAGTAACATATCATATAATCTCTTGTGCGCCATATCTCTGGCTGTAATAACATCACCCGATAAAAGCACAATATCTCCGCATTTAAGCTTGGATATATCTTGATCTTTTAAGGGAAGTTCAATTTTAATCATATTTTTATTATAACTCATAAAGTATTTTAAAAAACGAGCTGCCGTAATATTTTACGGCAGTAATTCTTATTTATTTTCTTTGTTAAATTTTTTTATGCCTTCCGCTACCGCTTTCTTTTGCTCGGGGGTCAGAAGTCTGTACATACAAAGCAGAGATTGCTCTTCTTTAGAAAGGCTGTATACAGGTTCGGGGACTTCAATAGGCGCATCATGTTCTCCGTCAAAAAGATTGTCAGACACACCCGAATCGCCAAGCACAGCTTCTGATTCCAACTTTAAAAACGGATCCATAAATTTTGTGTAGGACACGTTAAATATCTTTGAAAGCTTAATTATAAAAGGCGCGCTGGGAGTTGTGTTGCCAAGCTCATAATATGTGTATGTGGATCTGTCTATGCCCAAAGCGTCGGCAACTTGCTGTTGCGAAAACCCGCACGCTTCGCGATAGCTTTTTAGCAGGTCACCGACAGCGTTATTTTTTAAAGAGCGTTTCATAAAAATCTCTCCTTTTTTAGTTTAATTCATCGCAAAATGCAGTAGTGTACTGTATCTGCAAGGTGGTTAAAGAGCCTGAGATCACTTCTCGGCGATAACCGATTCTGCAAACATCGGTTTTTTTAGTATATCCCTCAAAGGTAAGTGAAACGGTTTTTTCACCGCTTTTTTCTTCGTATATTTTGTCCGTTAATCCGTATTTTAAAAGCGATTCGTTAATTTTTTCTGCCGCTTCACCGAGAGAAGAATACTTATATCCGCCTGCATTTGAGCTTACAAACACAACCTCGTTGTTTACGGAAAGCTCCGCGCTTGAATAAGACGGTTCTTTATACTCCATGTTAAACACTTTCTTTGCGCCGTTTTTTGAAAGCTTGTATATTATAAGGCTCTGCTCGGAAGGTATTCCCGAGGCTTCGGACGTGTGGTAAAGCTTTGAACATAAAAATTTTTCGCCGCTGTATTCGGTCAAGAAAACATCGTTGTTGGCATAAGCGTTTGAGTAAGTTGCTTTACCGTCTGTTACGGTTTGCATAAGCTTTACCTTGCCTTGCGACACATCGTATATTTCCACGCACAGCTCGGTATGTTTGCCGCCGAGAGAACGCGAGATTATAAGCTCGGGGGTGTCGTCTGAGTCTATATCACAAAGATATCCGCCTACAAGTCCTTTCGCGTTTTTGTCATCCGGCGAGCAAATATCTTCATTTACGCGAGCAAGCTTGGAATTGTTATTGATGTACTCGACAAGCAACTGCTCATCTGAAATCTCCGTGCTGACAACAGATTCGGCTTGCGATGACTCAACATCGGACGCTGCTTCTTTCAATGAATTTACATAAGCCGACACGCTGTTTTCGCTGTCTGACGGTTGGCTCTGCGTATCACCGGAACAAGCCGATGAAATAACAAGTATAAGACAACAAATTATACAGGTAAACAATGTGGTTCGTTTATTATTTTTCAACAATGTTTTCACCGCTTTCTGTATTGTCGTTATGTACTCTCTCTATTTCAAAATAAAAATTACTTCCTTTACCGAGTTCCGACTCTACACCGTATTCCGTTTTATGCAGCTCCAATACGCTTTTAACGATAGACAGTCCCAACCCTGTGCCTACTATGGCAGTACGGTGGTTTTTGTCCACACGGTAATATCTGTTCCAAATATTTGCTATATCCTCTTTGCTTATGCCTATGCCGTGGTCGATTATCTCTATTCTTACTGTTTTTTCTTTAGTTGTTTGTTTTACAAGAACGGTCTTGTCTTCTCCGCTGTAATTTACAGCGTTGTTGATAAGGTTATAAATTACTTGCTTTATCTTTGTTTTATCGGCGTCCGCAAATACCTCTCGGTCATATTCGAGATTTACGGTAATGCCTCTTTGCTTGGAAAGAGAGGCGTAGCTTTGAACTATTTCTTTAAGCTCTTTTGTTATATTAAATTGCTCATATTCCAGCTCGCTTACGGAAGCTTGCATTTTTGAAATATCAAGCAGATCGGTAACAAGACGGCTCAGTCTGTTTGCCTCGTCAACGATTACCTGAATGTTTTCGGTTGTGTTTTCACCGGGAATATCACGCATCATTTCCGCGTATCCCGAAATCATTGTAAGCGGTGTTCGCAGATCGTGAGATACGTTAGCTATAAGCTCATTTTGCAGAGAATCCGCTTTTCCGAGCTCCTCTGCCGCAAAGTTGAGCGTCGAGCTCAGCTCTTCTATTTCTCTGAAGCCCTTTTCCGTAAATCTTACTTTAAAGTCGCCTTTTGCGAGCATTTTTGCCTTGTCATTAATATTTTCTATCGGCAGAGAAATCGTCTGAGATGTAAGAAACGCGATAAACGTTCCGAAAATTAAAAATATTAAAGTTATGATAAGCAGCTGCACCGACAATGTTTGAATTGTACTGTTAACGGGCGAAATAACCGATGTTATAAGTATAAGATATTCTTCGTTGTTAAATTTTTCAACACGGCAGAAAACAATCCCCTTTGCCTTTGGTATACTGTCCGACGGAGTTTGACCTATAAAAGCGTTTTGTAAGTCTTCGGATGTTTTTTCGGAATTGATATTATCGGTATTGCCAAATTTGAAGGAATCTTGATTATCTATATTTATTAAATTTGTTCCGTCATTATTAAGAGCATCGTTGTAGTATTTGTCAAGCAGATCGTCGGCAAGGCAATATTCCAAGCTGCGCGTACTTTCTGATATACTTACCGACTCAAACCCGTTGTTTGTATGCTTTACGACCCTTACGTTTACAAAATTCCGTTGCGCGATCTCATAAACGAGAGTGTTCAATTCTTTGTTGTCTATGTTAGACGCAATGCTCGACGCGCATGAGCGCACGGAATTTGTTTTTATTACCTTATAAAAATCATCAAGGAAAACTATCTGAAACAGCCACAGCAGTATTATCATTACGGAAACTATACTGACAAATATAGCCGAAACTTTAAATCGTACACTTCTCATAATTATGTAAAAAGTTATTCTTCGGCTTGTGTATCAAAACGGTAGCCAACACCTCTTAAGGTGACGATACATTTGCTGTATTCACCCAAGCTTTTGCGCAGGATCTTAATATGAGTATCAAGCGTTCTGTCGTCGCCGAAGAAATTATAGCCCCAAACTTCGTTAAGCATTTTTTCTCTTGTAAGAGCAATACCGTTGTTGTTTACAAGATAGAAAAACAGATCGTACTCCTTTGGCGTCATATCTATTCTTTTGCCGTCTATTGTAACAACTCTTGCGCTGAAATCTACTGTAAGACCTTTATAAACAAACATATCGCGTCTTACACTGCGCTCTCCCGAAGAACGTTTAAGAACAGCGTTTATTCGCATCATAAGCTCTTTGGGAGAAAACGGTTTAACAACATAGTCGTCAATATTAAGCTCAAAGCCGTGAAGCTTGTCGTATTCCTCGCCTCTGGCAGAGAGCATGATTATCGGAATATCGCTTCTCTTTCTTATTTCTTTGCAGGCTGCAAAGCCGTCAAGATCGGGCATAGTGATATCCATAATGATAATATCAAATTTTTCCGCGCGGCACAAAGATATAGCCTGAAGTCCGTCTACTGCCTCTGCAACCTCATGCCCCTCAAAAAGCGCGTATTTTTTGATGATCTCCCTTATCCTGTATTCGTCATCAACAATAAGTATTTTGCTCATACCATAACTCCTTTGTATACAATCGAACGTATATAAAATCCCGAATGTATATACTAATCATACCAGTATAATAACACATAAAAATAGATATTGAAATAGTTATTTTTATAATTTATAATATTTTCAGAAAAAATTCACAGGAAAGAGCGATAAAATGAGAGTTATAGCGCCAGAAATCATTACAAAGGCAGTAAAAGATCTATATCTTGATCTAAGCTTCAATTTAAGCGAGGATATTTCAAAAAGAATTAAAACCGCATTAAATGAAAGCGAAAATGAAGTTGAAAAGTATATTATCAACTGTCTGATAAAAAACGAAGAAACAGCGGCTGAAAACAAAATTGCCCTTTGCCAGGACACGGGCATGGCGGTGATTTTTGCCGAATACGGAGACGAAATATGCGCCCCCGGATTTGAAAAAGCAGTAAACGAAGGCGTAAGGCAGGCGTACACCGAAGGCTGCCTGAGAAAATCAGTAGTTACTGAACCTGTTTTTGACAGAAAAAATACGGGAGACAACACTCCCGCGATAATTCATATAAAATCCGTAAGCGGAGACAAATTGAAGCTTACAGTGGGGGCAAAAGGCTTCGGCAGTGAAAATATGTCAAAAATTAAGATGTTTAACCCAACAGCTTCGGTTGATGAAATATGTGATTTTATAGTCGACTGCGTAAAGGAGGCAGGTCCCAATCCGTGTCCTCCAATTGTTGTAGGCGTGGGAATAGGCGGAGATTTTGAAATGGCAGCCTTGCTTTCCAAAAAGGCAACATTCAGGTCACTTGACGAATCTAACCCAGACCAAAGGTACGCGCAATTGGAAAAAGAGATACTTTCGCGGCTTAATAAGCTTAACATAGGTTGCGGCGGCTACGGCGGAAACACAACTGCCTTGGGCGTAAATATTGAGTATTACCCCACTCATATTGCGGGATTGCCTGTGGCAGTCAATATATCGTGCCATTCCACAAGACACAAAAGCTGTATTATATGATATAAGAAATAATTACAACAGAGGAGATTATGAAAAATAACCTGCGTTTGTTACGTAAAAGCAGAGGTTACACTCAAATTGCTCTTCAAATGAAAACGGGTATAGAGCAGTCTCTTCTTTCTAAATATGAAACGGGAGAACGCGTTCCTCCCACTGAGACACTTTTGATTTTGGCGGATTTTTATAATGTGAGCATTGATTATATTTTGCGCAGAACAGACGATCCCAAAATAAGCCGCCTTTAAAACAATTATTTAACTGAATAGATTAACAATGCTTTCAAACCATTCGGCAACAATAAATTTATATTCGTATTTTACACCGCCTTCAATTAAATCTTTCTGAGATTCGGTATATACTTCGACGGACTTCTTTTGTGCGCAGGGCAGGCACATCTGCGGAAACATAACGCACCACCAGTTGTGTCCCGCGCCTGTTCCGATTACTATTCTCAAAGCGTCGTATTTGCCCGCGGGCAAGGTGAAACTGTCGTATTCTCTTGTTGTAAAATACATTTTTGTGACAGCAACCGCAACGCCTCGATTATAATTTTGCGTACGCAAAAATTTTTGACAAAAACAGGTTATTTCCGACAAATGGCTTGAGGCTTTTGCCTGAGCATCACCTTTTGTGCCGGCGGAAGAAAAATAATTGCCTGTGTATTTTAAAAGCGCATCTCTTAAAGCAAGCTTTATTTGCTGGTCGTATTCGTTGTCCGAATTCGCGATTATGTGCAGCCTGAACGTGTTATCTCTGAGCGCCGAACAATCGGCGTATAGAGTCATAGACTGAAAAATCAAAGTAAATATTAATCCGCAGGCAAGCGCTTTTATCATTTTCATAAAAAATCAGCTCCGTATGTAAATATATAATTACATACTGGGCTGAATTTTTCGTTTTATTCAGTTTTTTCTATTTTTACACCGTGAGTAACGGGTTTGCATAAATAAACTTTATTGTATTGGCTTTTTAGCGTGGTTACCGCCGCTTTTGCCGATGCTTCATCTCCGAACAATCCGAAGACCGAAGGTCCGCTTCCGCTCATACACGCGCCGTCAGCTGCCAGTGAATTTAAAAGGGTTATGATTTCTTTTACTTCTTTTATGTTTAATATATCGGAAAAATCATTGTAAAGCAGGCGGCTTACTTCCGCATAGGAGCCGTTATTGAGCGCTTTCAGCATAGGCACTGAGGCATTTTCTTTAAATACTGTTCTTTCATCGGCTCTTTGATACGCTTCCTTTGTGCTGACGTTTAGATCGGGTTTTATAAGCACTATAAAACATTCGGGCATATCGCTCACGTGTACGATATCGGTTCCTTTTCCCGTTGCCAATGCCGTGCCGCCGTCAAAGCAAAACGGGACATCGGCTCCCAAAGCGCCCCCAATATCTTTAAGCTCATCTTTTGTCAGTAAATTGTCGTACAAAGCGTTCATTCCCAAAAGGGCGGCGGCACAGTCTGTACTGCCGCCTGCCAGACCTGCCTGAACGGGTATATTCTTGTCTATATGTATATCAAGGCCCTCGGGTTCTGCTTTTGAGGCTTTAAAATAAGCCGCAGCCGCCTTATAAACTAAATTGCCCCTGTCAAGGGGAACACCCTTTGTGTCGCAAAATATATTTATTTTTTTGCCCGCGTTTTTCGATATGGTAATCGTATCGCACAGACTTATTGCCTGCATTATCATATTTACTTCGTGATAGTTATCCTCGCGCAGCCTGCCGATATTTAAAGTGAGATTGATTTTTGCGGGCGCGCTTACGGTTACAGTTTTACTCATTTTTTAATCTCCGTCAAAAACTCGTTTATGCGCTTTACGGCTTCTTTTATGTGGTCTAATGAATACGAATAGGAAACTCTTATAAATCCCTCGCCGCAGTCGCCGAATGCGTTTCCCGGTACAACAGCAACGCGCTTAGACTGCAACAGTCTCATACAAAAATCCTCGCTTGAAAGCCCGGTGCTTTTTATGCAAGGGAACACATAAAACGCGCCCAAGCCCTCAAAGCAGTCAAGTCCCATTTTGTTGAAGCTGTCTATTATATATCTGCGGCGCTGATTATACTCTTTTCTCATTCTGAGAATATCCTCATCACCGTTTTTCAGGGCTTCTATTGCGGCGTATTGAGCAGTGGTTGGAGCGGACATAATGGCGTATTGATGAAGTCTTGTCATAGCTTCAATTATTTTTTTAGGTCCCAAGGCATATCCCAAGCGCCAGCCTGTCATGGCGTAGCTTTTGGAAAAGCCGCTTACGATGATGCTTCTCTCTTTCATACCGTCTATGGAAGAAAGGCAGGTGTGACCTTCTTTAGTGTAGGTCAGTTCGCCGTATATCTCATCCGACATAACCAATATGTTATGTTCTTTTATAATATCGCATATTTCTTCAAGCTCGCGCTTTGTCATTATCGCGCCTGTGGGGTTGTTGGGGTAAGGGAGAACAAGCATTTTTGTTTTTTCCGTTATCGCATCGCGCAGCGCTTGCGGCGTAAGCTTAAAATTATTTTCGGCTTTTGTTTTCAGGGTTACGGGTATTCCACCGCACATAAGGCATATCGGCTCATAGCACACAAAACTCGGGGATACTATCAAAACCTCGTCTCCGGGATTTATGAGACAGCGCATACATAAATCTATTGCCTCCGAGCCGCCCACGGTAACTAAAACCTCATTATCGGAGTTATAAGATACCCCAAAGCGTCGGCTCATATAATTGCATATTTCGCCGCGTAAAGTCTTAAAGCCGCTGTTTGGCGTATACCATGTTTTTCCGTCACGCAGAGATCTTATACCCTCTTCTCGTACGTGCCATGGGGTCGTAAAATCGGGTTCGCCGATACTCAACGAAATAACATCGTCCATTTCGTTGGCTATATCAAAAAAACGGCGTATTCCCGAGGGCTTTAGCCCAACGATTTTGTTATTCAATAAGCTTGTGTGGTCGATCATAAAATCATACTCCTGCCGTCTGAAGAGGTACTGTCGGTCATTTTCACTCCTAGTTCTTTATAAGTCGTTAATATAAAGTGAGTTGCGGTAGACGTTACACATTCCATAGTGGCAAGACGGTTGCTTACAAATGCGGATACTTCCTGAATTGAGCTTCCCTTAACAAACACTGCGAAATCGTACGCGCCTGCCATAAGATAAAGGTTTTTGACCTCTTTATAGGAAAGAATTTCTTCCGCGATCTTCTCAAAGCCTGTTTCTTTTTGCGGAACGACTTTCAGCTCTACCAAAACAAAAACATCGCTGCTGTTTGCCTTGTTCCAGTTTATCAGCATTTTGTTTCCGCAGATAAGACCGTCCTTTTTCAACTTTTCAATATCTTCTTTCACCTGTTCTTCCGTTTTTCCGGTCAATGATGCAAGTTCTTCCAAAGTAAGGTTTGTGTTTTCATCTAAAATTTTTATAAGTTCTTTCATTACGATACCTCTTTTCCGCAAAAAGTGTTTTTATCATTATATCAATTATATTTCATTAATTCAAGTATAATGCAACAGTGCGGCAAAACCGCTGAATTATTACTAAAAAACGCAATAAAATACTTTTCTTGTGAAGGGCATTATGCGTGATATTATAAAAGAGTTGTTTTTAGGCGAAAACTGTTTGCCGATGGGTTTAGCTGTCCGCGTAGCCGACTGATGAGGCGGAAACTAATAGTTTGGTTTAACCCTCGGTTTTGCCCTAATGCCGGGCAGGCACCTACTTTCCCATGTGAGAAAGTAGGCAAAGGACACCAAAGGGGGAAACCCGTACGAATTCACTTTGTTTGGCGCGCTGCATCCAATTACATATTCCAATTTCCGGTAGGAATTTATATCGCTTTTTCGAAAACGGCATAGTATGTATTGTATAAAAACAAAGAAGGTGAATTATGTGAGCAAGCAATATATTGTAGTAGGTTCCGTTACTTACGCAATGAGAGGCAGAGATGTGCTTTCGGGCAATGCTATAAGCTCTCGTGTAGAAAAAATATCCGATTCCAGATTGGGAGGGTGCGGCTACGCGCTTTATGTACCGGATGATTTTGAAAAGGCCGTAAAACTGCTTAAGGAAAACGGTATAAAAATAAAAGGCACCTTAAGAGGTGATAATGTTGATATATTTTGATAACGCCGCAACAACTTACCCTAAACCGCAGGGCGTTATAAACGCTGTTAACCGTGCTTTGAGGGAGTTTGGAGGAAACCCCGGCAGAAGCGGTCACAAAATGTCTGTAAAAGCCGCTGCAGAAGTATATAAATGCAGAACAGCCGCCGCAAAACTTTTCGGCGTAGAAAATACGGAAAATATCATATTTATGTTAAACTGCACAGCCGCCTGCAATACGGTACTTAAAGGTCTGCTTAAAAGCGGAGACCATGTTGTCGTATCGCCGCTTGAGCACAACGCCGTAATGAGGCCTTTGCACAGGCTGGGAAAGGAAGGGATTACCTACACTGTAGCCGATATTAATGAATGGGACAACGAGTCGATAATTGAAGGCTTCAGAAACGCGATAAAACCCAACACGAAACTAATCGTATGCACACACGCGTCTAATGTATGGGGAATAAGAATGCCTGTGGAAAGACTTACGGCACTCGCTCATATATATCAAATTCCGATAATGGTAGATGCGGCGCAATCCGCCGGCACGCTCCCGATAGATTTGTCGCAGAGCAAAATAGATTATTTGTGTGTTGCCGGTCACAAGGGTTTGTACGGGCCGATGGGCACGGGAATGCTTATAACATCCGCGCCGCAGAGCATAAGCTCGCTTACACAAGGCGGAACGGGAAGTTCTTCTATGTCTTTTGAACAGCCCGACTATCCTCCCGATAAGTTTGAAAGCGGCACTCCCAATTTGCCGGGTATATCGGGACTTTGCGCAGGTATAGACATGGTAAATAAAAAAGGTATTAAATACATTCATCAAAAGGAAACTTATCTTTTCAAAAGAATGTACGACAATTTAAGTAATATTAAAAAAATAAAATTATACACGCCGCAGCTCGATGCCGAGAAAACCGTTCCCGTAATATCATTTAACGCAGACGGTATAAGCAGTGAACAGATGGCGGCTATCCTGAGCGACAAAGGTGTATATGTAAGAGGCGGACTTCACTGTGCGCCGCTGGCGCATATAAAAATGGGAACACAGGATACCGGGGCCGTACGACTCAGCCCGTCGGTTTTTTCTACCGCGGAAGAAGTGGAACGGGTATCAAAAATAATATCCGATATTTCAAAACGCGGGATACACAGCTAGACGCCTTTAAACAAGCTCCCTTAAAGCATTTTTTGCCGCCGGGGGGCTTTTTGACTTTTATTTCTGTTTTTTTTACAGCAATAATGACAAGAATTTTTTTAAATTACGTTAAAGTTTATCATTTTAATGTATTGAATTGTGGGGAGAAATGTGGTATTATACTATGCAATGATGCAGTAGGATAATTACAATGGGTTGTGTGTTCGCACGGCGGGTTATTTGTAATGTGTTTTCTCGGGCATTAAAATCATTTTGGAGGTACAAATAATGAAATCCAACAAATTTATGCGTATAGCTTCAATTGTTTTGAGCTTGTGCATGGTTGTTTCCATGACAGCTTTGTCATCGGTTTCGGCTTCTGCGATAACAAAAGCTGAGCAGGCAAAAAACCACGTTTCAAGACTCAAAAATTTTGATGTTGACGCAGACAAAACAGTTACCGCAATTATTACGGTAAGCGGCGACGCTCAGATAGATCTTGACTTAAAGGGCGCGCCTGAAAAATCTGTAAGAAACGCAAGACATAAAGCGCAGACAAGACAGCAGGCTCTTCTCGGCAGAATGTCTAACAGCTTTGATTACGACTTGGTTTCTACATATTCTACACTTTTTAACGGCGTTGCCGTTTCCACAAAATTCTCAAATCTTGAGAAGATAGAAGATATGGAATATGTTACCGGAGTTTATCTTGCAAATACATACGGTGTTCCCGATTACAGCGTTGTTCCCATGACTGAGTATTCGGGCAGAATGATAGGCGCGGATACTATCCACGATTTCGGATATGACGGAGACGGTACCGTTATCGCCGTTCTCGATACGGGACTCAATATTAATCACGTTGCTTTTCAAGATTACGGCAAGTGCGAAGAGGCACCTCTTACAAAAGCTATTGTAGAAGGAACAAACACAACTAAGCGCGGTACATACGTATCTCAAAAGGTTCCTTTCTCATACGACTACGCTGATGACGACAAAGACGTTGCCGACAAAGACGGTCACGGAACTCACGTTGCGGGTATAGCCGCAGGTTATGCACAGGCAAGCGACGGCGCTGTTGAATTTATGGGGCAGGCTCCCGGCGCACAGATACTCGCAATGAAAATATTCAAGAGCGAACAACCCGGTACCGATTCTTCAATATATATTTCGGCTTTGGAGGACGCTTACCTTTTGGGCGCGGATGTTGTTAATATGTCAATAGGCGCTACAAACGGCTTTACATACGACAGCGAGCTTGAAGACGAAGTTTACGGAAACATTTACAAAAAGCTTGATAAGTCAGGCGTTATTATGTGCGTATCTGCAGGTAACGAATACAGCATGGCATATAAAAACTATTCTCCCATAGAGAATACCGTTCCCGCTTCTTATACCGATTACGGTTCTGTTGCTTCTCCTTCAACATATCCCAACAATATTTCAATAGCAAGTATTGAAAACACAAATATGATGATATATCCCATTAATGTGGGAGACAAAGTTTTTGATTATATAGACTCTTCTGAGAGCAAGAAAATGTGGCGTGATGCTTTCGGCGGAAAAGAGCTTAAATATGTTCTTATCGACGGCGTTGGTGAAATGGAAGACTACGACGACGCGAAATACCGTGTAAGCGAAGGCGAAGACTGGATCGCGGTGGTTTCCCGCGGAGATATCACATTTGAAGAAAAGCTTGAAAATGCTTACGACGCAGGCGCCGCGGGTATGATCTGCTACAATAACCAAGACGGCGAGATAAGCATGCAGATAGAGTCATTTGAGATCCCCGGCATTTCAATTACACAGGAAAACGGAAACATTTTGAAAGCAAACGCCGAGGATAAAGTAGGAATGCTTACAGTAGGAAAGGATTATGTTCCGATCAAGAATAAAGACTCCTACAATATGAGCGATTTCAGCTGCTGGGGAACAACAAGTGATTTAGCGTTCAAACCTCAGCTCACATCTCCGGGCGGAGATATATTCAGCGCAGACGCAAATACAAACGACGGCTATATTGTATACAGCGGTACATCCATGGCTGCTCCTAACGCGGCAGGTTTATTTGCCTGTATTTTGGAAATGCTCAGAGATGACAGCAAGGGTGATTATGATAAGGCGGAGATATCCGAACTTGCAAAGAATCTCGCTTTCTGTACATCCGATATAGTAATGGAGAACGAACAAAAGGGCTTGCCTTATTCTCCCCGTAAGCAGGGCGCAGGACTTATAAACGCATACAATATGATGTATGCTTCAGCTGTCATAGAAAACTCAGAGATTGCTCTTAAAGGCAGCAAAGACGGCGTGTTTGAGATTTCTTTCTCAATCAGAGGCTTAAATGCCGAAACAAACGAAACATTCAGAATCGTTCCTACCGTATTTACAGACAACACAATTGTAGATACAGAGGCAGACACTGATATTTATTACAGCGACCTTACAGCGTTTGATTTGCTTGAAGGCGAATTTGCAAAATGCAGCTTCCCCTCAACAATTACAGTTACAGGTACAGACAGAGTTACCGTAAGCGGTACGGTTAAGCTTACAGAAGACGGCAAGGCGGTTCTTTCGGACGCATTTGAAAACGGCTTCTTTGTAGAAGGCTTTATCAAGCTTTTGTCAACAGGTGATACATCCGATCTTCACGCAACTTATATGGGCTATTGCGGAGACTGGAACAAGGCTCCCATATTTGACAGCCTTGATTATACCGATATGATAGATTACACATATACGGTAAATACAACTGTTATTGATTCCGAAGGTCAAACATATGCCGACTATGGTTATTCAGCATATGACATGATCTACGGCGAATGTGTAACACTTCCTACAGAGGCTTATCTCTATTCTTCAAGCCTTAAACAGGCATTGGGATATGTCGGCGATAACTATTTTGATTATTTTAAATATGAAGACGGCTCAAATGCGTTTTCATCTTACGCTTCACTTTGGGGTGTGGCGGATTATATCATTATATATCCTTCTCTTATTAGAAACGCCGCACATCTCATTATGGTAGTTTCCAATGCCGATACAGGCGAGGTTTATTATGTAGACGATACTCCTTATGCGAGAAAGAACGTTTACGACAACGATAACGAAGCTTATATCAACAGCACTATGTTCTTATGGGACGGCATGAACACATATGACGAGAATTCCGAGACCTATAAAAAGTTTATAGACAGCAACACAAAGATTAACTTTGACTTCTATTCTTGGCTTGACTACGACAAGGATACTCAGGCAAAATTTGAGGCACTTGAGGGAGATTATACAAAGCTTCTCACATCTGATTGGGACAGCAAAAACGTATATTCCATCAGCGCGCTTCTTGATAACGACTCTCCTGTTGTAGAGTCAATCAAGTACAACAAAGACGCAAAGACACTTGACGTTACATTTAAAGATAATCACAAAATGCAGATGGTGGGCGTTATGGACAGCGTTGACACAGACGGCAAATATGTAGCTCAAGACATTATTTCAACAAAACCCGGCACAAGCTACAGCACAACATTTGATATAAGCGAATGTGTTGATAACGGCGTGCTTTATATGGAAGCCTGCGACTACGCAATGAACTGGCCCACACAAGAGATTTATATTGAAAACGATAAGCTCGTTATAAAAAGCTATCTCGTTATGGCGTTTGACGATGAGGGTAAAGAAGACGAAAACGCAAACATTACTCTTGTGGGCAAAGACGGAACCGTATACAAAAACGGCGACGGATTAGAGGTAGGCGACTATAAAGTATTGCTCGACGGCGAAGAGACAGGTACTGTTCTTACCGTAGACTATTTCGGAGCTAACTTTGCCGCCATTGGCGACTCCTTGCAGGATGTTACACTTAATGTAGTTCACGGTGAAGACGCATATACACCAAGTGGTAAATTAACTCTTAAAGGTGAAGATACAGAGGCTGAGTTTACTGTTGATGTTGCTACCGATGAAGAAACAGGTAAAGAAAAAGAAGTTGAGGGCCAATATGTTACAAGCGTACTGCCCGGCGAATATGTAGTTTGTGTTGACGGAGTTGAAACAGGGCTTAAAGTTACTGTAGCCGAAGACTCAAGAAACACATTTACACTTGAGTACTTCACCGTTAAATATCACAGCAATACAAAAGAGTATCTCGGCAAAGCTCCCGAGACAATGTATCTCTTTAAGGGCGCAAACTTTACTGTTGAAGAAAATCCGTTTACAAGAAACGACGGCGTTAAATTCCTTAACTGGAATACAGCGAAAAACGACCGCAGCACAGTTTATAAGCCCGGCGATATTTTTGAGAATCTCAGCAAAGACATAGTTCTTTACGCTATTTGGGAAGACACCAACCGCGTTATAGACACTGATGAAGATGATCTTATGCTCGGCGATGTTAACTGTGACGGCGATGTTAATATGGAAGACGTTACAACATTGCAGAAGGTAATTGCGGAGCTTACCAAGTTTGAGTCACTCGGTGAAAAGGCTGAGGCAAATGCCGACGTAACACGTGAAGGCAAAACAAATATGGAAGACGTTGTACTTATTCAGAAGTTCATAGCACAGCTTATTGAAAAATTCTGATATTTGTGAGCTTATACAAAACTAAATAATATCAGCCCGATGCACGGAATAAATCTGAGCATCGGGCTGATATTTTATTAACTGCTATTTATGCAGAATCGCGGGATATTTGCTTGAACTGCAGCCCGCGATAACGCATTTTTAAGGGAACACTATGCCTCTACGTCAAAAAACAGCTCCGCAAACAAAGGACATTACGCCTTGTGTTCGCGGAGCTGTTTATAATGTTAAAAGAATAACACAAAAACGCTCACTAAAGCGGCTTATAATTTATTCTTTATTTTTTATTAAAATTTCAACCCCCCGGCGTTAGCCGAGGGGCGTTTCTGGAGCGGATGACGAGGCTCGAACTCGCTACCTCCACCTTGGCAAGGTGGCGCTCTACCGGATGAGCTACATCCGCATATTGTGGCGACCCGGAACGGGCTCGAACCGTCGACCTCTAGCGTGACAGGCTAGCGTTCTAACCAACTGAACTACCGGGCCACTTAAATGGTGGGAACAATAGGGCTCGAACCTATGACCCTCTGCTTGTAAGGCAGATGCTCTCCCAGCTGAGCTATGCTCCCACATTCGCACTTTTGTTGCGCGACTTAAGTATATTACCACAATTACTTAAAGTTGTCAATAGCCTGTACATATTTTTTTCATTTTTGATTTGCTTCTTACTGCTTTCGGCAAATATCAATAAATCGTTGACACAAAAATTCATATGTTATATAATTACGGCAGGTGTATGACTAATTATCTGCACAAAAAAACAGGGAAGGATAATATAGATATGGCAGGAACTATACTTGAATACAAATGTCCGAGCTGTGGCGGAGCAATAGAATTTGACAGTTCTTCTCAAAAGATGAAGTGTCCTTATTGCGACTGCGAATTTGATGTTGAGGCACTTAAATATCACGATGAAGAATTAAGCAAGCCCGTACAGGAAGACAATATGCACTGGGACACACAGGCAGGCTCCGCGTGGTCTCAGGGAGAAACGGATAATATGGCGGTTTTTACCTGCAATTCGTGCGGCGGTGAAATAGTATCTGACGAGAACACAGGCGCCACAAGCTGTCCTTACTGCGGAAACCCCGTTGTTATGACAGGCAGGTTTTCAGGCGCATTAAAGCCCGATTATGTTATTCCCTTCAAGCTTGACAAGCAAGCCGCAAAAGACGGACTGAACAACCATTTAAAAGGAAAAACCTTGTTGCCTAAGATATTTAAAAGCCAAAACCATATTGATGAAATAAAGGGCGTTTACGTTCCGTTTTGGCTTTTTGACGCTGATTCTTCAGGGAGTGTAAGATACAAATGTACCCGTCTGCGTCACTGGAGCGACCGAAACTACGACTATACCGAAACGTCATTTTTCTCCGTGCTTCGTGAGGGAAGCGTAGGCTTTGAGCGTGTTCCCGTAGACGGCTCTTCTCAAATGCCCGATGATCTTATGGAATCAATAGAGCCGTTCGATTTCAGCGAGGCGGTAGATTTTCAGACAGCTTATCTCGCAGGATACCTTGCAGATAAATATGACGTAACCGCAGAACAGAGTATAGACCGCGCAAACACCAGAATTAAAACAAGCACCGAAGATACATTTGCCTCTACAATAGACCCAACATACGCCACAAAAACCGTGGAACAAAGTAATATATCTTTAAGCAATTCAAAGGCTAAATATGCGCTTTATCCCGTTTGGCTGCTTAACACTACATACAAAGATAAACACTATCTTTTCGCGATGAACGGTCAAACAGGAAAATTTGTGGGCGATCTGCCTCTTGACAAAGGCGCTTATTGGAAATGGCGAATGATATTTACGGCTATACTCGCGGCAGTCGGATTCGGAATATTCTGGCTGTATAAGTTTTTGGGTTAAGGGGGTGCAATATTATGAATAAAAGAATAATTGCGATAATTTGCACTTTGATAATGATTTTGCCCATGAGTGCGCTTTGCGCCTTTGCAAATGAAAACAGCTTAGCTTCCGCGGAAGATGCGGAAATTGTTTCCGCTTTGGAAAATCATCCAAACCGTGTAATAGATAACGCCGGGCTTTTAGACGACGGTGAAGAAATTTTGCTTAAAGAAAAACTTGATGAAATAAGCGGGCATCATAAAATTGATGTGGTCGTTGTTACAACAAACACATTAGAGGGCAAATCCGCGGAAGCGTACGCGGACGACTATTTCGACTATAAAGGCTATGGTTTGGGCGGTGATCGCAGCGGCGTTCTGCTGCTAATAAGCATGGAGGACCGCGACTGGTGGATATCTACACGCGGATACGGAATAACGGCATTTACGGATTACGGAATACAAGAAATAGGGGAAGAAATAAAGCCTTATCTCTCGGACGGCGACTACTTCGACGCTTTTGTAAGGTATGCGGAGCTTTGCGATGATTTTATAATACAAGCGGTAACGGGTAACGCGTATGATATAAACAATCCTCCTGAAACAGCGAAACGCGGGCCTTCCGCAAAAACTATTGTTATTGCTGTTTTAGCTTGTCTGGGCGGAGGATTCTTATTCGCCGGTATCCCTGTAGGCATAATGAAAGGTAAGCTCAAATCGGTAAGAATGAACCCCGACGCAAAGAATTATGTTCGTGACGGAAGCTTTGTTCTTACAAATCAAAGAGATATGTTCCTTTACAGAACAGTTACAAGAACAGCAAAACCGAAAAACTCCTCCTCGGGCGGCAGTTCAACGCACCACAGCTCATCAGGTGCTTCTCACGGCGGAGGCGGCGGAAAATTCTGATAGGATTCCATAATAATCAAATTAATAACGCTCCGCAAATACAGGCTAACTGCCTGATATCTGCGGAGCTGTTTTTATGCAGCGTACAAACCATGCTCGTCCCTGCGCCATAGCCCAAAAATGATAGATATTCCCTGCCTAAAACGAAGCGGGGGGCTCTCGTCCACCCAGCGGGGGGCGCAGCGCCCCCGGGTGGTCGCGAAAGGGAATTCCAAAGGGGGAAACATCCGACGGGGTTCCCCCTTTGGTGTCCTTTGCCTACTTTCTCACATGGGAAAGTAGGTGCCTGCCCGGCATTAGGGCAAAACTCAGGGTTAAACCAAATCATCGATTTCCACCTCATCCGTCACCTGCGGTGACACCTTCTCCTCAAGGAGAAGGCATTTCGGCAACTAAAATCGACTCCGCAAATACAGGCTAACTGCCTGATATCTGCGGAGCTGTTTTTATCGCAATGTTAAGCATTATCAATTTACAGTAAAATAGCTCTATTCAAAGGAAAATTATTTTAAAGATAAAGACTAAATCAGCCTGCTTATATAACCGTCTATATCAAACAAATCAAGCGTGCTGTCTTTCTTTAAATATAACGGATGGTGCGGATGGCCTTTCACCGATATTTTACCGCAAGAAAACCATTTAGCGCCGTATTTGTCTGCAATACGTTTCATATCTACAAGGCATTTTGCGAGATACAGACGTTTTTCAATTATGTTTCCGCTTGCCACCCACACACCGGGCGGGCTGTTTTTATCGCACAAATTAAGGGCATACTCAAAAGCTTTAAGATTCTCTCTGTGGAGAACTGCATTAAAGCTTTGTTCCATATCGTTAGGGTCTGTGGCACGCTGAGGGTACACGTTGAGCATAATAAAGCTGTCAAATCCGTTATAAAAGGCGATACGCTCAACCGATTTCAGCGTATTGTCGAGCGCGTCGGGCTTCGCCGTTGATGGGTTTATCCCAACGCAGATTAGCGGATTTTTGCCTCTTGTACCCAATATGTATCTGTATTCTGTGTATGTGTTCGGCACATACAGCCATTTTGCAATATCATAGTCGGCGTTTTCAATCAGCGCATCGGAAAGCGCCCTATCAAACGACAATATTTTAAGCCCGCCTGTTTCGCACTGAGGAATATGTCTCAAAACTTATTTCTCCTTTACTGTGTATTTTTCTTTCGTGTATTCCAAAAGGCGGTCTCGGTCGTTTTCAAGCTCCCCCGACAACACCTTATACAGCAAATCGTCTAATATCTCCCCTATTTTCTTTCCGCGCGGCACACCCAACGATAATATATCGTTGCCGTTAACTTTTAAGTCTGCGTGTTTGCAGCAAAGATTTGATTCGGTTATTTTTTTGAGCATTTCATAAAGCTCGTTTATGTGCATTTCCTTATCTTTGCTTATTTCGGTTTTTTGGCCGAATGTATCTGCTTTTGTAAGGATAATAAGCTTTTCTGTAAGCTCATATCCTAGTATTCCGTAAAGCCTGCGCATACCCTTCAGTCCTATATCCCCTGTGCGGCAGTGATATTTAACAAGCATCGCAACGTTATTTGTGAGCGCATTTGACTGCTTCAGGCTTTTCATAACGGATATTGCAATCTCCTCGCTAATCTCTGCGTGTCCGTAAAAATGCCCTATTCCGTTTTCGTCTTTTGTTTTGCATTTCGGCTTTCCTATATCGTGAAACAGCGCGGCAAGACGAACCTCTAAATCAGGCGGCGTGTTTTTTATAACATTAATTGTATGCTGCCAAACATCAAAGTCATGATGGGGATTGTCCTGCGGAAAATTGAACATCGCTTTTATCTGGGGCATACACACGGCAAAAACTTCTTTGTATTCGTTCAGTATATCTGCCGCGTTATCACAGACCATAAGCTTGTTGAATTCGGCGCATACCCGTTCACGCGATATATTACCGAGCAAATGCTTTTGCCCGAGCATTGCGTCTCGGGTTTGCTCTTCAATGCTAAGCCCGAAACGTGCCGCAAAACGCAGCCCTCTTAGTATTCTCAGGCTGTCCTCTTCAAACCGTTTCCGAGGGTCACCAACGCATCTCAGTATTTTGTTATTAATATCGCTTTCGCCCCCGAATATGTCAATTACGCCTGTATCGGGGCTGTAAGCAAGCGCGTTTATGGTAAAATCGCGTCTCGCAAGGTCATTTTTAATGTCACGTGTAAAGCTTACGCTGTCGGGATGACGGTTATCGCTGTACTTGCCGTCTGTGCGATAAGTCGTTATCTCTACCGCTGTGTGGTTTATAATTACGGTGACAGTGCCGTGCTTTAAGCCGTTTGTAAGCGTTTTGAAACCTTCAAAAATGTTCAAAATTTCATTGGGCAGGGCGTTTGTCGCGATGTCATAATCGTTTATGGATATATTCAAAATACCGTCGCGGACACATCCTCCCACAACAAAAGCCTCGTATCCGTGTTCTTTAAGGCTGTTTATTACAAAAGTTATGTGACTCGGCAACGGTATTTTACAATTCATTATTAACTTGCGCCGTTAAAGGCGGCTTTCCTTTCTTTTATTATGGGAAGTTATTCCACTCTCAAAACCTTTTCTTTTTTAGCGGCTTTTCTTCTTTTTCTTCTTTTGTGTAGCTTAACTATTAAAACTATTATCAAAACTATTATCGCTATAAGCAGCAATACAACTGCGTAAATGATAAGTGTTGTTTTGTTTGGCTTACTTATTATAGAAAAGAAATTTGAGTCATCGTCTACTATCTTTCTGCCTTCCTCCGCGGAGTATCTCTCAGGTATCGTACTCAAACCCTTTTCTTTTTTGTCGAACGATTCAAGATACTGTGCCAAAGCCCACCAAGCCTTCAGCTCCTTATCTCCGTCATAAATTATACATTCATTAAAGTCGGTTATGGGGTTGCCGTCTTTATCCTTTGGCGTAAGCGACAGTATACCCATAGATTTGTCCGTAACGGCTCCCAGCATCTGACCCGAATATAAGTCCGCGATAACTCTGTAAAGCTTGCTGTCGTCAATTTCTTCGGTGGTGCCGTCATCATTTACTATGTGTATGTCGGTCACCTTGTTAAGTATTATCCTGTTTGGATTAAAAGTAAATGAAAGATTGGTGAAGAACAGCATTGTGCCGTCCATAAAGTCAGAAATAGAGGCGTCTATCTCGCAGGCGGTCTTAATTTCTTCACCCGTAAGATATACAGAGATAAGCGGATATCCGGGTATTTTGTCGGGCCCTATGCCAAGGCTTAATACTTCAAATGCGTTGCTGGCGGTTATCTCCCCTTCTCTGAAGCTCGAACGGATAACTCCGTTTGGCACTACAGCAAAATCTATTTTTTCTCCCGATGGTCCCTCAGCCTTTTGTGCCGCGTACTTAAAAGAATCCGCGAGCAAATTGCCGAGCGTATGTTCCTTGTGCTGGTCGTATATAGTTTCACAGTCAATAAATGTATACGGGCTGTAAGCGATAACATCCCCCGGACCTTTATACCCGAATTGCTTTAAATAGTCCGATGTTAAAGCTTTAAACTCCTCAGCCTTTTTCAAAAGCTCTTTATCCTGTGCGATGCTCTTGTCAAGCGGGATAATCTTGTAATAATCTATGTTCCACGCGCCGCTTTCTGTTTGGGTAAGCTCTATTTTTCCCAAATTGCTTGCGTATTCACCACAGGAAACGATAGCGGTATCTCCGCACATAAGCGGTTGTTCCCATGTAGAATGTGTATGACCGCTTATTATTATGTCAATATCCGGTACATTTTTCGCAAGTACATAGTCCTCACTTTTCTCTGTGTCCTCGCTTGTGCCTGAGTGAGAGAGACAAACTATTATATCAGGATTCTCTTCTTTAATCATTTTGTCAACGGTCTCTTTCGCGCTTTCGCTTATGTTTTTGAAAGCAAGACCGCTGTTTGGCGCGCAGTCGTCCGCGTCTTCACCCAATACGCCGAAAAGGCCTACCTTTACGTCGCCTTTTTGAATTATCGCATAATCTTCGTATGCGCCGAAATTATTCATCGCTTCTTTTAACTGTGCCGTATATGCACCTGTGGAGGCGTCCCAATCTATATTTGATATAAGCATATAAGGAAGACGGTCGCCGCTTTTACGTGCCGAGTCGAGCATATTCGCAAGTCCGTCGGCTCCGTAGTCAAATTCGTGATTACCGAACGTCGTGGCGTCGTAACCCATAAGCCCCAGCAGTCTGAGCTCAAGCGCATACTCTGAAAAAACAGACTGATACAGTGTTCCCATAGAAAAGTCTCCGCCGTCTACGATAAGCGTATCGCTGTCTTCTTTCAAGGTTTCGTTTATCAACGTTTTTATACGGGCAAAGCCGCCTGTGCCGTCGATTTTTTCGTCAACATTAGAGTGCATATCATGAGAAAAAAGCACGGTCAAAGTTTTTGCCTGTGTGTCACCCAAGGCGTAAGAAGAAAGCGCGATAACCATAAGAATTGACATAAGAATTGCGATTAGTTTTTTCATTTTGCGAGTCTCCTTTATACTTTGTTTTAATGAATATTGTTTTGTGTTATCATCCTTTGCACGGTTTTAAGCATTTTTTCATTGGGCGAAAACAAAAGCATACATTCGCCCTTTTGTGTTGCAGATTTAAAGAATAGGGCAATACAGTCGTCATAATATCCGCAATAATCGTATACTCTTTCATAAGCGGCGTTGTCGTGGAGCGACGGAATATATTTTTCCGCCTTTTCCACTCTGTGTAAATCAATCTTTATAAGGTTTTTGCGTTTGCGGTTGTCAATAATTTTGCAAACAGAAAGCTCGCCCGAAACAACGCTGTATTCATAATCTATATTAAGCGAGGTCCAAAAAAACCAAACGCCGTAAACGCACAGCAATAAGAGAAACGCCGCAACAACAAAGCAATAATATATTTGTGTAACAAGCCCTATAAACGCCGTTAAAGCAGGTATCGCGGCGGCGCAAAGAAGAATAAGAGCTTTGCAGGCAAATGTTTTGGCTGTAGGTTTTCTATGAACCGTATGTTCGCAAATAAAATCCATTTTATGTTAAAACCGGTGTTTATAAGCCGGTTTCCTCCGTTTGTTAATTGTTTACAGCTCCGCAGATAGAGTACACCTTATCGCAAAAGCTTTCGTATTTGAGGTATCTTTTATAATCTCTTTTGCTTGATTTTCGGTTTATAATTCCCTTTTTAAATAAGGTATGAACATAACAAAAATATATCGCCCGCGGATGCTTTTTAAGTATGGGATAGTTTCTGTAACGCCTTTCCTGATAAAAGGTCGTGTACCATAAATAATATAAATATTTGAATTTTAGGTGTTTTGCGGATTTTTTCTTTATAAGGGACGATACAAACCCCGATTCGCTTCCGAAACACCCATGCATATAAATATATTTTAATAAGTCTTTTTCATCGAATGAAAGGCAGAAGTTCGATGCGTGCGAAAAAAGTTTATCGGCTAAGTCCGACATGACGCTGTTAAATTTCCGCAAATCAAGCGCTTGAAGCTTTGTTTTTATATGTTCTCGGCTAAGCCCGTCCCGCAATTGCAGATTTAGAAAATACAGATCAAGCAAAAAGCGCAGTCCCGCTCCCCCGCCCGTAAAGTGCTTATAAAAATGGGCAACCGAAAAAACATATACATCCTCAAACGGCATTTTGCGTATATGGTTATAACCTGCCTCTAAAGGGCAATCACGCAAAATACTATTGTAATGAGCATATGCGGGATTTTCACTTTCAAGCGCATATTTATGAAGCTCGTAAATAAGGCCGTCTTTCTCAAAAACAGTATCTTTTTTGCCTTCGTCTGTTTTTGTAAAGCCTAAATCAGCCATTATTGTTTCGGCTTCGTTCTTCTTTTCACAAGCTACGAGAATATCTTCATCCAAGCTTATGCGCGGCATATTGTCGGGATAATACTTTCTTATGTCAGTGCCCTTAAAAGGCATTGCGTCAACAGCGTTTTTCTCAAATTCCAAGAGTATTTTTTTGCTACACTCAGAATACTTGACCTCATTTTCCAACGCCGTTTGCAGATCTCTTTGAAAAAGGCTTATAACTTCGTCATCATTACAAAAATCCTGTGCCACACAAGCTATACACGATGTTATAAGATGCCTTTTTGCAAAAATAAATACGTCTTTTGCCGTAACGCCTTGGGGCAGAGGCTCAGGCTTTAAGTTGTTTACAGCGCAACGGATAAGGTGGACGGTATAATCGCCGACAGCGTTAATATCCAATATTGCCTCACCCTTTCCAAAAAAATACCGTATTACAGAATAATGCAGCACTGCCAAAAAGCCGAACTGCATTATAAACCCCGTTTGTTATTATTAATAGAGATATCTTAAAGAATAGAACAATCAAGATAATCCTCTAACTCTTGTTCTTCCTTTTTGAGCTTATCTCTGTAAAGCAAGAATGCCGTAATGGCAGCAGTCAAAGCCGCAACACATCCTACAATGGCAAACAGCCAACCAAAACTGTTCTTTTTCATAACAATTGCACCTCCGAATATTATCACTGCATCTAACACAAATATGATATACAATTTTACCCAAAAAGTCAATATATTTTTTAGTAAAATTATATATTATATTTTAAGGATTCAGGCTCTGTATTTCGCCTGTTATACACAAAACTTAAATATACTTTTTAAGCTCTTCAAGCTCATTAATTATCCGATCAATTTTTTCGGCTGTTTTTTCTTTGCCGTAAAAATCAGTTTTTATCCTTAAGTAGAATAAAGTTATAATTATATTTTGTTATGATAGCGTAATTATAAGTAACACATTTTTATAATTATTAAAAAATACGAACAAGCTTGTAGACTCCGGATTGCTGCCACAACTTGTTCGTATTTATTTTGTTAAATTTATCATTTACCGAGGAATCTTTTAGGAAGCACCTTACACCCTTTGCAAATAGGATTAACTATGATAAGGCGTTTCCTGTTGATACCGCTTCCAAAGCTTATCAAGCTTAAAGGTGTAAATAATCGAGTAAATGCCGGCAATCAAAATTAAATATCCGCCGAACGCTCTCAATACGATAAGGCTATACAGCACATTTACAGCGGCATAAGAGCACAGTACGATCGCGCAAACTTTGCTTTGTTTTATATGTATGCCCAAGCCCAACCCTATGAGCAACGCAACATCAATCAGTGAATAAACATTTCCCAAGAAAACGAACATCAGCATAAGCGTTATTCCTGCGCATACATAACATATGACAGCGGATGTGTTAAGCTCTCTTCTGATCTTTTTGTTTTCATCCAGCTTCAAGAATTCCTGCTTTGTGGTGGCTTTAGGCAATTGAAAAGTTCCGTGCGGTTCTGCGTTCTCATATGAACAAACACTGTTTACCGGCGCGTTACCGTTCTCTGAAAATGTCGCACCGCATAATGTGCAAAATTTCTCGTTATCGTTTGCGGCTTTGCCGCATTGCGGACAGTTCTTCATTAGCCGAAATATCTCTTCAAAAGACCTTCAAAGCCTGCGCCGTGGCGGGCTTCGTCTTTTGCCATTTCGTGAACTGTGTCGTGAATAGCGTCATATCCAAGCTGTTTTGCGCGCTTTGCAAGCTCAAATTTACCCTCGCAGGCTCCGCGCTCCGCGTCTGCGCGCATCTGAAGGTTTTTCTTTGTGCTGTCTGTTACTACCTCACCCAAGAGCTCCGCGAATTTTGCCGCGTGCTCGGCTTCTTCAAAGGCGTATTTTGTAAACGCGGCGGCAATTTCTGGATATCCCTCTCTGTCCGCCGCTCTTGCCATAGCAAGATACATACCTACCTCGGTGCATTCTCCGTTAAAGTTTGAAACAAGACCTTCGTAAACGTCTTTTTCTACGTTGTTTTTGCCTTCGCCTATAATGTGTACGGTAGCGTATGAGGCGTCTGCCTTTACTTCGTTGAATTTTTCGCGGGGCGCTTTGCATATGGGGCACATTTCGGGAGCCTCATTACCCTCATAAACATAACCGCATACAGAACATACATATTTTGCCATAATTTTTACCTCCGAGTATTTTTTATTTTTCGCAGCACAATAACAATTATTATTGCAACCGCGTTAAGTACCTTAAATACTGCTTTTTTATTATATAACATTATTTTAGCTTTGTAAATGAGTTTGCAAAAAACTGCTAATTTTTTTCAAATCTTGCTTTAAGCTTTTCAAGCGCCCTTTTTTCTATGCGTGAAACATATGAGCGCGAGATCTTTAAAATATCTGCCACCTCACGCTGAGTAAGCGGCTTTTCGTTGTTGAGACCGTATCTCAGTATCATTATGCGACGCTCTCTGGGAGTCAGCTCCGATATAACATATTTTTTCAGAGCCTCGCTGTCGAGCTTAAGCTCTAAAGATTCCGATATGTTTTCATCACTTGCTATAATATCTATCAATGTCAGCGGATTTCCGTCTTTATCGGTGTCTATCGCTTCACTTAATGATATATCTCCCGATGTTTTTTTCAAATTACGAAAATACATCAAGATTTCATTTTCTATACAACGCGATGCATAGCTTGAAAGGCGCGTGCTTTTTTCGGGTTTAAATGTGTTTATTGCTTTAATAAGCCCTATTGTACCGATAGACACAAGGTCGTCACGGTCTGATGTCAAAGCATAATACTTCTTGATTATATGAGCTACAAGCCGCAAATTGTGCTCCACAAGCATATTACGGGCGTTTATGTCGTTGCATTCGTGCCAAAGCTTTAAGTATTTTTCTTCATCTTTTGAGCTGAGCGGCCTTGGAAATGACCCGCTGCCCATAACGTGCAAAATAAAAAACCAAAACCCGCCTAATATCTCAATTATATTAAACATTACCGTTACCCCCTCAAATAATTGTATTTGCATGGGGGCAATAAATTGCGTGTCCGTTAAAAATATTTATAAATGCAATTTATTTAAAAATGTTGACTTATATTTGGATTTATTGTACAATAACTATAGAAAAATTTGTGAAAAGGGTGTTTTGAGTGAACAAAGTCTTTTTCCACAACACAGCATTTGTCGCAACCGATAATATGACAGACGAAGAAATAATTTTACAGATAAAGCAATTCAAGGGCTTTATGATGATTTATAACTGTGCGATAAGAGAGGTAAAAACAAAATTTGAAGTTTTAAACGAGGATTTGTCAGTGCTGAGAAAGCGAAACCCGATAGAATTTATAGAATCACGTGTAAAATCTCCCGAAAGCATACTTAAAAAGCTGAAAAGAAAAAAACTGCCCTATTCACTTGGGTCAATAGTAGATAACATAAACGATATAGCAGGCGTTCGCGTTATATGCGGATTTATAGACGATATTTACGAAGTGGCGCATATGCTCGAAATTCAAGACGACGTAACCGTTCTGGAAATAAAGGATTATATTAAAAACCCGAAGCCCAACGGCTACAGAAGTTATCATATGATAGTTGAAATACCCGTATTCTTCGCAAACAGAAAACAAAACATAAAGGTCGAAGTACAGCTGAGAACCATTGCTATGGACTTTTGGGCGAGCCTTGAGCATCAGATGCGTTACAAAGAGAGAAAAAAAGTGGATGATATTAAACAAATAGCCGCGGAGCTGAAAGAATGTGCCGATATTATAGCCGCAACAGACGAAAAAATGCAGCAGATAAATAAACGAATAGCTTCTATCAATACATAATTGCATATATTAAAGGCATAAACATTAATATCCCTTTTATTAAGGAGGAATATTAATGTTTATTATTTCTTTTAAAACCACCGCGAAAAAGGTTTTTATAACTTTAGGCGTTGTTTTGCTCGTTTGCTGTGTTGCTTTGGCAATAAGCGTTTTGGGCAGCGGACAGCCTGAGGCGGCGCAGTGCGCGGGCAAAAACTATTCTCTTTTGGCGGACGATAACAAATCGAGAACAGATTTTTTAAGACAATTTGGTTGGGAAACCGGCGACGATCCCGTGTCATATAAAACTGTTACAATACCATTTACATTTAACGATGTATATGAAAACTACAACAAAATACAGTTATCCCAGGGGCTTGATCTGACGCCCTATAAAGGAAAACAATGCGAAAGCTATACATATCAGATATCAAATTATCCGTACGACGGAGAGGTTTACGCCAATATGCTCATATATAACGGATGCGTTATAGGCGGAGACATTTGCAGTTTTGAGCTTGACGGATTTATGTACGGCTTTTGCGGAAAACAGGAATGATGTTATGAAAAAAAGAATTGATAAAATTTTAAGTGAGCATAATATTTGCACAAGAAGTCAGGCGCCGAAATTATTAAAAAGCGGCGCCGTAAAGGCAAACGGAGCTTGCGTTCTCAAAAACGACGAAAAATTTGATACTGATGTTGATGTAATAACGGTAAACGGCAACCCGCTTAACACATCGGAGCATATCTATATCATGATGAACAAGCCTCAGGGCGTTGTAAGCGCAACGCAGGATAACCTGAGCAAAACGGTTGTGGATATTTTGCCGAAAGAAATGCAGATAAAAGGGATATTCCCTGCCGGAAGGCTCGACAAAGACGCCTGCGGACTTCTTATACTTACAAATGACGGCGAATTTGCCCATAATATGCTCTCTCCTAAAAAGCACGTTTACAAACGCTATTACGCAAAAACAGATATAGAAATTACGTCTGAAATGCAGGAGCGATTCAAAGAAGGAATCGTATTTTCAAGCGGACAAGCCTGCCTGCCCGCATTACTTGAAAAAGCGCAGGACGGCTGCTTTGTTACCGTATGCGAGGGCAAATTTCATCAGGTCAAGAAAATGCTTGCGGTATGCGGCGCAAAAGTGCTTTATTTAAAAAGGCTCAGCATAGGCGCACTTGAGCTTGATAACTCACTTGCCGAGGGAGAATGCAGGGAGCTTGAAAAAGCAGAGCTTGACTTGTTGCTTTTAAACAAAAATATATCTTTATAGTGCAAAAAGTTTTTTTGTATAGTTAATTTATCTAAAGTATTTGCCTAATCTTTAGTGAAATTTCAAGTAGAATTTTACTTGCAATTATGATATATTATTAGGGTGTTAAAGAGAAATAGCTCTAATGTAGGAGGTATGCTTTATATGGCAAATGTTACTCTTAAAAACATCTATAAAATATATGACGGCGATGTTGTAGCCGTTTCTGATTTTAACCTTGATATTAAGGATAAAGAATTCATTATCCTTGTAGGCCCCTCGGGCTGCGGAAAATCCACCACCCTGCGTATGATAGCGGGTTTGGAGGACATAAGCAAGGGTGAGCTTTATATAGGAGAAAATCTTGTTAATGACGTTGCCCCCAAAGACAGAGACATAGCAATGGTTTTCCAAAACTACGCGCTTTATCCGCATATGACAGTTTATGAAAATATGGCTTTCAGTCTTAAGTTGCGCAAATTCCCCAAAGAAGAGATAAGAGCCCGTGTTGAGGAAGCCGCGCGTATACTCGGCATAGAAGAATATTTAGAGAGAAAACCAAAGGCTCTCTCCGGCGGTCAAAGACAGCGTGTCGCACTGGGAAGAGCAATTGTACGTAACCCTAAGGTATTCCTGCTTGACGAGCCTCTCTCTAACCTTGACGCCAAGCTGAGAGCTCAGATGCGCACGGAAATATCAAAGTTGTATCAAAGACTCGGTACAACATTTATTTACGTTACGCACGATCAGACAGAAGCCATGACGATGGGTACCCGAATTGTCGTAATGAACAAGGGTTACATTCAGCAGGTAGATACTCCTCAGAATCTTTACGATATGCCGTGCAACAAATTTGTCGCGGGATTTATCGGTTCACCTCAAATGAACTTTATAAGCGCGAAGATATCAAAAGAGGGCGGAACTTACTACATTAACTTTGACGGATATAAAATTGCGTTGCCTGAGTCCAAGTCAGCGGGCGGCAAGCTTGAAGCTTATATAGACAAGGACGTTACAATAGGTATCAGACCCGAGCATATCCACGATGACCCCGAATTTGTCGCAAAAGCAACGGCAGGTGTTGTGGAAGCTAAGGTAGAGGTCACCGAGCTTATGGGAGCTGAAATATATCTTTATCTCAGCGTCGGCAATAACGATATCACCGCAAGAGTAGCCCCTACATCCAAGGCAAAGCCGGGTGACACCGTAAAGGTTGCTTTTGATTTGGAAAGAATCCATATATTCGACAATGAAACAGAGCAGGTTGTAACTAACTGACAGTGTTGAAATTTACTGTTGATTATCAGCAATAACAGAGGGGACGGCACCGCAAGGTTTCGTCCCCTGAATATATTTTGCGGAAAGTGTGTAGATATGAGCGATTTGCGGAAAAACAAAAAGCAAATAATTATAAAGACGATAGTAGCGGTAACATTTTTTGCTTTGCTTATAACGCTTGTTGTATTTTTGAATTATGACAGGTTCACCTATGAGCAAAAGGGCAACAACGTTACCGAATATGAAAAGGTAAAAGTCACTAAAATAACGGAAGAGAATTTGTACCCTAACGAAAAGTATGAAGATACCGTCGTGGGAAAACAAATTATTGAGGTTGAGATCCTCACAGGAAGATACAAAGGGAAAACAATGCCCGTAGAGAATTTCTCAAGCCCTCTTAACTATAACATAATTGTAAAAGAGGGAGATGTAATGTACGGCAGGGTGTATACGGTCACAAATAACGAGGGAAAAACAAACACAACCGTAACTTTGTATTCTTACAACAGAATTGCCGTGCTTATAGCAATTTCTCTGCTTTTTATTGCCTTAACGGTCATAATAGGCGGAAAAAGAGGGCTTATGTCTATACTCGGTCTTGCTTTTACGATACTTTCCATATTCTTTGTGCTTGTGCCGCTTGTGCTTAAGGGCTTTTACGCCGTTCCCGCCACAATAGCCATTTTGGCGGTATCTACGCTTGTGTGCTTTTATCTGTTGGGCGGATGGCAAACAAAGATCGTAAGCGCGGCTCTCGGAACGGTAGGGGGAGTTGTTATTGCGGGTATTTTGTCGGCATTGGCAGGTTATTTTTGCCATATAAGCGGAAACAATATGGATGAAGCAGAATCGCTTTATCTGTATGCCGACGGTTACATTAATGTAAAAGGCTTGTTCATCTGCGGAATACTTATTGCGTCTGTGGGCGCTATTATGGACGTTGCCATGAGCATCGCCTCGGCAATTGACGAGGTATATACAGTTGATAACACGCTTACTTCAAAACAGCTTTTCAAATCGGGGATGAACATAGGCAGAGACGCCATGGGAACTATGACGAATACTCTTATTTTGGCGTTTGCGGGAAGCTATCTTAACATCATAATTTACGTTTATCAGATAAACGCCCACCCCAACTTTATATTTAATGACAGCAACATTACAATAGAGGTAATAAGGGGTATTGCGGGCAGTATCGGAATTATAGGCACCGTACCGCTTGTTGCTTTGATAAGCTCCGTTTTGACCGTAAAAATCAGGGGCAGAAAAGGCAATAAAAGAAACATAAAGGCGGAGGCGGAAAAATGATAATACTTGCGTCAAAGTCTCCCAGAAGAATAGAATTAATGAAAAATATTGTTACCGAATTTGAGATCATACCCGCAAACATTGATGAAAGCATTGTAACGGATAAAGATATAGAAAAAATACCGCAAAAGCTTGCGAAAGCAAAAGCTATGCACATTGCGGCGAAGTATAAAAACGACGTTGTTATAGGCTGCGACACGGGAGTTTTCATTGACGGCAAAATGCTTGGGAAGCCAAAAGACGAAAAAGAGGCTTTTGAAATGCTGAGGCTGCTTTCGGGGCGTACGCACAAGGTGATAACAGGCTGCGCCGTTATAAATGGTGAACAACGCGAGGAGTTTTCGGAGGAAACGCTCGTAACATTTGCCGATATGAGCGATGCTGAAATAATATCTTATATAGCCACAGGAGAGTGTGCAGACAAGGCAGGCGCTTATGGAATACAAGGCAAAGGTTCTTTATATATAGAGCGCATAGAAGGCGATTTTTACACTGTTATGGGCTTGCCGGTGTGCAGGTTGAACAAATGCTTAAATGAAATTTTACAAGCGTAAAATTTATAACAAATGATAAAAGCCACCCAAAAAAGGGTGGTTTTTTGTTTGGGTTACAAAATAAAAATCCCGTAAGCTGGATTTGGCTAAGTCTCCGTATGAGCAAACACTGTCCACCTTTGCAAAAAACGGCTTCACTTAGCCAAAATCATACAATCAGTTTTCCACCACATCCGTCAGCTTTGCTGACACCTTCCCCTCAAGGGGAAGGATTTGAAAAAGCGGCTCTGTCGAGCCGCTTTCCTTGTGTTAATTATTCAATTACTGTAAAACTTACGAATGAAGATATCCATACAACGTTTGCCAATCGGCAAGGTATGATGAAGCTTGAGACTTGCCGGATATTCCGCAAGTGCCGCCCTGCTGATAATAAGGCTTCAAGTAAAGGTCAAATATCCTGCTCTTTACGGTGTTTGATGCGCGATCCTGAACAAAGATATGCTCAGATACTTTCTTAAGGCTTGTGAAATACGCGCCGCCTTTTGTTTTTGCTACTTGTGACGCATCGTTGCTGTTACAGTACGGATCGGTATTGTAATACGTTCTCAGCACGCCGTTTACGTCATAATACTCGATAAACGGACGTACTGCTATATCAGTCTCCATCTTCGTTCTGAATGTAGCCGTATCGCTTGAATCGTAACCTGTAATAACACAGGTGTAAACCTTATAAGTCGAATTATCCATAAAGTTGCGTTCACTGTAATGCCTATACTTGGAGTTGCCAAGCGGTAAGGTTACGTTGGTTCCGGCTATGTTTTCAGCTACAAGCATCGGGTAATGGTTCTCCAATTGGTTATATCTGTCGAGAATCGTCTTTGAAATGTATGTAAAGCCATACATTTCGTGACCCAAATTATTGTTTGCCGTATTGAGTCCCTTAAGGTCATTAAGCAAGTCATTAGATACTCTTATGCAGAAGCGCATACCGTTGTTTGAGTGGTCTATAATATCGCCGTTCTCGTATTCAACGCCGGTTACCCTTACCTGCACGCCGTACATTTCAAACTCGCTTTGGTTTGTTATAGGTGTTACTACCACCTTGCCGTCGTCGCCGGTGCGCTCAACAGGCGCGCTTTGATATGCCGGGTCTTTGGGATTAAGCTCAATATTGTTCTGTATTGTGCGCCAACCCGCGTACATAGTAACTGTTCTGCCGTCGGCACTGTTTGCGTAATCGGCTGAGGTTATTGTATCGCTTGACGCGCCGTAAGGTGTGGTGCACGCCGCGTCTTTGTACCAGCCCTTGAATATGGCGTTTTGCTTTTCGGGGTAACCTGCGTAGCTGTATATAGTGCTAAGGCTTGCGTTTGTTGCCTGGTTTGCAAGGTCTTGTATTTGCACGCTTTGGGCTGTTGCGTTGTTCATTTTGTAAAGCTCGTTGTTATCTGTATCACGGAAGACAATGTTGATAGTGGTTGCTGTCCATATGGCTATAAACTTAACATCACCTGTGCTTGCCGCAGGGATTATTTCTGTTGTTTTGGGGTTACCACCTCGTGTTACTGTCATGTCAGCGTCATAACCGGTTGTATGAACCAAAACTACGTAATTATCGGCATTAGTCGGCATTGTAAATGTATTCTGTGCGCCTGTGCTTGTATAAGCGCCCGTTGCCTTATTATATCTGCGCCAACCTAAATTACCCGGCCTTGTACAATTGGCTGTGTAAGTTTCGCCTGCTGCCATATACAATGATTCAGCATACAATGCAGTCCTGTATGAAGCAGCTGTATTCATGAACGGTGCACTGTTTGCATCACCCGCCGTAGCAGTTAAAAATCCATACGTGTAGTCAGGAGCAGTATCTGTTAACGCGAAAGCTTCATTAGTGTAATTATAGGCTTCGAGAACATACTGCTTTTGCCAGCCGGCAAATGTGTAACCCGGTTTTGTAGGATTGTTGAGGGTTATGGCAGATGACTCTATAGTATAGGTGCTTGGGTTGGCTGTGGCAACCGTGCCGCCGTCTAAATCGTAATCTATACTGTAGGTTCTCTTTTCCCAGCAAGCAGTAATGGTCATATTGCCGTCGCCAACAGTGAATCTGTTTCTCGGATTAACAACTGTGCCTGCAGTAATGTTCTTTATAACAACATTTTTAATGTCAAACGCGCTACTGCTGTCACCTGTTACTCTGAATCCTGGATTTCCTGATGCGCCGGATGTGTGAGCTTTCTTTAATACGATCTTCTGCCAACCGGAATTCGCGGAAAGTGTAACCTTTGCAGTTGTTTCGCTGTCAGCTCCGTTGATAAATGTAACACTTCCTCCGGTTACTCTTACCCACGCGGTTATTTCATATGTGTTTGTTCCGCTTGCAATAAAATCTACAAGACGCGCGGTTGTTTTTCCGGATTTGAAAACAATACTGGTGTAATCACCGGCTGCCTCGCTGTTAACAGTAGTTTCAACATCGCCGCTGCCTGTATAGAACGGTTCAAATGTTCCCGTGCCGCTTGTCTTTTTCCAGCCTGTGAAGATATAACCAGCACGAAGCGGCTCATTTTTCAATGTGGTTGTATCAACGTCGCCGTAGTGCTTGCCGGTTATGTTGTGAGGCGCTATTTTTGTTGTGCCTGACCCGTTAAGTGACCAGTGTCCGGGGTTTGTGTTCGTTCCTGCCGGGTCTATGGTTATTGTGTAATTGTTCTGGGTCCACGTTGCTGTGTAACTGCGGTTGCCTGTGCTGCCCTGAGCTATTGTTACGGTAGTTGTTGCACCGCTTAAGTCTGTGCCCGTCCAGCCCGCGAATGTGTAGCCGGTCTTTGTGGGGTTATTAAGGTTGAATGTAGCTGTTTCTATTGTATAGCTTGTGGGGTTGGTAACGCCGCTTGCCAATGAGCCGCCGTCAAGGTCGTAGCTTATTGTGTAGGTTATGGCTGTCCACTGGGCATATAGTTCTTTGTCACCGATTGTTGTATACATATTGCCTATACACATACCTGAAGCGTTAACATACGGGGTTCCGCTGCCGTTTGTACCCGTATAGTAACCGCCAAAGGTGTAGCCTGTTTTTGTAGGCACTGTAATGTAGCAACCGCCGCTTAAG
>JAILOG010000005.1 GCA_024690965.1 Clostridiales bacterium
TGTCGGCTCATCACATCCTGGGGCTGAATTCGGTCCCAAGGGTTCGGCTGTTCGCCGATTAAAGTGGTACGCGAGCTGGGTTCAGAACGTCGTGAGACAGTTCGGTCCCTATCTGTCGTGGGCGCAGGATATTTGAGGAGCTCTGTCCTTAGTACGAGAGGACCGGGATGGACGCACCGCTGGTGCACCAGTTGTCACGCCAGTGGCACGGCTGGGCAGCTACGTGCGGAACGGATAAACGCTGAAAGCATCTAAGCGTGAAGCCGGCTCCAAGATAAGATATCCCATCCGAAAGGAGTAAGACCCCTTGAAGACTACAAGGTAGATAGGCTGCGAGTGTAAGTGTCGTGAGGCATTAAGCTTGGCAGTACTAATAGGTCGAGGGCTTGACCAAGAGATATCTTGGGAAAGGCGCGAATGCTTTATCGAAATCTTTATTCAGTTTTCAGGGTGTATGCAGCAGATAATTAGCGCATCACTTTGTGTTGTGGTGCGTTTTTTTATATTTTTACAAATTAATATTTACGTTAAGGAATTTTAGTATGTACTATGTAGTCGAAATTTCTTCAAAGGATCTGTTGTATCTTAACTTGGATTTGCCAACCGTTAATTTACACACTAAGAATTATTTTGGCGAGCCTGTAGTTGCAGACAGTGTAGAGGTTGCTGTTAAAATCTCTATCGACAAAATCTCTGAGATGTGTAGATCGCTTGGATTAGATACGGCAATTGATTACGGCAAGGAGACTGTGACAGCGTACGCAGGCAAGTTACCTGTTGTAGAGTACTTTAACTTTACCATTGTCAAATGCTATTCTTGATCTGTTGAGATACTAATATCTTTTACTTAGCGCTTGAATTTAAATTGATTATTCAAGCGTAGGCTTTTTGTACTCATTTTTAAATTTAATTGAGGCTTTATGATTTAATGTGACGACTATTAACGTACAACCGTGGTATATAACTAAACCATACACATATTTATAATATTACTGCCATTTAGTAAAAATACGTCACACATGATACATACTTGATTAATCTTTATTTAACATACTTAAAATTTTATTATTTTACGCCGTGCGGAGGTTTAACTTCCGCACGGCGGTTGCTCTTTTAATTATTATTTATCAGAATTTATCTATCAATTTCGCTATAAACTTCTGCATTGTTGTAACGTCAAGCATTGTTATCTCGCCGTTTTTGTCAACGTCGCCAAGCTTAAACTGCTCAGGTGTGAGATCAATTAGCTTTGCAATGTATTTTTGCAGTATAACTACATCTTCCATTGTTACCTTGCCGTCGCCGTTTACGTCGCCCATTGTACCTGAGTCTGAGTCAGTGGGTTTGTCAGTATCGGTCTGCTTTTCGGTATCAGTAAGTTTAGTGTCGGTAGATGTATCAGTGGTTATATCTGTAGAGATGTCGGTAATATCAGACTCTTGATTACGATTTCTGACTTCAAATTTTACTGTATTACTAAGTGTAACTCCGGCACTATTATAGGCTTCACAAAAGGCATTATAATTTCCTGGACCGTAGTATCTTGTACAGTATTCACCCGGATTTATTCTAACAGTTTCCTTAATATTTCCATCGCCGTCATAAATTGAAATAACAAAATACTCTACATCTGTGCCACTGCAATAATAAGTTACATGCTCATCTGAATAGAAACTGTATTTTTCAAGATCTATAGATACATCATAAGGCTTGTTTGTCTCTTGATTACGATTGTAAACTTTAAAACTAATTGTATTACTAAATGTAACCCCTGCGCTATTGAAGGCTTCACAATAAGCGGTGTAATTCCCTGAATTATAGTATCTCGTACAGTATTCACCGGGATTAATCCTGACTGTTTCAACAACGTTTCCAACGCTGTCATAAATTGAAATAATAAAATACGCTACATCTGTAGCACTACAATAATAAGTTACGTGTTCATCAGGATAAAAACTATATTTTTCAAGAGCTAAAGATACGTTATAAGGTTTGTGGTCGAAATCCGCGAGATAATGATACCCCGTATTAAAGCCATAGCTCGTACCTGTGTATCCGTTTCCGCTTATTGTATAATTCCAGCCGATTCTAACTCTTCCGGCATAACTTCCCTCGGCAACATATAAACTGTTTCCGCTGCGTCGTAATACAACAAACCAGTGCCCGTTACCGTCACTTGGATTCCCCACCGTAATTACGTCACCTGCACGGGTTTCGTTTGCGCTGTAAAAAGCCTCGCCGCTTCTCGGATTATTGTTATTGTAACAATACTTAACATAATCTGCGCAGTATGCCGCACATCCCCAACTTTGATATGGCGAAATATTGGGCATTTTACTCGCGCCCCATGCTACTCCGTTAGTCCATCTTGAGTCATTAATGAAAGCGTCTAAAGTAGAATTGCCCGTGCTTTCAATGGCATTTGCCGATACTTGCCAAGGTAATACCCCAAAGGTTCCCAACGCAAGCACCAGTGTAAGTATTAATGAAATAGATTTTTTCAACATATTTTTACCTCCATAAAATAAAAAAGTGCGCAACCGAAGTCACGCACCGAAAACGCAAACTTCGATTGTCGCCAAACAAACTAAGCAGAATAGGGATTAACACTTAATACGCCATAATGCTGAGTGAAATTTGCGTTTTTACCAAATTCAAAAGCAAATAGCAGTACTAAGTATAATTTCTCTATAAAAAGAAAAAATACCCCTACATCTTCATATTTAGTTTGTTTGGCGTTGCCATTGTAACATATTTAATTTTAAATATCAATAGCGTAAACAAAAATTGTTTTATAATTCTTGACTTTTATTATTTTATTGCATATAATAATATTGTACAAATAACAGTACAATTTATTGAACAAAAGGAGTGTGCGTGATATGTTAGCAGTTAATTATTCCACAATTCGAAACAATTTGAAAAGCTACTGCGACCAGGCTACCGACAATAATGAAACAGTGATCGTAACACGGAAAAACGAAAAAAATATCGTTATTATGAGTCTGGAACAATACAATAGTATTATGAAAGCTGCGCGAAACAACGAATACCTTGCCAAAATCGACAGAGGGATAGAACAGCTCACAAAAGGAGAAGGCACCGTACATGAGTTGATAGAGGTTGACGATGAATAAGATTTGGTCTGATATAGCTTGGGATGAGTATTTGCAATGGCAGATACTTGATAAAAAAACATTGAAAAAAATAAACGCTCTTATAAAAGACATTGAGCGTAACGGATTGTCAGACGGTATCGGTAAACCGGAGCCGCTTAAGTATCGTAAGGCTTGGAGCCGCAGAATTGACCGCGAAAACAGGCTTGTGTACAATATTGATTCTAACCGGAGTCTTTTGATAATTTCCTGCAAAGGTCATTATGAAGATTAAAAACAAACAAAAAACAGGGCTGTCATTTTGACAGCCCTGCGAGTTTATATTTCCTTAATTAATCAGAAGCTTATAAGCTTAGCTATATGCCTTTGAATAGTTACAACATCGTTCATGCTTACATAACCGTCTTTGTCTGCATCGGCATTGTATTTATCAACAGAGGCAAGCTTTTCAAGCTTTGCTATATGTCTTTGAATGGCAACAACATCTTCAAGAGTTATACTTTTATCACCGTTTACATCACCGGTCATAATTTTGGTTTCAACAGCGCTGTGTGATGTACCGTCTTCGGCGATCATTACGGGTAATACCGCGTAGCGTCCCTCTGAACTTGCTTCAAACACAAGATATCTGCCCTCAACGGTTGCTTCTGTCTTTTTAGTTTTACCGCCGTCTGTTAAGCGGTAAACTTCGTAGCCCACTGTTGCGCCGGGTAATGGCTGAACTTCGTTTTCAATCGGCACACATATAATCATTGGAGCTACAAGGAAAACAGATTTTCCGTTTCTTGTAAGTGATATGTCATAAATGTCTGCGCCTGCTACAGATTCCGGAGCAACAACATTATCATCAGCTGTTATCACAAGCTCCGCGCCTTCTATTATGTTACGACCGTCGTTATAAAATGCGGCGGCTTTGTTGTCTGCAGTTGTTGCAAGAGCCTCAAAAGCTATTTTGTTTTCTGTGGCGTACGCTTCAATCGCAGAGTCTTTATAACCAAATACTTTAAGACCTTTGTTGTATGCAAACGCACCTTCGCCAATGCTCATAACGCTGTTTGGAATAACTATACTTTCAAGTTTTTTGCACCAACCGAAAGCACCGTCTCCGATAGTTCTCAAAGAGTAAGGCAATATAACTCTTGTAAGCTCATAACAAGCCTCAAAAGCACGAGTATCAATAATTGTTGTCTTTGACGGCACCTTATATACGCCTGATATCTTTGCGGGGCAACAGATGAGCTCTGTTTCACTTTTATTAAAAAGAACACCATCTACATCGCAGTATTTTGAGTTTTTCTCATCAACGGTTATTTTCTCCAAATTTGAGCAACCCACAAAAGCCAATTCTCCGATACTTTCAACGCTTGCGGGAATATTGAACTCTTTGAGTTCACTGCAATGTGAAAAGGCTCCTGCCCCTATGGATGTAAGCGCATCACCTAAAGAAACGTCACCGAGTTTTCCGCAGTCAGTAAAAGCATTATCTCCGATTTTCTTGAGCGTTGAAGGAAGAGTGACCTCGCTGAGGTTAGCCAAAGAGAAAAAAGCTTCATTTCCTAAACTTGTTACGCCTTCTTTAATAACAATGCTTTTAACATCGTCCGCGAATGACAATCCCCAAGGAGCTATATCGCTGTCTGCGTAACTGTCCATTTCCCCTTTACCGGAAATCGTAAGCAAGCCTTTTTTGTCCAATTTCCAAGTAAGGTTTTCTCCGCAGACACCGCTACGGCCGTCGTCAAGTGCGCCGGCGACTGTTCCAAAAGGCAAAGCAACTATAACGGTTATCGCCAATACAAGGGATATAATCGTCTTAATAAGCTTTGTAGACATAATTTTGTCCTCCTAAAAAATAATACATAATTATTCCGAGCAGAGCAAGTGAAAGCCAAAACCCCATACTCACTACCATACTCATAGCAAGTATAATGTAACATTATAACAGCAACAATGTCAATCATTTGACAGAAAATTCACATAAATTTCACATAAAAGGCTGACAGTTATTTACACTGCTGATATCATATGCCTTGCCTTACATACTTGTGTAAGGCAAGGCACAAAATAAACAGGAAATTATTTCTTTTTAAAACCGTCTTTAAGCGACACGCTGCGGTTATATACAAGATGTTCGGGAGTGCTGCTTTTTGTGTCACGGCAGAAGTAACCGAGTCTCATAAACTGATACGATGTTGCGTCATCATCCCTCATGGATTTTTCTACTTTGCAGTTATTCAAAACAACAAGTGATTCGTTGTTTAAATAATCAATGAAATCTTTGTCGCCGCTGTCGGGATCGGGTACGGTAAACAGATTATTATAAAGCCTTACCTCCGCGTTAAGACAGTTGTTTGCGTCCACCCAGTGAACGGTACCTCTTACTTTTCTGCCGTCGGGGGTGTTTCCGCCGCGTGTTTCTGGGTCGTACTCGGCGTAAACCTCTGTAACTTTTCCGTTTTTATCTTTTTTAAAGCCGGTGCATTTAACTATATATGTTGTTTTAAGGCGCACTTCATTGCCCACATAAAAACGGTGGTAGCCTTTTATAGGTTCCTCCATAAAGTCGTCGGCTTCTATATAGCATTCACGTGAGAATGTTACCTCTCTTGTGCCGTCTTCGGGGCGGTTGGGGTTATTTTCGACTTCAAATGTTTCGGTTTTTCCTTCGGGATAGTTTGTTATTATGAGCTTTATAGGATTAATTACTGCCATTGTGCGCTTCGCTGTTTCGTTAAGGTCTTCTCTCAGACAGTGCTCCAAAAAGCTGTATTCAACGGTACTGTTAACTTTAGAAACACCTATCCTTTCACAGAAGTTGCGAATGGAAGCAGGCGTGTATCCGCGTCTTCTCAAGCCGCAAAGGGTAGGCATACGGGGATCATCCCAGCCGTCAACATAGCCTTCCTCAACAAGTTTTCTTAATTTGCGCTTGCTCATAACGGTGTTGTTTATACCAAGTCTCGCAAACTCTATCTGTCTTGGTTTTGAGGGGAGCGTCACATTATTTTTAACCCAGTCGTAAAGCGGACGGTGATCCTCAAATTCAAGCGAACAAAGCGAGTGCGTTATGCATTCCATTGCGTCTTCTATAGGGTGAGCAAAATCATACATGGGATAAATGCACCACTTGTCGCCAGTACGGTGATGAGTTATGCGGTTAATGCGGTAAATTACGGGATCACGCATATTAAAGTTACCCGAAGCCAAGTCGATTTTTGCTCTGAGAGTCATTTTGCCGTCTTCAAATTCACCGTTTTTCATTCTCTCAAAAAGGTCAAGGCTTTCTTCTGTCGGGCGGTCACGGTAAGGGCTCACCGCGGGGTGAGAAAGGTCTCCGCGGTTTTCTTTCATCTGCTCAGGCGAAAGCTCGCAAACGTAAGCCAAGCCTTTTTTGATAAGCTCTATCGCGCATTCATACATTTTATCAAAATATTCCGAGGCAAAATAGAATCTGTCGCCCCAGTCAAACCCCAGCCAATGTATATCCTCTTTTATAGCGTCAACATACTCTACATCTTCTTTTGTGGGGTTTGTATCGTCCATTCTTAGATTGCATATACCGCCGAATTTCTCGGCTATGCCGAAGTCTATGCAAATAGCCTTTGCGTGACCTATATGAAGATAACCGTTTGGTTCAGGCGGAAAACGTGTATGCACCTGCATACCTGCTACTCTGCCGCCTTCCGCGATATCTTCTTTAACAAAATCTTCTATAAAATTACCGAAAATCTCTTCAGACATTTCAAATTACTTCCTTTATATTATTTTAAGCGTTAAGCATTTCCAAGCCTTTTTCAAGGCGTTTTATTGATTCTTCTTTCCCGAGTATATCAAGTATCTCAACAGCGCCTCCCGGAGTCACCGTTTTTCCCGAAACGGCTATACGCGCAGGCCACATAACAGTGCCGTTTTTAAGCTCATATTTTTCGGCGAGTGACATAAAACAGTCGTGTATCGAGTCAAAATCCCATTTTTCAAGCTCTTTGAGAGCGTTTGTCACATTTTTTAGTATTTCGGGTGAGTTTTCAAGCGTTGTTTTGCTTTTTTTGTTTACAAACAATTCTTTGTCATATTGCGGCAGCTTCGCGAAAAAGTCTACCATTGCAGGTATCTCCGTAAGCTTAGAAACACGCTTTTGAAGTATAGAAGCAAGCTTTACGGCATCCAGATGTCCGCAGCCCGCTTCTGCGAAATACGGTTTGCACATTTCGGCGAATTCCTCAAGTGGTAGCATCTTTATATATTCGCTGTTGAACCACGCGAGCTTGTCGTAGTCAAATATTGCGGGGGACTTGCTTATTCCCTCGATAAAGAACGCTTTTTCAAGCTCTTCTATCGTAAATATCTCTTGATTATCTTTGGGACACCAGCCGAGCAAGGCAATATAATTGATAATTGCCGCAGGGAGATAACCCTCTTTTACAAGATCCTCAAAGCCTGTTGAGCCGTGACGCTTGGAAAGCTTGGAAACGTTTCCGTCCTCATCTTTGCCCATAATAAGCGGCAGGTGGATATATGTCGGTATCTCCCAGCCAAATGCTTCATAAAGAAGATTATATTTAGGCGTTGAAGATAAGTATTCACATCCTCTTACAACGTGCGTTATGCCCATTGTGTGGTCGTCAATAACGTTCGCGAAGTTATATGTCGGGTAACCGTCAGCCTTTATAAGTATTTGGTCCTGAAGCTCTTTGTTGTCGACGGTGATTGTGCCGAACACAGAATCAACAAATGTTGTTTCTCCTTCGGTAGGCATTTTTTGTCTTATAACATAAGGAACTCCCTCTGCCAAAAGGCGGTCAATTTCTTCTTGGGGAAGGTCACGGCATTTTCTGTCGTAACCGCCGGCGGCGTATTCGGGCTGCTCTCTCAGTGCTTCAAGGCGTTCTTTTGTGCAAAAGCAACGATATGCCTTTCCGTCTTTAATAAGCTGCTCGGCATAAGGCAAATACATATCTTTGCGCTCGCTTTGCACATAAGGACCGTAATCTCCGCCGATATCGGGACCCTCATCGTGTTTGAGCCCTGCTTTTTTAAGTGTATCGTAAATGATATCAACCGCGCCGTCCACATAACGCTCACGGTCGGTATCTTCTATTCTCAAAACAAATTTTCCGCCTTGCGATTTCGCTGTGAGATACTCATAAAGAGCCGTCCTCAAATTTCCTACGTGCATAAAGCCTGTTGGGCTCGGTGCGTATCTGGTTCTTACTGTTTTATTATCCATATCCTGCTGTGCGCCGATAAACCGGCGCCGCCTCCCTTATTTTAGAATGATACTGTTCTATTATACCAAAAAGTTACTGTTTTTCAATAGGTTTGGCTAATGTTTTAGAAGTTATTTACTTGTTATTGAATATATTTTGGTTATAAATTGCAAAAAAATCCCCAAACCATACTTCTTAAAAGATGGTTCGGGAATTTATATTATTTATTATCTGTGCTTGTTTATGACTTAAACGGAAAGCTACAGTATTTTACTTGAAACAGTATTTTACCAGAATAAATGCTTCTTCGGTTATTATATAGTCTTTTGTTGAATCATAGATCACTTCCGAATTACTTATAATCTTATCCGGGTCGCCGGTTGTACTTGTAGGTGACAAAAGCATATAAACGTAGTTTTTGTTTCCGCAACAAGATTTTGAAGTTTTCATAAACTCTTCATAATCTAACCATCTTTTGTTTGTCCTGTTTTTGTTTCTGCTTATGTATGTTAATTCTTTTTGCGCAAACGGGTCATACAGCGTGGCGTTCCTGAGATACGGTACCACAGCTATACAAGATTCATCAGAGTTAATGATTACAGTATCATCGGTATCAATGCTTTTATCAATAAATTCGGCTGCATTTTTTGCATCTGTATAGGGATAAACAATATCCTTGACAGACTTTACATATATGTTTTTAAAAAGCACTGCGGCTAAACATAGAATTAATACCGCATAGGCAATTCTTAATTTCTTATAATGTAAACCGTCTGTTTTGCAAAAATAACTGTTCCATACAAAAAACAGCAGAATAAATGCCCATGTCATTAAACGGTCCAAACTATAGCTATACACAAATAGGTATATTAAAAGCTGAAATAAGACCGAAAAAGAAGTTATAACAATCAGTTTATATACAGATTTGTTTTCAATTATTCTATATAATACAAGAAGTGAAAAAACGTACACAATACAAATACCTGCGAAAACGAAATGCTTATGCGGAATAGCAGGTGCCTGCTTACTGGCATCCGCGGACGCAACATTTCTGAATTCATACAAGAGGAATAAAGCACTTAAAAACGGGATACTCATTCCAAAAATATTCTTTTTAAAATTAACTTCGTAATCGTTCCTCTGTTTTATCGTCTCAATCAACCAAACAACGCACATAATAAAAGTCATACCTGCCATAATTATGTGTGTCTGTAAGAGCAGCGCCAACAAAATTCCGTATATAACGGGCTTTTTATTTCTGCTTCTGTAAGCAAGAGCGATCAAAACAGTAAAAAGCGCGCACAAGCAATAATTTCTCGATATAACCGAATATGTATATATAAACATAGGAGAAAAAGAAACAACAAACTTTAACACATTATCTAAAGGAGAATAGAACAAAACGATAAACAGCGTCAGCTCCATTATGAAATAGCTGACCAAATTTAATGTTATACACGGAAAGTTGAGTTTAGCAAAAGGCATAAGAATATAATACCACAAAAAGGGATGCCCCTCCAATGAAGTGATGTTGAACAAAGAGACGGGTGTAAAATCTCTTGCGATAAGCCATGCTTGAGCCTCATCGCCCCATATTTCGTGGTTGAGTACAAAAATCAGATTTAAGGTAGATACCAATATAAAAACTGCTAAGTTGAAAATAATTGAATTATTAAATATTTTGCCGCTTTTAATACCTTTGTTCATTTGTATTCACACTTTCTTTTGTTAATTTATTTTACGCTGTGCTCAACTACACTTATTGCGGGACCACGTATCTGATTAAGGGGATTTTTCGTAAAATGAACGTAATCAAAATACAGGCAGGTATTGCGAATACAGTCATCAGCAAAACAAAAGCCGGTGAATCATCAAATACGTTCAGCTTTGACAAAACCAAAGAGATAGGTTTATACAGAAACATATGCAGCAAGTATATTTCAAAGGTATATTTCTGAAATCGTAGAATAAAGCTTTGTATTTTAGCAGATTTTACTCTTTCGGAAATATTTTTGATGAAAACAAAAACTCCAAGTGAATACAACACGCAGGGTAGATTTGTGTATTCTTTGAAAAATTTATTTACTTCACCGTGCCTTTGTGATAGATAAAACGTGCCGAATATATGCAAAAACAACCCAAATATAGATGCAGCGTATATAATGATTCGCATCTTTTTTTCGAGCGTGCATTTGTGCAGCAAATATCCCGAAACGGTGTAGAAGAGATATCCGCTCAAAACCGGTATCTCAAATCCCCATAAAATATTCCACCCAAATAAGGCGTTAAGGACTTTTATGAAAAAGGGGATAAAAATATTTGCGAAAAAAGCAACAACTGCAATATAGTTCAATACTTTTAATTTTTTCTCTTTATTAATATTGGCAAACAAAGGTATAGACAAATAAATGCAAAACAATGGAATAAAGAACCAATAAATGAACATATACTCCGTGTTAAAAATGCCGTTAAAAATTTTGTCTACAGCAAATTCATTTTTTAAAAACAAATTTGGATCACTTAAAAACACTTTAAGCATTGCAATAACGCTCCAAAACAAAAAAGGCAAAAAGGCTTTTAAAAACCGCTTTTTTAAAAAAGTTACAGTGCCATATCTTTCGGTATAGTCCAAAAGTGTAGCTCCCGTAAGCATAAAAAATATGGGAACAGCAAAATAAAACAAGCTTTCAATTATGTTATTTACAGACCAAGATATATCATTTCTAAATGTCCAAAAGCTACCGTTTGCATGAATAATAACAACAGCAATAGCTGAAAGAACATTCAATAAAGATATATAAAAATAAGATTTTTTATTGTTCATATTATCTCCTTGCTTTGGAACGGTAAATTTTCACAAAGACTTTTGTTTTTTGTTACGCTAGTAATCTCTTGTTATTATTTATATTGGTTTGTAAGCTTACAAAAGCTTAATACGTCGTGAACTGTAGGGCTAATTGTCATTATATATTTAAAATGTCGATTTGTCAAAAGTTTTCACATAATTAATATTATATTGTAGTATTTTGAGAAAATGTTCACTTAAAATATAACTTAAAATGAAATTGTGAATAATATATTGATTTTAAGGTCGGTTTATGTTGGATTTACGTGTAACAAAGTACTAATCTATAATTAAAATTGATGTTTTATAAGATTAATTCCAATCTTTGTGTAAAACATCTTGACAAGCTCTATGTAAAAGTAATATAATACTCTTAGCTTCAAATAATGAAGCGGTGTGGGCTTTGCTCACATATGTCTTATTAATTCGACTCTTAAAGGGCCGTTATATTATAAATTTATTTTTTTATTTGCCATTTTCTTTATATGCGGATATGGCACATCATCTTGTATCGCACGTATATCAGGCGTGTGTTTGACATAATGCTTTTAAAAATTTAATATTTGTATAACGGCACCTTCGGGTTTGATTAATTTATTACGAAGGAAAAAGAAATAAATTACAAGGAGGTGTCATTCAAAGTTATGGAATTATGGATGTCTATTACTTTAATTGCGTTGGCGGCAATTGTAAGCGGCGTTGCGTGCTTTATAGGCGGTATTAATCACCGCAAAAGACGTGCTGAGGCTGAAATAGGCTCTGCGGAGCAAGAGGCAAAGCGCTTGGTGAGCGACGCGGTAAAGGCTGCCGAAGCAAAAAAGAAAGAAACTGTTCTTGAGGGTAAAGACGAGGTTCATAAGCTTCGCACAGAAGCGGAACGCGAAATATCCGAGAGACGTAAAGACGTACAGCGCCAGGAGAGAAGGCTTCAGCAAAAGGAAGAAACCCTTGACAAAAAGATGGATAATCTCGAAAAGAAAGACGAGATTCTTACCAAAAAGATAAAAGAAGCCGAAGCAAAGCTTGAAGAAGCCGAAAAGGTAAAAAAGAGCCAGTTTGAGGTTTTGGAGAGAATTTCGGGACTCACCGGAGAGCAGGCGAAAGCCTTTTTGCTTGAAAAGCTGGACGCTGAGCTTTCACACGAAAAAGCTGTGAAAATAATGGATTACGAAACACAGTTAAAAGACGAACAGGAAAGAAGAGCATCTAACATTATTTCGCTTGCGATCCAGAAATGCGCTGCCGAGCAGGTTACGGAGATGGCTGTTTCGGTTGTGCCGCTGCCAAATGACGAAATGAAGGGCAGAATTATCGGACGTGAGGGAAGAAATATAAGATCGCTTGAAACATTAACAGGCGTTGACTTTATTATTGACGATACGCCCGAGGCTATAACATTATCGTGCTTTGAGCCGGTAAGAAGAGAAATAGCCAGAATAGCTTTGGAAAAACTTATTTCTGACGGCAGAATCCACCCCGCCAGAATTGAAGAAATGATCGATAAGGCAAGAAGAGAAGTAGAGGCAACTATCAAAGAAGAGGGCGAGCGCGCCGTAATTTCGCTCGGAATTACAGGCATACACCCCGAGCTTATAAAGCTTTTGGGAAGACTCAGATACAGAACAAGCTACGGTCAAAATGTTCTTAACCACTCTTTAGAGGTTGCGTATCTTGCTGGAACGATGGCAGAGGAATTGGGGCTTGACCCCAAAGTTGCCAAGCGCGCGGGATTACTTCACGATATAGGAAAGGCGCTTGACCACGAAATGGAGGGCTCGCATATTGAGCTCGGCGTGGACGTCGCCAAAAAGTATAAAGAGAGCGAAGCGGTTGTTCACGCTATTCACGCTCACCACGGAGACGTAGAGGCAAAAACTGTTGTTGCTTGCCTTGTTCAGGCCGCTGATGCAATATCTGCCGCAAGACCCGGCGCAAGACGTGAAAACCTTGAAAACTACATAAAACGTTTGCAGAAGCTTGAAGAGGTTGCGTCGTCATTTAAGGGCGTTGAACGCTCATTTGCGATACAGGCGGGCAGAGAGATAAGAATTATGGTCAAGCCCGAGATCGTAAACGATGATACGATGATCCCGCTTGCTCGTGATATTTGCAAAAAGATAGAGACCGACCTTGAATATCCCGGTCAGGTAAAGGTCACGATAATAAGAGAGAGCAGAGCGGTAAACTACGCAAAATAACGCGGTTGCTCTAAATATTAATAGTTTCAGTTAAAACAAATGCACTTTTGACAAAATTTTGTTGTCAAGAGTGCTTTTTAAAATGAAAAATAAAACTGTGATTCAAAACACTTGAATACTTGTTAAAAAAGGTATAAAATACCATTGTATGTTTTGTAATCAGAAGGAAGTAGCAAAATGACAGAAACAATTAAAAACCAAGCCTCAGCGGCAATAAAAGAATTGCTCGCTGCCGCAAGGCTTAAATATGGCGATGTATTCGTTGTGGGATGCTCCTCAAGCGAGATAGCAGGCGAAAAGCTGGGCACAAAGTCAAACATTGATATCGCAAAAGCGGTGTTTGACGGAATATACCCCGTATTAAAAGAGAACGGAATATATTTGGCTGCGCAATGTTGCGAGCATTTAAACCGTGCGCTTATAATAGAAGAAGAGCTTGCTTTGAGGCTTTCTCTTGAGCAGGTAAACGCCGTTCCGCAAATAAAGGCAGGCGGCAGCTTTGCAACTGTGGCTTATAACAGTTTTGAGTCGCCGTGCGCGGTGGAGCGTATATCTGCGGCGGCAGGTATGGACATAGGCGGAGTGCTTATAGGTATGCACCTGCGCCAAACGGCAGTGCCTGTTAGGTTATCGGTAAAGCAAATAGGAAAAGCGCCGCTTATCTGCGCCAGAACACGCCCGAAATTTGTCGGCGGCGCAAGAGCGGTATATGACGAAAATTTGATGTGATCATCGGTAAGGAGATTTTTATGTATAAGACAAGATTTATTGATTTAATTAAAAGCAACGTTGCGCGCCCGGGCGCGAAAGAACTTCTCGAGTGGCTTGAAAAAACAGATTTTTACACCGCCCCCGCAAGCACAAAATATCACTGTGCCTGCGAAAACGGCTTGGTTATGCACAGCCTGAGCGTTTTTGACGTTATGATGGAAAAACACTTTGATAAAGATACCGACAGCCTTGAAAGCTTTACAATATGCGCGTTGCTTCACGACCTTTGCAAGGCCCAGTTTTATAAAATAAGCACACGTAACGTAAAAAATGAGGAAACAGGCAAATGGGAAAAGGTACCGTATTATTCCATAGAAGATGTTTTTCCTTACGGACACGGAGAAAAATCCGTATTTTTGATAGAACGCTTTATGCGCCTTAAGCCCAACGAGGCAATGGCTATCCGCTGGCATATGGGCGGATTTGACGACCCCAACGGATACAGCGTAAGCAACGCTTACGAAAAATATCCTTTAGCTGTAAAGCTTCATCTCGCGGATCTGGAATCTACATATTTAAGAGAAAAAGGCACGTCTGCCGTACACAACAAATAAAAAAACAAATTGAGAGGCAACATAATGTACGATAAATATTCACTGAAGGCTGAGGAGTTTATAAATCACGAAGAAATTTTAAAAACCCTTGAATACGCCGAGAAAAATAAGAACAATAAGGAACTGATAAACCAAATACTTGAAAAAGCCCGACCTGTGTATAACGGCAAAAGCGTCAGCTGCGCAGGGCTTGACCATAGAGAGGCGTCGGTTTTGCTCGCTTGTAAGGATAATGAGCTTATTGAAAAGATGTATGCGCTTGCGCAGGAGATAAAACAAGCGTTTTACGGTAACAGAATAGTAATGTTTGCGCCGCTGTATCTTTCCAATTATTGTGTAAACAGCTGTGTATATTGCCCTTATCATATAAAGAACAAGCACATAGCGCGCAAAAAGCTTACACAGGAAGAGATCAAAAAAGAGGTAATCGCTTTGCAAGATATGGGGCATAAGCGCTTGGCGATTGAATCGGGCGAAGATCCCGTAAACAACCCCATAGAATACATACTTGAAAGTATTAAAACCATATATTCAATAAAGCATAAAAACGGCGCAATAAGACGTGTAAATGTAAATATAGCCGCCACAACCGAGGAAAACTACAAAAAGCTGAAAGACGCAGGAATAGGAACATATATACTTTTCCAGGAAACATACCACAAAGAAAGCTATGAAAAGCTTCATCCCGCGGGACCAAAGCACAATTACGCGTATCACACGGAGGCGATGGACAGGGCGATGAACGCGGGAATAGACGATGTAGGTCTGGGAGTTTTGTTCGGCTTGGAACTTTACAAATATGAATTTGCGGGGCTTTTAATGCACGCGGAGCATTTAGAGGCTGTTCACGGTGTGGGCCCCCACACGATAAGTGTACCCAGAGTAAAACGCGCCGATGATATAGACCCCAATGTTTTCGACAACGGAATAGACGACGATACTTTTTCAAAGATAACTGCGTGTATCAGAATCGCGGTGCCGTATACGGGTATGATAATTTCCACAAGAGAAAACGAATCTTGCAGAAATAAGCTGTTAAAGCTCGGCGTTTCTCAGATATCGGGCGGCAGCAGAACATCTGTGGGAGGTTATTCGGAAAAGGACAGACCCCACGAAACGGAGCAGTTTGACGTAAGCGACCAAAGAGAGCTTGACGAAGTGGTACGCTGGCTTATGAAGCTTGGTTATATACCTTCATTCTGCACGGCTTGCTACCGTGAGGGCAGAACGGGGGATAGGTTTATGAGTCTGTGCAAGACGGGTCAAATACAAAATTGCTGTCATCCCAACGCGCTTATGACGCTTAAAGAGTTTTTGGAGGATTACGCAAGCCCTGAGACAGCAAAAATCGGCAACGAGCTTATAACAAAAGAGCTTGAAAATATCCCCAATCCCAAAACACGTGCCATAGCGAAAGAATATATTGAAAACATTCATAACGGAAAGCGTGATTTCCGTTTTTGATGTTCTCGAAAAATCGGAGTTGAAAAAATGAGCCTTAACAGCACGCCGTCAGCGGACAGAATACATATAGGTATATTCGGCAAGAGAAACGCCGGAAAATCAAGCATAATCAACGCTATTACATCTCAAAATCTGGCAATCGTGAGCGATATAGCCGGAACAACTACAGATCCCGTTTCAAAAGCAATGGAGCTTTTGCCCTTGGGTCCCGTTGTTATAACCGATACTCCCGGACTTGACGACGATACCGCCCTCGGCGCTCAGCGAGTAGAAAAAACACGTCAGGTAATCGGAAAAACCGACATTGCGATAGTGGTAATTGATGCATCTTTAGGGCGTGACTCTTACGACGACGGGATAATTGACCTTATAAAAGAGAAGAATATCCCTTACATCACCGTTTACAATAAATGTGACCTCACAAAAGAACCGATTGTAACGAACGAAAACGAAATAGCGGTCAGCGCAAAAACGGGAGCAAACATAAACGAGCTCAAAGAACGCATAGCTTTGCTTAAGCCGAAAAACGCCGAAAGGGTACCGATAATATCAGACATAATAACGCGCGGCGACCTTGTTGTGCTCGTTATACCGATAGACGAATCCGCGCCCAAAGGCAGATTGATACTCCCGCAGCAGCAGACGATAAGAGAATTGCTTGAGTGCGGAGCATACACCGTTTGCGTGAAAGAGACGGAGCTTGCGGATTATCTTAAAACCGCCGCCCAAAAGCCAAAGCTTGTAATAACCGATTCTCAGGCGTTTAAGTATGTTTCCGAGTGCGTGCCTGAGGATATACTTCTTACATCATTTTCCATATTGTTTTCAAGGCATAAGGGCAACCTTGAAAACTCTGTAAAAGGCGTTTCTAAGCTTAAAAGCCTTAAAGATAACAGCACCGTGCTTATATCCGAAGGCTGCACCCACCACCGCCAATGCAACGATATAGGCAGTGTTAAGCTTCCCAAAATGATAACGTCATTTACGGGCAAAAGATTGAATTTTGAGTTTTCGAGCGGTACCGAATTTCCGCGGGATATAAAGAAGTACGACCTTGTTATCCATTGCGGCGGATGTATGCTTAACGAAACGGAAATGAAAAGCCGTGTAGCATTTTGTGTAAAAAACGGTGTTCCCGTTACAAATTACGGAATAACGATAGCGTTTGTTAACGGGATACTCGAGAGAAGCCTTGAAGTTTTTCCAAAGATTAGAGATTTGATATAAAAACGGCTCTTTGAGCCGTTTTTTTACAAGAATAAAATATTTGCTTCTATGGACCGGTGCGCGGCTGCGCCGCTAAATTAATATTTAAAATTTAAAACTGAATAACGGTAAAATAAAGCTCCGCAAGTGTAGGTGTAATGTTCGTCCCTGCGCCATAGCCCGAGAATGATAGATTTTCCCTGCCTAAGACGAAGCGGGGGGCTCTCGTCCACCCAGCGGGGGGCGCAGCGCCCCCGGGTGGTCGCGAAAGGGGATTCCAAAGGGGGAAACAGCCGACGGGTTTCCCCCTTTGGTGTCCTTTGCCTACTTTCTCACATGGGAAAGTAGGTGCCTG
>JAILOG010000003.1 GCA_024690965.1 Clostridiales bacterium
TCCACAAGCGGAGAAATGACAGACCAAGACTTCACATATGACGAGGAGCAGAAGCTTAATAAGAACGAGTATGAGAAGACAGGTTACTCATTCAGCGGTTGGAAAGACGACGATGGCAACACTTATACTGATGAAGAAACCGTTAAAAACCTCACACCTGAGGACGGCGCGAAGATAACCCTTAAAGCCGATTGGACACCGAATCAGTATAAAGTAACATTTGACCCCAACGGTCACGGAACACCCGACCCGACAGAGAAAACCGTAACATATGACGCGGCTTACGGCAAGTTAGCGGAGATCAGCGCGACAGGTTACACCTTCGGCGGCTGGTATATGACTAACGATTGTGTAGACGATGACCTTGTTGAGGCTACTACAATAGTTAAGACAGCAGGAGATCACACTCTGTACGCGAAGTGGACGCCTAACGAATACACTGTAATATTTGACGGCAACGGTTCCACAAGCGGAGAAATGACAGACCAAGACTTCACATATGACGAGGAGCAGAAGCTTAATAAGAACGAATATGAGAAGACAGGTTACTCATTCAGCGGTTGGAAAGACGACGATGGCAACACTTATACTGACGAAGAAACAATAAAGAACCTCACACCTGAGGACGGCGCGAAGATAACCCTTAAAGCCGATTGGACACCGAATCAGTATAAAGTAACATTTGACCCCAACGGCCACGGAACACCGAGCATAGCATCTAAAACTGTTGTATTTGACAGCAAATACGGTGAGCTTGCAACGATAAGCGAAGTAGGATATGTATTCGGCGGCTGGTACCTTAACGCGGAATGTACCGGAAACGCGATTACCGACCAGTCTATCGTAAAAACAGCAGGAGACCATACACTGTATGCTAAATGGACGTTAGACACATTCAAGGTTATTTATGACGGTAACGACGGAACTATCGGCACCAAAGAGAGATACGAGAAGAACGCAGAGTTCAAGTCAATAGTTACTGTTGATACAAACGATTTTGAAAACACAGGATTTGTATTTATCGAGTGGAATACAAAGGCTGACGGTACAGGCACAGTATACGACGAATCTTCTACATTTGAAATGCCTGCACACGATGTAACGTTGTATGCACAGTGGGAGAAAGCCGGTTTCTACATCACATATAAGGGGAACGGCGGACTTGATAAGGACAACAAAGACACTGTGGAAAAACCGTATGTAGCAAATATGCCTGCAGAAATAGCCAAGAATATGTTTGAAAGAAAGGACTACGTATTTATCGGATGGAGTACAGAGATAATAACGAAAGAAATTACAAACATTAGTTCCTTGTATCAGCCCGGTGACCTTTATCTTGATGGTGAGTCGATCACACTGTATGCCGTTTGGAAGAAGATAGACGGCGGCGAATATATGGACATAACCGATACCGATAAAAAGAACACAGATACAACAAATACAGATACTTCGTCCGATACCGCCACAGACAGCGGCATTGACACCGAATCAGATGAGCCTGTACCCAGCAAGCCTCTTTACGGTGACGTTGACTGCAACGGCAAGGTTACAATGGAAGACGTTGTAGCGTTGCAAAAGATTATGGCTAAGCTTGCAACACATGAACAGTACGGTGAAATGTCACGTATTAATTCAGACTGTGTACACGACGACGTAATTAATATGATGGATGTAACCGAGATCCAGAAATTCCTTGCGAAGCTTATCCCCGATCTTGATCCGTAATAAGTAAACAAAACTTAATAAACTTAAAAATTCCCGTCCTGTTTTCAGGGCGGGAATTTTGCCGAATATAATAAATAATTCAAATTAACTATTGAATTATCCTTTAAAAAGTTGTAACATATATCTGTTATAAAACAAAAAGGTGGTAGATAAAAATGAATATTATGGTAGAGACATCGGCACGTCACATCCATGTAACCCAAGAGGTATTTGAAAAATTATTCGGCAAAGACGCAACACTTACAAAGAAAAAAGATTTGTCTCAGCCAGGTCAGTATGCCTGCGAGGAAAAGGTAAAGGTTATAGGACCGAAAGGCGAAATGGCAATGTCTATTTTGGGACCTATGAGAGCCGACACACAGGTAGAGGTAGCGCTTACAGACGCGAGAAAGCTCGGCATAGCCGCACCGGTAAGAGAATCGGGAGATATAGAGGGAACACCCGGTTGTAAGCTTGAAGGACCCTGCGGCTCATGTGAGATAGATAAAGGCGTTATTGCCGCGAAAAGACATATTCACCTTACGCCTGCCGACGCGGAGAAATTCGGCGTAAGCGACAAGCAGTTGGTTTCTGTTGAAGTAGGCGGTGAAGGAAGAAAGCTTATTTTTGGTGATGTGGTTGTAAGAGTAAGCGAGAAATTTGCTCCCGCAATGCACATTGACACAGACGAATCAAACGCTGCCGGACTTTGCGGCACTGTAGAGGGTAAAGTAATAATCTGATTTAAATAAATTTCAGAAAAGCCAAAGGTAAGCTCTGTTTCGGAGTTTGCTTTTGGCTTTTGTATATAGGGAGGACGATATGGGTTTAAATAATTTAGATTTGGAAAAAATAAGAGACGGAATACTTCGTGACAGTATAATGAGCGACGAATTTCTCGGGTTTATGGAGGAGAATATGAAGCCGTATAATTCTCTTCTTGCTTATTACAGATGCGCCATTATGGAAATTGAGACGAAATTTAAGGTATTAAACGAGCAGTTTTCCCTGCAATACGACAGAAACCCCATAGAGAGCATTAAATCAAGAATAAAATCCAACGAAAGCCTTATAAGAAAGATTCGCGACAGAAAGATTCCCCTCACCCTGGAAGCCATAGAAGAAAATATAACGGATATTGCCGGAGTAAGGGTAATTTGCTCTTTCCCCGAGGACATATATATGCTTGCAGACTGCCTGCTTAACCAAGACGACATAGAGCTTATAAAGGAAAAGGATTATATAAAGAACCCAAAGCCCGGCGGATATCGCAGCCTTCATTTGATAGTTCAGGTCCCTATATTTTTACAAAACGAAAAGCGCAATATGAAAGTCGAGGTACAATTAAGGACGATAGCAATGGATTTTTGGGCAAGTCTTGAACACAAGCTGCGCTACAAAAAGAATATACCCGAGAAACAGGCGCAGGAGCTTGCTTATGAGCTGAAACAATGCTCTGAGATAAGCTCACAGTTAGACGCCCGTATGCAGGAGATACGTAATCGCATAACCCTTGCGGAAAACGCTTACACGGAGAAAAAAGACGCTTATTCAAAAATTCCGTTGTTCAACTCCCCGTTTGGATTGCTTTCACAGCTAACATCAGACAGTGAAGAAAATGAAGAATAGTATACAAAAAACACACCGGCATATGTTAATACATTTTGTAATTATGCAAGGTGTGTTTTTGTATTATAAATTATGCAGAAAATATAAATACAAATAGTTAAAAAGTGTTAAAAAAGGGTTACAGCAGTAGATGGTGACACCAAAAAATCCGCTTATACAGCAGGTTTATGCGTTTTGCGACAATAGATATTATTTTACTGAAAAAATCGTCAAACACTTGACACATATTAAATTACAAATTGTAATTTTAGGGTAAAAATCTGTAACCCAAAGAGTGATGTTGAAACATTATTAACAGTTTCAACATAGTTATCAACAGGAAAATCGCTTAAAACGGTATTTAAATCAACACTTTCAACATAGTTATCAACATATTTGCCTGTCTACTGATAGTATAAATATTATTTCACCTTTAAAATATTACAAATCGAATAGTAATTTTCAAATAAATGAATATAAATAAAAATACCTTCCAATCATAAATTTATAAGAAAAAGCTATGGAGGAATTTATGATAAAAGGTATAAACAGACAGATAATAGAAATAACAAACACCGATAATATTTATTATGAACGGGCTTTTCTTGTGGTAAGACCGGAATATAAAAGCGCTGATTATCACTTGCTGAAACGACAGGCAGAGGAGCTTGTATCGGGGTTTGGCGCGCCTTCGGTAATTAAAAAAACTCATATGATAGCTTATTGGGCAACAAGAATCATATTGTTTGCGGCGGCAGGTTCTGCCCTGACACTTTTAATTATGAGTTGTATTCATTAATTCTTATAATTGTTCATATATTTTAACGGACATACTTTTTTGGAGCTGATCAAATATATGAACAAAACAAAATATAAATACTGTGAGCTTTTGGGAACAGCGTTTACACTTTTGATAGGTGTTATTCTGCAAAATTTGTATACGCTTGCCGCCGATGAACCGCTATCGCTTATTATCGCCTCGGTGAACGGCAGCGTGTGGGAAAAGAGCAAGGTGTTTGCATTGCCGTACGCCGTGTGGGCAATTATTACATATGCAGTATCAAAACCCCGTTTTAAGGCTTTTTTTGTTGCTAAGACCGTGGGCGCATACAGCATGATAGCGTCTTGCATTGCTCTTAATTGCCTTGCAATAGGCATAAAAGGCACAAATTACGGCTTTGTTGAAGTGATTATCAATTTGGCTTCTGTAGCAACGGGATATATTGTTTCCTATAAAGCATACAGTTTTAATAAAGATGTATCAAATATTTTTATTCCTGCTGTTTTCGGTGTAGCGCTTTTTGTTGCCGCGTATTTTTGCTTTACGTTTTATCCTTCACATATAGAGATTTTTTATGATGACCGATTAAACGTTTACGGTATCCCGCGCACAACATATTACGGAGATTTATATCTTGATGTGATGTATGGATAGTGTTATTATCCGGTTTTTCAGAGACAATTCCGCCGACTTCGTCAACAGGATTGTCTCTATTTTATTACCGAATAAATATGCAAAAAATTTATCGTGTGCAAAAAATATTGCGCTCAAAGAAAACTTTGAGCGCAAATCGGGTGCGGCGGCTCGCCGCTGGGATTAACTAATAATTGTGCAAAAGCCTTATCGCGTGCAAAAAAATCACGCCCAAAGAAAACTTAGAGCGCGAATCGGGTGCGGCGGCTCGCCGCTGATATTAACTAATTATTGTTCAAAAGCCTTATCGCGTGCAAAAAAAATCACGCTCAAAGAAAACTTTGAGCGCGAATTGGGTGCGGCGGCTCGCCGCTGGAGCTGATGACCGGATTTGAACCGGTGACCTCATCCTTACCAAGGATGCGCTCTACCTACTGAGCTACACCAGCAATATGCGCACTTTAACCGCAAGTGCCTGTATATAATACCACAGTGCTTTCTATATTTCAAGATTATTTTCAAATTTATTAAAAATAATCTTTTCAAATTTATTAAAAATAATCTCCGCAAATGCCGTTTCATAAAAAACAGACTGCACGTCTAAGGGTACAGTCTGCGATTATCGGTTTGTTATGTGTCAATCCGCTTCTTCATTTACAAATTCGGGCTTTTCTACATGATTTTGTATACGCTGCATTATCATATCAAGAGCAACAAGATTGTAGCCGCCGTCAAGAACAATTATATCTGCATAGCGTTTTGTAGGCTCTACAAATTGCTCGTGCATGGGCTTTACCGTTGTAAGATACTGATTAACGACCGACTCCAAGTTTCTTCCTCTCTGTTGAACGTCACGCATTATTCTGCGCAATATTCTTACATCAGCGTCGGTATCTACAAATATCTTAATGTCCATCAAATCTCTTAGCCTTGGATCGTGGAACACGAGAATACCCTCTACAATAATGACCTTTGAGGGTTTTATTTCAACAGTTTCAGTCCCGCGGTTGTGTATTTTATAGTCATACACGGGGCACTGAACGCTCTGACCCGATTTGAGCTTGTTTATGTGGTCTATTACCAAATCTGTATCAAAAGCGTCGGGGTGGTCGTAGTTAAGCTTTGCGCGCTCTTCATAAGGCAGTTCGTAGTGGGCTTTGTAGTAGTTGTCGTAATAAACAACGCTTATATCTCCGCTGAATTGCTTTACAATTCGCTTTAGCAGGGTCGTTTTGCCGCTTCCTGTGCCTCCGGCAATTCCTATTGTCATAACTTCCGACATAATATAATACCTCCGCTAAATTATTGTCGTCACTCAAGACCGCTTATATGTTACCACATTTTTATACCGCGTTCAATGATAATTTCAAAAAAATAATATTTTGTCATATTTGTTACTTTACATAATAAAAACTGCCGCCCAAGAACAACGCTTCTGTTTTTGGGCGGCAAAATAAAATATTATCTTCTTATTATTTTTTCACGTTTTGTGCTTCTTAAATTACGGTAATCCGAATAAGCGTTAGCTTTCAACTGTGTTTTTTTCATTTTATTTAGCATAATTACTATAACTATCGTCATAAATATAATAACAGCCAGCAATATAAGTTTCACTGCGCTTTGAGCGCTCTTGTCCTTTAATACTACCGAGTCCCCGTTTATATAAGCCGCGCTCTCAAAAGCGTTTGCCGCAATTGTTTCGCTCATAACAACGTCATCATCATTTGCCTGCGCGCTTCTTGATAATTGCTCGTTTGTCAGTTTTTCAAGCAACTGAGGTGTTACGTTGCCCGTCTGACTGAGCCCGTATCTCTTCTGAGCCGCCGTAACGGCAAGTCTTGTCGCGTCGTCAAAATATCCGCTCAAAAGCCCGTCGTAAAGGTCAAGCGCCATAAGTTTTATTTGCAGATCTTTTACATCATCTCCTATATAACCGACCTTGAGCATATCGTAATCGGGAGATTTGGGCGCTGTGGATGAATACAACGCGGATATCTGCTCAGATGTAAGATAATCTGTTTGAACTTCGCCTATTTGGTTTTGATAAATGTGCAATGCATCTAAAGTGTCGTCGTCAAATTCATCTGTAGGAGATCCAATAAGATAACGTAAATCTATAAGTCTTTGCTGTATGGCTCTGACGCTGTCACCTTTCATACCGTAAGATATGGTGCCCTCGTTTGGATTTGCCACGGCATATTCATCATATATCAAATCGCTTGTCAGGCTGTCTACAACACCTGTGCTGTAAAGTCCGTTCGCAGATTGAAATTGAGATACGGCGATTGCCGTAACTTCTCCGAAATACCCTGTGGGAGTATCGTAAAAATACCCCAATTCCTGAAGGCGTGTTTGTATATTCAATGTTTCGTCGCTGTAATCCCCGAGTGTAAGCTCGTTGAACTGATACATCGGCGCGTCATCGGCATAAACAGCTTTAAGCGTTTCCTCGTCTGCCACACCTGTTATATCAAGTGATGCCGCCTCTTGAAATTCGCAAACGGCGCTTTGTGTCACGCTGCCGTAAAAATCGGTTACGTCAGTGTCAAAGAATCCGAGAGTCTTAAGCCTTTTTTGAAGCTTTTCCACATCTTTGCCCATATATCCGTTGTATAAGGCGGTATATTTTGTGCCGGACGATTTGGTGCTCTTTGACGAGCTTTTAGAGCTGCTTTGAGGCTCTGTATATGTATAATCGTCGTTATTGTAGCTGTAATCCTCACTTGTGGAATCATTCTGATAAGAATAATTTGATGATACGTTTACGGAGGAATAATCCGTTGCCAAATACGCGCTGTCATCGGGAGAATAATCGGATTTTCCGTATGCGTCAAATGTATAATAGCCGCCGTCTATCTCTCTTGTTGTGTTGGTTATGTATTCGCCGTTTTCGTAGTAATAGCTGTCTCCCTGAAATTTAACCCAACCTGTGTTAGGATAGCTTACACCGCTTACCTTGAACCAAGAGGTCCAGCTTTTTGTATATACGGATTGATAACAAACGCCGTAATATTCGTTTCTGGCGTCTACCGCCATTCCGCCGCCTACATAAACTCCTACGTGTCCCGGTTGATAAAGTCCGAGTCCGTGTATGTTCGGTATGCCGTTATAAACATATCCCGATTCAGGCGACGATGCCAGCATACTTGTGCGAATCCCGCCTACGCCGTTATATGTACAAATCAAACCCGAGCAGTCAACTGCCCCGGGAGAAGATCCCCCGTATACATAAGACCAACCCTGATAATACGCGTTCAGTGCGTGCGCGGCAAGCCCCACGCCTGTTGAATAATCTGCCGACGCGACAGGTATAAAACACGTTGACACTGCCAAAACAGAGGCAATGGTAACCACAATATATCTTTTGATTTTAAGCAATAATTTGTTCATGTAAAAGCTACTCTCCCTTTCCGACTATATACCTATTTGATGCCTTTTCGACATACAACCTTATCTTATTACAAGCTTGTTACATTTTAGCATATTTTTGTAACTGTTTCAACCCCAAAATTCCTATTTTTGACATAAAAATACAAACTCAATAAGAAAACCCACATAACAGCTCGATTTTTGAAATAAACTTTTTTTCGGGAGTGATACATTTTGAAATGCCGCGTTACCGATCTGCGAAACAAAGAGGTCATATGCAGGTGCAACGGTGCAAAACTGGGATGTGTAGACGATGTTGAAATAGATATTAACACCGCCAGGCTGGTATCCATAGTTATCTTCGGCAGGCTGAAATTCTTCGGCATATTCGGACGATATGACGACATTGTAATATGTTGGGACAATATCGTGCTTATCGGTGAAGATACAATACTGGTGGACTGCAATCCCCCTCTTTCAACAAGAAAGAAGCGAAAAGTTCTGCCGTTTAAATTCTTTATTGTATAAAAATACTCCCGAGAGACTGTAAGCGTTTGTCTCTCGGGAGTTTTTCTGTCTTTTTAACAGTAATTAATAATTTTTGCTTTTTTGCTCAAAGAACGCCTGCGGTTTTGAGCATACGGGACAGTTTTCGGGCGCGGTTTTACCAACATAAACGTGTCCGCAGTTGCCGCATATCCACAGCGTATCGCCTTCCTTTGTGAACACAGTACCCGATTTAACATTTTCAAGAAGCTTTAAAAATCTTGTTTCGTGATAATTCTCTATTGTGGCTACGCTGTCAAATAAATAGGCGAGTCTGTCAAAGCCTTCGTTTTTTGCATCTTCAGCCATTTTAGAGTACATTTCTTCCCATTCAAAATGCTCACCGTTTAATGCGTCTGTAAGATTATCGGGTGTTTCGGGCACCTGACCGCCTTTTATAAACTCAAACCAAATTTTCGCGTGCTGAAGCTCGTTACCTGCCGTTTCCTCAAACAAATCGGCAATTTGATTATATCCGTTTTCTCTCGCCTTTTCGGCGTAATAAAGATATTTCGCGTGAGCCTGACATTCACCCGTAAATGCGGTAAAAAGGTTCTTTTCGGTTTGTGTGCCTGTTATACTTTTGTTTTCTGTTGCTAACATTGTTCGTTCTCCTTTTCACAAAAATAATATTTCTACTATATTTTCCCTTATTAATTGAAATATGCACACAATATGTGATACAATAGCATTACGTTATTTTTGGAGGTCATTATGCAAAAGGAATTTCTTGAAATAGGCAAAATTGTCGCCCCTCACGGGATAAAAGGAGAGGTAAAAGCGGAATGTTGGTGTGATTCTCCGTCCGTGTTATGCGAAATTAAAAATATACTTACAAAAGACGGCGCCGAAAAGCTGACCGTTGAGCGCGCGCGCCCCAATTCAAAAAATCAGGCTGTTATAAAATTTAAAGGTTATAATACCGCAGACGAAGCCGAAAGCCTACGCTCAAAAGTGCTTATCGCCTCAAGAAATGATATCCCCAAAGACGAAAACTCGTTTTTTATACAGGATATAATAGGTATGACAGTATGCGATAATAGCACTCCGGACAAGATATACGGCAAAATAACCGATGTTTTTTCAACGGGTGCCAACGATGTTTACGAAATAACAAACGAAAACGGCAAAAAGTATCTTATCCCCGTTATTGATGATGTCGTTAAAGAAATCAGTATTGATACAAACACGGTTTTGATATATCCCATGAAGGGACTGTTTGACGATGATAATTGATATAATAACGCTTTTCCCCGAAATGTGCGAGCGTGTTTTAAGCGAGAGCATAATAGGCAGGGCAAGAAAAAACGGCAAAGTGGAAATTGCCTGCACACAGCTGAGAGATTATGCTTTTGATAAGCACCGCAGGGTGGACGACACGCCTTACGGCGGAGGAATGGGTATGGTTATGATGTGCGAACCTATCGCGCTTTGCTTTGAGGATATATGCAAAAAAAGAGGTTTACGTCCGCATTTCATATATATGTCGCCTAAAGGAAATACCTTAACACAGGAAACGGTTAAGCAACTGTCTGATTACGATAATATTTGTATACTTTGCGGCCACTACGAAGGCGTAGACCAAAGGGTGCTTGACGAATATATAGACGAGGAGATATCTATCGGCGATTATGTGCTTACGGGCGGCGAGTTGCCTGCGCTTATTCTTGCCGATTCAATAAGCCGTATGCTGGACGGCGTTTTGTCTGACAGCGAATGTTTTGAAGAAGAATCTCACTACAACGGACTGCTTGAATATCCGCAATATACAAAGCCGCAGGAGTGGCACGGTGTCCAGGTGCCGGAGGTTTTGGTATCGGGGCACCATGAAAACGTGAAGAAGTGGAGGAGAGCGCAGTCTTTAATGCTTACAAAAAAGCTTCGCCCCGATTTATACAGCAAAACTGAGCTTACAAAAGAGGACAAAAAAATACTCTCTTCTAAGCTTTTTCCGGAGGAAAAAGAAGAGGAATAGCCTTTAATTATATGAATTATCCACAAAAAACCACCCTAAAATTTGTTTAATTGCACAATTACCCCGTGCAAAAACAGCGGTTTTGTTGTCATTCATCCGAAAATGAGTCTGAGGTGTTGACGAAACTTGCTTTAGTGTTATAATATACTAATGTAAGGTGTTTTGCAGATTAATATCTCAAACAAATTTATTTCTGGAGTGGGTAACAATGTATATTAAAGAAGTAATGGTTCAGAATCACGTTGGGTTATATGCCAGACCGGCTACATTTTTCATACAGAAAGCAAACGAATTCAAAGCCTCTATTTGGGTTGAAAAAGACGAAAGACGCGTAAACGCCAAGAGCTTGTTGGGCGTTTTGTCACTTGGTATCGTAGGCGGAACAATGATAAAGATCATTGCCGACGGCGCTGACGAGGAAGACGCAGTTGACGGTCTTGTAAAGCTTGTGGAATCAGGCTTCACGGATTAATGGATTTAATACTTACACAACCTCTGCCGGAGCTATGTATCGGGTAGAGGTATTATTTTTTCAGGGGAGCTTTTATGCGGACTTTAACGGTATCTTATAACGACTCAGGACAGCGGTTGGACAGCTTTTTGAAAAAGCGTTTTAAAACTATGCCTTTGTCACTTATGTATAAATATTTGAGGAAAAAATGTATTAAAGTAAACAGTAAAAAGGCAGACCCGGATTATCGCCTGAAGCAGGACGACGTTATCACATTTTTTATCAAGGATGAATTTTTTGAGGCGGCAACGCCCGATTATGAATTTCTGAAAGCTCCCGATAAGCTTAGTATCATATATGAAGATGACAATATTATGCTGCTCGACAAAAAGCCGGGACTTTTAGTTCACAGCGATGAAAGCTATCACTTTGACTCGCTCATTGCCAGAGTACAGCATTATCTTTACAATAAAGGAGAATACGACCCCGAAAACGAAAACTCTTTTTCTCCTGCGCTTGTTAACAGAATAGACAGAAACACGGGCGGGATTGTAATAGCTGCTAAAAACGCCGAAAGCCTCAGAATATTAAATCTGAAAATGAAAAACCGCGAGCTCGAAAAGTATTACATATGCGTTGTATACGGAAAGCTTGATAAAAAAAGTGATTTGCTTGAGGCGTATTTAGAAAAAGATGAAGATAAAAACACCGTTTTTGTTTCTGACAGGGATAACGGAAGCGGCAAAAAGATAAAAACATTTTACCGTGTATTATGCGAAAAAGACGGTATGAGCCTTTTGGAAATAGAGCTTTTGACAGGCAGAACACACCAGATAAGGGCGCATATGGCTCATATAGGACATCCGCTTGTAGGCGACGGAAAATACGGCAAAACCACAAATTCCAAAAACAGACAATTGGGGCTTAAGTGGCAGGCGCTGTATTCTTACAGGCTAAAATTCGCCTTTGATTCCGACGCGGGGATTTTGGAATACCTTAACGGGAAAACCTTTACGGCTCACGACGCTTGGTTTTTAAAAGAGCTCGGGTTTGATTTTTATGAAATATAAAAACGGTACATTTAACATGGCATTTTTCCTGTTAGATGTGCTTTTTTAATTAATTTGACACAATACGAAAGAATATGATAAAATTATACGCAAATCATATTAAGGACGGTAAAAATATGGGCGGTTCACAAAATGCCGGTCACCGTAACCGATTACGACACAAATTTGAGCTTGGAGGCTTGGAAATATTAGAAGAACACGAAATACTTGAGCTTTTGTTGTTTTATTGTATTCCCCGCAGAGACACAAACAAAATAGCTCATGATCTGATAAACAAATTCGGAAGCCTTACTAATGTATTGAATGCCGATAAAGATGAATTGACGGCAGCAGGGGCAAGTGAAAAAACGTCTGAATATTTATGCGACCTTAAAAACATATTTGAGCTTTATTATGCAAGCCGATGCAGCAACGAAGCGAAATACATTAATTTGGAGATATTGCCCGATTTGATTTACAGAAGTTTTGACGAAGATAAGTTTGCTTATTATATGATTCTTCTAAACTCTCGTCATAAGCTCATTTACAGCGGTAAAATAAAGGACAAAGAGAGCGTCGCGTCTTCTGTAGTGGCTATGTCGGGTATGTACAAAGCTGTGTATGCAGTTGTGGCGGAATATCGAAAAGCTTCAGAATGTCTGTGTAATAGCAGTGATAAAGAATTTGTAAACGGACTTTCAAACAATCTTAAATCAGTAAATATACGTCTTGTGGATTATATAATTATGAATAAAAATGAATGTTATTCGTTCAGAAACGGTCAAACACAACGCAAAAAGGTCTGTTGTAAACCGCTATAAGCAGTTTGCGACAGACCTTTTACGGGGGCATTAAAGATTAGTTGTAGCTTGATGTTGAATTGCCGGAGCCTGTTTTTGCCACAAATGATTCGCAGTCAACACATTGTACTACCGTAGGATTAGATTCATGTGTGCCTATCTTTACACTTGAAAGAGAACAGTAGTTCTGCTGATCGCAGTGATATTTACACTGGTCAACCGTGCATCTTATACATTCATTTGCTGTACAATTATTCATTTTAAACACCTCTTTGATTTATAAATCTCTCTATGATAAAGACGGCTGTGTCCGTCTTTTTTATTATGAACGGTTATTTGAGGAAATATGCGTGGCAATTCAAAAAAATTTTCATAATATAAATCAAAGGAGATGATTTTGTGAGTGATATTTTAAAGATAATCGCGGAGGGAATAATTGTCGTACTGAGCGCCATAGGCATAACCGAGATAATACGTTGCATAATACTGTTTTTTGTAAGGGTAAAAACAAAGGGAGATTACAGCTACATAGTATTGCCGCTCGGCAAAAACTGCGAAGACGCAGAACAGCGTATAAGAGCCGCGGCAGCAAGAGTAAAGTGGTCCGACAGCGGCGGCGCGCAAACAATAATCTGTCTTGATTGCGGAATGGATGACGAAACACGCGCTGTTTGCGAAAAGATAGCGGATGATTACAGTATGGTCACTGTTGTAAGCAGGGAAGAATTTGAAAGGGTAAGCTTTACATAATAAATACGTTTTTGATTCGATTTTATTAAATATTGACAAAGGTTTGTCAAAATGGTAAAATACACGTCGTGATCGGCAAGCTGAATAAAGGACTGAATATAAATGAACAAGTTTAAACTTGCGTTGTTTGTTGTTATGAACATTGTTAATTATGTTCTTGTGGTTTTAGCTTGTCTGTTGTGGAAATGCGGAAGTATGGTTATAGACCCTATTTTTCTTGTTCTGCAACCTGTACTTGTAGTTGCAAATTTATTTGTTTCGCAAAAAAATTGGCAATTTATTATTCTATCTTTTCATTTGTTGATTTCCACAATTGCCGCAAACGCAATCAGTGGGTTGCTTTATTATTCGAATATTGCTCCAAGCTCCGAAACACTTTTGGTTTGCAAATATGAAATAGTAATAGGTGGAGTTTATGTTGCGATTTTGTCTGTTGCCGCTGTGTTAATAAAGAGATGGCTGAAACAGGCAGACAGGATAAGTTCAAGCAAGAATTAATTATACTTTCCGTTTTCAGTTTACAATTTAATAGCTGCGGGCGTGGCGGAATTGGCAGACGCGCAAGATTTAGGTTCTTGTGGCAACACCGTGCAGGTTCAAGTCCTGTCGCCCGCACCAAAAATCCCTCGAATAGAATTTCGGGGGATTTTTTCTTTATCTGCTTGTATGCAAAAAAATAGTCGTGAATATTTTTAACAAAGGTATTGCTAACGGTATGAAAATTTGATATAATTTTGTCGACAAATTTGAAAATTATATAGGATATGCTGTTTAAATCAGAAGGTAAGTTGTATGAAAGCAGAAAACTTGACTGAAATATCAACATTGGGGAAAGTTTTACTTATCCCAGGGAAAACGGGAAACAGCGATAGTTGGTTACCTTTGTGGATGCACTTGCTGGACACAATGGAGACAATGCGCTATTTGCTGAGCAACAGAGTGTGTGAGTCGGTTATAAGAGCTACGGGACTTGACGAAGATGAACTCGGCAAAGTTTGCTCGTTGGTTGCGCTTTTACACGACATAGGAAAATGCACGCCTTTGTTTGTGAAAAATATTTTACGCTCTATTCCATTTTACGAAAATGAGCTTGGGGATAACGGCATAACAATACCCGAAAACTTCCTGTACCGTGACAAAAGCCCTCACGCATTAGCAGGAGAGATTATCCTCAGACAGGAAAGCTTTCCCGACGGAATATGCTCCGTTGTCGGCGCGCATCACGGAAAGCCGTGTCAAGATGAGCTGATCAAAGTTGAATACAAAAAATATATTCGTTCCCACTATAGTAATTATTACGGTGAGAATGAAGAGCTATGGGATAACATGAGGAAAAATTGGCTAAGGTTTGCCAAATATTTCAGTGGCTATTCGGACACTGAGCAAATGCCCCGGCTCAACATTACGGCACAAATGCTGATTACAGGACTATTGATAGAGGCCGATTGGATAGCCAGCAACACAAATTATTTCCCTCTTTTGCCATTGGATGAAAAAGGGGATATATCGCTGTACCCAAATCGTGCAAAGGCGGCTTTCAAAAAATTAAATTTCCCCGATTGTTGGATCTCTTCCTCTTTTACCGGAGAATCCGAATGGTTTTGTGAAAAGTTTGGGTTTATGCCCAATGAAGTTCAAAAGCTTGTTATCAAAACAGCTTCTTTATGTACAGACGGGGGTATTATGATACTGGAGTCACAAATGGGTACAGGTAAAACCGAAGCCGCGCTTGCCGCCGCAGAAATACTTTCCGCGAGAAACGGCGCGGGCGGAATATTTTTCGGACTTCCTACACAGGCAACATCAAACGGTATTTTCTCGCGGCTTCTTGAGTGGTCGCAAAAAGTTTCGTGTGACGGCGTTCACAGTATAGGCCTTGTTCACAGCGCGGCAGAATTAAATGATGAATACACGGGGCTTGCAGGCAGATCCGAAGTAGATGACGATGAGGATTGTAATGTTTTTGTACATCAATGGTTCACGGGAAGAAAACAGGCGTTGCTCAATGATTTTGTAGTCGGTACAGTAGATTCGGCACTTATGATGGCTTTAAAACAAAAGCATATTATGCTAAGGCATTTGGGGTTGTGCGGAAAGGTAGTGATCATTGACGAGTGTCACGCTTACGACGCATATATGAGCTGTTATCTGGAGAGGATGCTTTCTTGGTTGGGGGCATACAAAACACCTGTTATTCTGCTGTCGGCTACTTTGCCTAAAAAACGCAGAGAAAGCCTTATAAAAGCATATTTAAACAATAAAACGAAAAACAGCATTATACCACCGGTTGACGGATATCCCCTGCTTACATGGACAGAGGGTGAAAACGTATATGCCGAATCCTTAAAACTTAACAATAGCGCGGTTCCGAAAAAGGTCCATATCAACAAATGTACAGATGAAGATTTAACCAAACTGTTAAAGCAGGATCTCAGCCGCGGAGGCTGCGCCGGAATAATCGTTAACACCGTAAAGCGCGCACAGCAGATTGCAGAGGCTTTGACGGCGTCTTTGCCGGATAAAAGGATTATTTTATTCCATTCTCAGTTTGTTGCAACAGACAGGGCTGTTAAAGAATCAGAGCTTATTAAATCCATAGGAAAGCGCAGTACGCCTGAAACGAGAGATAATCTTATAGTTGTGGGTACGCAGGTGTTGGAACAGTCTTTAGATATAGATTTCGATGTTTTGTATTCCGACCTGTGCCCGATGGATCTGTTGCTTCAGCGCATAGGCAGACTGCACAGACATAGTCGTACACGTCCTTCCCCTTTGCGGGAGTGCAGGTGTGTTGTGCTTAACAGCGATTTGCGCGGCGACGACGGGAAGAAGAGAACAGACTCTAAAATATATCACCAATGGCTGCTGAAAAGAACAAGTGAGAGTTTGCCCGATATAATTGACCTTAACACCGACATACCGAGGCTTGTGGAAGCGGTATACTCACAACCGGAAAACATTGACGACGATATGTGGGATAGTTTTGAGCTTGAAAACAAACGTCGGGAGAATAATGCGTCTGCGTGGCTTTTGAAAAGACCGCAAAAATCGAAAAGTGAGTCGGCAAACAGCATATCGGGAATAGTTAATACGGATATCGGCAGCGATAAGTCGGGAGAAGCCAAGGTACGCGATATCAAACCCACTGTTGAGGTGCTTGTAATGCAAAGTGTCGGCGACGGTAAGGCGGGTTTTCTTCCGTGGATATCTTCGGATACATTGAGGGATGACAGCGTTCCGTCAGATGAAGAAGCAAAACAGATCGCGCGACAGCGGCTAAGGCTGCCGTTTGTTTTAAGCGTCGGCGACAAGCTTGATTCAACAATTACCGAGCTGGAGCGTGAAAACGCAAATTTGCTTTCTCAATGGCAGAATTCTCATTGGCTTAAGGGCGAGCTTGTTTTGCTGTTAGATTCACAGCTGGAAAAAGAACTAAACGGATATAAATTGAAATATGATAAAAACAAAGGCTTGACCTACGAAAGGAGCGAAACACAGTATGCAGGAAAAGGAGTTTAACCTGTTGTATGAGCCGTGGATAAGGGTAATGGATAATGATTGCTCGGTAAAGGAAATATCACTTGTTCAGGCAATAGTTGACGCGCATAAATATAAAGGGCTTTGCGGCGATATCTGCACGCAGGATCCGCCGATCATGAGGCTTTTGCTTGCGGTGCTTCATGCGGTATTTGAAAGGGTTGACGAAGACGGGAACGATTACCCTGTTGAAGATTATGACGGGGCAATTAATCGCTGGAAAGAGCTTTGGCAGTTAAAACGGTTTCCCGAAAAGCCCGTTAAAGATTATTTGGAAAAGTATAAGGAAAGGTTTTGGCTGTTCCACCCCGAAAGACCGTTTTTTCAGGTGCCTGCCGCAAAAAGAGGCACCGAATACAAAGCTTACAAGCTCAACGGGGCTATTTCCGAAAGCAGCAATAAAATACGTCTTTTCAGCGACAGAAAAGGTGAGGAAAAAAATATTCTTACATACGGGGAAGCGGCAAGGTGGCTTTTATATGTTAATGCGTTTGACGATACCTCCGCAAAGCCGACAAAAGAAGGCAAAGCCGGAAGCGACGATAAGTTGCCTTCGCCCGGCGCGGGGTGGCTCGGAAAACTCGGTTTTGTGTATATAAGCGGAGAAAACCTTTATGAGACATTGATGTATAATCTGACGTTACTGAAAAACGGGGAAGAAAACTGGGAAAGCTGTACGCCTGTATGGGAATTGGACAAGCCAAGGGAAAAAGAACGTACCGAGATTCCTCTTCCGAACGACGCGGCAAAGCTGCTTACCCTGCAATCAAGAAGGCTTATACTTGACAGAGAAGGAGAGCAGGTTACAGGATTTCATCTGCTCGGCGGCGATTTCTTTCCGAAAGAAAATGCGTTTTCGGAGCAAATGACGGTTTGGGTAGGTATAAAAGACAAAAAGGGTAATGTCAATGATTATCAACCGAAACGTCACGATAAATCAAAACAAATGTGGAGAGATTTTTCCGCATACGCCACCTGCAAAGAAGGCAGGCATATGCCCGGTGTGGTAAGATGGAACAACCTGTTACAGTCGGCAAGTATTGTTAACGGAAATACCTCAGTCAATTTAAATATTGCCTCTGTGCAGTACGGAGATAAGGACTTTTTCGTTACGGACCAATTTGCGGACTCATTGCGTATCCACGCAAATATTTTGTCGAACGCAGGCGAAATATATCAAATGTGCATACTGGACGAAATAGACAGGTGCGATAAAATATCGGGGTTTTTGTCTACTCTCGCAAAGGAATTATTTTTGGCATCGGGAGGGGATCCCAAAAAGGTTGAAAAATGGGACAGTCCTGTTCTGTCAGCCGCGAAAGAAAGCTTTTTCTCAAAAATAGATATGCCATTCAGACAATGGCTTGCCGGTCTGGACGCCTGCGACACCCACAAAACAAGAGAAAACAAAATATTATTGTGGAGAGAGCGATCTGAGAAAATCGCGTATGATTTGGCAAAGCAAATGGTAGATGATGCTGGCCCGACAGCCTTTGTCGGTAAAACGGTAAGTGACAAAAACGGTAATGAGCGTTTCTATTCCACTTCTATGGCTTATAATAATTATTATCGCAAAATGAAAGAATTACAGGAGGGAAGATAATGGGAACAACAGATCAGATCGTAAGATTTATGAACCTCAAGCTTAATTGGCTTATAAGCGGTTTGCCAGATAACACCGCACGCGCATCGTTTGCGAGGCTCAGGCGCGGCGCGGGACATATTCCGGGAGAAATACCGCAAATATGGGGCGACTTTTTGCTTGACCTGCCCGATGAACTGCTTGGCACAAAAACAAAAATAAGCGCGGCGGAATGGTCGGTGTATATCGCGCTTACACTGTTTGCAATGCACCAGCAGGGCAAGGACAGAAAAACACAACCAATGCATAAAGAGGGAATATCTTTAGGCGCGGCCGCGAACAGGCTTATCCAAACAGAGGATGACAGACAGCGCATAGCAAACAGGTTTTATCCCGTTGCAACAGCTTCGGATACGGAGGAACTTTTCAACCGTTTAAGAGGGCTTGTTACCCTTTTTAAAAGCGAGGATATTCCCCTCGATTACGTAATGCTTGCAAAAGACTTGTATCTTTTTCAACATCCCGATTATAACGCGTCGGTCAAACTGAATTGGGGAAGAGATTTTTGCAGAATAAAAAAGGCAGCCAAGGCCACCGCGCCTGAAGCTACTTAAGCAAAGTAACAACAAATTTCAAAAAGTAAAAGCTATTAATAACTATCAATGAAAGTAAGGGGTATTTATTATGAACATTAAAAACAGATTTTTTATCGACATCCATGTATTACAGACAGTTCCGCCGTCATGCGTAAACCGCGACGATACCGGAAGCCCGAAAACAGCGGTTTACGGCGGCACAAGCCGCGCGCGTGTATCAAGTCAATCCTGGAAGCACGCAATGCGCGAATATTTCAAAAATGATATCGAAAACAGTAATTGCGGCAGCAGAACAAAGTATTTACCAAGACTTGTGGCGGACGAGATTCGCAAAATAAATCCGGATACAGACGAGGAAAAAGCGATAAAACTCGGTATGAAGGCGCTTAAGAACGCAGGCATAAAAACCGATGAAAAATCACTGCAAAATTCAGCTCTGTTCTTTATAAGCAAAAGCCAAATCAAGGCGCTTGCCGAATTGATTCTTGAAAATGTTGAGGATAAAAAAGAGTATCAAAACGCGCTTAAAAACAATCCCGCGTTTGACATTATTCTGTTTGGGCGTATGGTTGCGGATGACCCGTCGCTCAATTATGACGCCGCGGCGCAGGTGGCTCACGCCATCTCAACACATGAGGTGCATACGGAATACGACTATTTTACAGCGGTTGACGATGAACAAAAAAGTGACAACGCTGGCGCGGGCCATTTGGGAACGATAGAGTATAATTCATCTACACTGTACCGTTACGCGACATTAAATGTTACGGAACTGTATAAATGGCTGCAGGAGGATACGCCTGAAGTTGCCGCAGACTTTTTAAAGGCTTTTGTGTATTCTATGCCTACGGGCAAGCAAAACACATTTGCAAACCGCACATTGCCCGATATGATATATGTTACCGTTAGATCGGATCAGCCTGTTAATCTTTCCGGCGCATTTGAAAAGGCGGTGAGAGCCGATAAGAAAGGTTACGCTGCCGAGTCTTGCGAAAAACTGCTGTCATATGCCGAAAAAACATATTCTATGTTTTGCGATAAGCCCGAGCTCGCACTCGGCTGCGGCTACAGCGAAAAGCTGAGTGACTGTGCGGAAGTTATGCCTTTTGATAAGCTTTATGAAAAACTCAAATGTTACATAGCCGATAATTGCGGAAAGGAACAGCAATGAGTACGTTATTGATTCGTCTTGCAGGACCTATGCAGTCATGGGGCGGAGATTCTAAATTCGATATACGCGACACCGGACGTGAGCCCACAAAAAGCGGAGTTATAGGTTTGCTCGCCGCGGCGTTGGGAATAAGGCGTGACGACAAAGAATCACTCTCAGAGCTCGCGAAACTGAAATACGGTGTGCGTGCCGACAGAGAAGGACTTGTAATATGCGATTTTCATACTGTTCACGGCGCAAAAAACTCGTATGTTACAAGAAGATATTACCTTAATGACGCTCTGTTTCTTGCGGGTCTTGAATGTGAAGACGAGGAAACTTTGAAAAAATACGAATACGCGCTTAAACATCCTGTTTATCCTTTGTTTTTAGGCAGACGGTCTTGCCCTGTTACGTTGCCGCTCGTTGTAGGAATAAGAAAGAGCAGTCTTTCCGACGCTTTGGAAAACGAGCCTGTGTTGTGCGATGATCCCGTGCTGCCTCTGAGAATAGTTGCCGATGGAGACAACGAGGGAAGCTATATGCTTAAAAAGGATGTTCCCGTATCGTTTAGTTCGTACAGGAGAGAGTTTAAATACAGAAAGCTTTACGAAAGATTTATAAAAGTAAACACCGTAAAAGAAACGGAGCATGATCCGTTTTCGGAATTGGAGGCCAATGATGTATCTGACGCGAATGAAGCTTGACCCCACAAAAAGAAAAACCGCGATTGCGCTTGTGTCCCCAAACCTGTTTCACGGAGCAATAGAAATGTCGTTTGAAGAAAGAACACGCAAATTGTGGCGTATAGATAATCTCAACGGTAATCTGTATTTGCTGCTGCTGAGCAGAGATAAGCCCGATTTGACAAGCGCGGCAGATCAATTCGGGACAGATGAGGGCTGGCGGACGCTTTCGTACGATAAATTCCTTTCTGAGATAAAGGAGGGCGAAAGACGGAGATTTCGTTTGTGTGCGAACCCTGTTATAAGCAGTAAAAAAGCAACGGCAAAAGGCGAGAGGGGAACAGTTTTGGCTCATGTTACCACGCATTGGCAAAAGCAGTGGCTCATAGACCGTGCAGAAAAAAACGGCTTTGCGCTTTTGGCGGATGATTTTACGGTGGTTGAGAGCAAATGGATAAGCTTTCGTAAAAAAACAAACGGGGGCAGACCTGTTACTATACACAGCGTGACCTTTGAAGGGATTTTGACAGTTACCGATAAAGAAAAGTTTTGCTCAGCGCTTAAGGACGGTATTGGCAGAGCAAAAGCCTACGGCATGGGGCTTATGACGGTTATGAGAAAAGAGGCGTAGTATGAGCGATATTCCGGGAATGGTACATCCCGATTTGCAGTCTTTGCCTAAAATTGCCGACAGAATGACGTTTTTGTATCTGGAAAGGTGCAAGCTTAAAAGGGAAGACAGCGCAATTATTGTTATAGACGACCAAGGCTCCGTGTTTGTTCCTGCCGCCGCAATTTCCGTTTTATTGCTCGGCCCGGGTACGGAGATAACGCACAGAGCAATGGAACTTATAGGCGACGCGGGCGTAACGGTGATATGGGTAGGTGAGCACGGGGTAAGATTTTATGCGGGAGGCAGACCTCTTACTCACCGTGCGTCACTGCTTCAAAAACAGGCGGAGCTTGTATCAAATCAAAAGGCACATCTTGAAGTAGTTCGCAATATGTACGCAATGCGATTTCCTAATGAAGATGTATCTACACTTACCATGCAGCAGTTGAGAGGCAGAGAGGGCGCACGTGTACGTGCGGCTTACCGCAAAGCCGCAAAAGAGTACAATATCGAGTGGGACGGCAGAGATTATGATCCCGAAAATTTTGAAAGCGGCACGCCCGTGAATCAGGCTCTTACGGCAGGCAATGTTTGCTTATACGGACTCGCTCATGCTGTCATATTTGCGTTAGGGTGTTCTGCGGGACTTGGGTTTGTACATGTCGGACATGAGAATTCATTTGTGTATGATATCGCGGACCTTTATAAGGCGGAAATCGTAATTCCTCTCGCGTTCGAAGTCGCTGCCCAAGATCCCCCGGATCTTCCGTCTGTTATGAGACGGCGAGTGAGAGACAGAATGGTAGAGGCAAATTTACTTGAAAGAATGGTAAAAGACATTAAATATCTGCTTAAAGAATCGCAAGAAGCACAAGATACACAAGACGCACAAGATGCTTTATACCTTTGGGACAACGCGCGCGATGTGTTGCCCGGGGGACGGTCTTATTAAGGTGTTGCCATGACTGTAATAGTAGTTTTATCCGATTGCCCGAAAAAGTTGCGCGGTGATATGACAAAATGGTTTATTGAGGTAAACACAGGCGTGTATGTAGGAAATCTCAATTCACGCGTGAGAGATGAGTTGTGGATCAGAATTACAGAAAACATAGGAAAAGGGCACGCAACAATGGTGTTTAGCTGCAATAATGAGCAGCATATGGACTTCAGGGTCCACAATTCTTATTGGCAGCCAAAAGATTTTGAAGGCATTAAGCTTATGTTGCGCCCTGCGCAAAAGAATGATACAGCGGATTGCTCCGACAGTTCAAATACTCCCGTACAGGGTTTTTCCAATGCTGCTAAAATGCAGTATGCACGAAGAAAGAATTACAAAAAGAATTCTGTAATCCCCGGGAATTGCGATTCTTACGTTGTTCTTGACTTTGAAACGACGGGGCTCAATCCTCAAACTGACGAAATAATCGAAATAGGCGCGTTAAAGGTTGAAAACGATAAAATCGTAAGTACATTTGACCTGTTGATAAAGTGCGGAAAGGAAATACCTGAAGAAATAACCCAATTAACCGGCATAACAAATGAGCAGCTGAACAATGAGGGCGCCGACCTTGAAAGCACAATTAAACTATTGAGAGATTTTGTGTCCGATTTGCCTGTTGTGTGCCACAATGCGCCGTTTGAACAAGGCTTTTTATTTGCTGCGTGCAAAAAGCTTAATATTGATTTGTTCAATAACAGAATTATAGATACCAAAATCTTGGCTCGGGTGTTATTGCGCGGAATGACAAGCTATAAACTGAAAAACATAGCAGAGTATTTTTCTATCCCCGTAGAACAGGAACACCGTGCGCTACCTGACTGCGAAACAACATATAAGGTGTATGTCAAGTTAAAGGAATTAGAGGATCTTTAATAACAAACATGGCTATAAATCTATGTGTTTTTAGTCTTTTCCCCGCGCACGCGGGGATGATCCCAAAGTACGGTAAACAAATCGACACCATTCCACCTTTTCCCCGCGCACGCGGGGATGATCCTAACAGCCCGTAAAAAGTCTATCGGTAATATGGCTTTTCCCCGCGCACGCGGGGATGATCCGAAACGCCTCGCTCCCTTACGGCAGATAGAACACTTTTCCCCGCGCACGCGGGGATGATCCCGCTCTTATTCCTGCTGCTTTTATCCACTTTTTCTTTTCCCCGCGCACGCGGGGATGATCCCTATTAAGGTGTATATCACACCAACACACACAACTTTTCCCCGCGCACGCGGGGATGATCCTATCCAAATTTTAAAACTTCAAATATTTATTCGCTTTTCCCCGCGCACGCGGGGATGATCCGTATCGCTGTCAAATACAGTAGAGCCGTATGCACTTTTCCCCGCGCACGCGGGGATGATCCTTCGCCTAATTTCGATACATACCACCCACATTTCTTTTCCCCGCGCACGCGGGGATGATCCCTTTTTCAGCTATTCCGGTAGTAGCGTCAGGTGCTTTTCCCCGCGCACGCGGGGATGATCCTCGGCATTATTCATCTACATTGACACCGCTTTCCTTTTCCCCGCGCACGCGGGGATGATCCCTTCTTTTGACTTAACATTAGCCTTGCCTTCAACTTTTCCCCGCGCACGCGGGGATGATCCTACATCTTTGTGACCTTAACCGTGCGCAACTGCCTTTTCCCCGCGCACGCGGGGATGATCCTTTGACTCCACCAAATCCACCTATTGATGATATCTTTTCCCCGCGCACGCGGGGATGATCCCACGAAGGCGAGGTGATAAAATGGCTTTCACACCTTTTCCCCGCGCACGCGGGGATGATCCCCGTTGCTTTAGGTCTTTTGTGCGCAAATTCAGCTTTTCCCCGCGCACGCGGGGATGATCCTATATTGTGGATTGTTTTCACATTACAAACGTCCTTTTCCCCGCGCACGCGGGGATGATCCTTGCAAGATCGCCCGCGAAATACACATGACGGCCTTTTCCCCGCGCACGCGGGGATGATCCCTTCCGCGCCAACAGGGAAAATGTTGCTATACACTTTTCCCCGCGCACGCGGGGATGATCCCTGCAGAGCGCACGAGTTAAAGAAAACCATTGACTTTTCCCCGCGCACGCGGGGATGATCCTGTGAAAACAATCCACAATATATTGTATATAACCTTTTCCCCGCGCACGCGGGGATGATCCTCATCTATAGGACGATTTAATTTTTTGCCGGTCTCTTTTCCCCGCGCACGCGGGGATGATCCCGACTGCAAAAACTCTGTAGGCATACTCAGCGACTTTTCCCCGCGCACGCGGGGATGATCCTAAAATCCTCCGTTTTAATATTTCGCATCTTCCCTTTTCCCCGCGCACGCGGGGATGATCCCGAATCAATCAAACATACATCAGGAACAAATCCCTTTTCCCCGCGCACGCGGGGATGATCCCATAGTAGGTGCTTTCAATACCTAAATCGGGAACTTTTCCCCGCGCACGCGGGGATGATCCCAAACAATTTAGTGCGCTGTACAAGCAGCAATGCTTTTCCCCGCGCACGCGGGGATGATCCCTCTCCCCCAAACAGGAGACCCCGACATAAATTCTTTTCCCCGCGCACGCGGGGATGATCCTGATCGAGCCTGAGCGGTGCGGTCAATGCGACTCTTTTCCCCGCGCACGCGGGGATGATCCTGAGAGACGGCATTTCGTCTGCTGACGGACTGCCTTTTCCCCGCGCACGCGGGGATGATCCTAATGTTTTTACATCAGCGTATTTACTAAGGGCCTTTTCCCCGCGCACGCGGGGATGATCCTCGCCTTTGTTAAGTCCTTGATCTACATTTCCACTTTTCCCCGCGCACGCGGGGATGATCCCTCTTACAGTACCGTTCACATTATGCAGCATAACTTTTCCCCGCGCACGCGGGGATGATCCCCTCTATAACGGTTGATGTTGGCGTTCTCTGTTCTTTTCCCCGCGCACGCGGGGATGATCCCGGTACAAACGCCTTTCCACAGGCTTTTTATAGCTTTTCCCCGCGCACGCGGGGATGATCCTATCGGCACACAAGGTATCACACCCAGCCAGTACTTTTCCCCGCGCACGCGGGGATGATCCCAGCACAGGCAAAGAATTTTTAAAGGTATACAGCTTTTCCCCGCGCACGCGGGGATGATCCCCATTGATGATATGCAACTTGCTATTAACCGATCTTTTCCCCGCGCACGCGGGGATGATCCTGCTGGTAAAAATGCAAAATGAAAAATCGATTTCTTTTCCCCGCGCACGCGGGGATGATCCCTTCAAGCTTACATACACGGGTGACAGCAGTGGCTTTTCCCCGCGCACGCGGGGATGATCCCAGCGATAAAAGTATCAAAATAGATTTTTTAGACTTTTCCCCGCGCACGCGGGGATGATCCCGACACTTTTTATACCAAAGAAAAATGGCGAAACTTTTCCCCGCGCACGCGGGGATGATCCCAGATACCAGTAGCGGGGTCTAATCTTACCTCACTTTTCCCCGCGCACGCGGGGATGATCCCACATCAATCCCTATTTAGCAATATAAAATTAACTTTTCCCCGCGCACGCGGGGATGATCCCGCCTTACTGGACGCATTTGACAAAGTAGTCGACTTTTCCCTGCGCACGCGGGGATGATCCTAACGCCCCGGAACCGAACGTACTTCCGAAAACCTTTTCCCCGCGCACGCGGGGATTATCCTGCTTTTTTCGCGCAGCAAAGTCAAAAGGATTGCTTTGAGGAGCTGGACGTTGAGAAATGCAAGGTAGTAGCGGCGCTCGACAAACACACCTGCCCGATATGCGGTAAGCTTGACGGCACTATTATCAAAATGAGCGATTATGAAGTCGGGAGCACCGCGCCGCCGTTTCACCCCTGGTGCAGATGTACAACAGCACCGTACTTTGAGGATATGGAAGGCATAGGCGAACGGTACGCCCGTGACGTTGAAACAGGCGAAAGCTTTACCGTACCGAAAGATATGACATATGAGCAGTGGAAAGCTATACAGGATAAGAAATACGGTGCAGGTAAAGTTGACACAGAGCGAAAGAAAGTTTATAATGAAGTTGCTGATAAAAAGCAGTTTGAAGCGTATAAAAAACGTTTAAGCGATGAAGTACCTAAGACTTTTAAGGACTTTCAAGAGTTTAAGTATACAAACCCGGAAGCGTACAAAGATTTAACCGAGCATTACAGGTATAAAGGACGTGTACCGGAGGCTACAAAGGAAGATTTTGAAACATATAAAGCTATAAAAGCTATCGGGATACGTGGCTCTATAAGAGTACCAGCTTTGCCATCTCAACACGCTTATATTCTTGAAGATAAATCATCAAAAAGAGATCCTGCTCATATAATGCATAGAATGTTTGAACGCAATATAAGCGCTGATAATGTGCAAAACTATATTGATAATGCGCTGTTTTCAGTTAAGCAATATAAAGGCACACGTAGAGTTTTTTATTCAAAAGAAGGCGTTACTGTGCTAACATATACACAGGACTATGATGGCATAGATTGGATTGCAAAAACCACATGGAGCAAATATGATTTTGAAGAAACTGTTGAAAAAGCAATACAGGAGGCAATAAAACATGGAAAATAGATTAACGCCTTATGACGATAGAAATTGTCCTATATATGATAAAATAATTGATGGCGAATTGTGCTACGAAACAGCATTATGTATGCAAGGACAATTTGTAATATCTTCTGTTCCCGAAACAGTAGATATAAAAATTTCACTTGAAAAAGCGCGTGAAATCTGTCAAAAATGTGAATACGCAAATATGGAATAAATTCATTGCAAAAAGACTAATGAATTAAAGCATCGTACCAAAAGTGCGGTGCTAATTTGTTAAGTGGAGGTTTTAATATGTCAAAAGACGATTATTTTGTTATAGTGTATAAAATACTCGCCTATTTGTATTCTTGTTTAAAAAGCTGTGAAAGCGCTGATTTAAATTACCTTAAATGTGATACGGATGATTTTCCTATTGGTATATCATATTGGGAATACATATTTGAACATTTGTTAAATGACGGCTACATTGAGGGCATTAAGCTGCTCAGCGTAATGGGAAAAAGCACCAAGAGCATTCGTGTTACAAGCGGATTGCGCATTACACCGAAAGGCATAGATTATTTGCAGAACAATTCCGCTATGCAAAAAGCGAAAGGCTTTTTTAAGGATTTGAAAGAAATAATACCCGGATTATAACAGAGGTGACAAATTAGATGAAACGACTTATTAAAACCATAAACGGCGAGTCTTGCGAGATTTACGCTATATCACACCACAACAGGCTACTTGTCGGCAAGGCTGTACCAAATATAGAAATATACGAGCAAAGTACACAAGTGAAAACAATCGGAGCTAACAGCGCACGTTACAAGCGCGTATACTTATCCGTTGCTGTTTGTCCCAACCCTGAAATGGACGCAAATATGACAGAGGAATTTATAAAAGGCATAACATCATTTGATTTGGCTATGCAGCTACCGCGTAAAGACAATGTTGTCGTACCGTTTGATATATACGGAGCGGCAAGTGCGGATATATCGCCTGATTGTTGGGAATTTGAAATAACAGACCCCGTGATGGTGCGGAAATTGCTTGTACTATAAATTCAAAATTTAATATCGTTGCTAAAAGCATCTTACTGAAAGGTAGGGTGCTTTTTTCATACAAAATTTTATCCCCGGCTCAGGGAGCAAAAGAACGAGCGCAGCAAAACGAGAACTGACTCGATAAAAAAGGAAGCTGCGGAAAGGAACAATATGCTTGAATGGTTAAAGAACATTTTAGGCGACAACTACAGTGAAGATATCGCTTTTTTCATTACGTTCAGAGGCGTTTTTACCCGTCATAGGGAGAAACAGAAGGTTAAGACAGGCGTAAGTTTTTTACCTCATCAGCCAACTGCGCTGACAGCTTCTCCTCAAGGAGAAGGCTTGTTGCGGATGGACAATGGATTACATAGCCAAAAAATGACACAATAACCTTGCCGAGAAGAAAGCGGGGGGCTCTCGTCCACCCAGCGGGGGGCGCAGCGCCCCCGGGTGGTCGCGAAAGGGGTTTCCAAAGGGGGAAACATCCGACGGGTTTCCCCCCCTTTTTGGTGTCCTTTGCCTACTTTCACACATGGGAAAGTTGGTGCCTGCCCGGCATAAGGGCAAAATTGAGGGCTTGATAAATCTTTTATTTACACCTTTCGCTAAAGGTAAAAACAACAAAAAAGCCCCGCAGGCGCAAGCATTTTACCTTACATCCGCGGAGCTTATTTTTATAATATTCTCTTATAATTTTAGTTGTTCAGCGCCTCATAAACCGCAACCGCGCACGCAACCGTTGCGCCTACCATCGGGTTGTTGCCCATGCCGATAAGGCCCATCATCTCAACGTGAGCAGGAACAGATGAAGAACCCGCGAACTGAGCGTCGCCGTGCATACGTCCCATGGAGTCGGTCAAGCCGTAAGAAGCCGGACCCGCGCCCATATTGTCGGGGTGAAGTGTTCTGCCTGTGCCGCCGCCGCTCGCAACAGAGAAGTATTTAACGCCGTTTTCCATAGCCCACTTTTTGTATGTTCCCGCAACAAGGTGCTGGAATCTTGTGGGGTTGGTGGAGTTACCTGTAATGGAAACGTCTACGCCCTCGTGACGCATAATCGCAACGCCCTCTAAAACGTCGTTTGCGCCGTAGCATTTAACAGCCGCGCGCTCGCCTTGTGAAAAAGCTCTTTCTTCCAAAACTTTGAGCTCGCCGGTGTAGAAATCGTAATCTGTCTTTACGTATGTAAAGCCGTTTATTCTTGAAATGATATAAGCGGCGTCTTTACCGAGACCGTTCAAGATAACTCTCAAAGGCTCTTTTCTTGCTTTGTTGGCTGTTCTGGCAATACCGAGCGCGCCCTCAGCCGCCGCAAAGCTTTCGTGACCCGCAAGGAACGCGAAGCACTTTGTTTCGTCACGGAGAAGCATTGCGCCGAGATTACCGTGACCGATACCTACGTGTCTTTGGTCGGCGACGGAACCGGGGATACAAAACGCCTCAAGTCCGAGACCGATATCAGCCGCCGCGTCTGCCGCGCTCGCGGATTTTTTCTTTAACGCGATAGCGCAACCGAGTGTATATGCCCAGCTTGCGTTTTCAAAAGCTATGGGCTGAACGCCCTTAACTATTGCGTCCGGATCAAAGCCTTTGTCAAGGCACATTTGTCTTGCTGCCTCAAGGCTTTCTATACCGTATTCGGCAAGACATTTCTCAATTTTAGCCATTCTTCTGTCTTTACCTTCAAAATTTACATTGTTAGCCATAAATCAAGTCCTCCTCTTGCCTTATTCTTCACGCGGGTCTATGTACTTGGCTGCGCCGTCAAAGCGGCCGTACTGACCTATGTTTTTCTTGTATGCTTCATCGGGGCTCATACCGTGACGGATGTCCTCAAGCATTTTTCCGAGCTTAACGAACTGATAGCCGATAACCTCGTTATTTTCATCGAGAGCTGTTTTAAGAACATAACCCTCTGCCATTTCCATATAGCGAGGACCTTTTAACTTTGTGCTGAACATTGTGCCCACCTGTGAGCGCAAGCCTTTGCCGAGATCTTCAAGAGCGGCGCCTACGGGCAAACCGTTCTCTGAAAAAGCGGTTTGACTTCTGCCGTATACGAGCTGTTCAAAAATATTCTTCATTGCAACGTTTATAGCGTCGCAAACAAGGTCTGTGTTAAGGCACTCCAAAAGAGTTTTGCCGGGGAGTATCTCCGCTGCCATAGCCGCCGAGTGAGTCATACCCGAGCAGCCGAGTGTTTCAACAAGAGCTTCCTCTACAATTCCGTCTTTTACGTTAAGCGTAAGCTTGCAGGCGCCCTGCTGAGGCGCGCACCAGCCAATACCGTGTGAAAGACCGGATATATCCTTAATATCATAAGCTTTTACCCACTTGCCCTCTTCGGGTATCGGGGCAGGACCGTGATGCGGACCCTTTGTTACAACGCACATATTCTCCACTTCGTGTGAATAATTCATATAAAGTAACCCCTTTCCAATAATTGTGATAATGCGGCTCCTGCCGCACATACACATAAATTATAAGTCATTTTAGAAAAATATTCAATAGATTTGAGGGAATTTTTAAATTTGCTGTGTAATAAAATTCAAGCCGCAGGGTAAAACGACCTACGGCTTGAAAATATACTTATTACTTCAACTGCTCAATAGCCGCCTTTACAAGTGCTATTTTTTCTCTTTCCTTAGCGGCCTGGGCTTTTACTGTTTCAACTACTTTTTCGGGAGCTTTTGAAATGAAGTTTTCGTTGTTAAGCTTTGCCTCGGACTGCGCAAGCATTTTTTCTGTCTGCGCAAGTTCACGGTTGAGCCTCGCAAGCTCTGCCTCTTTGTCTACAAGCTCTGCCATTGGGATATATATTTTGGCGTGCGCCGTTACTATTGTTACAGCGCCGTCTACGGTAAATTCCTTGCCTATTTCTATCTCAGAGGCGCTCGCGAGGCGTGTAATGTATTCTCTGCCAAGCTCAAATGGCTTTGTTTCCTTAGCGGCGATATAAACCTTTGCTTTTCTTGAGGGCGGCACGTTCATTTCACTGCGGCGTGCGCGTATTGCGCTTATTGCTTCGGTTATCACGTTTACAAGCGCGCTTTCCTCTTCATGGCACATATCTTTGTTATATTTCGGATATTCGGCAAGCATAAGCGTTTCGCCGTCGTGCGGCAATGTCTGCCAAATTTCTTCTGTTAAAAACGGCATAAACGGATGAAGCAATCTGAGTATCTTTTCAAGTACGAATACAAGCACCTGTCTTGTGTTTTGCGCGGATTCACCGCCCGATTGCAAGCTTGCCTTTGAAAACTCTATATACCAGTCGCAGAATACATCCCAAATAAAGTCGTAAAGCTTAACTACGGCTACGCCGAGCTCAAATTTTTCGAGGTTTTCGGTTACTTCTTTAGACACAATATTCAATTTGTGGATTATCCACTTGTCGATCAATGTCAGATCTTTCGGAAGCTCGTTTTTAACATTAAAGTCGTCAATGTTCATATGAACAAAACGGGAAGCGTTCCACAGCTTGTTCGCGAAGTTTCTGCAAGATTCTACACGCTCGGGCGAGAATCTCATATCATTTCCCGGTGAGTTGCCCGTCGCAAGGAAAAATCTTAGCGCGTCCGCGCCGTAGCTGTCTATTATTTCAAGCGGATCTACGCCGTTGCCGAGAGATTTGCTCATCTTTCTGCCCTGAGAGTCACGAACAAGTCCGTGAATAAGCACTGTGTCAAACGGGGCTTTTCCCGTGTGCTCAATACCCGAGAACATCATTCTCATAACCCAGAACGGGATAATATCATAACCCGTTACAAGCGTTGATGTGGGGTAGAAGTAGTCTAAATCTTCCGTCTTTTCGGGCCACCCGAGTGTAGAGAAAGGCCACAGAGCGGAGCTGAACCAGGTATCAAGTGTGTCTTCGTCTTGCCTTAAATGGTTTTTTCCGCATTTTGGGCAAACTGTAGGCGCTGTTTCCGAAACGATGGTTTCTTTGCAGTCGTCGCAATACCAGGCAGGTATTCTGTGTCCCCACCAAAGCTGACGGGATATGCACCAGTCGCGGATATTTTCAAGCCAATGGAAATATATTTTTTCAAAATGCGTTGGTACAAACTTTGTTTCCCCGTTTTTAACAGCGTCTATTGCGGGCTGTGCAAGAGGCTTCATTTTTACAAACCACTGCTTTGAAACACGCGGCTCAACAGTTGAAGAACAGCGGTAGCACGTGCCTACGTTATGTGTGTGCTCTTCTATTTTTACCAAATATCCTTGCTTTTCAAGGTCGGCTACAATCGCCTTACGGGCAACATATCTGTCCATACCTGCGTATGCGGGATAATCCTCAGTTATTTTCGCGTCATCCGTCATTATGTTGATGATTGGCAGATCGTGCCTTAAGCCAACCTCAAAGTCGTTGGGGTCGTGCGCGGGTGTTATTTTAACAACGCCCGTGCCGAATTCCGGATCAACATAGCTGTCCGCGACAACGGGGATCTCTCTGCCTACAAGCGGCAATATTACCGTTTTGCCGACATACGCCTTATATCTTTCGTCATCGGGATTTACCGCGACAGCTGTGTCGCCGAGCAATGTTTCGGGACGTGTTGTCGCAAGCTGTAAATATCCGCTGTCGTCCTTTAAGGGATAGCGCAAATGCCAGAAATGTCCTGCCTGCTCTTCGTGTTCAACCTCAGCGTCGGAAATTGATGTCTTACAGCAGGGACACCAGTTGATTATACGCTCTCCGCGATATATAAGTCCCTTGTTATAAAGGCTTACAAAAACTTTGTTAACGGCTTTGTTGCAGCCTTCGTCCATTGTAAAGCGTTCACGCTGCCAATCGCAGGAGCTTCCCATTTTCTTAAGCTGAGATGTTATTCTTGTGCCGTATTCCTTTTTCCAGTCCCAAGCTCTTTCCAAAAACTTTTCTCTGCCGATGCCTTCCTTTGTGAGACCGTCGTCCTTTAGTGCGGCAACTATCTTTGCCTCTGTGGCGATTGAGGCGTGGTCGGTACCGGGAAGCCACAGCGCGCTGTAACCCTGCATTCTTCTGAAACGGATAAGAATATCCTGCAAAGTGTTATCAAGAGCGTGCCCCATATGAAGCTGACCCGTAATATTCGGCGGCGGCATAACTATTGTGTAAGGTGTTTTATTTTTATCGGCTTTCGCGTGAAAATATCCGCCGTCAAGCCAAAATTTATAAATTTTATCTTCAATCTCTTTAGGATTATAGGTTTTCGCTAATTCCTGAGCCATTTTTGTACCTCCTGTTTTTTCGCGTCTTTTTAGATTATCTCACGAATGGAGTGTTTTGTCAAATAAATTTACATTATAAACTGTGATGTATCATAAAACCCCACGGTGATATAATCCGTGTGTGTGCTTATAGGGTATTGTTTTTTTGTTTATATAGTTTTCAATATCGTTTCTCACAATCTCAAAATCTGCCTTAGAAAGCTCAACATCGCTTTTATCGGCTTTTAAAATTGAACAATTAAGTATCTCCGAGCAGCCGTTTGTACAGTAAACGGCAAAAGTATGACCTTTATCATCTTTGATAAAGCTTTTTTTGCCGCACTGCGCGCAAGATATTCCCGCACTTTTAACGGGGCAGTTGCGTGTAAGCATCATAGGTATGTACCCTTCCGATAATATCCCCACGGGTATGTGACGCGCCAGTTCTCCTATCTGCTTTGATGTGAGCTCTATTGACGCGACCGCGTCGGCGACTCCCAACTCTTTTAAAAATAAAAGCGAATAGCTGTTTGTTATGTTAAGCCCGAAATCCCCGTGAACGGTAAAGCCTTTTTCAAGCCCTAACGCTACACCGCCGAGGTTGCCGGTAAGTATATGCTCTATGCCCATATTTTTGGCGTTGTCAAGAATTTCGGAAATTTTGCTTTCGCTGCCAAACATACCGCGCGGCAGGCTAAGTCCTATTGTATAGCCTTTATCAATGAGCTTAAGGAGATCGTCTGCGTTGCTGTCAAGCGGCACAAACAAGATCCCGTCTTTAGTGTCTTTGGTGCATGAGCAGGACTCCAAAACATAACGTTTAGGCATTTTATGAGATTGCTTTTTGGTGAAGTCAAGGCGCAAATCGGCAAACTGACGTTCTTTAATTTTGCAGCGCATATCTGTAAGCTTTTCCAAAGCCATACGGCGCAGGTTGTTAAGTGACGTTATTCTTACCGTGGAAGTACCGTCAAAGTCAACTTTTATGCTACTTATATAAAATGGTGTATCTCCTGTTTTTGATATCTGCTCTCTTATTCTTTCTTCGGTTATAGGGCGGTTTAGGGCTTTTTCGGCTTTATCGCCGGATACGGTAACGGTGTTGTTTTTGTCGTCTGCGAGGGTAAGCGTTATGTTCTCGTTTTCTCTTACCGTTATTTCTGCGTTGAGCGGAACCGTTTGCCGCTCTTTTCTGTACAATTGGTGTATTTTATCAAACAGGGCTTTGTCCGCGGAAATAACATCGTCGCGCTGTCTGTATCCGAACATTTCTTTGCCCGTATGTGATGTGTAATAGCCGTCTGTAAAGCCGGAGCGCGAAAAAACGTCTTTAAGCATATTTTCTGTTTGTGTGTCAAGCTTCCCGTTATCAAGCATTTGTCTGCAAGCGGTAACGGCTGCCGCTACATATTCGGGACGTTTCATTCTGCCCTCTATTTTTGCTGTGTGCACGCCTAAATCTTCAAGCTCTTTTAAATACTTAACAAGTGAAAGGTCTTTAAGGCTCAGCGCGTAACCGCCCTTGCTTTCGTTTACACTGTGAGGCAGCCTGCACGGCTGGGCGCATCTGCCGCGGTTGCCGCTTCTGCATCCGGCAATCGCGCTAAAATAGCACTGCCCCGAAACGCACATACACAAAGCCCCATGGACGAACACTTCTACTTCTATAGGGCAGCTTTCAACAATTTCTTTTATTTCATCTTTGCTTAGCTCACGTGAAAGCACCACTCGCTTGAACCCAAGCATATAAAGCAGTTTTGCGCCTGCCGGCGTGTGAACCGACATTTGAGTTGACGCGTGCAGGCGTATATCGGGACAAGCTTTTTTGAGCAAATAAGCAAGACCGAGATCTTGAACAATAATCGCGTCTATACCTGAGCTTACGGCGCTTTTGGCTACCTTAAGCGCACGCTCAAGCTCGCTGTCACGCAACAAAGTATTCAATGCGAGATAAACCTTGACATTGTGATTATGGCAATATTTAATTGTATCCGCAAGCGAATTGCTGTCAAAATTTGAGGCGGACGCTCTGGCACTGAATTCATCAGCGCCTAAATATACAGCGTCCGCACCTGATATAACTGCGGGCCTTATACATTCCAAAGAACCCGCGGGAGCCAAAATTTCCATTTTTACCTCTTGTATAACGGAATGAATTTAATGTTGTCTGTTATGATTTCCCCTGTTGTGACGGGGATTATTCTGTATATCTCTGTCAAAAAGACTTTGTTGTCTTGAGGGTTTTTGAGAGGGTTGTTTTAAGGAGCTCTCTATTCCTCTTTTCAGAGAATCGTTTTCCCTTGCCAAGACATCAATTTGTTCTTTGAGATTTTCGTTTTCTTTTCGCAGCTTTTTGGTTTCATCACAATATTGCAGGGCACAGAAAATAATATTTGTGATAAGAGGCTTAAAGCTGTTTTCTTTTACAGATTCATTTATTTTTGAATTGAGTTCTTCCGCCAAATCGTTGATATAATCCACGGACTCGTCGGTTACTATTGTAAGGTTCTGTGAACAAATTTGAGCTTTTACCGTGTTTGTCATAATATATCCCCCTTATTAACAAATAATCTTTGAGCCATTTGCATACAGTTGGTGTAAAAATCTTTTCCGCAATAATTTATTATTTTTCTTGAACACTCGGCAAAATCGGGGCATCGCTTTTTCAGAGAATGAGTGTCTGTTCCCAAAAAGCTTATCAATCCGGAATCCAATATTTTTATTAATTTTTTGCGCTGAAAATATCCGCACAAAAGGCTGTCTATATTAGTTTGTACCAAAGCTCCGGCATTTACAAGCGCGGAAACACCTTTTAATGACAGCACTTCGGGGTATCTTTCAACGTGCGCGATTACAGGAATAACACCGTAATTGCTCCTGAGACGCTCAACAAGGTCACAAGCCCGTTTAACGGTAATATCATAGCTGAGCTCTGTGAGCATGTAGTTTGTATTTGAGTAACAAAGCGGTGAAATATCATCTGCCGAGAACAGCAGATCGGTAACAAACACTTCTGCGCCTAAAGTGTATATAACATCTTTAGGAAATTGATGTATGCTGTCCGCCGCCGCTTTATCTCTGCGTTCAATAAAGCGTTCCACAGATTCCCGATTGCTGTAATAGTGAGGAGTAAAAGCTATCGCGTCCACGCCGTATACTTTTAATCTGTTGATAAGAGTAATACTTTCCTGCACGCTTTTAGAGCCGTCGTCCATACACGGCAGCAGATGAGTGTGAATATCACAGTATTTCAACAGTATCACCTCGTCATTACAGTAATTTCAGGTTTGCGAAGGAAGCCATAAGCTTTTTGGTGCCTATGGTATCGAACGCGATTTCAAGCAGATGATCTTTTCCCATAGGAGTTATTTTTGTTATCATGCCCTCTCCGAATGCCTTGTGAGATACTCTGTCGCCCACAGAAAAAGACATACCCACTCCCGAGGCTCCGCCCATTCCCACGCTTACGGAAGTGTGCTTGATAAACGGTTTATCGGGAAGCTTTTGCGAGAATATAATGTTTTTGACAGCTGGGTTTATTTTACTGTCGTTTATTTCTTTTTTATATTCAACGGGTATCTCGCTCAAAAATACGGATTGCTTGTTTCTTTGGGTGTTGCCGAACATTGTTCTTGACTGGGTTTTTGTCATGTACAATTTTTCTTTGGCTCTTGTTATCCCAACATACGCGAGTCTGCGTTCTTCTTCCATATCCGCTTCGTTAAACAGGTTTTGCGTACCGGGGAAAATACCGTCTTCCATTCCGGGAATAAATACAACGGGGAATTCAAGACCTTTTGCGCTGTGCAGCGTCATCATTACAACACTGTCGGAATCCGCGTTGTAATTGTCTATATCCGTAATAAGGCTTATTTCCTCCAAAAAGCCCTGCAAAGAAGCTTCGTCAGCCGCTTCGTCCTCGTAGTGAATAATGTTTGACTTCAATTCTTCAATATTTTCTATGCGGTTTTCTGCATCGGTGTGTTCATTAAGCAGGTATTCTCTGTAATCGGTAGAATCAAGAAGCAGGTCATACAAATCGGATATCGTGTTTTCTTCATTGTTTGCAAATTCTATAAGGCTGTCGGCAAGCTCGCAAAACTCCGCTATTTTCTTTCTTGCCCTTGAAAGGGTGGGAAACTCATCCGCGTGCTTTAATACCTCATACAGCGTTTCGCCCAGACCCAGCGCTATTTTTTCGGCTTCGTTAAGGCTTGCTTCGCCAATCCCTCTGCGGGGCTTGTTTATTATACGCTTCAATCTGTTATTGTCGGCGGGGTTGCAAATGAATTGAAGATACGATGTCATATCTTTTATTTCTTCTCTGTCATAAAAGCGGTGACCGCCGATTACACGGTGAGGTATTCCGCTTCTGGCAAAGGATTGCTCTATTACGTTAGACTGGGCGTTCATTCTGTATAAAATCGCAAAATCGCTGAATTTTCTGCCCTGTCTTTTGCCTTCTATGATTTCGTCTGTTATGTAACGTGCTTCTTCATGTTCGCTTGTGGTTGTGTATACGGTTATTTTGTCGCCTTCGGCGTTTTCTGTCCAAAGGGTTTTTCCTTTACGAGATGTGTTGTTTTCTATTACCTTGTTCGCGGCATTCAAAATGGTTTTTGTGCTGCGGTAGTTTTGCTCTAAACGGATAACCTTAGCGTTTTTGAATGTCTTTTCAAAGCTCAAAATATTCTCTATTGTTGCGCCTCTGAATTTATATATGCTTTGGTCATCGTCGCCAACAACACAAATGTTATTGCTTTTAGCAAGCATACTTACAAATTTATACTGTATGCAGTTTGTGTCCTGATATTCGTCAACCATTATGTATTCAAACTGTCTTTGATAAAGCTCTAAAACATCGGGGCACTTAATGAAAAGCTCAACTGTCTTTAAAAGCAGATCGTCAAAATCCATTGCGTTTGCCTTTTTAAGCCTGTCACAATACATAGCGTACGCTTTCGCGACCGTTATCTTACGGTTGTCGTAACCCGCCTGATTTTTATATTCCTCAGGGGTTATCATTTTATCCTTCGCGCGGGAGATCTCATTCACAATAGTTTTGTATGACAAAAGCTTTTCGTCTATGTTAAGCTCTTTCATACAGTCTTTTATAAGCCTTCTCTGGTCTAATGAATCATACACTGTAAATGTGCTTTCGTAGCCTATTCTGTCTGCAAACCTTCTTAATATCCTGGCGCAGGTAGAGTGAAATGTGGCAGCCCATATTCCGGCGCCTTTTTCGCCTGTGCGCGCCTCTATTCTCTCCACAAGCTCTTTTGCGGCTTTGTTTGTAAATGTTATTGCCAGTATCTGCCACGGCTTTGCGGGGTTTACAGCCAATTTATTACGCATTTCGTCGGTTATCGCCGCATCGCCGTTTATCATAGCCTTAAGCTCGTTTATTTCGCTGTCGCAAAGCTCGGGAGCGATCTCACTGTGATAAGCGTTGCCGTACTCAAGTATATTAGCTATCCTGTTAACCAACACGGTGGTTTTTCCGCTTCCCGCGCCCGCAAGCACAAGCAGAGGCCCCTGCGTGCAGAATATTGCCTCCTGTTGCATATTGTTCATTTTTGAGAATTCTTTTTTCATTAATTCTTTTCGGAGTTGTATTATGTTATTCATTTTCTTGCCTTCCAATCATTTTCGGTGTAACGTATACCGTTTTATTCTTTACATATGTTACCATACCGTATTTTGCGCCCTGAGGTTTAGATACATTTTTTATCAGTGTATAGTCAACAGGCACCTGAGACGACATTCGCGCTTTGCTGTGATATGCCGCAAGACACGCGGCTTCCAAAATTGAGTTTTCGGGCACATTGTCTCCGTTTGTGATTATTACCGTGTGGCTGCCGGGAATATTTTTTGTGTGGAACCAAAGGTCATTTTTAGATGCTGTTTTAAGCGTGAGTTTGTCGTTTTGTCTGTTGTTGCGCCCTACAAGGACCGTATATCCATCGCTTGTCGTAAATTCGTGAGGCGGGAGTGCCTTGGGGGGCTTAAGGCGTGAGTTTTGTCTTTTTATATACCCGCTTTCGCAAAGCTCCTGTCGTATCTCAGAGATATCGCTTTCGCCTTCTGCGCGTGTAAGGCTGTCAAAAATCGTTTCCAGATATTCTATTTCCGCCAAAGCTTTTTCTATTTGGTCTTTTAAAACTGTTTGCGCGGTTTTTGCTTTTTGATAATCTTTATAGTATTTTTGGGCGTTTTGTGTGGGGGAAAGCGCGGGGTCAAGCTTTATTGTTACGGGAGCGTTATTTTCATCGTAAAAATTGTCGACGGTTACCTCCGTTGCGCCCCTTTGCATGTTATAAATGTTCGCCTGGAGCAGATCACCGCAGATGCGCAGATGTTCACGGTCCTGACTTTGTTCAAGCTCTGCTTTTTGGGCGTTTATTTTTCTTGATAAACGGGATATGGAATTTGTTATTACCTTAAGCAGGTCTTGGGAGCGCGACCTTATTCTCTCTAAATGGTCTTTTTCGTAGTAAAACTTGTCAAGCAATTCGCAAAAGCTGTTGTAACGCCTGATTCTTGCCGCGCTGCCGTATTGCATTATATCAGTGAAAGAAAAATCAAAAGGTGTTCCGTCCGACCTTGAAACCGAAACGGCAGTTCCGCTTACCCCTTCGGCAGTCGCTTTAAGCTTATCTAAATGATATTTAAGCTTTGCGATATCTTTTTCGCTCAGGTTTTTGTTAGTTAACTCTTTGCCCGCGCTCACAAAGTATTCTATCTCTCTGCACACAATGGGAGATACGCCTATTATGCTTTCAAGTATCGCTTTGTTGAGTGTTTTTTCAGCGGGCAAAGATATTATTCTGTTAATTATTTCATCTGTCTTACATTCATTAAGGCTTAGCTTGTCCTGCTTTGGAGGAAGCTCGTATTTTACGCCCGGCAGCACCAGCCTTTGAGACGACATAGTCATATCCACCCTTTTCAGGGAATCTATTATTGTGCTGTTTGAGTCTGTCAAAATTATGTTGCTGTATTTTCCCATTATTTCCGAAATGACAATAAGCTTTTCAAGGTCGCCGAGTTCGTTTATCGCCTCGGCTTCAATATACATTATCCTTTCATATCCAATTTGGTAAACATTGGTTATCTTTGCGTTGCCAAGCCGTTTTCTTAAAAGCATACAAAGCATGGGGGGAGTTTTGGGATTTTCCAAAGAAAAATCTGTAAAGCAAACCCTTGCGCTGCTTGCCCTTGCCGACAAAAGAAGCTTTTTAGCGCCTTCTCTGTTTCTCAGTGAAAGCACAAGCTCGTCTTTGCTCGGCTGATATATTTTCTCAATTCTTGCACCCACGGCAAAATCTTTGATTTCTTTTACTGTATGGTGAAGAAAAATTCCGTCTAAAGCCAATTATATCAATCCTTTTGTGTTGCGGTCTGTTATATGTTGAAAAGTTGTTTTCCGTTTTCCGATGTTATTTTCAAAAGTTCGTTTACATCAATGCCTCTTATTTCGGCGATTTTTCGGGCGGTGTATATTATGTGTGATGAATCACATCTTTTTCCTCTAAAGGGAACAGGAGTCATATAGGGCGCGTCGGTTTCAAGCAGAAGTCTGTTAAGCGGAACGCGGGCGGCTGTTTGCAGGGGCTTTTTTGCGTTGTTGAATGTAACGGCTCCCCCAAGGCTTATATACAACCCCAAATTGATTATTTCATCAAGCATTTCAAGACTCCCCGAAAAGCAATGCAAAAGCCCTTTAGGACGGTATTTCCTTAATATTTCAAGCGTGTCTCCGTGGGCGTCACGGTCATGGATAACCACGGGCATATCAAGTTCTTTCGCAAGCTCAAGTTGCTTTTCAAACACTGCTATCTGAAGCTCTCTCGGGGTAAAATCGTAGTAATAATCAAGTCCTATTTCGCCTATCGCCTTAACATGTTCTTTGTCTTTGCAAAGCTCTGCTATTTGGCTGAGCCAACTGCCCGTTGCTTTGTCACATTCATGTGGGTGAAAGCCCACCGCAGCTTTGATAAACGGGTATTTTTCGGCAAGACGCAGTGAAAATACCGAGCTTTCAAGGTCTGTGCCGTTGTTTATTATATATTCCACACCGTTTTCGTTCAGGTTTTTTAGCAACGTGTCTCTGTCTTCGTCAAATTTTTCGTCGTTATAGTGAGCGTGTGCGTCAAAAATCATTTTATAAGCCTTTCTATAAGCGTATAACCTTTTTCAATGTAAGTTCCCGTTTTGGCGGCGTTTTCTTCGCTAAAAAGGCTTACGCCGCTGTTTACTTCCCGGTTGCTTTTGTATATGAGATAAGGCACGGGCTCGCTTGAGTGTGTTCTTATCTCCAGCGGAGTGGGATGGTCGGGGCAAATGAGAACGGCATAGTCGCCGGTCCTTTCAAGATGCTCCAAAAGCGGTTTTATTATAAGTCTGTCTATCAATTCAATTGATTTTATTTTGTTTTCCAGCTCGCCGCGGTGTCCGCATTCGTCGGGAGCTTCAAGGTGGATATAAACAAAGTCTTTGCCCGAATCAAGCTCTTTTACGGCGGCTTCAAGCTTTCCCGAAAAATTCGTGTCTATATAGCCTGTTGCGCCTTCCACATCGGGGTGTCCCATTTGGGCGCACGCGGCGATGCCTTTGAGCAAATCAACCGCGGATATAACGGAGCCCGTTAAGCCAAATTTGTTTTCAAAGCTTTCGAGCTTCGGCGCTGTTCCCTCACCCCAAAACCAAACGGAGTTCGCGGGATTTTTACCGTTTTTTATCCTGCTCAGATTCACAGGATGATTCTTAAGCAGTTCATAGCTTCTCTTCATCATCGCGTAAAGCTTATCGACGCTTCTGCCCACGGGAATATATTCTTTTATGCACCTGCCTGTTATGTCGTGAGGCGGGGTGATGATGCCCGGCTCAGGGTCGCCGTTGTTCCACACAAGGCAGTGACGGTAGCTTATACCGGGGTTTAGTGTAAACTCATCGTTGTCAAAAGGTTTCTTCAAATATTCAACAAGTATTTTTGCTTCGTCTGTGCTTATGTCGCCCGCACAGTAATCAATAAGAATTTTGTCCTCATAATTTGGCTCATTGTCAGACAGCGTTACAAAATTGCATCTTAAGGTCACGTCTGTCGGCTTAAGGGCAATGCCTATTCCCGCCGCCTCAAGAGGCGAGCGCCCCGTGTAGCACTTCTCGGGGTCATATCCCATTACGGAAAGGTTTGCAACATCGCTTCCCGGTTTAAAGCCGTCGGGAACGGTTTTTACCATTCCCACTTCTGCTTTGGATGCCAGCATATCCATATAAGGCTTATAAGCTTTTGTCATTGGAGTGATATCGCCGAGCTCTTTTATATTTCTGTCTGCCATTCCGTCGCAGAGAACTGTTACATATTTCAAAACAAATACTACTTCCTTTTATTAATAACTATCGCACATTATAGTAAGTATACTACAAATGTCAGCTGTTTATCAATATGTTATTGCAAATTTTTACCCTTTTGTAAAAAATATTCCTTTACGGTAGAATATTGTAAAATATAAAAATAAGTTTTGGGTTTTATTGACATCGAATAATTCTGATACTATAATAGACAAAGCTTTTTGCGACTGTATGTAAATAATTATTTTATAAAGGTGGTATTACTATGATTAAAAGATCATTGGCTTTGATAATTTGTTTGATCATGGCGGCAACGCTCGCTGCCTGCGGAGAAGATAACACTAAGGGTAACGAATCTTCTAAAGATGAATCTTACAGCGTGGAGTCGATTTCAAGCGAAAACGGCACCGCAAGTGAGGCTTTTGCCGAAAGCAGCGCACAAGGTGAAAACGGCGAGGCGGTAACGGCTGAGTTTTTCGACGACGCAGTGTTTATAGGCGACAGTGTAACCTTAAAGCTTAGTTATTATGTTGACAAGATACGTGAAAACATCGGTTTGGAGTGTTTGGGAGACGCAACATTTTTGTGCAGCGGAAGCTTGGGCTACGCAAACGCGCAGTGGGATATAAACGAAGAGGATAATGTTCATCCGACATATCAGGGTACAAAATATCTTGTGCAGGACGGCGTTAAAGCCATAGGCGCAAAAAAAGCGTTTATTATGCTGGGTATGAACGACTTTGCTTTATACGGAATAGACGAAACAATTGATAACGCAAAATCTCTTATAAACAAAATAATAACAGAGAGCCCCGACATAACAATATATATTCAGTCAGTTACACCCATACTTGCCGCGGCTCAATTTGACGGCTTTACAAATGACAATGTTGTGGCTTTAAACGAAAAGCTTAAAGCTATGTGTGAAGAAAACGGCTGGAAATATCTTGATGTCGCAAGCGTTTTAAAAGACGACAGCGGTTGCCTGCCGCCCGAGTATTGCAGTGACCCCGACGCTCAGGGAATACACTTCACGGACGAAGCATGTGATATTTGGATAAAATATCTTGAAAATAACGTTGCTTAATAAAGAGGAATGACACTATGAAAAAGATTGCTGCTATTATTATATGTTTAATAATTGCCGTTTTGGCTTGCGGATGCTCAAATGACAGCTCGACTGCCTCGCTTAAATCTGATGAGGGACTTAAAGCGATAATGCAAAGCATAAAAGATCAGGTAACGCTTTCCGATGATATGATGACCGTATCCGATTCATCAAAACTGCTTGATTATTACGGCATAGACAGCGCGACGGTAAAAGATTTTCAGGTTATGATGAACTCAAGCGGTGTTGAGCAGGACGAGATTGTTATGATAGAGGCAGTGGACGAAGACAGCGCAAACACCATATCCGAAAAGCTGAACGCCCGTTTGGAGGATAAGAAAAACCAGATGAAAAATTATCTTCCCGACCAATACGCAATGCTTCAAAAATGCTCGGTAGAGCGAAAGGGTTTGTATGTTTATATGTTTTTGTCCGATGACGCAAAAACAATGGAAAGCATCTTTAACTCTTATTTTGGCTGATCATTTACCGGCTGAAAGGATGGTTTAGTTGGTTTTTTCTTCACTGGCATTTCTGTTTATGTATTTGCCTGTGGTGCTTATCATATATTATGTAACGCCAAAAAAATTCAGAAACGCTTTTTTGTTTATTGCCAACCTGTTTTTTTACGGTTGGGGAGAGCCTGTGTTTGTGCTTTTAATGCTGTTTTCCACAGTGGTTGATTACACGCACGGTATCTTTATTGAAAAATATCGCAATAACAAACGCGTGGCAAAACGCTTTGTAATAAGCTCGGTAATAATTAATCTCGGATTACTGGGCTTTTTTAAGTACATGGGTTTTATAGGCAACACTCTTAATGTTGTTTTGCCGTTTTTGAACATACCTGTTTTAAAGCTTCCTCTGCCGATAGGAATATCATTTTACACGTTTCAGACTATGTCTTATTCCATAGACGTTTACAGAGGAGATTCTCCCATACAAAAGAACATAATATCTTTCGGAACATATGTTTCTCTGTTTCCGCAGCTTATCGCTGGCCCGATAGTAAGATACAAGGATGTTGCGTATCAGCTTAATAACAGGCGCGAAAACTTTGACGATTTTACTCACGGAGTAAAGCTCTTTTGCGTAGGACTCGCAAAAAAAGTGCTTATCGCGAATCAGATGGGGCTTTTATGGGATACTCTCAGAGAAGGCTATGACGAAAACGGCGCGCTTGCCTCGTGGGTAGGCATTATAGCTTATTCTTTGCAAATTTATTTTGATTTCAGCGGTTATTCGGATATGGCGCGCGGTTTGGGGAATATGTTCGGCTTTTATTTTCTCAAAAACTTTGACTATCCCTATATTTCAAAAAGCATAACCGAATTTTGGCGCAGATGGCACATCTCGCTGGGAACATGGTTCAGAGAATATGTTTACATTCCCCTCGGTGGCAACAGAAAAGGGAAAGTACGCACGATAATAAACCTTATGATAGTTTGGTTTTTGACAGGATTGTGGCACGGCGCAAGCTGGAACTTTGTTTTGTGGGGACTGTACTTCGGAATTATTCTGATACTTGAAAAGCTATTTATATTAAAGCTTCTTGAAAAAGCGCCCGCGTTTATAAGTCATATTTATTCGCTTTTAATAATCATTTTCGGCTGGGGGATATTCTACTTCTCCGATGACTGCGGCGGAATGAACGGATTTTTGGGCTTTATGTCATCGCTTTTCGGCGGAGGACTTATCAGCGAATCTGCCCTGCATACCGTAATAAGTTATTTGCCGCTGCTTATAGTTTCAATTATTGCCGCCACACCGCTTTTCTTCAAAGTGTATAAAAAAGCAACAAATTTAAAGTATGTGTGGCTGTTGGATACCGCGGCAACCGTAATTGTTTTAATTATTTGCATAGCTTCGCTTTGTAACCAAAGCTATAATCCGTTTTTGTATTTCAGATTTTAAAAAAATGTGTTAAGGAACGGCGTTTGCAGCCAATATAAAAATGATGAATAACAGAAATAAAAAGATGTTAAAAACTGAATATTTGCCGGGATTTGTTTTTATTCTGTTTTTGGCGGCGATGAGTATTATGTATGTATTGCTGCCCAAGCAGGAATATTCTCCTTTGGAAAAACGGTATTTATCGGGCTTTCCCGAGTTTTCTTTTGAAAGCCTTCTTGAGGGAGAATACACACAGGGGATAGAGGATTTTTTGGCGGACAATACTCCGCTGAGAGCAGGATTTGTAGGTATTAACTCATATTATAATCTTGCAATCGGCAATAACGGCGCAAACGGCGTTTATCTCGGCAAAAACGGTATGCTTATAGAAAAGCCCGCGGACGAAAACAATAATTTAGAGCGCAATATTGGGCGTATAAAAGAATTCGCCGAAAATGAAAGCATACCCGTAAATATGTTTGTTGTGCCGTCAAAAGGGTTTATTTATCATGACAACCTTCCTCTTAACAGCTTAAAATACAAAGATAAAGAATATTTTGAATATATCGAAAACAATTTAGGCGATAATGTTAATTTTATAAATATAATTGATAAATTCGATTTGCAGGCAAAAAAAGAAAAAATGTTTTATAACACGGACCATCACTGGACCTCGGCAGGGGCGTATTTCGGTTATGAAAATATTTGCGAAGCCATGGGGCTTAAGGCAAAAGAAAAAACGGATTTTAATATAGAAAGCTATACCGATTTTTACGGCACTTCTTATTCCACATCTGCTTATTATCTTACGCCGCGTGAAAGCATAGAGGTTTGGCGTGACAAAAATACTGGCGGTGACGCCGCGGTTGAAATTATTGAGGGCAGCAAATCGGACAAATACGATAACCTGTTTTTTGATGAAAATTTAAATACAGATGATAAATATACCGTATATTTAGACGGCAACCACAGCATGGTAAAAATACACAACTCGGATGCGAGCTCAAACAAAAAACTGCTTTTAATAAAAGACAGCTTTGCGCATTGCCTTGCGCCGTTTTTGTCATACAATTACAGCGACATTGTTATGATAGACCTCAGATACTATAAGCTTTCGGTCAAAGATCTGATAAAAGAAGAGAATTGTGACGATATCTTATTTGTGTACGGTATAGACAATATTTGCACAAGTACGGATATCATATTGAACTGATATACGGGATTCGGGAGATGGTTGAATGTCGGTAAAATCAAATTGCGAATTTTGCTCTCATTATGCTTACGATGAGGAGCAGGAGTGTTATTACTGCGATATAACGTTGGACGAGGATGAAGTATACAGGTTTTTGCAGGGAAATACCGATAACTGCAATTATTTCAAGCTCTACGATGAATACGGTATAGTTAAAAAGCAGAACTAAAGCCAAATCAGACTTTAGCTCTGCTTATTTTATGCGTCTGCTTTTTGATGCATTTTGCCTGTGCTGTCGGTATAGTAACTGCCTTTGATCAGAAGCTCGCTTATGGGAACGATCTCATAACCCTCGCTTTGTATGGCTTCTATTACTTTCGGAAGTGCTTCGGGTGTGTTTTTCGCGCCGTTGTGCATAAGTATTATCGAGCCGTTTGTAATTTTGCTTTTTATTCTCGATACTATTTCATCGGGCGAGGGGTCTTTCCAGTCGAGGGAGTCGACATCCCACTGTATACAATACATATTGCAGTCGTTTACAGACTGAACGACATCGTTGTTATAATCGCCGTAAGGGCAGCGGTAAAGCGTGGGCTCTTTGCCGGTTAATGTTCTGAGCTTTACGTTGCAGCGCATTGTGTCGTCAATAATCTCACCTACGGTGTGCTGAGTCATATGGTCATGAACACTGCTGTGGCTGCCTACATCGTGACCTGCGAGCGCAATATCCTTTACCGATTCAGGATATTTATCCGCCCACATTCCCACAAGAAAAAACGTGGCCTTTACATTGTATTCGTCCAAAATATCAAGCAACGTCTGCGTTTGTTCGTTTCCCCAAGCGGCGTCAAAGCTTATGCTTACCTTCTTTTCCGTGGTGTCTACACAGTATATCGGTATTTTTCGTTCACCTGCCGCGGTGGGAACAGCTTCCCCCAAGCCACCAAAGACTATAATCAGCGCCAGAATCGCCATAACCGTACATGCTGTTATTTTCGCTATTTGCCTGCGGTTGAAAATATAAAAACTCATATCCTGTCAGCTCCTTTTGTAAAACTTATGAGCTGAACTTTGTTTATATTCACAATTTTTGCGTTCCCCCGTATAATGTATTGGCATAAATAAATGTCAGTATATTTTAGGGGGCATTTTTTTGAATATTTACAGGCATAGACATCATAATTGCGATAACGACAACGACAACGATAATATATATTATTACCATCAACCGTGTGTGATATGTCCGCAGCCGCCGGACATCGGCCCCACAGGTCCGACAGGCGAAACAGGCCCCACAGGTCCGACAGGCGAAACCGGCCCCACAGGTCCCACAGGTGAAACCGGACACACAGGTCCGACAGGCGAAACCGGCCCCACAGGTCCGACAGGTGAAACCGGACCCACAGGCCCCACGGGCGAGACAGGACCCACAGGTCCCACGGGCGAAACAGGACCTACAGGTCCGACAGGCGAAACAGGCCCCACAGGTCCCACAGGCGAAACAGGACCCACAGGTCCCACAGGCGAAACCGGCCCCACAGGTCCGACAGGCGAAACAGGACCCACAGGTCCGACAGGCGAAACAGGACCCACAGGCCCCACGGGCGAGACAGGACCCACAGGCCCCACGGGCGAGACAGGACCAACAGGTCCCACAGGTGAAACCGGCCCCACAGGCCCCACGGGTGAGACCGGCCCCACAGGCCCCACAGGCGAGACAGGACCGACAGGTCCCACAGGTGAAACCGGCCCCACAGGACCGACAGGCGAAACGGGACCCACAGGACCGACGGGCGAGACAGGACCTACAGGCCCCACAGGTGAAACCGGCCCCACAGGTCCCACTGGCGAGACAGGACCGACAGGCCCCACAGGCCCCACGGGCGAAACGGGACCCACAGGTCCGACGGGCGAAACCGGACCGACAGGCCCCACGGGCGAAACGGGACCCACAGGCCCCACGGGCGAAACGGGACCCGCCGGCCCCACAGGTGAAACCGGCCCCACAGGTCCGACAGGTGAAACGGGACCCACAGGCCCCACAGGTGAAACCGGCCCCACAGGCCCCACGGGCGAAACAGGACCTACAGGTCCTACAGGCGAAACCGGACCTACAGGCCCCACAGGTGCGACCGGTCCCGCAGGTCCTATGGGACCCACGGGACCTATGCCGCCGGCAGTTTTATCGGCGCTTTATAATGAGCAATCCAGCGCAATAAACGATATTGATTCTGGTGACGTTATAGCTTTGGCTAACAGTAACGTTATCGGAGCAGACCTGTCATATTCGGAAAGCACGGGAACAGTAACCGTAAACACAACGGGAACTTATCTTGTAATGTGGAGTGTTGATGCGGCTCCCGCAACATCGAGCACGGATGATGTTGTGGTTGCCCTGACAAACGCTGACAATACACAGGTTTATGCAAAATCAGGAGCTCCCATAGGTACAACAGGAACTTCCGCGCAGGTTACGGGATTTACCGTATTGACACTTAACGAGGGTGACGAGCTGACTCTCAGAAATGACAGCTCAGACACAGTGAATGTGATAGCCGCGGACGGCAGCGTTTCATTCGCGGGTTCGTTTGTAATGGTAAGAATAGCCTAAATATCGGTCATCGGTTGTCTATTCGGCAACCGATGATTTACATAATTATTTTTCGGAAGGGAACAGGCAATATGAATGAAAAAAAGCTGAAAATATGCGTTTACGCTATATGCAAAAACGAAGAGAAATTTGCCGCGCGCTGGGCAAAATCAATGAACGAAGCGGACTGCGTTGTTGCGCTTGACACGGGCTCCGATGACAATACAATCAACATATTAAAAGATAACGGCGTTTATGTGGAACAAAAAATAATATCACCGTGGCGCTTTGATGTTGCGCGTAACGAGTCTATGAAATTGATACCGCTTGATACGGATGTTTGTGTGTGTACCGACTTAGACGAGGTATTTGAATCCGGTTGGCGCCACAAGCTTGAAAAAAGCTGGCAACCTCAAACCACATCCGCCCGTTATCGTTACACATGGAATTTTAACCCCGACGGCAGCGAAGGCACAGTTTTTATGATAGAAAAAATACACAAATACGGCTGCTTTAAGTGGATAAACCCTGTTCATGAGGTTCTGAAATACGAGGGCGACGCTCCGCAAAGCAGTGTGACGGTACAAGGTATGCAATTGAATCATTTTGCCGACGATTTAAAATCGCGCGCGCAATATTTGCCGCTTTTAGAGCTTGCGGTATCGGAAGATCCGCAAAACGACCGCAACATGCACTATCTCGGCAGAGAATATATGTTCAAGGGCAGATGGAACGACGCGATAAGAACACTTGAGAGGCATCTGCAAATGAAAAGCGCCGTGTGGCGAGACGAGCGATGCGCTTCTATGCGCTTTATTGCCCGCTGCAAAGAAAAGCTCGGCGATGTATCAGGGGCTAAAATATGGCTGCATAAAGCAATAGCCGAGGCTCCGCATTTAAGAGAGCCGTATATAGACCAGGCGTACCTTATGTATAGATTGAGTGAGTGGTACGGAGTGATTTACTTCGCGGAGGAGGCTCTTAAAATTAAAAAACGCCCCACTTCTTATATTTGTGAAGCAGCTGCGTGGGGCAGCGACCCTTACGATATGCTCTCTATAGCTTATTATCATACCGGTGATTATAAAAAGGCCCTTGAAATGTGTAAAAACGCTGTTTTAATGTCACCTGAGAATGAGAGGATAAAGAATAATCTTCAATTTTTTGAAACAAAGACAATTTGAAATTTGTGGGTTTTGTAAAATTTAGAGTCCGCAATTTGCCGCCAAATCAATTAATTTGATGAAAATGGTTAAAATGACCTTTCATTTGTTGACAAAAAAGTATGCGTATGTTAGAATGTTAAAAAAATAAGAATGGGGAGTTTGAGATGTTTTTTAAGAAGCTTTTTTCAATTGCGCTGTGCGCGGTATTAGCTTTAAGCACCGTAGCTGTATGTGCGGTAAGTGCAAACGCGTTGACACCCACATATGATTGTTCCGCAAGTTATAAAACAAGTCGTTATTATCAGGACCTTTTAAAAGTAAAGCTGACAGGTAAGTGCGCCGACGATATTGTTAATGTTGCAAAATCTCAGGTCGGCTATCATGAGGGTGACGGAAATACGGACCTCGACGGCTCCGGTGTCAGAATAGACCTTATTGAGGGCGGCAACTTTACGGAATACGGATATTTCTTCAGCAAAGGTAAATCCGGCTACGGCTCCTGGTGCGCATATTTTGTAAACTGGTGCGCAAGACAGGCGGGAATTTCGGCTAATATACTTTACGATAAAGACGGTTATGTAAAAAATATTCTTCGTCACTACAAAAACGGCATAAACGGCACTTGGTATAAGGGACCTTATTACGGCGGAACTTATGTTCCTCAAAAGGGCGATATAGCAATAATTGATTTTGATCACGACTACAACGGCGGCGATCACATCTGCATAGTTGCCAGAGACGCAAAAGATTTAAGCTATATAGAGACCATAGGCGGTAATGAGTTTGACTCTGTTTGTGAAGGAACCTTTACGGCTGACATTGAAGGTCAAAGGAATACAGACACAATAGTAGGATTTTTCCACCCTGATTATTACAAAAACAGCTATGTTGACGATCCCACACATCCCGATAATTACGATGCTCCCACAACTACTTTAAAAACAGGTTCAAAGGGCAGCGGCGTTAAGTTTGTTCAGGCTGTTTTATTCAGACTGGGATATTTGACCAAAAAAACCGATATAGACGGAGTTTACGGCGCAGGCACGGCTACTGCCGTAACCAGATATCAAACTGCTAAAAAGATAGGCGTAGACGGTATTGTAGGACCTGCTACCCTTAAAAAGATTTGTGAAGATTGGGATAGGCTCTATGCGGAAATGGAAAAAAACGGCAAAAAAGCCGAATTGCCCGTAGTGGTGGAATCCGAGTTCACACACAGCTTTGTGGGTGACGTAAACTGCGACGATGAAATAAACCTTATGGATGTTACCGAGCTTCAGAAAGTTTTGGCTAAGCTTACAAATGAGGATTCTTTCGGCCCTGTTTCTCAATTAGACGCCAACTGTGACAACGACATCACCATGGAAGATGTTGTGATTCTTCAGAAACACATTGCAGGACTTATCAATATATTCTGATATAATTGATTTGAGAAGAATTTATTTGAGACCGAATATTTAAGCTTTAAAACGGGAGGTTGCGGAGATTATTCGCAGCCTCCGTTGCGTGTAAATGTGTTATTTTGCCGTTTGAATGTAAAAATCGTTTAAATCGGAAAAAAATATCATTTTACCGTTGACTATTCAATCAAATTACTGTATAATAACCCAACAAGGTTTTGTATTCCGAAAGGGGGCATATCAAATGCTTAGAACGTATCAGCCAAAAAAGCTCCACAGAAAGAAAGAGCATGGTTTTAGAAAAAGAATGGCAGACAGAAACGGTCGCAAGGTGCTTGCTCGTCGCAGAGCAAAAGGCAGAAAACGTTTGTCTTACTAAAATTTAGACCACTTGTGTGGTCTTAAATTTTATATTGAGAAATAACCGCTTTTTTGATGGATTTTGTCGAATAACAAACGAAAAGGAATGAAAAGCTGCACCGCACGGTTGAATGTCGTTTAATTGTATACGGTGCCGCTGTTTTTATGAAAAGATTAACCGTAAAGAGCAGCCGCAGGTTTAAGGCTGTGTATAAAAGAGGAAGATCCTTTGTTTCGGGAGAGCTTGTAACATATGTGCTTAAAAACGGCATAAATAAAAACAGATATGGTATAACCGCGGCGAAAAAAATAGGGAACGCCGTAATGCGCAACCGTGCAAGAAGGATAATAAGAGCGGCTTATTTTGAGATATACAATGATCCTAATTTAAAAAAAGGCTATGATTTTATATTTATAGCCCGCAGTAAAACACCGTATTTAAAAAGCACCGATATTTACCCGAAGATGTATGAGCATCTTATAAAAGCGGGCGCTATAAAAGAAAACGTATGAAAAAGGTACTTATTAAATTAATAAGATTTTATCAGAGAAAGATTTCTCCGCTGAAAAAGCACCCAACCTGCAAATATTTGCCAACGTGCAGTTGCTACGCCGTGCAGGCGATAAGCGAGCGCGGAGCGTTTGTCGGGTCTTTTCTCGCAGTGTGGAGGATACTTAGGTGCAATCCGTTTTCTAAAGGCGGTTACGACCCAGTTCCGCCGAAAAAAATCAGAATAAATAAAACTTAAATTTTGAAGGGACAAGCCTCTTATGGTAATATTTCAATACATAGGCAGTATATTCGGCTATGTGCTGTGGTTTTTGTTTGAGCTGCTGCAAAACTACGGCCTCGCTATCATAATTTTTACGGTTATAATCAGAATAGTAATGTTTCCTATGTCTGTTAAGCAGCAAAAGACAATGGCGATAAATTCGCGTATTTCCGTAAAACAACAAGAGATCAGAAAAAAATACGCAGGCGACCAACAAAAGATGAACGAAGAAATCCAAAAGCTTTATGACAAAGAGGGCATAAGCCCTTCGGGCGGCTGCTTAACTTCGCTTTTGCCTTTGTTTATGATGATGGGCGTTTTCTATTCGGTAATATATCCGCTTAACAACACCCTGCATATAGCTACGCAAACGGTGCAGAACGCTATCGCGAAGGTTGCCACTTTGCCCGGCATGGGTATTTCTTCGTCTGCGATAACAAGATATGAGCAAATTTCTTTCTTGACAAATTTTAAAAATCTGCAACAAACGTTCCCCGGAGATTTGCAGGCTTTTCTCGGCTTTTCGGGTGAAGAATACGCAAAAATTAAAAGCTTCAGCGGCGGATTTAATTTCGGTTTGAATCTGCTTGAAACACCGAGTAATTTCGGAATATTCAATATTTACTTTTTGATACCCGTTTTGTGCTTTGTTACATCGGTGGGGTCCACTCTCGTAACAATGAGAATAAGCAAAAGCGGACAAACGCAACAAGGCTGTATGAAGCTTATGTTTATAGGTCTGCCGTTATTTACGGCGTGGCTTGCATACAGTGTTCCGGCGGCGGTAGGCTTTTATTGGATCTGCTCCACGGTTATAAGCTTTTTGCTTACTTTGGTACTCAACAAGTTTTATAACGCCGGAATGATGACAGCGCAGCAAGAGGCTCAAAGAGTTGCCTTACTGGAAATACAGGAAAAAAACGTACACAGAAATTAATTTAACACGGAGGTGCACAGCTTTGATAAGAGAAGCTATAGGCGTAGCGGAAACGATTGAATTGGCAAAGGCGGAGGCTTGCAAAGCCCTGGGAGTAGACGAATCCCAGGCGGAGTATGAGGTATTGCAGCTTCCGGAGAAGAAGGTATTGGGTTTATTCGGAGGAAAAGAAGCGAAGGTTAAGGCGATTTTTAAGGAAACCCCATTGCAGGCGGCACAGGAATATCTTAAAAATTTGATAAAGGCTATGGGAATCGAGGATGCCGAGGTAAATATGGAGTGCGGCGAGGACAACGTAAGCTTTGTTGTGTCGGGAGACAACGCGTCTGCGTTGATAGGCAGAAGAGGAGAGACGCTCGATTCACTGCAATATTTGGTGAGCCTTGTGGCAAACCACAACGACGGCGAATATTACCGTGTATCTATCGACATTGGCGGTTACAGAGAAAAGAGAAGAGAAACGCTTGTCGCACTCGGCAAAAAGCATGCTGTTTTGGCGGCGAAAAAAGGCTACCGTCATTCTTTTGAGCCTATGAACCCATATGAGAGAAGAATAATACACACAGCTGTTCAAGAGGTTGAGGGAGCAACATCTTGGTCTGAGGGGGAGAATTTCAGAAGACACGTTGTAATAGGACCCGACCAGAACTCCCGTAGAAATTTCGGAAGAAAAGGCCACAGAAACGACAGAGGAAACCAAAGAAGGAATACCTCTTTCCACAGTGAACCCGCAGAAAAGCGAGAGCCTAAGGCAGTAGACGATCTGTCAGAAAAGGGCGTTTCGCTTTACGGAAAAGTTGAATTTTGATATCTAAAAAACCGCGTCTTGCTTTTACAGGGCGCGGTTTGATAATAGTTTTAAGGAGTTGATGATATGTTTCATAAGATTAAAGCGGTCAATGCTCTGCCAAACTATCAATTAAGTGTACAGTTTGCAGAGGGAGTGACCAAAATTTATGATGTTAAGCCATTGTTTAGCAAGTGGGAGACTTTTAAAGCTTTAGAGAATGCGCCGGAGCTGTTTGCCGATGTTAAAGTGGATATTGGTGGGTATGGAATTGTTTGGAACGACAATCTTAATCTGTCATGCGATGAACTGTTTGAAAACGGTAACACTGTCAAGACGCCCTTTGACGGTCTTATAGCCTCTGCTGATGCCACAAGCCTTTGGGGGCTTAATGAAAGTACACTACGCAAGGCAATATCCTATGGGAAACTTGTAAACGGTGTGGATGTGTGTAAATACGGAAAACAATGGGTGATTTCCGTTGATGCAATGATACGGGAATACGGAGAACCTTTGTAACCCTTCTTTCACTTAAGAGGCAAAATGCAAAAAAAAATCAGGCAAAATGAAGATTGCGTGAAACCGCAATGAAAATATTTGTAGAAAAAGTAGAATTATTATCAAAAAATAGATTAAAAAACATTAATAAACCATAGATTCAAGCGCCTTGTGTAAAAAATATACAAACACGAGGCGTTTTTTGTTTTGTACTAAAGAGATATGTGGAAAAAATTCATTGACAACACAGGAGAATAGTAGTAAAATACATATGTAATAAGTATAAGTAGCTTTGTAAGTGTATATGTGGGATTTGTTAAGGGCTCCTCTGCGTAAAGCGAGTCGTTCCGTATCCCACGTTGTACATCAAAAATTATCAGCCTTATGTAAGGAGGAGATATTATGAAAAATATCAGAAAGGTGTTATCACTATTACTAACCGCGGCGTTGCTTTGCGCTACTGCGCTAAGTTGCCCCGTAACTGCGGTGGCGGCGGATTACGGCTCCACGGTTACGGAAATTGCCGCTTTCCATAGTGAAACAACCGTTACTCAGCAGATAGAAATGGTGCCTGATGAGGGTAACGAGGACGACCTCCTTATTATAAACGGTAATGAAGGAGGAAAAGATACCCCACTTGTTTTGAACAACTCGAAGGGTATTAAAAAGTCTGACATACAAAAGGCGCAGGCTACTGCTGCGCCCGAAGACGTTATTACCCAAAACGACGCTAATACCGCCACAAACGACGGTAGCTTGAGAGGCACAAAAGCAGGTGAGCAACAGCCTAATAAAGCCGGCACAAGATATATACTTACCACCAATATGGGTAGTGACGCGGCAAGATGGGAAGAAAATTTGTTATTCTTGTCTACTGAGGACCCCACAGCTAACTATCAAAGATATTTTGTTGATACTTGCGGAAAAGTAACTGTATCAAGATTGGATACCGATAATGATTACAGTGCTGCGATAAGTGTAGATTCTGCCAATAAGTATTCTACGTATTCAGAGCTTTATGCGTATTTTGTTCAGGGTAAGTCGTACACTTTGTCTGCAACTGTAAATAAGGCGAATGCCACGTTGCATTTAAGTTATATTTCAGGCGGCTTGGTAGATCAGGCGCCTTCGCAATCTTCTTATTGGACAGACCAATCAACTGCAGCAAATCAAACTATAACTAAAACCTTTACTGCGGGTAACACGGGATATTACAGGCTTGCTTTCCGTATGCAAGATTCATCCGGTCCATCCGCTACTTTCACAAATATTAAGGTTGTGCCTGATGATAATGCTGTTCAGTCTAAATTCGGAATATACAGCACTAAATCAAGAAAGTTGGTTGTGCCTACTCGCACAGGTTATTCATTCAACGGTTGGAGTAAATCCGGTACTGCAACGGTTGGCTCAAGCACCACCAACCCGGTTACAATATCAAGCGTTGGCAGTGATGTTACACTTACCGCACAATGGACTGCCAAGGTTTACAGAATAGTTCTTAATAACCAATCGGCAACCACATCCGGCACAACAGACGCGTACTATCAGTACGAAACAACACAATCATATAATAATACCACTTATTACTATTATACAAATGCGGACTGTGACCCGGCAACACACGGCTTAAGTGGCGGTTATAAAATAACCAAACCTACAAAGACAGGCTACACTTTCGGCGGTTACTATACCGGCACAAACGGTAGCGGTACACAATATGTAACAGAGTCCGGCGGTTTTACAAACAATATTTATAAAAAAATACCATCCCCGGGTGATACGTGGACACTTTACGCTAAGTGGACGCCAAACATATATCACGTAGTATTTAACAATCAAGGCGCAACATCGGCAGGTACAACAGAAATTTGGTATAAATATTATCAGTCGAGTCCGTATTACTACTATACCGACAGTACGTGTACAACCGGATTGCCAAACTACAAAATTACAACGCCTCAAAAAATAGGTTACACTTTTGGTGGTTACAACACAGAGGCAAACGGAAGCGGAACCCAGTATGTTAACGCTTCAGGCACGTGTATAGGCAATATGTATCAAACAACCGGTGACAAAGAACTCTACGCTCAGTGGACAGCTATTACCTACAACATAAATTACGATCTTGGCACTAACGGCGCGTGGCCAAGTAATTCAAGCCACCCATCAACAGCTGTATTTGGTTCAGGGGGAAATTTTCAGGTATCTTACCCAACCAGAACGGGATACACATTTACAGGCTGGAAACTTTCCGGAAGTGACGCTAACTTTGGAAGTGACCCAACCAAAAATGCAATTTATGCTTATATGGGTTCTGTACCTATAACCAGTGCAGATCAGTTAATAATTAAGAACGCAAATTTTCAGTCTACATACTTTCAAAATTTAAGTTCAGTTAATGGTGCTACCGTTACCCTTACTGCCCAGTGGACATCGAATACATGCATCGTAACTTTTGACAAACAATCGGGTACAGGTGGAACGGCAAGTGTAACAGCTACTTTAGGCAGTGCAATGCCAAGTGCCACAATGCCTACACGAACAGGCTATACATTTGGTGGTTACTATGACGGCACAAATGGCAGTGGCACACAGTATTATACAGCCGCAGGCGCAAGTGCACGAAATTGGGATAAGACAAGTGACACCATTTTATATGCAAAGTGGGTAAGTATAACCTACAACATACAATTTGACCCGAATGCCGGTACATGGAATGATACTACAAGTATCACGAATGTTCAAAATGTGCCGTTTGGTCACGGTGCCTATGAAGGATATAGTTACGGTAACGGATATCCTACGCGTGTAGGTTATACTTTCACAGGCTGGAAATTGACATATGTTAACAATTCTACACCAAACTATTCAACATCAAGTACACACACTGAAAGTCAATCAACAGCTTGTTATTACAAAGGCTCAAGCCATGTTAATATTGTTGATCAAAACACATTGATAATGCCGCCGGCGGCAGGTGCCCCAGCGGGTCTGGTGCTTTGTAATTTATGTGTAAATCAGAATGACACAGCAAAGCTTACCGCTACTTGGACGCCAAACATATACCAGGTAACCCTTAATAATCAAGGCGCAACAACAGCAGGCACAACGGCTTATTGGTATAGATATGAGACACATGATGGCTCCATATATTACTATGAAGACAGCTCCTGTACTACCCCGTTGAATACTAATGGTACAACGATTACAGTTCCCACCAAAACAGGTTACACCTTTGGCGGTTATTGGACTAATTCAGATGGCACCGGAACACAGTATGTAGATGCAAGCGGAGCGTTATGCAACAACATTTACCGTAGTGTCGCAGATAACTCTACACTCTACGCCAAGTGGACCGCAATAACCTACAACATACAATTTGTTCCTAACGGCGGAACAATGAGCGGATCAACAAATGTAACCGATACATTTGGGTCAACAAACGGTTATAATATAGCCCTCAGCGATTATATACCTACTAGAGCCGGCTATACCTTTATTGGCTGGAAACTGTCATATGCCAGCGGATCAACCGAAAACTTTTCTACTTCCACAAGCGTAAGCTCGGGTGCATCTACGGCACATTATGGAGTATATGGCAACAGCAATAGAACCGGTATTACAAGGGATAGTTTATTAGTTCCTACAACCGGACAGAATACAGTAATGTCTTTGCGTAATTTGTGTATAAACAATAATGATACCGCAATATTGACCGCACAGTGGACAGCGAATACGTATACCGTAACGCTTGATAAAAGATCGGGCACCGGCGGAACCGGAAGTGTAACAGCTACTTACGGCAGTGCAATGCCTGTTGCTACTATGCCTACACGAACAGGCTATACATTTGGTGGTTACTATGATGCAACAAACGGTGGCGGCACCCAGTATTACACTGCGGCAGGTGCAAGCGCCCGCACTTGGAATAAAACAAGTGATACAACCCTATACGCCTACTGGACGCCAAACATATACCAGGTAACACTTGATAACCAAAGTGCAACAACACCGGGTACAACGGCTTATTGGTATAGGTATGAGACCAGCACTCCGTATTATTACTATGAAGACAGTTCTTGCACCACTCCTTTAAATACCAACGGCACTCACATTGTTTTACCGACAAAAACAGGTTACACCTTTGGCGGTTATTGGACTAATTCAGATGGCACCGGAACACAGTATGTAGATGCAAGCGGAGCGTTATGCAACAACATTTACCGTAGTGTCGCAGGTAACTCTACACTCTACGCCAAGTGGACGCCGAACATATACAAGGTAACCCTTAATAATCAAGGCGCGACAACAGCAGGCACAACTCAAGTGTGGTATCAATTTAATACTACACAATCAAGCGGCGGTACAACATACTACTACTATACTAACAGTAACTGTAATGTGTCTTACGGCTTAAGCGGCGGTTGCTACATT
>JAILOG010000010.1 GCA_024690965.1 Clostridiales bacterium
GAAAAACCTGTCTTGCAGCTATTGCCGTTTTAAGAGTTTCGGTTTCTATTTTGCCGGATTCAAGGTATTCGTCCATCATCTCCTGCGATAAAAGCGCCGCATTTTCAGAAAAATCGGCGGAAAAGTCAAGACAGCCGTCACCGAAATTTTCGCAAAGCGACTTTAAAACGCTCTCTTTATCTGCTCCCGTAAGATCCATTTTATTTACAAAAATAAACGTAGGAACATTATAGTGCGACAACATATTCCAAAGCGTTACGGTATGGCTCTGAACGCCCTCAGCGCCGCTTATGACTAAAATTGCATAGTCAAGCACAGATAAAGTGCGCTCAGCCTCCGCAGAAAAATCAACGTGTCCCGGAGTGTCAAGAAGGCACACGGAGGTGTCTCCCAAATTAAGCTCCGCCTGCTTTGAAAAAATAGTAATACCCCTGTCGCGCTCTATTTTGTTTGTATCAAGAAATGTGTTTTTATGGTCAACCCTGCCGATAGACGGTATAGCGCCGGAAACGTACAAAAGCGCTTCCGAGAGCGTTGTTTTCCCGGAGTCTACATGTGCAAGAATGCCGATAACCGTTTCTTTCATTTTTTACCCTTTATATTGCGCACAATCATGTGCGGATTGGCTTTTTTCTTTTATTGTAGCATTTTTCAGCCGACAATTCAAGCTGTTTTACAAAGCGCCGTTTACTTTTGCTACTTTCTTTTTTGCTTTAATGTTGTGATACAATTGATGGGTGACAAATAAAAAGGAAAATGAGCTCCAAATATGATATAATGTTTAACGCCTAAGAGAAACATTATAAAAGGAGTCATTTTCCATGAATATTTTAACATCCAATGCACGGTTTCGTCAACGGGTAATTAAAAGAAGTTACAAAAAAGGAGTAACAGAAGCAGCAAAATACTATCGTATCAGCAGAAATGCAATATATGAATGGCGGCATAAATATGACGGAAAAAGTTGGAAAAGCCTGTTAGATAAAAGCCATAGACCGCATCATCATCCAAATGAGCATACACCTGAAGAAAAGGAAATGATATTAAAGCGTTACGCATATTACAAAGACGATATGATAATGCTGTGGGATTCTTTAAGAAAAGACGGATACAAGCGCAGTTATACGAGTTTGGTAAGGGTTGTAAATAAGTGGATAAGACCTGAAATAAAGAAAAAGCAAGAGAGAAAACCCAAGCCATATCAGAGAGCGGAATATCCGGGGCAAAAGGTACAGGTAGATGTAAAATTTGTTCCGTCATATTGCGTGGTAAATGGTCAGAAATATTATCAGTACACGGCAGTAGATGAATGTACCCGTTGGACTTTCAGAGAAATGTACGATGAGCATAGCACATATAGTTCTGCGGATTTTTTAAAGAAACTGATATTAAATTGTCCGTTTCCTATAAGAGAGATACAGACCGACAATGGAACAGAATTTACAAGAGCATTGATTAGTGATGACGGTAAACCGTCACTATTTGAAGAGCTCCTTGAAAAATGCGGGATAAAGTATCACAGAATACGAGTTGCGACACCCAGACATAACGGAAAAGTTGAACGGCAGCATAGGACAGACGAAAAAAGATTTTATAAAAAAATGAAGATGTATAATCTTGATGACGGCAGAAAGCAACTTGCCAAATACAATAAAAAATCAAACAACATACCGAAAATATGTTTGGGTTTTCTCACACCAAATGAGATGCTAAATAAATATTTAGGTGTGATATAAGGTAATTAGGCGCAAGACATTAAAATGCTTACGCCATAAATATTATATCATAAGGTGTGTTGTCAAGGTGACGGTAGTATTTTCTAACGAAAATCTCCACCGCTCCACCTTGACAAGGGGAGTTTAGGACAAAACTTTTTATTTTTTAAGAAAAGTGTCACCCATCATTGACAATTGTACAGTTACAATTCCTCCGCACTTTGCTTTTTAGCTTGACTTTATTTGCACATGTGTTATATAATATCTAATTGATTAAATTACGGGAGGTAATGATTTTGAAAAAAAGAATCATATCCGTATTATGCTGTTTTCTTTTGCTGCTTACCGGCTGCAAGGGAGGAAATGAAAATACAAAGACCAAAAACGGCGATGATGCGCCTTCGCTTTCCGGAAATATATCTCTTTACATGGCAACGCCCGACACCCTGCACCCTCTTTACACAAAACAGTATTCAAACATACCTGTATACAGGCTTATATACGACAGCCTTGTTATTATATCAGACGACCTTTCCGTAGTCCCTCAGCTTGCAGAGAGCTGTACGGTTTCAAATGATGCAAGACGTATCAGATTTACGCTGAAATCAGGCGTCACATGGCACGACGGCGCTCCGTTTACGGCATACGATGTTTTGTATACGCTTGAACTTATAAGAAATGAGGAAAATCCGACAATTTATACAAGCTCGCTCAGATGTATAAGCGATGTCATAGCCGAGGACGATTTGCACTTTACTGTTTATTTGAGCAAGCCCTATACAAGAGTAGTAAATCTCATGGATTTTCCTATCGTTCCCAAACACAAGCAGGATATTGATATTACCCCATGCGGCACGGGACAGTATAAATATGTGTCAACAGAGCCGAATAAATCAATGCTCCTCACAAAAAACACTCTTTGGAAGCTCGGCGATGTACCAATTGAAGAAAACATTGAAGTTAAACTTGCGGATAACGATACTGCGGCATTTTCAATGCTGAGGCTCGGAGAGCTTTCCGCCGCAAACGCTACCGCTAAGGACGTTGCCGACTTAGGCTTTATAGATAAAATGTCGGTTTTGAAGTATCCAACGCTTAAATATGAGTTTTTGGGCTTCAATTTTCAAAACCCGATACTAAGCGACCCATATGTCCGCAAAGCAATATCGGCTGCGCTTGACCGAAGCGAGATAGTTGAGGATGCCTATTTTGAACTCGGATCTCCTGCAAACTCGCCCGTCCCGCCGTCTTCTTTCCTTTATAATAAAGACGCAGATAAAGTCGAGTACACGGAAAATACATGTGCCTCTATTTTGGCAGAAGGCGGATGGAATGATGCAAACGGCGACGGAATAGTAGACAAATCAATCGGGGGCAGATCGTACTCGCTTGTTTCAACAATGATTGTAAACAGCGACAACCAAATGCGGAC
>JAILOG010000006.1 GCA_024690965.1 Clostridiales bacterium
TACTTTCCCATGTGGGAAAGTAGGCAAAGGACACCAAAGGGGGAAACCCGTCGGCTGTTTCCCCCTTTGGAAACCCCTTTCGCGACCACCCGGGGGAGTGCCCCCGTGGGGTGGACGCAAGCCCCCCTTTTCCTCGGTCAGCTTTCCTTTTCATTTGGATTTGCACAATTATACAGGCTTATTTGTGTAATATACATAATGCTGTCCAAATATATTTGATAACAATTTTATGTGAATAATTAAAATAAATATTCGGTACAAACAAATACCCCGCAGGAAATGATGTATCCTGCGGGATTTTTTACTGTTATTTATAATACATATACGCGGTGCAGGGGATCGTACCGTTATAAAGCTTTCTGCGCTTGTCGGCTTTTCGCCCGAAAAGACGCTCAAACTCATCCTGCGGGGTTATTACCGTATAGCTGTAACCGGGGCGCGGCAAAAACACCTTGGCCATTGTTTTGTATATTTCATCGGCTTTGTCAAAGTCTAAAAGCCGCTCGCCGTAGGGCGGATTGCAAATTACCGTTCCAAACCGCGTTTGCGGTGAAAAATCTTTGATATCGGCTATATCAAATTTTATTCTATCGGCAACGCCTGCTTTTTTTGCGTTTTCGCGGGCAATATCGAGTGCATTTTCATCTATATCACTGCCGAAAGCAATAAATTCGCAATCATTTTTGATATCTTTCCGTGCGCTTTCACGCTCGGCTTTCCACGCTTGCGGACTTATGTTTTGCCAGCTTTCGCTTACAAAGCTTCTGCAAAGTCCCGGCGCTATGTTAAGCGCTTTGAGCGCGGCTTCTATCAGTATCGTACCCGAACCGCAACAAGGGTCATACACAATATGGTTGTCCCTTACCCTTGAAAGCTCCGCTAAAGCGGCGGCAAGAGTTTCTTTTATCGGCGCGTCGTTAGATACCGCTCTGTAACCTCTTTTATGCAGGCCTTCGCCGCTTGTGTCTATCATTATTGTTACGGTATCCTTTAAAATAAGAAATCTTATTTTTTTCATACTGCATGTTTCTTCAAAATAAGAAATGTTATACTTGCTCGAGAGCTTGTCTACAATAGCCTTTTTTATTATTTTCTGGCAATCGGGAACGCTTGAAAGCTTGGAACTCAGGCTTCTGCCCGTAACGGGGAATTTGTCATTTACAGATATATAGTTTTCCCAATTTATCGCCTTTGTTTTTTCAAAAAGCTCATTAAAGCTATCCGCTTTGAATATTCCTGCCGTTATAACTATTCTCTCGGCAAGGCGGCATCTTAAATTGGCGCGCGCCAATATTTCGTCTGTGCCCTCAAAAAACACTCTTCCGTTTTCGGCAAGCACATTCTCCGCGCCCATAAATTTGAGCTCGTTCGCGAGCAGTCCTTCTATTCCCAGCATACACGGCGCCGCCATTTTGTACTTATTCATATTACAGATCCCTCAGTGCGACTATTGCCTTTTTCGGGTCTTCCGCCTTAAAAACTCCCGTTCCCGAAACGGCTACATCTATCCCTGCCTTGGCGGCTATGGGGGCTGTTTCAAAGTTTATACCGCCGTCGGCTTCTATTATTATATCTGTGTTTTGACGTTTTGCTTCGTCTTTAATAAGCTTTACCTTTGGCATCATATCTTCCATAAACGACTGTCCGCCAAAGCCCGGCTCAACAGTCATAATAAGAACCATATAAATATCCTTAAGATAAGGAAAAACAGCCTCTGCGGGGGTTTTAGGCTTTATTACAAGCCCTGGCTTTACACCGAGTGATCTTATTTTTTCTATGGTTTCTTTTATATCGTCTTTTGCCTCTACATGAAAAGTGATTATATCCGCTCCCGCCTCCGCAAAACGCGGCGCGTATTCAAGCGGATGGTCTATCATAAGATGCACGTCGTAAGGGATTGAAGCGTACTTGCGAAGCGGCTTTATTATATCGGGTCCAAATGTAATGTTCGGTACAAAATGCCCGTCCATAATGTCTATATGTATCCAATCGGCTCCGCAAAGCTCCATACGGCGTATTTCTTCTCCCATTTTGGAAAAATCGCTTGCCAAAATAGATGGTGCTACTTTCAATGCTTACTCAGCCTCCGTTATTATTTATTTCTCTTTGTAATTATTGTAAGTATCGTTGAAACTATGGTCCAGAACAGCGTGTACAGTATAAGTCTCAAAGGGCTTATTGTCGCACTGCCCGATATAAGTACAACTGCCACAGCCGCAAGGCACAGCACGGACGCTATCGCCTGCAAAAGCGTCACTGTACGAACGAGCGTGGTTATCTTTTTGCTGAACATAAAACAATACGCCATAGATAAAAATCCGCCGTTTGTAACTGCATAAGGCCTTACATCGTCTATAACATCGTTTGAAAGCTCTTTGAATATATTGCCCAAACCCGAAGGCAGAACACGCACACTGCGGTTATAAAGGCAAAAATCGCCGGCAATTTTTTCGGGAGTGATGCTTTCGTTTGTTGTACTCACTATGAGCGACGCGCCGACATCTTCAAGACCTTTAAGCGCCGCCGCAACTTTTGAATCGGCACGGTATTTTATTATAAGTATTGCGCAAAGCCTGTCCTTTACCGCAATATAAGTTATGCTGTTTCCGCCTGCCGTATATCTTTCCTCGAAATCACGTGAAGGCGTATCTATTGCGTGAGACTTAAGCAAATCGGCGTTTCCCACAAGAACACGTTCCCCGTTTACCCAGCCGATAAGTCCTTTTTCATCTTCATACAATACGTTATCGCACAAAGGCAGAAATGTTTCATCCGAAAACATATCCTCAAAAACATCACAAACGGGGCTTTTTGCGGCTCTGGCAACCGCGTAAGCAGACATTAGAGCTTCATCTACGCCGTCAATGTTCAGCCTTTTTACAGAAACGAGCTTAGGCGCGCCTTTAGGGTAAAGCGCCCTGTCGGTCACGTATATACAGCTTGATGACCTGTATCTTCTGGCAGCTGCATAGCCGGATATCATACCCTTTGCCTTGAGAGCGAGTTTTGAATATTTGCTCATCGTCATTTCCGAAGCCAAAACAGCGTTAACGGGAACAAAGCAGCAACAAATTGCCGCAAAAGATGAAAAGAACGCCAAAAAGCCGTTATGCGCAGCGTTAATAACGCCCACAATAACACCGAGTATCGCAACAGGCAGCGCAGCTCTGTTTATGAGAGTCATTCCGCTGTAGCCGTCACACGAAATATCAAAAAAGCTTTTAAATCCGTTTGCCGGTCTTTGAAAAACTATGTTGCTTTTAGGTGAAGAAGCCGATCCAAGTATAAGCGATTTTGTCTGCTTGTCCTTATAATTGCGCAGAACGTATTTTTTGCCCGAAGCGTTTATAAACGAATAATTCTTGCGCAGTCTTTCGTTTCCGCTGAGCTTTGCCAAAGACATATAAAGCACAATAACAAGCAAAAGCGGTGTAAAGAATTTGTTTTTCTCTTCATAAAAGCTGCCCGCGTCAAAGAATGCCATTACAGACTGCAAAAGCACCGCGCCGCAGGCTAAAGCGGCAGAAGTGTCTCGGTTGCCGAGCTTTTTTATGCCCTTTATACCGGATATTATTGTTTGCCTTGCGGCTATAGCGGCAAAAACGGCGACAAGCAGATTTATTGCACAGTAAATAACGGGTGCGCCTGTCGATTTTCCGAAAAGCGCCGTATTCGCGCTTTTTATTATGTAGAATATAATTCCTGCCACTGTAAGAAGCACAAGCACAAGAGTACTTGCGTAAAGCGAAGTAGAGGCGTTATACATTTTTGATTTTATTTTTGAAGGCTCGTCAATACCGTCAAATTCGTTTTCGTATTGACGCGTGTCCATATGTTTTGAGCGGTTGTCACGTCTGTTGTTAAAAGCCGCTGCCAGATAAGCCAAAGCGCCTTTTATACCCGGCTTTTTGTCGGTTGAAGTGTCCGCAGACGGAGAATTCGAATACGAAGCAGATTTTTTAGAATATGCCTCCATGCTGTCGTAAGATATATAGTTATCGTATTCTCTTTTTACTATGTTTGAAAATTTACCCACAGAAACAGACATAACGGGTATCGGCTCTTCGGTTATTTGTTCCTCAGGCACGCTTTCCGTCTCGGCAGGCGGAGCCTGTGTTGTTTCGGGAACAATTATCGTCTCGCCGTCCTGTTCAGGGAATTTTTGTTTGTCTTCTTTCGATTTTGAAGGTTCTGCAACAATTGTGGGCAAATCCTGTTCATCGGCGACATAATGAGGCTGTTTTTCAAAAACGGCTGTTTTTTTGTCCCCGTCGGGGGTTATTATCCTTTTGTTCCCACCGTCGAAAAGCGACATCTGGTTAGGGTCGTTTACTCTTGATTTTGCTCTGTCGTCAGACTTTACCTTGTCAAGATAATCTATTATATGATAAAGCTCTTTTGTGTTTTCACGTTTTTCTGTTTTTGAACCCTGCAAGTCGTCATCAAGAGGGTTTTGAGTAGTAAGGCGCACTTCTCTTGAGGCGTTGCTGAATATATCTTCACGCTTTGGGTTTATTGACCCGTTTTTGTTCTTTTTGTTTTCATCATTTTTATTACCGGGCATATTATATCACGTCCTTAAAAAAGATGTTTTTATTTTTTGTTACGTTGCTTTGCCGCTTCATATAACGCAATTCCGGCGGCAACGGAAGCATTTAAAGAGTTTATTTTTCCGTACATAGGAAGTGAGATAAGATTATCGCACTTTTCTTTTACAAGCCTGCTTATCCCTTTTCCCTCGTTGCCTATAACAACAGCGGTTTTTCCCGTCAAATCACAGGAATATATAAGCTCTCCGTTCATATCCGCGCCGTATATCCAAACGCCGCGTTTTTTAAGTTCATCTATAATGGAAACAAGATTAGTTACTCTTACTATGTGCATATGCTCCAGCGCGCCGGCGGACGACTTGTTAACCGTATATGTAAGACCGGCGGAACGCCTTTTTGGTATTATTATACCGTGAACGCCTGCGCACTCGGCAGTTCTTATTATCGCGCCGAAATTGTGAGGATCTTCTATTTCGTCAAGTATTACTATAAAAGGGTCTTCGCCCCGGCTTTCAGCTTCGGTAAAAATGTCCTCTAATTCGGAATAGTTTTTGAGAGCCGCCGTTGCCACTATTCCCTGGTGGTTGGCGTGTCCGCACATAAAATCAAGCTTTTTGGAATCGGCTTCTTTTATTGTAACACCTTTTTCTTTTGCTTTGGCTATTATCATGGCAGTGGTACCGCTGTGAGCGCCCCTTGCGACAAACAAAGCGTCAAGCTCTCTGCCGCTTTTCAAAGCTTCCAAAACGCAGTTCCTGCCGATTATAATATTCTCGTCTGTCTTTTTTTGTTTGTTTTCATTCATCTTTTATGTCACTTTCCTCTTGTTGTGTTTCGAAATCATTTTTACCGCTGACTGTGGGAGTGGGAACAAGCATAGGCACCAGCTTGCCTTTCCCCCTGTGCTTTAAATATATAAAGCCGAAAATGTTGAACACCACTGCGCCTATCATATTTACAAACAAGTCTTTTATTGTGTCTATAAGCCCTATATCCAAATATCCGCCCAAGCCCAAAGACCTGCCCGCTATTTCCACGTCAGTTATATTGTCTATTGTCACTGCTTTGTTGCTGTTCGCGGGGTCGAGCATAACGCTTGATATTGAGTGTACTATCGCGTCTTTTTGCATATCGGTCTTAAACAGCATATCGCATCCGAACTCAAAGAATTCCCACACAACGCCTGCAGTCATTGAAAAACAAAATGACATAAGCACAATAAACATAGGCGACATTCTGAATTTAAACCTTTTGTTTCTGTTGAAGATATCTATCAAAGAAAAGCCAATCGCCGCGCATATAAAACCGTTTACCGTGTGAAGCATCGCGTCCCAATACGGGAATTTAATATAGTAGCACTGCAGCTCACCGAGTATCTCGGCGCAAAATATGAAAAGCAGTATCATAACCTCAAGCAGAGACGGGATATCTATACCGAAATTCTTCTCTAAAAATGCGGGAAGCAGAAAAAGAATAAGCGAGAGCGTGCAAACGAAAAAGCTTTCCCAGTCGCCTCTCAAAACCGCGCTTGTCATTGACAGGACCACAAAAAGACGAAGTATAAGATAAACAGCAAACATCAGCTTGTTTTCTTTCACTTGTTTTTTAATGTTATTAACAAAATATTTTCTTCTTATTGTAATCTTCTTTTTTGCCGCTTTTAGTTTCAGCTTAACAGGATTTTTACCCATATACTCACTTTTTCCGTTACAATCAATTTAGAATTATTATAGTTTTTTCAAATTTAATTGTTTTATGCCACAGACACAAGTTAACTTGTACATTATATATCAATTCAATATATATTGCAATAGATTATCGCAATATATTGTATACAGCGCAAAATATTTCAATATATGGTATATAGCATGTGTGAGTTTGGCATTTCACTTAACGGAAGGCTGTCACCGCAGGTGCGGATGAGGCGAAAACTGCCGGTTTAGTTTAGCCCTTGGTTTTGCCCTTGTGCCGGGCAAAACAGAGTTTTATCTAAACGACAAAAAATAACGGCAACAAACTTTCACTCTTGTTGCCGCCGTACTATTTTACGTTATATTAATCAAGTATAAGTATCATTTCGTCTGTTGCTTTTACGCCCGCGATATGCCGCTGGATAAGCACAGCATCGTTTAAATCTATCACGTTATCGGCGTTCAAATCCGAATTCACCTTAGACATCTCGCCCAAATCTTTTATATCTATAAGCTTTGCGAATGATTTTTGCAGCTGGGTTACGTCTATCATACAAATTTTGCCGTCACAGTCTACATCTCCCAGTACGGGAAGCGTATCTCCGTCAAGCAAAAGGAGATTGTTGCCGGTTTGAGGGTTTTCGGGAATATCAAGCGTGTACACGTCGTCAAATATATCGTAAATGAGGGTTCCGTCAATGTTTTTGTAATACTGCCAGAAAGTATATCTTGCGGCGTATCCGCGCTCCACCGCGTAATACGCCCTGTTGCCGGGTATCTCAAAATTATAGCACCAATAATAGCCTGCGTTGTAGGCACCTACCGCGGTATTCTCAATTTGGTAACGCATAAATGAAAGCACCTGCGTATATGACGTTTCGAGCTCATACTTAAGATATTCAAGCTGTGCGTCTATAGTTTTGTAATCCATACCGTTTGCTTTACAAAACTTTTTAAGGCTGTCAAATCTGCCGTTGTGCCACTGGCAAATGCCGTAGCTTGTGCCGTTGTCTCCGTAGCAAACGGGAGAAAACGCGGATTCATAATAAATATTTGCAAGCACACCGCAGGCGGCTGCTTTGTTGAAGCCCATATTTTTTGTTAAGAAGATAAATATTTTTGTTTCCGGGGCTTCATCCGCGGAAGCAGAAGTTATTTGGCAAAGGGACACAATTGCCAAAATAAGAATCAAAGCCAAAATTTTATGTAATTTGTTTTTCATATATATCAATCCAATGCAGTTTTTGTGTAATTAAATTATATAATATAGGATAATTTGAATCAAGATGTAAATATTGTAAATCATTTACTCCCGGTTTTTCAATCCAAGAAGAGCAGAATAGAGGCAAAGAATAAATATTACAAGGTTTATAACAATTGAAAGCATAGAGCCAAACGCAAGCCTTGCGCCTCCCACAAAATACACGACCGCAAAAATGCTTACAACAGACATTGCCATACCTGTCAAGTGCTTTAAATTGCTTTTTCTGTCAAACACATAAAAGCCTATAGTTATAAGCGGGGGCAGCCAGAAAAACAACGCCCACAAATTCCCGCCGAAGGTCATATTATCCTTTGAACCGCTGCCGAAAAGCAAATCAAACGCGCTGTAAGACACAGTGGTGTAAGCCTGAGTGTTGTAATAATTTCTGATCTTAAAGTATTCCGTATTATAAGCAAAAACTCCCGAAACCACATATTCATCGTCGCCGCCGGCCTTAACAAAAAGCTTTACGGTGTCGCCTTTGCACAGCTTGCCCATATCGGGAGAAATATAATTTACGGGGTTATTCATCTTTGAATATGACACCGCATGATTGTCGGTTGATTCGGTAACGGTTTCGTTTTTATCGCCAAACCCCGAGCTGCTTGTTTGAATGTTAAAGGCGGTGTCTGCGGTAATACTTTCATCGTTGCTGAGCCCGCAATAAAACTCGGCTTTATCAACGTCTGTTAAAGCCTCTAAAAGCACCCCCGCCGCTATATCGGAATTTTGATATTTTACGCTGTTAAATTCAATTATGCCGTTTGAGTCCGTGTACGCGCTTTTGTCCGATTGCGTGGTAAACGCCCCGTTATAAGTTATATACATATAATCTGTACACAGAAGATATATCGTAACAAGTACAAGAATTATAATCAAAACTTTTGCCGCTGAGCCCTTTTTGGAATTCATTTTATCATTCCTTTAGATAATATTAAACTTGTCTCTGTAATTTTGCATAGATTTTTCTATGACCTTTTTCGCCGCGTCTTCATCCTGAACTTCATCCACAACGGTGTCTTTATGCTCAAGTGACTTATATACCGTGAAAAAGTGGCGCATTTCCTCAAAAATATGCTTAGGCAATTGAGAGATACTTTTATAGCTGTTATAGTTGGGGTCGTTGAACGGTATGGCTATTATCTTTTCGTCGTTTCTGCCGTTGTCCATCATTGTAAACATACCTATAGGATAACACCGCGCGAGCGTAAGCGGATACATCTTTTCACTCGACAGAACGAGTACGTCAAGCGGGTCTAAATCGTCGGCGTACGTTCTGGGAATAAAGCCGTAATTTGCGGGATAGTGCGTAGACGTATGCAGAACTCTGTCAAGGATAAGCAATCCCGTTTGCTTGTCGAGCTCATATTTTGCTTTTGCGCCCTTTGGTATTTCTATACACGCGACAAAATCGTCGGGCTTTATTCTTGAAGAATCAATATCATGCCAAATATTCATATTATTCACATAACACGCCTTGTTGCGAAACGTGTATTTTCCTTTTCTCAAAATTATTTAATAACGGAAATAAGCGCCGACACAACGCCGCTCAAAATCAGCAGCGCGGCGCAAACCACCGCGGAAATCCTTACTATAAGCTTTGTCTTTTTGGTATTAACGGTGATCACCCTCAATCTTCTCGGCAATTTCGCCTTGCTTTTTGTAAATGCTGTTTTCAGGCACATAACCGCGCACCATCGAAAGCGGGTAAACATTTGTGTTTCTTCCGATAACCGTGCCGGGGTTAAGAACGCTGTTGCAGCCCACCTCAACATAATCTCCGAGTATAGCGCCGAGCTTTTTTCTGCCCGTATCAAGCTTTTCTCCGTCTATTTTTATTGTAACCAAAGATTTATCGGATTTTAAATTGGATGTTATGCTTCCTGCTCCCGTGTGCGACTTATAACCGAGTATAGAATCTCCTATATAGTTATAATGGGGAGTTTGCACGTTATCAAAAAGAAGCGAATTTTTTATCTCGGTAGAGTTGCCCACAACTGCGCCTTTGCCGATTATCGCGCTGCCCCTGATAAAGGCGCAATGGCGTATTTCCGCGTCTTCGCATATTATAAGCGGACCGTTAAGGCAGGCTGTGGGTGCCACTTTAGCGCATTTGGCTATCCAAATGTTTTCGCCTCTTTTTTCATACAGAGATTCGTCCAATGTATTACCGAGTCTTATAATAAAATCGCTTAATTCCGATAAAATTTCCCACGGATAAGTTTTACCGTCAAAAATCCCTTTTGCTATTGTGTGTTTAAGGTCAAATAATTTTGATATCGTAAGCTTTTCAAACATATTACCACTTGTCCTTTTATACAGTTATACGTTAAACAGGAAATGAACAACGTCGCCGTCTTTCATTACATAGTCTTTGCCTTCGCTTCTCAAAAGTCCCTTTTCTTTGGCGGCATTAAGCGAGCCGCACGCGATAAGATCGTCAAAAGCTATTACTTCGGCACGAATAAATCCACGCTCAAAGTCGGTATGTATCCTGCCTGCCGCCTGAGGGGCTTTTGTGCCTTTCTTTATCGTCCAGGCTCTTACCTCGGGTTTTCCCGCGGTGAGATATGATATGAGTCCAAGCAGAGAATAACACTTTGTGATAAGTCTCTCCAACCCGCTTTGTTCCAATCCTAAGTCGGAAAGAAAAATCTCTTTTTCCTCCGCGTCCATACCTGCTATTTCGGCTTCCAACTCCGCGCATATCGGCAAAACCGCCGCGTGTTCGCTTTCCGCTATCGCCTTTACCTTCTTATAGTATTCGTTTTCTTCTATCCCCGAAGAAAAATCAACATCGCTCATATTGGCGGCGTATATTATCGGCTTATTTGTAAGAAGCGGCGCGCTTGCGAGAAGTATTGCCTCTTCCTCATTGCACTCTGCGCTGCGCGCGGGTTTGCCTGAGTTCAACACGCCTAATATTCTCTCGAAAAACTCTGCTTCAGTCAAAAACTTTTTGTCCGCCTTAGCCATCTTTTTGGCTTTGTCTATACGGCGCTCAACTATATCAACATCGGACATTATAAGCTCAAAATTTATGGTGTCTATATCTCTGGCGGGATCAACACTTCCGTCTACGTGAACTATATTGTCGTTGTCAAAGCAGCGTACAACGTGGACAACGGCGTCCACCTCTCTTATATTCGCCAAAAACTTGTTACCGAGTCCTTCACCTTTAGACGCGCCCTTTACAAGACCTGCAATATCCACAAATTCTATCGTCGCGGGCGTAAATTTATCGGGGTCATACATCTCTGCAAGCTTATCGAGCCTTTTATCAGGGACCGATACGATACCCACATTAGGCTCTATCGTGCAAAACGGATAATTCGCAGATTGAGCTCCCGCGTTTGTTATTGCGTTAAAAAGTGTGCTTTTGCCTACATTCGGCAAGCCAACTATTCCTAATTTCATATTTCTTTACAATCCTTTCGGTTTTTAAATTATTCGCCTGTGATAAGCCTTTTTATTCCCCAGGCTATTCCGTATATTATGGGCTGATGCAAAACATATATGATAAGAGCGTTTTTGCCGAACCATTGCAATGGTACGATACACGATTTATACATAAACGCGGGAAACTTTCCGTTTTTCGCCCATACGCCCACATATGAACCTGACAAAAACAGCAAAAACCACGGAATTATCGGAAAATAATCCGCGCTTACAAAGCTTGTTCCCGGTAATCCCAAAAAGAATAATACAGGCACATCGTAAAAGCTTTGCGGTATGTCCGTACTCAGCTCAAAAGCCCCCAATATACCATTAGGCACATTATATGTAAACATAAAGGCGGCGGCAAAAATAACGAATCCGAAAAACGGTGGGATTTTAGCAAGTAGCTTTTCCAACAGTGAAAATATGATTATCGAAAACGCAAGCAGATGTATCACACCGAAATATATTTCGCACCCGTATACTCCGATACTCGGCAGCAAAACGATTGTAACACCGGATATTGCAATTGCCACGGCGGCAAGTATAAGTCCCCGTTTTTGATTTGAATGGCTGAGCTTTGTGCAAATGCCCGAAATAAATATGAACAATCCCGCGAAAATCGGCTCCACAGGCATAAAGAAGTTCATAATATCCTGCGCCTGCCGCAAACCGAAAATATTGCCCACGGTAAACAGCGCGTGATATACTATCATACATACGACTGCCAATCCGCGCAGTTCGTCTATAATTGTGATTCTGCCCGATTTTTCCGACATTACCGCACCTCTCACTCCATTATATATTTCTGGTTATGATACCATATTTCCCCTTAAAAATCAAGTTTTTAAAGCCATATTCTGCAACTAATACCGTCACTGTGTTAATGCGGTGGCAAAGCTTGACATTTGGTAAAAAATATATTACAATTATTACAAGTTTTGTTATATTAGTTGTAATTGTGCTTTTTGCTATTTATATAATTTGATATTTATATAAAAGGAACGATAAAAATGACTGTAAAGAAATTTGACGTGGGCGGTATGTCGTGCGCCTCGTGTGTAAGCCACATACAATCAGCGGTAGAAGCCCTTACAGGCGTTTCATCCGCCGAGATAAATCTGCTTACAGGCGTAATGAAGGTAACATATGACGAAAGCTGTATGAACGATGAAACCATCATCGCCGCCGTAACAGACGCAGGATATGAAGCCTCGCTTTCGGGAATAAAATCCGCGCCCTCAAAAAAAGACGAATTGAAAAGCGACGCCCAAAAGATTAAAAAGCGTCTTATATTATCGCTTGTGTTTGCGGTGCCGCTGTTTATTTTGGCAATGCTTCATATGGCAGGAGTGCCTATGCCCCTGTTTCTAAGTCAAGATAACAACGCGATCGGACTGCCTTTTTTGGAGTTTTTGCTTGTTATTCCCATAGCGTGCATAAACTACAAATATTTTACGGTAGGTTTTAAATCACTTGCAAAACTGCACCCCAATATGGACTCGCTGATAGCCATAAGCTCGGGCGCGGCAATATTATACGGTATATTTAATATATTTCTCATAGGCAACAGGCTCACTCTTTTCAATGCCGAAGCATTGGGCAATATCACAATGCACCTCTATTTTGAAAGCGCGGGAACCATTCTGACGCTTATCACTCTCGGCAAGTTTCTGGAAGCCCGTTCAAAAGAAAAGACGGGCGACGCGATAAAAGCTCTTGCGGAATTAACGCCTAAGACCGCAACTGTAGAGAGAGACGGCAACCGCCTTGTTGTGCCTATAGAGCAAGTAACTGTGGGAGATATCGTTTGTGTTCACCCGGGTGAGTGCGTACCTGTTGACGGCGTTATAACAGAGGGAGACGCATCTCTGGACGAATCCGCCATAACAGGCGAAAGCATACCCGTTGACAAACAGCCGGGAGACAGCGTTACCGGCGGAACAATAAACAAATCCGGATTTTTTATGATGAAAGCAACGCGTGTAGGTGAAGACACGACGCTTTCAAACATAATAAGGCTTGTGGAGGAAGCTTCTGCGGGTAAAGCTCCGATTGCCAGAATGGCGGACAAGATATCTGCTTATTTTGTGCCGATAGTTATGGCGGTAGCCGTGGTCACCACAATCGTTTGGCTTATAATAACAAAAGATTTTCCGACAGCGCTTACAAACGGTATATCGGTGCTTGTTATATCGTGCCCGTGCGCGCTCGGTCTTGCAACTCCAACATCTATTATGGTGGGAACAGGTAAAGGCGCTCAAAACGGAATACTTATTAAGAGCGCGGAAGCCCTTGAAATAGCGCATAAAATTGATACGGTAGTTATAGACAAAACAGGGACAATAACCGAAGGCATTCCGAGCGTTACAGATATTTGTCCGCTTGAACCGATAAAAGATTATCACCTTTTGGCTCTCGCCGCCTCGCTTGAGAACAACTCTGAGCACCCACTTTCGAACGCGGTGTGCGAATTCGCTAAAAACAATGATATAACTCTGTTTAAAACGGAAAAATTTGAGCGTATGCCGGGTATGGGCGTTTGCGCATATGCCGAAGGCAAGAAATTCTACGGCGGTAACGTAAAGCTTATAGAAAAATTGGGCATTGACCCGGGAAGCTTTAAAGATATGGCTGAACAACTTGCGCTTGAGGGAAAGACCTGCCTTTATTACGCTGACGAAACAAGAATGCTGGGTATTATAGCTCTTTCAGATACGGTAAAAGCCACAAGCCGCACGGCTATAGCGCGTATGCAGAGAATGAACATTGAAACCATTATGCTTACGGGCGACAACAAGATAACATCGCAAGCCATACGCCGAATTGTGGGCATAAAGGATGTTATCGCAGATGTTTTGCCTTATCAGAAAGAAAAAGTTGTGCGCGCCTCTAAAAGAGACGGAAAAACAGTGGCAATGATCGGCGACGGAATAAACGACGCGCCTGCCCTTGCAGCGGCGGACGTGGGTATCGCCATCGGCGCGGGAACAGATATCGCGATAGAGTCCGCCGATATTGTGCTTATCAAAAATGACTTGAACGACGCTGTAACCGCTATCATGCTAAGCAAAGCAGTTATTAAAAATATAAAGCAAAACCTGTTCTGGGCTTTAATATATAACAGTATAGGAATACCGCTTGCGGCTTTGGGATTTTTAAGTCCTATGATAGCCGCCGTGTGTATGAGTCTTTCTTCGGTATGTGTGGTAAGCAACGCCCTGCGCTTGCGCAACTTTAAGGCGTTAAGCGAAGAAAGCGACTCGGTTGCCGACTACAACAAAGCAAGCTCATTTGATGAATTGGTGCCTCTAAAGCCCGAAAAGCTTCAAAATGTACCGGAAGAAATACACCTCAACTTTGAAAATGAAATTTCTGACAACATTAACACTCAGCAAAGCGATGATAAAAAGGATGAAAGAAATATGAAAAAAACAGTAGAAATATTTATTGAAGGTATGTCTTGCGACCATTGCAGACAAACGGCAGAGGCGGCTCTTAACGAAATAGACGGCGTAACCGCTGAGGTAAATTTGGAAGAAAAACGTGCCGTTGCCGTACTTCAAAAAGATATTGATATTTCCGTACTGAAAGAAGCGATAAATGCTGCGGGCTTTAAGGCTTTGTAAGCCGTTATCTGAATTTATAACATAAAGAAAGGAAAATATTGCCGTATTCCGCGCCGATATTAAAATTTAGCTTATGAATAATATAATCGGTTATTTTCAATTATTGTATAAATCGGAGCTAAACAATGAGGAGATAGGAAAATTCTTTTTCTTTTCATTTTTTAAAGTTCTTTTTCCCTTCGTTTTTTCGTTTGTTCCGATAGATTTTGATTTTCTTGTATTTGTCAGCAACAAATCGGTAACCCTGCTTTTTATGGCAATATTTTTTCTCATTCTTCTTTTTCTGCCAAAAGTAGCTTCTATAATGGAATACATCCTTCATATAACGTTTTGGGTATTGTATATTCTGTTTGCTCCCACTGCCACAGTGGCGATAGTGGGATTGACCGCTTCAATAGTGTTTATATTGTGCAAAACAATAGCCGCGATTGTAAGAATCATAACTTACTGGCCTGCTTACGAAAACCCGTTTAAAATTTTGTGGCTAAAATAAACAGAGTCACTCCGGAAAAACAATTTTATTTCTATTTAAAGGCAATTTAATTAAAAAAATGTTGACAAACCAACCCTTATAAACTATAATAGGGGAAGCGTTTAAATTGATATATGTGTGTTTCGAGAGGTGCTGTATGTTATTCAACTTAAAAGATGTATTTGCGTCTCACGGTGCAAAAAAGCAGTTAAGCTATTCTCTCGATATGTCGGCGATATCTTTTAACGGCGCGCATCCTTTTTTGACGCCCGTAAAGATAAATGCCTTTGCGGAAAACAGAGCAGGACTCATAAAGCTTACTATTGATGCATCTTATGATCACAGCGGATTATGCGACCGCTGCGGCACTGCAGTTTTAAAGCATTACAATAAAAGCTTTGAACACGTTGTTGTAACAGAGCTTACAGGTGACGCTGACGACGAATATATCGAAGCACCCGACCGCGTGGTTGAGCTTGACGCCGTGGCAGAGTCTGATATTATTTTGGACATGCCCTCTAAGTTTTTGTGCAAAGACGATTGCAAAGGGCTTTGCGCTGTATGTGGAAAAAACTTAAACAGCGGCAGTTGCAGCTGTAAAACAGGTCGGACAGATCCTCGGCTTGAGGTTCTTAAACAGCTTTTAAATTAAGGATTACATCCTTGTATGATTATTTTCGCTTAAGGAGGTGCTGATTGTGGCGGTACCAAAGAGAAAACATTCGCAAGCCAGAAGAGACAAAAGACGTTCAAACGTCTGGAAGCTCAATGCCCCTGCTCTTATGACATGCCCCAAGTGCGGTGAGCTTAAGGCTCCCCACAGAGTTTGCAAAAACTGCGGTTTCTATAACGGCAGAGAAGTAATTAAAATGGATGCGTAATTACATTGAGACCTAAAGCAGAGGAAGGAATTTTCTTCCTCTGTTTTTGTTAGAGAATTCAGGGTTTATTTAAAGATCACTTAAACTATATTTTAAGGCGATAAAGCGCCTTGTTTGGAGCGGGCAATGGTTATTATTAATTCGGTGCAAGAAAACAGCCCTGCCCACAAAGCAGGAATATCAGCTTATGATAAGCTGCTTACAATAAACGGCAACGAAATTGCCGACGTTCTCGATTACAGATTTTATCAGACGGGAATTTTTTTAAAGCTTGAAATAGAGCGCAAAAACGGCGAAACAGAGATCATCGAAATAAAAAAACGCGAATATGACGAGATAGGACTTGAATTTGAAACTTACCTTATGGATAAGCAGCATTCATGCAAAAACGACTGCGTTTTTTGCTTTATTGACCAATTGCCTAAGGGTATGAGAAAATCTCTCTATTTTAAAGACGATGACTCCCGCCTGTCGTTTCTGTTCGGGAATTACGTTACGCTTACAAACCTCACTCAGCATGAAATTGACCGTATAATCAAAATGCACATAAGCCCCATAAATGTTTCTGTTCATACCACTAATCCCGAGTTGAGATGCAAAATGATGAATAACCGTTTTGCCGGTGAAGCGCTTAAAATACTGCGGCAGTTCGCAGATGCGGGCATCAAAATAAACTGTCAAATTGTGGCTTGCCCGGAACTTAATGACGGCGATGAACTAAGGCGTTCAATAGAAGATCTTGCGCAACTCTATCCTTCGCTTGAATGTATAGCTGTTGTGCCCGTGGGGCTTACAAAATACCGTGACGGGTTATATCCGCTTAAGCCCTACACAAAAGAAACGGCTTTAGAAACGCTCAATATTATAAACGAGTACGGAAACAGTTTCTTTGAACGCTATGGGAGCAGACTTGTGTACGCCGCGGACGAGTTTTATATTAAAGCCGGATTGCCTATTCCCGAAACAGATTACTATGAAGACTTTGACCAGCTTGAAAACGGCGTGGGACTTATATCCCTTATGAACGAAGAATTTGCGTCTGCGCTTGAGCAATGCGATTATGTTCTTGAAAAGGAAAGATATATAACGTGTGCCGGGGGTGTTTCTGCGGCGCCTTATATGAAAATGCTTTATAATGCCTGCGAGGCTAAATTTCCAAAGCTTCACATTCAGGCTGTGGCAATCGTAAATGAATTTTTCGGCGATCAAATAAACGTATCCGGTTTGATAACCGGCGGCGACCTAATAAACCAGTTAAAAGACAAAGATTTGGGCGAAGAGTTGCTCATACCTGCCGTTATGCTAAAGCGTGATGAGGATATATTCCTTGATGACATAACATTGGAGCAGGCTCAAAAAGCCCTTAATATAAAAATAACACCCGTAGGCAACGACGGCGGAGAGCTTTTGAGTGCCATTTTGGGTGAATGATTGTAAATATTCAGCAAAGGAAGGTGACGCGCAGTGTCAAGACCTGTTGTGGCTATTGTAGGCAGACCGAATGTAGGAAAATCCACACTGTTTAACAAGCTTGTAGGTCAGCGTGTGTCTATTGTTGACGACACGCCGGGTGTTACAAGAGACAGAATATTCGGCGTATGCGAATGGCAAAACAGAAAGATAAGCCTTATAGACACAGGCGGAATAGAACCCCGAAGCAGTGAAATAATACCAAAACAGATGCGCGAGCAGGCACAGCTTGCCATAGAATCCGCAGACGCGATAATATTTGTTGTTGATGTAAAAACAGGTATAGTGTCAAGCGATATGGACGTTGCCGCCATGCTTCAGAAAAGCGGTGTGCCTGTTGTTTTGTGCGTTAATAAGTGTGATTCCATCGGTGAGCCGCCCGCGGATTTTTGGGAGTTTTATAACTTAGGTTTAGGCGACCCAATACAGGTCTCATCTGTACATGGACACGGAACAGGCGATTTGCTGGACGCTGTGTTCGCTCATTTACCGAAAGACGACAGCGGAGATGATGAAGACGAGTATATTTCCGTTGCGGTTATAGGTAAACCCAATGCGGGGAAATCCTCGTTAATCAATAAAATATTGGGCGAAAACAGATGTATAGTTTCAAACATTGCAGGCACCACCAGAGACAGTATAGATTCCTACGCAGAAACGCCCTACGGCAAATACCGGTTTACAGACACTGCCGGAATACGCCGCAAATCAAAAATAACAAACGATATTGAAAAATACAGTATTTTGCGTGCAAAAATGGCTATTGAGCGAAGCGACGTATGCATTATTATGATAGACGCGACCGAGGGCTTCACCGAACAGGACAGTAAGGTGGCAGGGCTTGCATGTGAGGCAGGCAAAGGATGTATTATTGCCGTTAACAAGTGGGACGCGATAGAGAAAGACGGCAAAACGATGCAGGAGTTTCGCAAAAAGCTTGAAAATGACTTTTCATTTATGTCGTATGCACCGATAATCTTCATTTCTGCCCTCACAGGTCAGCGAATAGACAAGCTGTTTGAAATGATAAATACCGTCGCAAACTATTGCGCAATGAGAATAAAAACAGGTGTGCTAAACGATTTGCTTGCTCAGTCCACTGCAAAGGTCCAACCGCCCACCGACAAGGGCAGAAGGCTGAAAATATATTATATGACCCAGGCTTCGGTAAAGCCGCCCACGTTTGTATTCTTTGTAAACAACGAAGAATTGTTCCATTTCTCTTATCAAAGATATCTGGAAAACAGAATCAGAGACACATTTGGTATGACAGGCGCTCCGATAAGATTTATAATAAGAGAGCGCGGCGAAAAATAAATTCAGTATTTGGAGGTACAAGACGCGCAGGGGCGCGCCTCATTGAGTTTAAATGAACGAATTATCATTATATATGTCAAACTGCTTATTTATATCGGTAATAGCTGCTGTGCTTGGATATTTATCAGGCAGTATAAATTTCTCGATCTTGCTTACACGCACAACCGTTAAACAGGACATAAGAACACTTGGCAGCGGAAACGCAGGATTTACAAATGTTTTGAGAAGCGTAGGAAAAAAACAGGCTATTATTACCTTTGTGGGAGATTTTATAAAAGCCGTTATTCCCATATTGGCAACCCAACTGCTTTTTCATTACACGGTAGACAACCCCGAATATACTTCGATAGGCAAATATATTTGCGGATTATTCTGCATAATCGGTCATATGTTCCCCGCTTATTTCGGACTTAAAGGCGGAAAGGGCGTTGTTACAAGCGCTGCTGTGCTTCTTATGACAGACTACAGAGTTTTCCTGTTTTCCGTCGCAGCCTTTGCGATCGTGTTTTTAATAAGCAAAATTGTCTCTTTAGGCTCAATTTTTGCGGCGTTAGCGTGTTTTGTATCTACTGTATGCGTTAACTACTATATTACTTATTATCAAGGCTATTCTATGCTGTATGTTATAACCGTTTCGGTAATTGCAACAGTTATTTCGTTTTTGGTTATTTACAGACACAAAAGCAATATAAAACGTCTTATGAAAGGCGAGGAGCAAAGAATAACCGTAAAGCAAAACTAATAAAAACAGTATAAAAATAACCCTGTATTTCACACCGAAAAACGGCGGGAAATACAGGGTTAATTGTTATGTTTATTACTTAAGTAATCTGATTTTGCCTATGATAGGAAGCTCTTTTGCTTTGCCCTGTGCCGCATTTACTATTCCGAGTATTGCAAAAACAAGGAATACAATATTTACAAGATTAAGCAATGTACCCATAATCATTCCAAAATACCAGTTTATGAGTCCGAATATAAATCCGAGAATCATAGAAACTATTATCCAGCCTATTTCTACAATAGCAAGAACAAGTCCCTGATTTGCGTGATATCTCGCAAACTTTGACTGAGGCGCTGCAAGAATGGGGATAAGTACAAGCCAAGATAAGTAAGCAAGCACGCCCATAACTTTATTGTCCTCTATATCTTTCGGGTCAAAGTCCGCAGTTGTATCTGCGGTGTTGTTAAACGACGCTACCTTGGCCGCAAAATCGTTGGGGTTCTGATTTGCATTTTGGTTCGGCTGTGCCGCGGGTTGTTCTACCTTAGCTCCGCAAGATGTGCAAAATGTTGCGTTATCCTGAAGCTCTGCTCCGCAATTTTTACAAGTGATCATAACAAATTTCTCTCCCTGTGTTATAAAATATTTATTACATCGGCAACTTATAAAAATCGCCGCTGAAAACAATTATTCGTCAACCTTTATCTCCGCGCTGAATCCGGGAGTATATGTCGTTTCTCCGCTTTCCCAATCATAATCAGTTTTCATACCTGTAACCTTAAGGGTGGAGCCGTCAAAATCATAAAGTCTTTCTATCGCGCCGTCCGCCTCGTGTTCGGTTACCCAAGAGTCATCTACGGTTTTTCCGAAAATAGAATCATCGGGATACACATTTACCGCGGATTCTTTGCTTAGTTCGCCTGTTTCCCAGTCTTCGTCATATATATTGGTTGCATGAAGAGCCGTAAGAAGCTCGCCGTCCTTGCAGGTCACTATTGCACGGTCGCGTGTGTCAACAAGCGCATATCTATCGTTGCCTAAACCCACATACTCATAGAAATTTACGACCTCATCATTACGGTAGCTTACATAACTCATAGATATAGTCTGCGGATCGAACTTCATAACCTTTTTGCTTACATATTCTCCGTCGCTGTCGCTGTCTTTATATGTAACGGTATACTGGTTGCCGTCTTGCTCTATTTTAGCGTCCTCATGGCCCATATAGCTGTAAGAAAGCTCCAATGTGGATACGGGAGTCCCCGCAGAGAACATTATGGGGTCGGTAGATAAGGTCAAAAAAGGAAGATAAGAAACTATCATATATGAGGGGTCATTATAATATTCGCCGCCGGCATCCTGCAATTTCTTGTTGTTTGCTTCTATAATATCGCCGATCTTTTTTTGAAGCAAATCAATAATATTGTCATAATAATCATATATATCGGCAAGTGATTTTTCACCGCTTTGCGTGTTATCATTTGTTGATACCGTAGCGATCTCGGAATTATTGTTTCCCGATTGTCCCGAGCCGCCCAAAGCGGGTTTATTATCTCCGCAAGCGGCAAAACTCATAACAAGTGCCAAAACGGCTAATATTGCAATAATTCTTTTCATTAAACTTATCCTCCAAATATTTTATCCGAACAAACCGCCCAAAAAGCTGCGCTTTGGCTGTTCCTTTTTGCGCTTGTCATAATCTCCTATATAAAACGCAACGCACATAACGCCCGGGTCGGTAGAAAAAGCCTCCGTTTGACCGAACGCAAAGCATTTGCCGTCTACCATTTTGTAAAGAGATTCATCGGAAGTATAGCCCTCAGGTCTTATAAATCCGTTTTGCTTTAAGAGCTGAACATAACTGTTAAGCGCTTCACTGTTTGTTCCGTGAACGGTAAAAAGATACATAGGAGTTCCGTCTGAGTTGTTACCGTTATTCTCTATTTCATAACTATGTCCGCCAAAGCGCCATTTGGGATAATTACAAAGAACCTCGTCCCATTTTGCCAAAACAGCTTCGTCGGCTTTCTTTTGAGCTTCCTCTTCTGCTATTGCCGCGGGCAGCTTGGCTCCGCAGCCTGCGCAGAATTTTGTTCCCACATCGTTTTGTCTTCCGCACGCGCTGCAAACAGCGCCCTGCGCCACAGTCATCTCGGGCAGTTTTGCACCGCAGGATGGACAAAACGCGTTGTCGGCAGGTGCTGCCTCGCCGCATTCGGGACAAATTTTCATATTTTTCGCCGCTTCGTTAGCAAAGTTTCTCGCCCCTGAGCTTAATCCGCCGAAAAGACCGCCCAAGGTATCCATCGCCCGGTTAACTTCGGCTGTATTCACCTGACTTTGCTGAACCTGTGCATTTTCGGGGTTATGGTTTTGCGTTCCCGAAGACACAGAGTCGTTTATGCTTTTAGCGGCTGAATTTACTGCGTTTGCTGTTGCCTGTTCTATCTTTGGCTCAACAGCTTTTCTTACGCCCTGTTCAACAGCGCCTGACACGGCGTTGCTGATGCCTCTTTTAATCGCTCTGTCTAAAAAGCCCATGGTCGTTCCCTCGCTTTCATAATAAAAACGGCGTAAACAGTTAATATATAGTAAAATAATTACATCACTAACACTTTACTGCCTTACCCTGACAAAGTGAGTTTATCATATTTATCATATTATGTCAATATTTTTTTCGGGATAAGATTATTTTTAAACAAATTGCAACATAACAAAACTAGAATTTATCACTTTCAAAATGCTTGAAAACCTTGATGATTCCATCGCTTAAATCCGTTATTCCAAGCCCTAAAAAAACATCATCCTTTGTTTTTACGCGGTATATTTTTTTGTCTTCCGAAGTGTTTTTCAGCGCCGTGCGCTCTATATCAAGCGCGCCGCCGTTATAAAATCTGGTTGCCTGCGCCTCGGAAACACTTATTTGCGGATAAGAGTAAAAAATACTTTCCGTCGGTTTTAACAAAGCCTCTATATCTGTCTTTGACATTTCCTTTAACGCCGATATCTCCAGAGCATCGTCTGTGTTATATCCGCACGCGCATGTTCTTCTGAGCCCTGTCATAACGGCACCGCAATCCAAAGCTTTGCCTATATCGTCAATAAGACTGCGGATATACGTTCCTTTTGAACATACAACTTCTATTTGAGCAGTTTGAGCTTCAAAGTCAAACTCATTAAGCACAAGCTTTGATATGTATATCTCACGGGCTTCACGCTCTATCTCCACACCCTTGCGCGCAAGGTCATACAGCCTTACACCGTCAACTTTTATTGCACTGAACATAGGAGGAATCTGATTTTGCCTGCCAAAAAAACGTTTAAGCGCATTTTCAAATTCTTCTTTTCTTATATTGCTGTTTTGATTTGTCAAAACCTTTCCCGTGATATCAAGCGTATCTGTTGTTAAACCAAGCTTTAATCGGGCTTTGTAGGCTTTGTCGGTATTCGGTAAAACCGACTGCGCTTTTGCCGCGCTTCCCAAAAGTATCGGCAAAACGCCTGTCGCCATAGGGTCAAGTGTACCAGTGTGACCTATCTTTTTCTCACCCGAAACTTTTCTGACTATCGCAACAACATCAAAAGACGTGTAGTCTTTAGGTTTGTCGATTACTATAACTCCGTTCATAATTCCACACAAAACGGCTGCCGCACATATCATCTGTTTTACAATCGCAAATTTCAAACCGTGCGTAAGCCGTTTTTTCCTTTTAAATCATATTTTGTTTTTTCAGCGCGGCGCCTACAGCTTCAATAAGCATTTTTTCGGCGTTTTCGCGCGTATCTTTTATTGTGCACCCCGCCGCCGCGGCGTGTCCGCCGCCGCCGAAGCCTACCGCTATCTGCGCGGCATTCAAAGCGTTGTCTGTTCTGAGCGATACCTTGTAAGCTCCGCTTTCAAGCTCACGCATTGTAACAGCCGCCGCAACCCCCTCTATTTGACGCGGCAGGGACGATATTCCGTCTATGTCATCCTCAGCCGCACCCGAAGACGCTATCATATCTCTTGTAAGCGCCACAGTTGCGCAAAGCCCGTTATATTCAAATTTCAAGTTATCTAAAACCGCTTTTTCCAGCGCGATTCTTGACCTTGATTTTGTGTCGAACATAACCTTGTTTATCAAAGCGTGCTCACACCCGAGCGAAATAAGCTCGGCGGCGATTCTGTGTGTGCGCGCGGTTACATTGCTGAACTTAAAACAGCCCGTATCGGTGCTTATTCCCGTATAAAGGCAATCGGCAATGCTTTTGGGTATATCATTTATAAGCTCTTTAACTATGAGATAGATTATTTCGGCGCACGCCGCGGAATCACCTTCTACATAGCTTTGTTTTGCAAAGCTTGTGTTTCTGGAGTGGTGGTCAATGCACAAATCTATTTTGTTGCCGTAAACCTCACACAGCGAACACAAAAGTTTGCTGTCCGCAACATCTGCGCTCACAATATATTTCGGCTCAAAATGCTGAATTTCAACACTGTTTTTTATGAAAAGAAATTTGTTCGGTATTTCGTCTGCGCACTCTACTCTTGCGCGCTTCCCCAATATCTGCAACGCACCGCACAGCGCATACGCGCTGCCTAGCGTGTCGCCGTCGGGAAAGTGGTGCGACAGTATCAAAATATCGTCATTCTCTATTAAGAGCCTTACAACATCGTTAATTGTCATCATCTTTGGGTGTATCATCCTTTATATCAAGTGTATTTATAATTGTGTTGATCTTTGCGCTGTATTCGATAGAATCGGTAGGATAAAATTTAAGCTCCGGTGTGTGGCGCAATTTCAAATGAGATGCTATCTCTTTGCGCAAATATCCGGCGGCGCCGTTTAACGCTTTTGCCGCCGATTTTGCCGTATCAAGTCCCTTCATTGCGCTTACATACACCTTACAAAAAGAGTTATCGTTAGATATTTCTATTCTTACAACGCTTATTATGCCGTCTTTAACGCGTGGGTCTTTCATTTCGCGCACCGCGGCGGCAATTTCACGCTTAATATCTTCGGCGTTTCGTGAATTTTTGTATCCTGCCAAATTAATCACACCTTTTGATAAGTCTCATTTTAATCTCTGTATTCCTGCATTTCGTACGCTTCTATAATGTCGCCTTCTTTTAGATCGTTAAAGCGCTCTAATCCGATACCGCACTCATAGCCCGCCGCCACTTCTTTAACGGTGTCTTTAAATCTCTGCAAAGAAGCAATTTTGTCGTCGGCTATGATAACGCCGTCACGAACAATTCTTACATCGGCGTTACGTACGATTTTACCGTTTAATACGTAGCTGCCCGCGATAAATCCGATGCTCTTGATCTTGATAACGTTACGGCACTCCGCCTTGCCCAAAACTACCTCACGGAATTTAGGCGCAAGCATACCCTTCATAGCTGATTCGATTTCTTCTATGCAATCGTAAATAACACGGTAAAGGCGCATATCAACGCCGTCGCGCTCAGCTGTTTCCTCGGCAATTGCGTCCGGGCGTACATTAAAGCCTACAATAATTGCGTTGCTGGCGTTGGCAAGCATAACGTCGGATTCGTTCACGGCACCTACGGCTCCGTGAATAACGCTTACTCTTACTTCTTCGTTAGAGAGCTTCTCCAAAGACTGCTTAACTGCCTCAACACTGCCCTGAACATCTGCTTTAACTATTACTTTAAGCTCTTTCATTTCGCCGAGCTGCATTTGATCAAACAGATTATCAAGCGTAACTTTTGTCTGTTTTGCGAATATTTCTTCTTTTATCTTATCTTTACGCTGTTCAACAAGCTCTCTTGCAAGGCGCTCATCGCTTACAACGTTGAACACATCGCCGCCTGTGGGAACATCATCAAGGCCTGTAATTTCTACGGGAACTGAAGGGCCTGCTTTTTCTATTCTCTTGCCCTTGTCGTCCGTCATGGCTCTTACTCTGCCCACCGCTGTACCCGCAACTATAATATCGCCCTTGTTGAGCGTTCCGTTTTGAACAAGTATTGATGCAATAGGGCCTCTGCCCTTATCAAGGCGTGCCTCAATAACAGTACCCTTTGCGGCTCTGTTCGGGTTAGCTTTAAGCTCTTTTACATCTGCCACAAGGTTTACCATTTCAAGCAGATCGTTAACGCCTTCGCCTGTTTTTGCAGAAACGGGTATACAAGGAACATCTCCGCCCCATTCCTCGGGCACAAGACCGTATTCTACAAGCTGCTGCTTAACGCGGTCGGGGTTTGCGGCAGGTTTATCCATCTTATTTATCGCGACTATTACCGATACCTCGGCTGCCTTCGCGTGGTTTATGGCTTCTATTGTCTGCGGCATAATACCGTCGTCTGCCGCAACAACGAGTATTGCTATATCAGTTACCTGCGCGCCTCTTGCGCGCATTGTTGTAAAGGCTTCGTGTCCGGGGGTATCGAGAAATGTTATATTCTTATCCCCTACCTTAACACGGTACGCGCCTATGTGCTGTGTGATTCCGCCTGCTTCGGTAGATGTAACATTTGCCTTTCTTATATAGTCGAGCAAAGATGTTTTTCCGTGGTCAACGTGACCCATAACAACAACAACGGGAGCCCTTGTTTCCAGGTTTTCATCTGCATCTTCGCTGTCGTCTATTATACGGTCTTCTATTGTTACAACAACTTCTTTTTCAACCTTTGCGTGGAACTCCATTGCCGCAAGTGACGCTGTATCAAAATCTATAACGTCATTTACCGTTACCATCATACCAAGCATAAAGAGCTTCTTTACTACCTCCGCGGCGGTTGCCTTAAGCTTTATCGCCAAATCGTGTACGGTTATCTCCTCAGGCAATACAACGGTAATCGGCTTTGCTTTTCTCTCGTTGGCGATTCTGTTCAGACGCTCTGCTTCTGTCTCTTTTTTGCCGCGCATTTTGTTTTTCTGCTGAGAACGCTGTGTTATCTTCTGCTTGGAAAGCATCTTATCGCTGCGATATTTATCGCCTGCCATATGGTCGTACTTCTCGTTGTATCTTTCAATGTTTACATTTGAGGATCTTGTGTTTACAACTCTCTTCTCTTTTTTGCGGATAACGTTATCTTCCGAAGATTTTTCTGTATCCTGCTTCTTGGCGGCAGGCTTTCCATCCGTCTTTTTGGCGGCAGGAGCTTTTGCCGCCTCGGCTTTTACGACCTTTTCTGCCTTTTCTTTTTTGTCTGCCTTTTTATCTGCTTTTTCGCTGTCTTTTGCCGTATCTTTCTTATTTGTGGCTGCTTTTTCCTCGGGCTCTGTTTCTTTTTGCTCAGGCTCGGGCTTTTCTTCTTTTAAAGCCGCCAAAGCGTAATATTCGTCAAAGCTTTCTACCGAATTTTTCAGCGTAAAGCATTCAAATATATAATTAAGTTCTTCTTCGGTAAGTATGGTACTGTTGTTTTTTGTGCCTGAAAATTGCTCCTTGAGCAAGTCGGTAACTTCTTTTTTTGTTACGTTAAAATCTTTTATAAGTTCTCCGAGCTTATATTTCATATGCTACCATTCCCTTCTGTTTTTTTGGAGCCGTTGTCTGCGCCTTGCAAATTCAGCTCCTTTATTTTGCGAGCAAATCCCTCGTCCGTTACGCACATAACCGAAGTTAATCTGCCCAGCGCCGCGGAAATATCTTCTTTGCCGCGGCACAGTACTATATGCTCGCATGGGCTTTCGTCTAAAACCCTTATTAAGGATTTATATGTATTTTTAGATGTATCGCTTGCAGTGATCACAAGCCTTGCTTCGCCTGATTTTATTCTTTCGCAAACCATATCGAATCCTAATATCAGCCTTCCTGCCCTGCGTGCCAGTCCTAAAATTCCGAGCAGTTTATCATTCACTGTGATCACTCCCAATCATTCAATTCATTTTTCAGCTGAGCGCAAATATTTTGGGCTTCGGCACCAAGAAAGCGTTTGAATCTTTTTGATTTTTCCGCTTTGGCTATACATTGTTCGCTTTTGCAAATGTATAAGCCTCTGCCCTGAGCTTTCATACTTTTGTCGTGCATAAAAGAGCGTGAAAGACCACCGTTTTTAATGCATACTATTCTGAAAAGCTGTGATTTTTCTTTCATTTCTCCGCAACCGGCGCATTGTCTCAGCGGTATATGCTTTTGCATAATTATTGCTCCCTTACAGGCAAATTATTCCTCAGAACCGACATTTTCGTCCTCGTCGTCTTCACCGAAAAATCCGCTTTCGGGGCGTATATCTATTTTCCAGCCTGTAAGTCTTGCGGCAAGACGGACATTTTGTCCTTTGTTGCCTATAGCAAGTGAAAGCTGGCTGTCAGGCACCGTTACCTTGCAATTCTTTTCTTCCGTGTCACCGAGCTTTACTTCAATTACATTTGCCGGTGCGAGCGCCGCCGCGATAAATTTTGCGGGATCTTCACTGTATTCTATAATATCTATTTTCTCGCCGCCGAGTTCATCAACAACGGCGTTAACTCTGCCTCCGCGCGGTCCTATGCAGGAGCCGACTGAATCTACATCGGGATTTTTGCTGTAAACGGCAAGCTTTGTTCTGCTGCCTGCTTCACGGGAAGCGGATTTTATCTCTATTGTGCCGTCGGCTATTTCAGGCACTTCGTTTTCAAACAGCTTTTTAACAAATTCCGCGCTTTTACGTGAAATTATTATGCGGGGACCTTTTTCTGTTTCTTTTACCTCGGATATATAAAACTTAATATTGTCGCCCTCACGCACTCTCTCATTTCCTATCTGCTCCGAATGCGGAAGCACTATGTCTGCCTTGCCGAATCTGAGCGCAAAATTTCCTGTTTTGGGGTCTATGCGCTCTACGGTTGCGGTAACAATTTCGTGATTATGCACAAGAAAATCCTGATACATTCTTCCGCGCTCGCCGTCACGTATACCCTGACGTATTATGGAACGTGCCGTTTGAACGGAAATTCTGCCGAATTCAACAGGATCAAGCGCAACGCCCACCTTTTCGCCGATATCGGTATTCGCATCTATTTTTCTTGCGTCTGCAAGTGTTATCTCTCTGTCGGGGTCGGTAACTTCTTCAACTACCGTTTTGTTAAGTCTTACATCTACATCGCCATTTTCAAAATTGACTATAACGTCGTCATTGCCGTTGTAGGTGTTTTTGCAGGCAATCATAATTGCTTTTTCTATCTGCATTTGCATAAAGTCTTTAGATATTCCCTTTTCTTTTTCCAAAGCCTCAAGCGCCGCGTACATTTCTTTAATGTCCATTTTTATAATCAAGTCCTTTCAATAAAGTATAATTTATAAATCAAAATCGTCCAGTTTTACCCAAACGGTATCTTTTTTGTTTAATGTGACCGTGTTGCCGTCTGCGTCGGATAGTTCTATCGTGTCTTTGTCGCAGGCAATGAGCACGCCGTCAAGCTCTCTGCCGATTCCTTCGATTGGTCTTATGAGCTTAACCATAACGTCACTGCCGATGTATTTTTCAAAGTGTTCGTCACGCGTGAGTTCGCGCTCAAGCCCCGGTGATGACACCTCTAAGCAATAGCTTTGCTCTATTACGTTGTTTTCGTCGAGCAACGGGTCAATCTCACGGCTGAATGCCTCGCAGTCTTCAATGTTTACACCGCCGTCTTTGTCGATATAAATTCTCAGATACCAAGAAGCGCCCTCTTTAACAAACCTCACGTCCCAGATTTCAAGCCCAAGCTTTTCGGCTATGGGAACAGCCAATTTTTGCACGGCTTGAGTAGTGTTTCCGCCTTGTTTCATATTTGTCCCCCTTTTCGCAAACGAAAGGAGCGGGAATTTGTTTCCCACTCCTTCATTATCTCTTATCAACTTACTCGTGGATTATACCACACTTTTTGGGGCTTTGCAACTGTTTTTTAAAAATAAATGCAAATTCTAGGATTTTTTTATTTGGTAACCAATACTATTTTTTCCGCTATAATAATATATACAGCGTATTTGAGGGGTGACAATATATGATGGGAAGATTTTTCGGCGGTAGATGGAAAAGAATATTGCTGTCAAGAATTGTCATACTTTTTGTGTTTTTTGCTTTGGCTTGTGTTTATTCAAGGGCAATGATAAAGCCTTTGGTGTGCGAGATAGCCGAAAGCACCTGCACAAACGCCGTTACCCGAGCAATAAACGAATCCGTTTACGAGGTGCTTCACACAGAAGATGAAAACGGCATTTATCTAAGTCAGTTATTGCAAAACCAATCGAATATATCTTCCGTAAGCTTAAACTGCGCGGAATTTAATATGATAAAATCTAAGATCGTATTGTCCGCGCAGGAAAAGCTCAACAAAATGAACAGCATTATAATCAATATTCCGTTGGGAACATTTACGGGACTTGAAACGCTGAAAAGCAAAGGTCCCGCAATTACGATAAAGAGCGACTTAAGCAGCAGTATAACCGCAGATTTTTCATCAAGCCTTGAAAACACCGGAAAATGTGCGGTTTACACTATAACAGCGGATTTTAAGGTGAATACAAATATGGTGGCTATATACCGCTTCGGCACCGAAATAAACACAAACATAATAATAGCCCAAACGGTTTTGGCGTTTTAGTGTTTTTTGGGGCAAAAATAAGACCGAAGCTTTAACCTTACGGAAAAAGCCTCGGCCTTATTATAAAATTAGGGGGACTAATTATTAGTCTTCTCTCTTTTTACCCTTAACAGAGCACATAACAAGTACCGCCAATGATATGATCAGAACAGCGGATGCGGCAAACACAACCGTGTTGTCCACGCCTGTTTTAACAGCGCCGGAATATGTTGAGCCGCTGGTAGACGTATATTTACCTGAATTCGCGGCTTCTGCCTCTGCGGAACCGTTAACAGCCCATCTTGCGTAAAGCACAACGCTTGAAGAAGGCATATAGAACTTATCATTTACAAGAACATCTGTTCCGCTGCCGTCTGCAGCTGTGTTCCAGCAAACAAATGTGTAGCCGTCTTTTTTAAATGTATTTGCTTTTGCAACAACAACCTCGCGGAAATCGAAAGGTCCGTCTACTACTGTGGCGTCATCTGTGTCGCCGTAGTTAGAATTGTAAGTTACGGTGTTGCCGGTAGGAGCTTCTTTTTCATCTACAAATATAGCGTATAATAAAACGTGTCCTCCGGGCATATCAAATGTCTGACCGACAGGGAATTTTATGCCTGTGTCATCAGCTGTTGTAGACCAGTGTGAGAATTTCTTTCCGGCAGGAGCTTTGCCTGTGAAAGGACCTGTGGTGACTATCTCACCCTTATTATAATGACCGCCGACTATCATATTGTCGCTGTCTATAACATATGTCAACTGATACTCGCCCTTTTTGGTGGTATCTGTGTCGCGCTTTTCGCTGTCTGTTGCTGTGTCTTTATCTGTTGCAGTTGATGTATCGGTAGCTTTTTCGGAATCTGTTGCAGTCACTTCTTCCCAAATTGCATAGATGGTAAAATCTTTTCCGATCATCTGGAATTTTTTACCGGGAGCCAATCTTTGGCCTGAACCGTCTGCTTTAGTATTCCATGAAACAAATATATGTCCCTCATAAGTGAACAAGCCGCTCTTTTCAAAAGTAACTATTTCGCCCTCTGCGGCTCTGCCGGAAAGATAAGTCTCCTCGCCCTCGGCTGTTTTTCCGCCGTTACCTGCGTAAACGATATTATGCTTGCCGTCGTCGGGATCACTTTCTTTTTCGGTATCCTCTTTATTTTCCGTAGATGTGTCTACAGAAGAATCATTCTCTGTGTTTTCCGTGTCTTGCGCGGGTTCGCTGTCAGAAGACTCGGCTGCCTCTTCCCACATAGCGTACAAAGTGAAATTTCTGCCTACCATCTGGAATTTTCTGCCAACATCAATTCTTTGACCTGAACCGTCTGCCTTTGTGTTCCATGCGACAAATGCATGACCTTCTTTGACAAATCCGGGGTTCTCGCCGCAAACAACAACATCGCCGTTTTTGGCTTGTCCGCCCGAAACAGTAGCGCTGCCGTCAGCAGTAACGCCGCCGTTGCCGTCATAAGTAATTGTAAATGTTCCTTCATCCCAAGAAGCGTACAAATCAAGCACTGCGCCGTCTGCAGGAATCTCAGAACCGGGGGCATAAGAATCTCCCAAGCCGTCGGGTCTGGTGTTCCAGGCAAGAAATACGCTTGAAGCCTTGTAGAACATATTTTCGGCGGCACTTTCTCCCTCAAGAACATAAGAATCCGAATAATCCTCGGTTATTCCTCCGTTACCGTGATAGGTCACATAAGCGCCGTCGTTTGTGACATCATCAAGAGCTTTAATCTGCGGAGCCGTAAACAATGCCGAGCAAAGTACAGCCAACGCAATAAAAGCGGATATCACAGCTGTGATTTTTGTTGTTTTGATCTTCATAATTAATCCTCCCTAAACTAAATCTTGAATATTTAGTAGATGTATGTTACCACACTTTTTTACAAAAGTAAATAGAAAAAACAAAAAAAGTTAAAAAAATATTAAATTATGTCAAAATTGTAATATTTTGGAATAAGGAAGCATACATTTATAAAAAAGGAGGTCACATACTTGAACAATAAAAATAAAAAACTGTCTTTTTCAAAAATTATTTTATCCGCTGTTTTAGCCTATCTGCTATGCTTTTTGGTAATATTTGCCTGCGCGGCACTAATTAAAAAAACTGGCAGTATCCCCGGCGATGCATTGTCTGCGATTACAACCTGCGCTATAAGCTTTTCCACAATCATTGCAACATTTGGGGTATGTTTGATATCTAAAAGTAACGGATTAATTACAGGCATAGTATCCGGCGCAGTAATATTTTTAATTATGATACTTATAGGGCTTGCGCTCGGCAACAAAACAGATGCGCCAGCCCTTTTGGCAAAGGGTGCCGCGATAATAGCAGCAGGCGGCATAGGCGGTGTGTTGGGCGTAAACAAAAAAAGCAAAGTGTAATATACACAAAATATAAAAATAACCCCGGCTCGCAGAGTTTTTTTGCAAGCCGGGAAATTTGTGTTTATATAATCGTGTTATTCAATTATGCCTTCTTCTTTTTGAGGAATGTGAATGTGGCTGCGGCGCCTGCCAAGGCAAGAGCTATAACCCAAACCATCATATTGTCCTCGGCACCTGTCTTGGGAGCTGCTTTCTTTTGCCACTGAGCATATATTCTTACATCGCGCGCACCCATTACAAATGTGTCGCCTGCAGCATAAGAAGTACCTGAACCGTCGGGCTCTGTGTTCCAAGAAAGGAAGTTGTAGCCTTCTCTGTCAAAGAAGTTGGCCTCTATCTCTACTGTGCTTTCATAGAGCGCGCCGACTCTCTTCTCGGTTTTGCCTTCTTCATATGTGCCGCCGTTACCGTCATAAATAACGCCGAATTCTACGCCGAGATATTTGTTCTTCCACTGTGCATAGAGAACAACATCCTGTGCGGGCATTGTGAATGTCTCGCCGGGCTTGAACTCTTTGCCTGTTCCGTCTGCTTTGGTGTTCCATGAAACGAATACATACTTCTCCTCAGAAGGAGCAAATGTGTTCTCCGCAACTGTTACGGTAGATTTGTACTCGGCAGCCTTGGAAATTGTCTCGTTTGTCTTTGTGCCGGTTGCGTTGTTTGAATTGTAAGTAACAGTGTAGCCGTTCGCGGACCACTGTGCATAAAGATCAACGGAATTGTTGGGCATTACAAATGTATCGCCACTCTTGTATGATGTGCCTGTGCCGTCTGCCTTTGTGTTCCAGCCTTTGAATGCATATCCCTCGTTTGTAAAGAGATTATCCTTTACGGTAACTGTGTCGCCGCTGCTGAAATTAAAGGTCTCAGACTTATTATCAGACAAATTGGAATGATAAATTACCATATAAGCGGATACATTGTTAAGAACAGGGGAAGCGACAGTGTTGATCCTCTCGTCTGTGAGAGTGTTAACTATTCCCAAATCTCCGTCATTTGTCTTGATTTCCGTACCGTAAATACCGTCCTTAAGAACAAGCGGGATGGTAAGTGTATAAGTAACCTCCGGCAAGAAGCCTACTGTGTTCCATTTAATGGATTTTCCGTTTTCGAGAACTGTTACGGTGTCATTATAAGTATTGCCGTCCTCGTCAACAACAGTAATGAGGTTGACATCTTTTATTTCAAAGTTTTCTGTCTGGATGTCATCAAGTACGAGATAAGAAGCGAAAGAGGCTATCAAAGCGGTGTTAATGGCTTTGTTAAATTCCTCGTTGCTGTCTGCGCTGTATGTCATACCGTTTGTACAGAAGCTCGCAACAGTGTTGTAGGCGGCAGCTGTTGTATCAAGAACGATACCTGCAAGGCTGTGACCGGCGTCTGTTATTGCCTTAGCCTCGTTTACACCTTCAAAGCCCTCGTTAGGAGCGCCGTCTGTAACGAATATAACTATAACGTCTCTTGAGCTGTCGGTACGGTTTTTAATGAGGTCGTTTGCGGTAGCAAAGCCTTCAGAATAGTGTGTATCACCGTAAGGCTCTTGTGAGAACAAGAATTCGTGTATACTGTCATAATCGGCTGTGAAATCGCAATAACCCTGCATATTCTCACTGAAAGGAGCAATTGCTATACGGTTATCAAGCTTCTCATTGTTAAGAAGAACCTTGGAAATATCGTCAACCTTAGAGATAAGAGTATAGAATTTTGCAACTCCGTCTACAGTGTCCATCATACTTCCGCTGTAGTCAAGTACAAATACGATGTCGGTAGGATTGTTGGCAGTACGGTAAGAGAAGTCAACTCTCAACTCTGCGTCCTTCATATCTGTGTCTACCCATTTTGCGGATTTATGTATCCAAGTAAGAGAGTCGCCGTTTTTAACGCCCGCGTTTGAGTTGTAACCGCTGAGGTCAACTTCGCCGCCGTTATAATCTTCGTTATCCTCATATTTAAAGGAACCTGCTGTTATATCGGTTACATACTGAGACCATTTGCTTGCGCTGTTCCAAATATCGCTGTAGCCGAACTCTGTAATAGCGTCAACGTCTTCAAACTCAACTTCAGCAGAAGAACAACCGCTGAATGCGTCTCTGCCGAGTGTTCTCACGCTTGCAGGGATAGTAACGTTCTTAAGAGCAGAGCAACCATAGAAAGATCCCTCGTCAATTGTCTCCATTGTTTTTCCGAGATCAACACTTGCAAGCGCCGTACATCCGCTGAAAGCAGAAACGCCTGTTTTCTTCGTGCCGTCTTCAAACTTAACGTTCTTTAAACCTGTGCAGCCAAAGAATGCGCGTTCACCGATAGTCTCGGTCTTTGCCGGAATCGTAATAGATTCCAAAGCTGTGCAGCGGCTGAAGCCCTGTACGCCTATTTCGGTAAGGCTTGCGGGAAGAGTTATCTCTTTAAGAGCGATACACTGCAAAAATGCGCCTGTGCCTATTTTCGCAACGCCCTCACCCAATGTAACGTTTACAAGAGCAACATCGGCAGAAAAAGCCTTATCGCCGATAGCGGAAACGCTGCCGGGGATGCTTACGTCTGTTAAAGCGACAAGTCCGCTGAAAGCAGCCTCGCCTATCTCCTGAACGCCGTCGCTGAGTGTAAGCTTTGTAAGCTGTTTTGCGCCGCCGAAAGCGTAAGCGCCGATCTTTTTAACAGTGCCGGGTATGGTAAGCTCAGTCAGAGAGCCGCAATCAAAGAATGCGTAATCACCGATAGACGCAACACTGTCTGCAAATGTTATGCTTGTTAAGTTTTTGCAAGCATTAAAAGCATAACTGCCAATTGAAGAAACCCCGTCCTCAAGAACAAGAGAGGTCATTGCCGCTCTGTGCTCATACCAGGGAGCACGTGTTTCCGCGCTGTAATTTTCCATTTCGCCTGTACCGGAAACGGTAAGTGTTTTAGTACCGTCATTAAATGTCCAGGTAAGGTTTTCGCCGCAAGAGCCGTTTTTTGCGGGGTCATTTGTTAAATCGGCAGCCGAAGCGCCGACTGCAACCACCGCTACAACAAGCAATGCAGCTAAAATAATTGAAATTGCTTTTTTCAAGGTACATACCTCCTAAACCTTTTTAGCTTTAATATAATAACAAAAAAGTTTACAAAGGTCAACCCTTTTTTATAATAATAAATCAAAAACCAATTTTTACTTGTATTTCACTTATGATAATTGTTACAAAACGATTACATTGTGACGTGTTTTCATCAGAAATCAGACCCAATTTTACCAATTTTCCAATAAATTGTTTCAAGATATTAAATATGGAATTTGCAATAATATTTGTACCCGATATATCAATATTATCTATATTTATTCCAATTGATATTTCACAAAGCTTATGGTATCATTTTTACATACGAAATAAACACGGAGACGATTCATTTGCTATCACAAAACCGTTTAAAAATAATGCTGTGCTTTTATGCTCCCCTGCTGATGATACTTGCGCTTTGCTCGTGCACGGACAAGGTGCCGGAAAACACTTCGGATATATCGGAAGCAAAAAGCTTTAAATACGTCGCATATGATGATTTTGTCGAAATAACAAAGTACACAGGCACCGGAGGGAACGTTAAGATTCCCGAAAAGATCGGCGGTTTACCTGTAAAAAGCATTGCGGATAAAGCTTTCTTTAACTGCGAAACAGTAACCTCTTTAACTATGCCCCAAACCGTAGAAAAAATAGGTGAAAAGGCGTTTTTCGGCTGCTCATCTCTTGAGAGCATCGTTTTTTCGGATAACATAAACCATGTAGGTTCGTTCGCCTTTAAAGGTACGCCGTGGCTGAATGAGCAATCGGATGATTTTGTTGTTGTAGGCGACGGTGTGCTGATAGATTACAGAGGCGCCGAGCAAAAGGTTGAAATTCCCGAAGGAATCACGGCTTTTGAGGACGCTTTCGCGGACAATTACAGTATTACATCAATATCTCTGCCGTCCACATTAAAAACATTCGGCTCAAACGCTTTTTACGCCTGCACAATTGTAAAAGAAATAAGCATAAACCCGAACCCAAACTACATTGTAGATAATAATATACTCTACACGGCTGACAAGTCAGTTCTTCTTTACCGTCCTGCGCTCGCAAGCGGCGACAGTGTTACTGTTTCAGAAGAAACAATAAAAATAAATTCTTATGCTTTTTCAAATAACACAAAACTTAAAAGCATAGAATTTCCCGAATCTCTCAAAAGTATCGGAGATTACAGTTTCGATTACTGCACTAATCTTGAAGAAATAAAACTGCCAAAAAATACCGCTCAGATCGGAAAATACTCATTCAATTACTGTTCCTCGCTTAAAAAAATAACGCTTGGCAATAAAATAGAAAAAATACCCGAGGGTGCGTTCGCAAGCTGCAAAAGCTTAAATTGGGTGCTGATTCCCGAAAGTGTGCGTATCATAGAAAAGAACGCGTTTTATTATTGTTCCGCACTTACGGATATTACTGTTCCCGACACCGCGAGCATAGACGATACCGCATTTGCGGGAACAAATATAAGCATTCGTTAACAACAGATTTTAAAAGCGCTTCCGTTGCAAAACGGAAGCGCTTTTCGTTTATTTATTCTTCTATTCATATAATTGTCACCGTCATCACTCCAAACGGTTGCTCCATTCTCGCCAGCCCTCACCCGTTACCTCGTGAGCGTCGGATACAACCGTAAATGCCTTTTCATCAACCATACGAACGATACGGTATACGGTATTCACCTGATTTGGCTTAACGGCACACATTAGGGTTACCATATCGGCGTTGCTGTAACCGCCGCGAGACTCAAAAACAGTAACGCTGCGGTCTATTTTCTCAAAAATAAGCTTTTTTATTGCGTTCTCATTTTCGAGCTTTGTAACTATGAACATTATCTTGCCTGTACCCGAATCTGCTATGTACATTATTCCGTCTATTACCTTTGTGTAAATAAATAATACGATTATAGAGTACATTGGGCTTTCCACACTCTGAAAAACAAAAGCCGATGCCAAAACGACCATACCGTCAACACCGAGCAAAAGCTTACCCACCGAAAAATGCGGAAATGATTTATTAGCCATACGCGCCACAATATCGGTACCGCCCGTTGTAGCATTTCTGGTAAGAACAAGAGCAAGACCGGCTCCTCCTATAACTCCGCCGAAAAGCGCCGCTAAAAGCGGATCTTGCTTATAACAAAACTGTGCGGGAATTACATACGGGTTTTCAAAAAAGGTTATAGCAACCGATGTTACTATTGTAGAATAAATTGTCTTTGCCAAAAACTTAAATCCAAGCCCAATTGTCGCCCATATGAGCAACGGCAAATTAAGTATCAGAACAAGAATACCAGTATTCAGCACAGGAAAAAGCTTATTTACAAGAATGGCTATACCCGTTACGCCGCCGGGCGCCATATTATTCGGGTCTATGAATATCGCTATCGAAATCGAGTAAAGAAGTGAGCCTATTGTGAGTATAATGATCTCTTTAAAGAAATTAAAAACACTTTTTCTGGTAATCCTCTTTTTAATTTTAGATTTTCGTTTATTTTTCTTCATTTATATCACCGTCTGAATTTTGTTGGGTATAAAAATATAACTCTCTTATTCTTTGTATGTTATTGCTTAAATAAAGGTATCCGAAAAGGGCTTCTAATCCCGTTGCGTTGTGATAATCCGATGAGGAAGCGTTTCTCGGCGCCTTTACGTGAGAATTTCTGCCGCTTTTGTATATTTTAAGTTCGTCATTCGTCAAAAGCGGCTCTATTTTTTTTATCATTTCCGCCTGAGACGCGCAGCAAACAAGCTTAACTTTTTCTTTATTAAGGTCTGCCACTGGGCGGTTGCCCTTACACACAAGACGCTCTCTTACAAGTATCTCAAAAACGCTGTCGCCGATAAACGCAAGGGTTGTGGGACTGTATTCCCTTATATTGCAATCAAGATTAAGCAATCTTTCCATTATAACTATCCTTTATTATTCCACAAAGTCAAATTCCAGGTCATATATGACAACCGTATCGCCCTCGCCGCAACCCTTTTCACGTAACGCGTCTATAACTCCGCCTATTTGAAGCATACGCTGGAAATACTGCATAGATTCATAATCGTCAAAATTGACCGATTTCATAATTTTGAGCAGCCATTCGCCCTCTACAAAATAAACTCCGTCGTTGTTTGTAATTTTTACGGCATACCTGTCGCTTCTGTCAGGAACGATAATTTGCTCGGGCTCAGGCTCATATTGCTTGATGGGAGGCAGCTTGCTGAGCATTTCAAGTATCTTATTGAGCAGTGGGTCAACGTTGTAGCGTATTGCCGCCATAATCGGAAAGAACTCGTAACCTTTTTCCTCTACATAGTTCTTAAATCGCTCTATTTGCTCGTCGGTTGCCATATCGCACTTGTTTCCCGCTACTATCATGGGGCGCTTGCTCAGCTCCTCATTAAACTTTGCGAGCTCGTTATTGATTATATTAAAATCGTCTATCGGGTCACGCCCCTCGCTGCCCGAAACATCTACAATATGCACAAGCATACGGCATCGTTCAACATGGCGCAAAAATCTGTGTCCCAGTCCTACACCCTGCCAAGCTCCTTCTATAAGCCCCGGTATATCGGCAATAACAAATGAGTTGCCGTCGCCCATATTAACAACGCCTAAATTCGGTGTAATGGTCGTGAAATGATAATTGGCGATAACGGGCTTTGCTTCACTTACAACAGACACAAGCGTTGATTTTCCCACATTGGGATATCCCACAAGACCTACGTCCGCGAGCAGCTTCAGCTCAAGCGTAAGTTCAAGCTCTTCACCCGGCATACCGGGTTTTGCGAAACGCGGTGTTTGACGTGTTGACGTTGAGAAATGCACGTTTCCCCAGCCGCCTTTGCCGCCTTTTGCAATTATTACGGGCTCTTTTCCCGATACGTCCGCAATAAGTCTGCCTGTTTCGTCATCTTTAACTACCGTTCCTATGGGAACGTGTATTACAAGATCCTTCGCGCTTTTTCCCGTGCAGCGTCCGCCCCTGCCGTTTTCTCCGTTAGGTGCAACATATTTGCGCTTATATCTGAAATCCGCCAAGGTGGACAAATTGGAATCGGCAACGAAAACTATATCTCCGCCTTTTCCGCCGTCGCCGCCGTCGGGACCGCCGGAGGCAACATATTTTTCTCTGTGGAACGACACGGCTCCGTCGCCGCCGTCGCCTGCTTTTACCTTTATTTTAGCTAAATCGACAAACATATTTACCTCCGTAAGTTTCTGTCAGCTCAATTCATAAGTTATAAGGCCTTTCGGCGCATTCGCGAAATTATGATATCCGTTTTCCGTAACAAGCACCATATCTTCTATTCTCACGCCGAATTTACCCGGCAAATATATACCCGGTTCAACGGTAATTACCATACCGGGCTTCAAAACAACATCTCCTGAGGGAGCCACCGCAGGGCGTTCGTGTATCTCTATGCCTACGCCGTGACCTGTCGAGTGCCTGAAAAACTCACCGTAACCTTCTTTTTCTATTATATCTCTTGCGGCTTTATCTATGTCGCTGCACCTTACACCCGGCTTAACAAGTTCAAGCGCGGCAAGCTGAGCTTTAAGAACGATATTATATATATCCCTCATTTGGTTTGTTATCTCGCCTATCGCAACGGTTCTTGTCATATCGCTGTGATATCCTTTATAAGTTGCGCCGATATCCATAGTGAACAAGCTGTTGTTCTTTATCGGCGAATTGTCAGGCTCTCCGTGAGGCATAGATGTTTTCTCCGCGCTTATTGTAATAAGGTCAAACGAGACTTCTTTTGCGCCGAGTTTTTTCATTTCGTACTCAAGCTCCAACGCAAATTCACGCTCTGTCATACCCGGGTAAAGCTTTGTAAGCGTTTTGTTCATTGCCTTTTCGGTAATATCCTGAGCCTTTTGCATATATTGCTTTTCAGTTTCGTCCTTGTAGAGTCTGAGCTCAAACAATTCGTTATCGAGCCTGTCGTTTGATATCGGTTTAAACCCTACCGACGCAAGCTTTGCTTTAAGCATATCGCTTGTTTTAACGGTAATATTTTCTCTTTCAAGATATATTGTATTTATATTATCGCTTTTAAACACATCGCCGATGCTTTCAAAAAGTTTAGAAAAGCAGATAACTTTACAGTGCTTTACCGAAAGGTACGCCGCTTCCGCATATCTTGAATCTACAAGCAAATACGCGTTCTTTTTGTCTACTATAAGCGCGCCGTCGGTAGAGGCGAATCCCGTCAAATAATAGTTATGCAGTTCGGATATTATCAAGTATGCCTCGTTATCATTTAAACTTTGCTGTAATTTTTCTATTCTTTTAATCAAATGTAACATCTCCCCGTTAAAAAGGATTTTTTCTGTTAATATTTCTGTTGTAAGCCCACTTGAAAACTCTGCGCCTGAGTTTTACGGTAGAAGATTCATTAGAGCAGTCGATAGGCTCTATAAGCGCCGATCTAATAAAAGTAAGCTTTGCGCCCAAAATATCGTTAAATACCTGGTCGCCGCACACAAGCACATTTTTGCGCTTTGAGCCCGATTTAATAAGAGCTCTTGTGTATCCAAACGGAGAAGGCTTCAAACAAAAATGAACAAACGGCAAAGAAAGCGAATCGGCAAACGGCTTTACGTTTCTCTTATAATTATTTGAACACAGTATTATCTTAACGCCGCTGTTTTTAATTTTATCAAGCCAATTATGTACTTGGGGGCTTACCTTATTGTCTCCGTATTTTTTAATTGTATTATCTATATCTAAAAACAAAGTGTCCGCGTTTATCTTTTTCAAAATTTCGGGCGTAATGTCCGTTATCTTTTCAAAATGGCAATAACTGTCAAACAGCATAACTGAAAACCAACTCGCTTTAATTATAAAAATCTTCACGAAAAATTACCGGATAGAGATTGTGACCTTTTAATTTTTTAAACAACAGCGGCAGTAAATTAATGTGCGCCTCATCATTATTTTCTACATAATATTAATCATTCCGTTAGTTTGCCCTAATGCCGGGCAGGCACCTACTTTCCCATGTGAGAAAGTAGGCAAAGGACACCAAAGGGAGAAACCCATCGGCTGTTTCCCCCTTTGGAAACCCCCTTCGCGACCACCCGGGGGAGTGCCCCCGTGGGGTGGACGCAAGCCCCCCTTTTTCTCGGTTAGCTTTCTTTTTCATTCGAATTCGCACAATTATACAGGCTTATATTTGTTATATACAATGCTGTTCAAATTTGTTTGATACCGCGATTATTAGCGAAGAACCTATCATAATGCGTTTTGTTTTACACACAACGCAGGCACAGTGCAATTATACACTTTTTAAGTCACTTTTTCAAGTTTGATGAAGTATGTAAAATTTAAAAGGAGCATTACAACACGCAAAATGGTTAAGGCGTTGCACTGCTCCTTTAAATTTCCAAATCAATTTCAGCAAAACAAAGTATTAAAATTATTTAAACTTTCTTTTACGAGCTGCTTCAGACTTCTTTTTACGTTTTACAGAAGGCTTTTCATAAGCTTGTCTTTTGCGAACTTCTGCAATAACGCCTTCTCTTGCGTACTGTCTTTTAAATCTTCTTAAAGCGCTTTCAAGAGACTCGTTGTCTTTAACTTTAACTTCAGCCATTATGTTATCCCTCCCATCCGCCGTACGGCAGGGGTTAATTGCAAAACTGCTTTTGAGATTATACAACTGTTTGCAGAGTTTTGTCAATACCTTGTGCGAAATTTAGCGAAATATTTTCAAAAAGTTGCCTGCAAACAATCAAATATTCCCCTTTATCTTCCCGACTGATTAACAAGCTGTCTTATACTGCCGGCAAGGCGGTGGGTAATATCGCTTCTTTTAACGCGCCAAGCCCAGTTGCATCCAAGGGTAGACGGTGTGTTCATTCGCGCTTCTGAACCAAGATTTAAAAAGTCCTGCATTTGTATTATCGCATAATCGGCTTTGCTTTTGTATGCTGTTTTTATCATTGCCCAAGAAAGCTTTTCGCCCTCATATGGCTTTAAATAATTGTAAGCGTGCATAAGCTCATGGTCGGGGGCTGTTTTCTCCCAGCCAAGCACCGTATCGTTATCGTGGGTTCCCGTGTAAACGATGCAGTTATTATTATAATTATGGGGCAAATAAGGGTTATCGTCTCCGCTGCCGAAAGCGAATTCCAGTATTTTCATACCCGGATATCCAACATCTGCCATCAACTTATAAACGCTCGGTGTAAGCGTTCCCAGATCTTCGGCTACTATTTCTATATTGCCCAGTTTTTCTCTCATTTTTATAAAGAAGTCAAGTCCCGGTCCTTCTACCCATTTACCGTTTATCGCGTTTTCGGCAGGGTACGGTATTGAATAGTACGCGTCAAACGCTCTGAAATGGTCTATTCTTGTAATGTCAAACAATTGAGAAGCGCTCTTAAGTCTCCTAAACCACCATTCGTACCCCTGTTCTTTCAGGTAATCCCATCTGTATAGGGGGTTTCCCCAAAGCTGGCCTGTTTTAGAGAAGTAATCGGGCGGACAGCCAGCTACATTTGTAGGTTTTAGGTTTTGGTCAAGCTGGAATATTTGAGGATTTGCCCATGTGTCCGCGCTGTCCATAGCTACATAGATAGGCATATCTCCCAATATTTTGATCCCCAAAGAATTTACGTATTTTTTAAATTTTGTCCACTGCTTGAAGAATTCATACTGAACGAATTTCCAAAAGCCTATATCTTCACCTAATTTGTTTGAATAATACGCCATTGATGTGGGCTTTCTCATACGTATGCCGGAATCGTCCCAATCAGTCCAAGATCTGTTGTCAAAATACGCCTTAACCGACATATACATAGCGTAATCGTCAAGCCAAATATGATTATTTTGGTCGCAAAAACGGTGAAAATCCGACAAATCTCCGTTTAAAAACCTTTTATACGCTTTTCTTAAAACGGGATAACGGTAATAGTATATCGCGCCGTAATTTACCTTCTCATCACTTTCCTGCCAGGGCAGGCAGTTGTATTCATCTTCAAAAAGCAAACCTTCGTCTCTTAAAACATCAAGGTCTATCATATAAGGATTTCCCGCAAATGACGAAAATGACTGATAAGGAGAATCTCCGTAGCTCGTTTGCCCCACAGGCAATATCTGCCATATTTTTTGACCCGCCTCTTTTAAAAAGTCGGCAAATTCATAAGCCGCTTTTCCTATTGTGCCTATTCCGTAAGGCGACGGCAGAGATGTTATTGACATCAATATTCCCGCACTTCGTTTCATTAAAATAAACCCCCGTTTTTTAAATCCCTTATTTTATATATTTCATTCTTTTTCGCAACTGTCGCATTTTTTAAACAGTGCAGGAATAAATATTCTTACACTGTCGTTTGATGAGTTTACACCCAGCGAGATCGCTGTGAAAAACAAATTATTATTCTCTCCCGTTATATACACCATATTTCTGTTTGCCGCGTAATTTCCTATTGCTCTTAAAAGCAATTCGGATATAAATTTTTGCTCATGTGTTTGGTTGCTGTGATCGGTGCAACCGATAATTTCAAACACGGTCACCTCCGCGCTGTGACCGTTTTTAAAAAAAGCCGCGTATGCCATAAGCTCGCCGCCGTTATACGCGCTTAATATAACGCTGTTTTGCGCCAAATTGTACTTCTTTATTATGTTGTCTGCTGTGTTTTTATTTTTTTCGGGTGATACCTTTATCATTTCATTACACCTTTCGGCGATGTTATTTTCATTGTTGTTTTGGCAAAAGCTTCTTTATTTCATCCGCCGTCAAGCTTCTCCATTGACCTTGCGGAAGTCTGCCGAGCTTCACCTGACCTATCGCTATCCTTTTAAGTCTTGCTACTTCAAGCCCTGCCTGCTCGCATATATTTCTTATCTGTCTGTTTTTGCCGTCCTGCAAAACAAACTGCAAAACCACTCTGCCTTCTTGCCGCTCTATTACAAAAACCTCGGCAGGTATCGTCTTTTTCCCGTTTATAACAATACTCTGCTTAAGCTTTTCAAGCTGTTCGTCACTTACAGACGGTCTGACGGTAACACGGTATGTTTTATTTAAATGGCACGCGGGATGCGCTATACCGTTCGCGAAATCTCCGTCGTTTGTCATAAGCAGCAAGCCTTCGCTGTCACGGTCTAATCTGCCTATGGGAAAAAGCCTCGCAGGTATTTCTTCTACAAGCTGGGCAACGCATTTTCTGCCCATTTCGTCGTTCATTGTGGTAACAAAACCTCTTGGCTTATGAAGCATTATGTAATATTTTGTTTTTTGCGCGTTAGGCACTATTTTCTTTTTGCCTACGGTTATTCTGTCCTTTAACGGGTTTGCCTTGTCGCCTAAAAAGGCTTTTCTTCCGTTTACGAAAACTTCGCCGTTTTCTATAAGCTGTTCGGCTTTTCTGCGTGACATAAGCCCCGAGTCGGCTATTATTTTTTGTATTCTTATTTTGTTATCCTTCAATTCAGTTCATTCCTTTAAATATACCCAAAAACCAGTTCATAATATTCTCAAATATATTTTCTTTTTGTGTGTCAAGCGGCACGTCGCTTTCGGCAACAAGCGGTACTTCTCTGAACAGTTTTCCGTTTTTGCAGTACCTTATTTTCCCCAAAGCGTCGCCCTTTTTCACCGGCGCGTAAACAAATCGCGGCAAAAAGAATTCCCGCTTGATATCGTCTACGCCGTTTATGTTGTATACATACGGCATTTTACATTCCGCGTTTACAGTAACATTATCATGTTCGCCGCCAGCCACGGGAAGCGATATATTTATGTTTGTATCGTCCTGACAGCAAGTGCGAAGATTCTCAAAGCCGTAATCATACATAGCCTTTTGGTCGTTCCAATCATCGGGCGCGTTCAGCGTTACGGCAATCAGGGTTATCCCGTCCTTTTCCGCACAGGTAACAAGGCACCTGCCGGACTTTTTTGTAAAGCCTGTTTTTCCGCCGATACAGTATTCATATTCCGACAAAAGCCTGTTATGATTGTGATAAGTAGTCTTTTGCTTTTCGGCTTTTTCAAAAGTGACTTCAATATCCTGTTGAGAAACTATATCCCTGAACGCTTCGTTTTGCATGGCGCAGTTCATTAAAAGCGCCATATCGTAAGCGGTTGAATAATGATTTTCGTCATCAAGCCCCGATGGTGTAACAAAATTGGTATTGTTCATGCCCAAAGACCTTGCGCGGCTGTTCATAAGCTTACAAAATTCTTCTATACTCCCGCACATAGATATCGCAATGGCATTGGCGGCATCGTTACCAGAAGCGGCAAGCAAGCCTTTTACAAGCTCAGAAAGCCTGATCTTTTCCCCTACTTTAAGATACATAGAGGAGCCCTCGGCAATCATATCATACGTAAACTCTACCGTTTCGTCATCTGTGGAGCATTTCTCAAGTGCCAAAAGCGCTGTCATTATTTTTGTTGTGCTGGCCATGGGCATTCTTTTATCACTGTTTTTTTCAAGTACCAATTCACCTGTGTTTGCGCAAAACAAAACGCATGCCTGCGCCGAAGCATTTGTTTTGCTTTCGGCGTAAGCTCCGGGCACATATACAATTAACACAATAGCCAAAACGACACACAAAACCGACTTTGCCATTCTCAAAATATCATCACCTTGCACAGCTGTTTAATATATGCTATGCCCGTGATGGAATATTATGCATAAATCAGATCTCAGGATCGTCTGCTACGGAAGAAACAGGCTTTCTGATTTCTTTTTCCTTTTTCTTTGCTTTGTTTTTGTTGAATGTTTCGGCAATTTTATCAATTGCGCTCGGCACGGCTTCCGCTATTTTCTCTACCGGGCTGTCGGCTGTTTCAAGCTTTATAAGCTTTATTTGACCGTCGCGCTGTATGCACAGAAAACCTATGGGCTTAATGGTTATACCTGCACCGCTTCCGCCGCCGAAAAAGCTTTTGGTCTCTGTCGTCTGCTTGCTGGGAATATCGCTTCCTCCCGCCGCAAAGCCGTAGCTCACCGACGAAACAGGAATAACCGTTGTGCCGTCGGGCGTTGACACGGGGTTACCGATTATGGTATTCACATCTACCATACTTCTTATTCTGTCCATTGTGGTTTCCATCATGTTTTCTATCGGATGTCCACTCATTGCTTAACACCTTCCTTTTGTTTCTCTTTATTCTTTAAGTTTTTTATTTTTGAAAAAGCTTTTAAAATATCTATACCCGCAAACAAAGCCTTAAATGCGGCAATAATTATAAAAATAAGTTTTATTTTTATCTTTATGTCAGCCTCTGCGGAAGATTCTTTCTTATCGAAATCGGCGATAACATTTACAGATGTTTTTCTGCATCTGAAATTACTTAAAAAAAACGAATACGCAGGATAAATAACAGAACAGGCTCTGCCGTAATTTACTGCAGCAGTGGCGGCGTCTTCATCGCTTACCGAAATGTTTATAAAAAGCTTTGAAAATATTAAATGTCTTTTAATGAAAACAGGTATTTTTTTTACTCTGTTTACGGCGTATTTAACGTTGTCCAAAAACTCGCTCAAGCCGTCTTTGTCCAGTTTTTCTTTAAATACGTTAGGTTTTTTCTTTTCTTCGGGTTTTTCTTTTTCTTTCTTTTTTTTGGTTTCTTTGGTTTCTTTTTCCTGCTTTTCGGGCTTTTCTTTTTGCGGATACAGCCTTATCCTTACAAAAATATATCTTACATATACCGCAAGATCATCTTTTTGCTTAACCGACAAAACAATGGGGCAAACAAGCAAAACGAAGATTATAAATATTATTATCGCCAAAATATATATAGCCTTCATAGCAAATATTGCGCAAATAAACGCCTGCCCCTTCTTAAAATTTTACCCGCAAAATCAGTTCTCAATATTTTCGGTTTCAGCTTCATTTTCTTCACTTTCCCGATGAGATTCGGGTGTAGGCAACTCGTCATATGAGCTGATCCCAAAGCAGCGCATAAAATTGTCCGTTGTGCCGTATATAAGCGGCCTGCCGGGAAGCTCAAGTCTTCCTTTTTCTTCAACAAGTCCTTTTGAGCAAAGACTGCCTATTACGCCCGAACAATCAACGCCTCTCACCTGCTCAACAAAAGCTTTTGTAACAGGCTGGTTGTACGCTATCACCGCAAGAACCTCAAAAGCCGCCTGAGAAAGCGGTGTGTTACGCTTTAAATCCATTACTTTTCTTATTGCGTCTCCGTGTTGCTTTTTAGAGCACATTTGAACGTTTTTGCCGAGCTTTATTATTTGTATACCGTGGTCGTCGCCTGAATACTTGCTTACCAAGTTGTCTATCGCACTGTTTATCTCATTCTCATTTATTTCCAATGCCTCGGCTATACGCTCTAAAGGCACGGGAGAACCTGCGGCGAAAATGATCGCCTCTATTTCTGCGGAAAGTTGGTTTTTATTCATATTGCCTGTCCTTTTTACGCGGCGTTGCCGTTAAAGATTATTTCGGCGTTATTATCATCGCCCTCTACCCTTACGCGCTTTTCCTTGATAAGCTCAAGAAGCGCCAAAAAGGTAGCAACAACGTCGCTTTTTTCATTTTGTGCTGTAAATATTGAAATATATTTAAGCTTGTTCTTTTCTTTTAAGCTTTTTAATATGTAAACAATCTTTGAGTTTACGGATGTCACCTTTCTCGTCAGTATTCCCGAAAAAGACTCCTTTGGCGGAGGAAGCTTGCTTTTGCCTCTTCCCACTGCCGAAATATACGCGTCCGCAAGCTCTTTTAGTTCATGAAGACGTGTATATGTCATATCAAATTTTATTTTTTCGGCTTCACGCACAAATCTGTCGTAACAAATCTCTTCGGAAAGCATTTTTGCTATTCTTTGACATTCTCTGTATTCTATCAGCTGGCCCGTAAGTTCCTCTTTGAGCTGCTGTGCTTCTTCTTCATATTTTGGCAAAAGCATAACCGATTTTATATGCACAAGTCTTGCCGCCATCTCCAAAAACTCGCTCGCGACATCCATATTCTCTTCCTGCATAGCGGTTATCTGCTCCATATATTGCTCAAAGAGAGAATGTATTTCAATTTCGTAAATATCTATTTTATTTTTAGAGATCAAATGCAAAAGCAAATCAAGCGGACCCTCAAACACGGGCAGCTTGTAAGAGAGCTTTTCCAAGTCATATCACGCCTTGTTTAAAAAAATAGTTTAAATGGTAAAGCCGTAACCCACATTATCGCATTGTATATAACGCTTGTCGGAATACCTATTATCACGGAAAACATACCCGTCATCATAAGAATTATAAGCACACCGAAAAATATTCTCTCGTTTCTGACAAGAGCCATATATGCGCTGTCGGGCAAAAACGCAGACAAGATTCTCGAGCCGTCAAGCGGCGGGAACGGGATAAGGTTAAACACTGCCAAAACTACGTTTATCTCAATATAGTATACGAAAAACGATACTATATAATAAGGAAGCTTTGAGCCGTCAAATAAATCTATTTTGTAGTAAAGGAAAATATAGAGGTTACACAAAATACCGCCTATTACAGCCGCTATAAGATTTGCAACGGGACCTGCAAGCGCAACGAGCGCCATATCTCTTTTGGGCTTGCGAAAATAATAAGGATTAACAGGCACGGGCTTTGCCCAACCAAAGCCGAACAAAACCAAAAGCGTAGATCCTATGGGGTCTATATGAGCAAGTGGGTTAAACGTAAGCCTTCCCATGTTTTTAGCCGTGGGGTCTCCCAATTTATTTGCTACATATCCGTGTGCCATCTCGTGAAAAGGAAGCACTATAAACACTATTATCAAGCCTGCCGCCAAAGACAAAAACAAAGCCGACATTCCTGCCTGTCCTCTAAGCACGCCCATAAACGCGTCAAACATATGAACACCACCTATTACATCCATTATCTGCTATTTTAGTGTATTATATCACAGTAAGAAAAAAAACACAAGCGATTTAGACTTTTGCGTTATTAAAAAACTGCCGCGGAAATTAATATCTGCGGCAGTTTTTGTTTGCAAATTGTTTTTAGTCTTCGTTATTTTCAGTGTCAAGAATATCTGCGGGATCGATCCACTCGTCATTTACCTTTACGCCCAGGTGCAGGTGAGGATCATCTAAAGATTCGCTGGGAACAACGTTTACAGAGCCTATATAATCGCCTATTTCCACTCTGTCGCCCACATTTACAAGAGTTGTGCTTCCCAGACCGCTGTAATAAGCCACAACCGAATTTCCGTGGTCAATCACGACAGTTACGCCGTAAAGCGGGTCGTTATATATTTGAGTTACCGTGCCTGTTGTTATGGGTTTTACCTTTTCACCCTTTTGGGCATAATAATCGCAACCGAGATGAACGCGCCAGTCGTTCATCGTCTTTGAGTATATGAGATTGTCACCGCTGTATTCTCTTGTTACCTCTTTTCCCGTGGGATAAAGATAAGTGTCACTTACTATTTGATTAGACGAGTCGGTTTCTATACCGCTGTCGGTCTCTGTCACGGCTTCGGCGGAATCGGTATCTGTTTGAGTTTGTGTATCCGTTTCAATTACTTGTTCGCTTTCCGTATCAGGTCGCACTATCTCGGGTAATGAGGTTATGTGAGAATCACTGTCAAATATCCCTTTTAAATTGTGATTCGCGTTTATACTGTCACCGGCACTGTCTTCCGCCACAGATCTCACAATTCTTGTTTCCTCTTCGGGGGGATTTACATAATTGCTTACATTTTTATAAGTGGTTATACCTGCTGCCGCCACAGCAACAAAACAAACTGCCGTCGCGGCAATAAAGCCTCGGTTTAATTTGCGTTTTCCTTTTGCATTTCGCATTGTTAATATATTTGATTTATTTGTTTTATCAGACATAATTGCACCTCCGAGAGTATTGTTGCCTTTGTTTTGGATAGTTATTCAATTACAAGTATGTATTAGCAAAAAAATATTTTTCATAATTCTGCAGATTCAGTAAATAATAATCTCAATGAAGAGGCATTTTAATTTTGTGTCTTCGTTAAATCTACGCTTAAAATGGCGTTTCAGAGATATTTTTTTACGGAGAGTGAAAATATGAAAAAAATTATTTACGCGGCTGCGGTCGCTGCAATTATGCTCAGCTTTGCCGCCTGTAATTCAGACGACGGAAAAGTAAAGGATAATACTCCTTCCTCAACAAACAGCAGCGGCTCTGTTGTAAGCGATGTTATAAGCGATATAGGCAACGGAATAAGTGACGTTACAAGCGATATCAGAGACGGATTTGATGACAGTATGACCGATACGCTCACCGATACCCTTACAGATACACTTATTAACGGTTCCGATACGCAATAATTTACACAGCCTTATTAAAACGATCCCCCGTCAAAGATTATTCATTCTTTGTCGGGGGTCGTTTTTTTAGGGCATTGTAATAATTTGGCTTAAATCTATTGAAAAACAGATAAATAATGATATAATATTAAAGTATATAATTGAAAATTTTGGGTTTATTTATATATGAGCCATAAGGAAGGACGATAATATGAGACAACAGCTTGAAGCTATACGCACAAAAGCGGCTGAAAAACTAAGCGAATTAAAACAAGCAAGCGAACTGGAACAACTTCGTGTGGAAATACTCGGCAAAAAAGGCGAGTTAACACAAATACTTAAACAAATGGGAAAGCTTGACCCAAGTGAGCGCCCTGTCATAGGTCAACTTGCAAACGAAGTGAGAGCTTATATAGAGCAAAAGCTCGACACTAAAAAAGCAGAGCTTGAAAGTTATGAGCTTGCAAAAAAGCTTGAAGAAGAAAAAATAGACATAACACTTCCGGGTAAAAGTATGCCGCTTGGCAACAAGCACCCCTTGGAAACGGTCATTGACGAAATAAAAGAAATATTTGTCGGCATGGGATTTGAGATAGTGGAAGGTCCCGAAGTGGAATCGGATTATTATAACTTTGAAGCTCTTAATATTCCAAAAGACCACCCCGCAAGAGATACACAGGATACATTTTATATAACCGAAAATATTTTGCTTAGAACGCAAACCTCTCCTGTTCAGGTACGTGTTATGGAAAAGCAAAAGCCCCCGATAAGAATACTGTCACCCGGCAGAGTTTACCGCAGCGACGCTTTGGACGCGACTCATTCTCCCCTGTTTCACCAAATAGAGGGTTTGGTTGTTGACAAAGGCATAACATTTGCCGACCTTAAAGGAACACTGCAAACGTTTGTTAAAAGATTATACGGAGAGGACAGCGTTGTACGCTTCCGTCCTCACCATTTTCCGTTTACGGAGCCTTCGGCTGAGGTCGACGTGCAGTGCTTCAGCTGTCACGGTAAAGGCTGCAGACTTTGCAAAAACGAAGGTTGGATAGAAATTTTGGGCTGCGGTATGGTTCACCCCAAGGTTTTGGAAAACTGCGGCATAGACCCCAACGAATACAGCGGATTTGCTCTGGGCTTAGGTTTGGAGAGAGTGGCTATGCGCCGCTACGGAATAGATGATATCCGTCTTTTCTATGAAAATGACATTCGCTTTTTGAAGCAGTTTAAATAAGGAGGGTGTATTGTTATGAATTTATCTTATAAATGGCTTAAAGACTTTGTTGATATAGATGATATAGGCCCACGTGAATTTGCGGAAGCAATGACAATGAGCGGCTCAAAGGTAGAGTGCTGGAGCTATGAGGGCGAAAAGCTGAGCAACGTAGTTGTGTGCAAGATACTTTCTATGGACAAGCACCCCGACGCCGACAAGCTTAAGGTTTGTATGGTAGATATCGGTGAGGCTGAACCGATACAAATAGTTACCGCGGCAACTAATGTAAAACCGGGTGATCTTGTTCCCGTTGCAAAAGACAAATCTACACTCGCGGACGGCACAAAAATAACAAAAGGCAAGCTTCGCGGCGTTTTAAGCTTGGGAATGTTCTGCGGACTTGAAGAAATAGGCGTTACAAAGCACGACTTCCCTTACGCCGACGAAGAAGGCGTGCTGGTAATACAGGAAGATTGCAAACCCGGCGATGACATAAGAGAAGCACTGGGACTTAATGATTTGACGGTTGAGTTTGAAATCACATCAAACAGACCCGACTGCTTCTCCGTAATAGGTCTTGCGCGTGAGGCGGCCGCGACATTTGATAAAAGCCTTAAGCTCCACACACCCGTTGTAAAAGGCGGATTCGGAGATTGCACAAATATGCTCGATGTAAAAATCGAAAACCCGGAGCTTTGCAAAATCTACGCCGCGCGAATAGTTAAAAACGTCCGTGTCAAGTCCTCTCCTCGCTGGATGAGAGAAAGACTGAGAGCAATGGGCGTAAGACCCATAAATAACATTGTTGATATAACAAACTATGTTATGCTTGAATACGGTCAGCCTATGCACGCCTTTGACCTGAGATTTATCAAAGACGGAAAAATAAGAATAAGAAATGCCGCTAAAGGCGAAAAGATAACTACGCTTGACGGTATAGAGAGAACCCTTAAATCTTCTAATTTAGTAATAGCGGACGCCGAAAAGCCTGTTGCAATTGCAGGTGTTATGGGCGGAGAATACAGCGGTATAGTAGATGACACAACAACAATAGTTTTTGAAAGCGCGAACTTTTTGGGCAGCAGTGTGAGAATAACGGCAAAAGAACAGGGTATGCGTACAGACGCAAGCTCCCGCTTTGAAAAGGGGCTTGATGTTAATTCCTGTATTCCCGCTTTGGAGCGCGCCTGCGAGCTTGTTGAAATGCTTGACGCAGGCGACGTAACGGACGGAATTATTGTGGACGATAAATCAGACGCGCGAGTAACAAAGATCTCGTTTGAGCCCGAAAAGATAAATAAATTCCTTTCCACAAACTTATCTGAACAGGATATGATAAAAATTCTCGAAAAAATCGAGTGCAAAGTGGAAGGCTACGAAATAACCGTACCGAGCTTCAGGCCCGACCTTATTCATTTTGCGGACATTGCGGAAGAAATAGCAAGATTTTACGGCTACAACAATATCCCCGACACAGCCGTGGCAGGAGGCGCGCAAGGAAAATACAGTCCTGAGCAAAAATTCAAGAACAGAATAATAGATACAATGACCGCCCTGGGCTGTAATGAGATAATGACATATTCGTTTATAAGTCCCAAGCAATACTCAAAACTTACTATGCCCGAAAGCCACAGGCTCAGAAAATCTCTTGTAATAAGCAATCCTTTAGGTGAAGACACAAGCATAATGCGCACTACCGCCTTGCCTTCAATGCTTGATATACTAAGCAAAAATTATAACAACAGAAACAAAGAAGCCTATCTTTTTGAAATCGCGAAAGAATATATCCCTAACGGAGAAAATGAGCTCCCGAATGAACTTAATAAGCTGATTTGCGGAATGTACGGAGCTCAGGCGGACTACTTTACAATTAAAGGCATTATGGAAGAGCTGCTCTCAAATATAGGCATAAATAATTACGATATAGAGAGAGCGGAAAGCGAATACGCTTACCATCCCGGCAGAAGCGCATACATTGTCATAAACGGTGAAAAAGCAGGAATAATAGGCGAGATTCACCCGACAGTATGTAAAAACTTTGAAATAGGTGAAAGAGTATATTGCCTTGAGCTTGACATTGATATGCTGTTTAAGCTTGCGGTAAGCGAACACAAATATACCCCGCTTCCGAGATTCCCTGCCGTTTCACGTGATATCGCAATAATTTGCGACGAGAATATTCCCGTGCTTACGCTTGAGCGAGCAATTCAGAAAGCTACAGGCAAGCTGCTTGAAAAGGTTACATTGTTCGACGTTTATCAGGGCAAGCAGGTAGAATCGGGCAAAAAGAGCGTTGCCTTCAACATTACTCTGAGAAGTGCAGAAAGTACGCTTACAGACGAACAAATAAAAACCGTTATGGATAAATCCGTAAAAGCGCTCGCGGATTTAGGCGCGCAATTGAGAGCATAATAAAATTTCAGCGTTTTAACCAAATTTTATAAAAAGCTTGCATTTATTAAAAAAATATTGTACAATTAATTTTGGTTGGTATTAGGAGGTGGCAATAATGATTGACGAAACCCAAATTTTCAGTATAGGAACCAATCGTGACGACGAAATACGTGTTGCCCTTACAAGCGTATATAACGCCCTGAAAGAAAAGGGATATAATCCCATAAACCAGATCGTCGGTTATATTTTATCAGAGGATCCCACATATATTACCACTCATAATAACGCGAGAAATATTATCAGGCGAATAGACAGGGATGATATGCTCGAAATCCTTGTTAAATCTTATCTCGAAGAATAACAAAATAACAGTATAGAATTGGCCTTCAAAATTTTGGAGGTCAATTTTTCAAAAAACAAAAAGGGAGTGTCAAAATGAAAAATTATTTCGATTTAAAAGGGCAGACCGCAATAATAACCGGTTGCTCGACGGGCTTGGGCGTTCAAATGGCAATGGCTCTCGCAAACCAGGGCTGCAATATTGCCGCCGTCGCAAGGCGCGAGGGTATGCTCAACGATGTAGTAAGAGAAATAAAAGAAAAATACGGTGTAGACGCGCTTGCCGTAAAATGCGATATTACTGACACACAAATGGTCAAAGACGCCGTTAAAAAAATATTTGAACATTTCGGAAGAATTGATATTCTTATAAACAATGCGGGAACAGGCGCCATTGCCCCTGCAGAAGATATAACCGATGAGCAGTTTGAGCATGAAATGAACGTAGATTTGTTCGGAACGTTTAAAATGGCACGTGAGGTTGCCAAAACGGCAATGATACCTGCAAAGTACGGGAGAGTCATAAATATTTCTTCAATGTACGGGCTTGTGGGAAATAAAATAGCAGGCTCGTCACCGTATCACGCGGCAAAGGGCGGCGTTGTAAATCTCACCCGTGCGCTTGCCGCCGAATGGGGAAAATACGGAATAACCGTAAACGCAATTTGCCCCGGATACTTCTATACACCCCTTACCAAAGACACATTAGACACTCCCGCTTTTAAAGAATACGCAAAAGGAGCGATCCCGCTTGAGAGATACGGCAACGAAGGCGAGCTTGACACAACCGCCATTTTCCTTGCCTCAAAAGATTCCGCATACATAAACGGCGTTGCGTTGCCTGTCGACGGCGGATACACCTGCATATAATCATCATATAGATTTAATTGCATGAAGCGAATTATTTATTGCAATATATAAAGACGCTCATTAAGGTTAATACCTTTTGAGCGCCTTTTTTGTTGAGTTTTACAGTGTAGGGCTGTTATAATTAAGCCCATGCGTTCTTCCAAACCGGCTTATAATAACAGAATAAGCCATCCGAGAACAAAGCAGGGGGCTCTCGTCCACCCAGCGGGGGGCGGCAGCCCCCCGGGTGGTCGCGAAAGGGATTCCAAAGGGAAAACCGTCGATAGGTTGTCCCTTTGGCGCATTTTGCTTACTTTGTTGCGAGACAAAGTAAGTGCCCGCCCGGCATTAGGGCAAAACGTGTTATTATACATAACCCAAAAATCGGATTAAAGAATGGTAATTTAGATAACAATCCCTCAGTCAGCTGCGCTGACAGCTCCCTTTACACAAGGAAGCCGATATAGCGGACAAACGATGTTCGCCCCTACGGTTTGGTTATCTTAAACCGTTATTTACCCCTCATCCGTCAGCTTCGCTGACACCTTCCCATCAAAGGAGAAGGCTATGTTTTAAAAAAGACGCTCATTAAGGTAAATACCTTTTGAGCGTCTTTTTTGTTTAGTTTTACAGTGTGGGGCTGTTATAATTAAGCCCTTTTTTATTATATGTTTAAGCAGTTATAGCATCCATCCACTCATTATCAAGAGAAGAAATTAGCTTTGCCAAGTATTTTTGAATGGTTGTAACATCCAACATATTCACATCTTCATCATGAGTTACATCTGAGTTTTCCTTAGAATTTTTACCGTAGCTCTCGTGTGTTGCAAGCTTGGCTATTATCTTTTGCAGGCTTGTTACGTCTTCCATATTTACTTTGCCGTCACAGTTAACATCACCGTACATATAATCTTCATCAATTATATGAATTTCAGAATCGGTTCCTGAATCGGTTGAAGTATCCGTGGAAGTATCTGTAGAAGTATCTGTTGAAGTATCGGTGTTATCGGAGGTATCTGTACCTTCTTTCCACAACGCAGTTATTGCAACGTCTTTTTCGGGCATCGTAAAGCTGATTTCAGTATTCTCGGTGTTTTCAAGCTCAATATCCTCTGTGCTCCAACCGGCAAATACAAAACCGTCTCTCTCGCCCACTTTAATATTAACAGTTTCGCCTGCTTTATATATGCCCGAGCCGTCATTATCGGTATAGCTTTCGTTTACAATTACATTAAACACTGCTTCAACTTTAATATTGTTATTAAAACTATCTTTCAGCTCTTCAATGAGTTTGTCTTTGTCTACGGGGTCTTCAGGGTGTGCATCATAAACAGATATTGTACCCGTTCCGCTGAATCTGCCTTCATTAATAAACCATAAATGGTCTTCATTGTCATAGTGAACGCTTCCGCAATAAAAATCGCCCGATAAAATAAGCACGGAATTCTTATTATTGATAACCTCGCCGCCCATTTGGCTTACAAGCTTTGCGCCCTCTTCAATTGTAATTGTGCCGCCGTTATTTACAATAGCTCCGCCCATTGTAGTGCTGAGATTGCCGCCTGATTTTACGGTAATCGTTCCGTTGTTTTCAATGCCGGACTCCACGCTGCCGCCGTCCTCTATTGTTAAGGAATATTCTTCGGGAATAATAAGATTAATCATTCCTCTGATTGATTCCCCACCGGGTACGGTAACATCGCCGGATAAAACAACGATCGTATCCATGTTGCCCTCTACCTGCTCGCCGGCAACAGTACGCTCCGCACCATAAATGCCTTTCAGCTCTTCAAAGCTTGAAGCTACTATCTGTCTGTATATGTTTATATCGTCCCAGTTTTCAAATCTCGTTTTCTGACCGAGCTGTGCCATCATGTTTTCTACCAAAGCGTCTATATTATCGAGAGGGACCATTCCGTTTACATCGTATAGAATCACATTGCCGTGTCCCTCTACAACACCCTTATTTTCAAACCACATATGGTCTGCGTTGTCATAGTTTACACAGCCGCATTGGAATTCTCCGTCAAGCACAATTTTACCGTCTTGCTCATTTATGATGCTGCTTCCGAAACGAGATGTCATTTGTGCGCCTTCACAAATTGTAACCGTGCCGTGATTATGGCAATCTTGACCCTGAGACGTTTCATATACACCGCCTGCTTCTACGGTTATTGTGCCTTTGTTATCGTTGCAGCAAACAAGCTCACCGCCGTCTTTTACCGTAACGTCACCGTTATTCTCGGCAAAATCGGCAACAACACCGCCGTCGTTTTCCACGATTATTTTGCCGTTATTAATAACCTTGCCGTTCGGCAGCGGAGGTGTTTCCCAGTCGCCCTCATAAGAAGGCCAAAAGCTGCCTATCTGTCCGCCTTCTCCTATTGTAAGGGTAACGCCCTCGTTAATTATAACCTGTGTGTTACAGTAATTCGGAAGCTTTTCCGAATCGAACTTTATAGTGCAGTCTTCCGTAACGGTAAAATCTGCGGTTATGGTGATCTTTGCGACAGGCTCTGTTTTGTTGAGCGCATCTGTCAGTTCTGCCAAAGACTTAACTTCAATATCAAGCCCGTCGTCTGCAAAAGCCATTACGGGCATAAGGCTTAATACAAGCACCGCACAAATAACCAGCGAAATAATTCTTTTTTTCATATACAAATTCTCCTTGCTTTCTCAAAAATATGAGCCGAAAACGACAATTCGCCTTCGGCTCGTATTGTTTTTAATTATCAGCGCACTTTGTCAAGTGTAGAGATCAGGTGTGCGAGATATTTTTGGATAGTTGTTACGTCTTCCATATTAACCTTGAAGTCATGATTTGCGTCTGAATTATCCTGTGACCAAGCGCCGTAACTCTGATGTGTTGTCAGATTTGCCATAATCTTCTGCAAAGATGTTACATCTTCCATGTTAACAAAGCCGTCGCAGTTAACGTCGCCGTAAAGTGCCTTTTGCTCAGACTCAGTATTGGTTGAGGTGTCTGTTGTGGTATCTGTTTCGGTTTCCGTCTCTGTCTCGGTCTCGGTTTCTGTTTCCGTATCAGAAGGAAGACCGTCAACAGTCAGGTTTTTCAAATCTACATCAAAGTTAAAGGTATAACCCGATGTCATCAAAATATCCCAAATAACGCCGAATATATCATTATCTGCCTCTAAACCTACAGCGTTCGCGAACGCCTCTTTGGTAAGACCGCTTTCCGCAATATAACCGGCTTCTACTCTGCGTTGAAGATGAGCCGTTGTGTCTACCACTGTTGTAATATCAAAGTTGAGCAGGCAGAACACATTGCTTATTTCTTTTCCGTCAACATCAACTGAATCTCTGTTAATATGTGCTTTTTTGCCTATGTACTTAAGCTCTTCAGGGGTAGAATTAATACCGTCTTTTACAAGCGTAACATCATCTATAGACACGGTGTATTCTACGGGTATTGGGGGCAATGCCTCCAAAGCGCTGTCAAGGAAAACTGAACCGATTGTAATCGCGGTCTCCCATTTAGATATATCTACGCCGAATCCTTTCAACAATGAAACGATATTCTTTGAGTTGAAGCCGTATTCTTTGAGCTTTTTGAATTCAAGGTTATATTTAATATCAACTGTTCCTGCCTCTTTATCAAGCGCCATAACAGTAAACTCAAAGCCAAATGCGTGCCACAAATTAGAAATATCTTCTTTTGTATCGGCTTTAATAGCGCCCTTTTTAAGTATAACAAGCGAATTTTCCGCTATCTCGGTGGTGCCGGCAACAGGCTTTCCGTTAACATAAGCATAAGCCGCAGGGGCTATTGCTATTGTACCCACAACCACAAGTGCTACAAGTAAATAAGCAACAACTTTGTTTTTTAAATTTGAAGTTCTCATTTTAATCTCCTCCTAAAAGTAATTTTGAATTTGAATCATGCAAATCACAACTCACTGTTTACATTTTAATGTAAAATATGTCTGTTGTCAATAGAATCGTAAATAATTTTGGTTGGAATAATTTGTTTTTTATAAAAAGCAACACCGCCAAGCCGTGACGGCAGGCGGTGTTCAAATGTTTTAAAATTATCAGCTGATCTTTGCGGGGTTGATGCGCACGCCGGGACCCATTGTGGGGGCAACGGCACAGCTTTTGATGTACTGACCCTTTGCTGCTGCAGGCTTTGCCTTTATTATAGCGCCGAGAAGTGTATCAAAATTCTCTTTGAGCTTTTCTTTGCCGAAGCTTGCTTTGCCTATGGGGCAGTGGATTATATTTGTTTTGTCAAGACGGTACTCTATTTTACCTGCCTTTGCGTCGTTTATAGCTCTCGCGATATCAGGTGTAACGGTGCCTGCCTTGGGGTTAGGCATAAGACCGCGGGGACCGAGGATCTTACCGAGACGTCCTACAAGACCCATCATATCGGGTGTTGTAACAAGAACGTCAAAGTCTGTCCAACCTTCGGACATGATCTTTTGTGTCATATCCTCAGCGCCTACAAAATCCGCGCCTGCTTCCTGTGCCAGCTTTTCGTTGTCGCCCTTGCAGATTGCAAGAACTCTTACGGTTTTGCCGGTTCCGTTAGGAAGAACTATTGCGCCTCTAACCTGCTGGTCTGCGTGACGTCCGTCTACGCCGAGTTTTACGTGAACTTCTACAGTTTCGTCAAACTTTGCCTTGGCTGATTTTACACACAAGTCAAGAGCTTCGTCTATATCATATACTTTTGCTTTGTCGATAGCTTTTACGCTGTCAACGTATTTTTTACCGTGTTTCATTATTATCCTCCCTGTTGAGTGGAATTATCAGTCAACGACCTCAACACCCATACTGCGTGCTGTTCCCGCAATCATGCTCTCCGCAGTTTCTATAGTTGCCGCGTTTAAATCGGGCATCTTCTGCTGAGCAATCTTTCTGACCTGTTCACGGGTTATTTTGGCTACCTTTGTTTTGTTAGGTACGCCCGAGCCACTCTCTATGCCGCAAGCCTTTTTGATAAGAACGGCGGCGGGGGGAGTTTTTGTGATGAATGTAAATGAACGATCCGCATAAACGGTGATAACAACAGGTATAATAAGACCCGCGTCGTTCTTTGTACGTTCATTAAATTCCTTAGTAAATGCCATAATGTTTACGCCATGTTGACCTAATGCAGGACCAACAGGCGGTGCCGGTGTTGCTTTGCCGGCAGGTATCTGCAGCTTAATAAAACCTGTTACCTTCTGAGCCATTTTCTCTTGCACCTCCAAAATTCGTGGTTAAAGCGGAACACATTAAAAAGAATTTATGCTCCTCCCACAGGGGACCCATAAAGATCCCTCACAGCAACGACCGCATAAGCGGCCAATCATTCGTAAAGCTCAACCTGTGTAAGCTCAAGCTCTACCGGAGTTTCACGTCCGAACATAGATACGATCACTTTGACAAGATTCTTTTCGACATTAAGTGTTTCCACTGTGCCGATGAAATTATCAAGCGGTCCGTCTATTATACGAACACTGTCTCCCTCTGCGTAGTTGACCTCAACTACTCTGGTCTCTACGCCCATCTTGCGCACTTCCTCTTCTGAAAGGGGAACCGGCTTAGATGCGGGTCCGACAAATCCCGTGCATCCGCGTATATTTCTTACAACGTGCCAGGTATCGTCGGTATACACCATTTTAACAAAAACATATCCCGGAAAAATCTTGCGTTCAACCTCTTTTTGTTTTCCGTCTACTGTTTCCACAACTATCTCGGTGGGAACCCTTACGTCGGAAATCAAATCTTGGAGTCCGCGATTTTCCACTGTTTTTTCAAGGTTGCTTTTAACCTTGTTTTCATAACCCGAATAGGTATGAACAACGTACCATTTCAGCTCTCCGGCCATAATATGCTTGTTCCTCCTTTTATCAGCTTACACTTATATTCATTACAAGCTGTAAAAGGGCATACAGTCCGCGGTCCAAAGCAAAAATGAACAAACCGGCAATTATAACTATTGCAAGAACAACGCCTGTGTTCTTGAATGTTGCCTTTGGGGTAGGCCATACGATCTTCTTGACTTCTCCCCAGCACGCGCGGAAATATTTTCCGATGGCAGCAAGCTTGCCCGGTTTTTTATCGGCTTTTTCGGCCTTTTTAGCCACAGCAGTCTTTTCTGCTTTTTTGTCACCCATAAGATATTTCCCTCCGCTTACTTTGTTTCTTTGTGCAGAGTATGCTTTTTGCAAAATCTGCAATACTTGTCCATTTCGAGCCTATCAGGATCGTTCTTTTTGTTTTTCATAGTGTTGTAGTTGCGTTGTTTGCACTCTGTGCAGGCCAATGTAATTTTCACTCTCATTGTAGCGGCACCTCCCGTTTTATCGGTAATTTTAGCCTCCCTCAAAAGGGCACAAAAAAATAAACCCCTTTTTCGAGGTGAAGATATATTATCACATATTCTTTTCCACGTCAAGGGATTTTTTTATATTTTTTATTTTTATTGGGCATTTTTCAAAGTGTCTGATATAAAGCTGCGTTTTTTTGCTTTTTCCTTTTCAGGTTTTACCTTTTTGTCCTTAAACTTGAGCGCGTTTATCCAAGCTTTTTTCATATCGTCATTTAAATACTCGTTTAATATCTCTCTGTCCTGATCGGGAACAGAGTTTAATATAACTATCGTTATGCATGAGCGCACGCTTAAGTCACCGTAATCGTATTGATTGCAAAGCACCTCTGCAAGCTTTTTAATCGTCGCTTTGTCTTTTGATTTAAGTAAGGCGTTTACTTTTGAAACAACGTGTTCTCTTCCGAATGTAACTGCCCTGAACGGAACAAAGTTCATTTCTTCATATTTTATTTCATCTTTAAGCTCCGGGAAAACCGTTACAAGTCTTTTGTAAAAGAAAATGGGATCGCCGTTTCCGTCCTCGCCCTTTACGCGCTTGCGTTGCTGTTTTAAAACGACCTTTTTATCGGTATCAACAGTGTCTATAAAATCGCGCGCGATATCGTCGGCGTGTTTAAGATCATCTGCGGCAGGGTCAAATATCCAGGTTGAAAGCTTCTTCCATTCGTTGTCGGGTTCACCTTCTGACACAGCACAGCTTCTCAAAATCATATGCTTTTTTTCTTTTTCGTACACTACGCTGTAAGCAAGATTTTCGCTTATGTAAAGCGAGCTTAAATTATCATCACCGGAATTGCTTACGTTTTGTCTTTTATATCCTTTTGGCTCAAGCGCCTTATAAAGCTTCACGTTTATTGCGTCAAATGCCTTTGTTACCAATAAAATCACGTCCTTATAATTATTACCGTGCAATTATATCACAGTTTTTGCGCTTTGTCATTATATTTATTTAAGTATTTGGCAAAGCTCGTTATATAAGCTTTCCGCAGATCTGTATTTGCTTACACGCTTACAGTTTTCCTTCATTTCGCTCAGCTTATCTTTATCGTTCAAAAGTCCGTCCACTATTTGACGGCAATTATTCTTATCTATTTTCACCGCCGCGTTATTGCTGATAAGAAATTGGGAATTATCTTCCTCCTGCCCGGGGAACGCTTTGAATATAGCAAGAGGCAATCCGCTTGCCAGGCTTTCCGAAACGGTAAGTCCGCCCGGCTTTGTAACTATCATATCGGAGATATGCATATATTTATTTACTTCGTTTGTGTAGTAAATAAGTACTGTTTTTTTGGGACTTTTAGCCATTTTGGAACCAAGCTTATACTTAAGCTTGAGCTCATTTATGCTCTTTTTGAAATCTGTCATTTCATCGGGCGTATTCTGACCCAAAAATATGCTGAAAGCGTTATAAAGCTTTTGATTTTTGCCTGTTATCACTATTATCTGAAAATCGGTCTCGGATGTGTTAATTTCGGCGTACAGTTTTAATATATCGGTAACGCCGAAGCTGCCTGCCATAATAAGCAGCGTAGGCAAATCAGCATTAAGCCCCATGCTTTCCAATTCGGCTTTTTTGTCGGTTTCCTCATAAAATTCGTCTTTTATCGGTATTCCGAGAACCATTATCCTGTCTTTATCCACACCGAGATTGCAAAGCTCGTCCTGCATTTTCTCGCTCGAAACAACATATTTTGTAATATTAGGGTGCAGATACATCATATGCGGAGCGAAGTCGGTAATTATGCTTATAAGCGGTATGTCTAAATTATACATCTTTTTAAGCTCAGCCATCATTTCGCCGGCAAACGCGTGTGTAGACACAATAGCGTCAGGTTTAAAATCTCTTAACAAAGGCAAAAGCCTTTTGCTGAACTTCGCTATGATATGCTCGGCTATGCCGTTCAAAGAATTTTGCTTATTGGTGGAGCGGTACAGCGCGCCGAAAAGCGCGGGCGTTTTTGTTACAAGCTGTTTATAGCCGCCCGATACGACCACATTAAGCGCGTGGCTTACATATTCTATACAATCTACGATTTGCGCATGAGAGGAAGAATCTTTCTTTTCTATTACCGATTTTAACGCGTGAGCGGCGCTCATATGTCCACCGCCCGTTGAAGCTGATAATATCAATACTTTCATTTAATACACAACCTTAATAATTATTGCGCAATCACCTGATTATAAACGCAGGTCTAATGAATTTTATGTTTTCATAGGCAAAAAACACGCCTGAGCGTGTTTTTACATAACCTCCGGCGCCTCGATATTGAACATATCGAGCACACAGGCTATAACTGTTTTTGTGCAATGGCACAGCATTAGGCGCGCGGCGGTAAGACCGCTGTCCTCGCCCTTTACTCTGCATGCATTGTAAAAGCGGTGGAAAAGGGTCGCCAAATGAGTAACATACTTTGTGATTATCGTCGGGTCTAAATTCTTCGCCGAGGTGATTATCTCTTCCTCAAACATAGCAAGACAATCTATAAGTTCTTTTTCTTCGGGTTCACAAAGCTTCATAAGTTCTTCATCGTTACAAGGCCTAAGCTCAATTCCGCTGCTTTTAAGCGCTTTTATTATGCTGCAAATTCTCGCGTGGGCATATTGAACGTAATAAACCGGGTTTTGTGAATCTTCTTTTACCGCGATGTCCATATCAAAATCCATTTGAGTGTTTGCCTCGCGCGTGTTAAACAAGAATCTCGCGCTGTCTATCGGCACTTCTTCAAGCAGATCTCCAAGCTGGATGGCTTTTCCCGTGCGCTTACTCATTCTTACAAGCTCGCCGTTTCTCATAAGCCTTACAAGCTGCATAAGCACTATATGCAGGCGGCTGCTGTCACACCCTACGGAGTCCATTGCGCCTTTAAGTCTCGCAACGTGTCCATGGTGGTCCGCGCCCCAAATATCAACGCATATATCAAAACCGCGTTTTTCAAACTTGTTGCGGTGATAAGCGATATCCGCCGCAAAATATGTGGGATTTCCATTGTTTCTGACAAGCACGTCATCTTTTAATTCAAGCTTGTCAATATCTGCCTGAGATTTTCCCTCAGAAAGTAATTTGTTTGTAAGAACTTCTTTATTTTTATACCACACGGCTCCGTCCTGCTCATAGGTGAGTCCTTTTTCTTTCAGGATATCTATTATTTCCTTTACTTCACCGTTGTTGTGAAGCTCGCTTTCAAAAAACCATTTGTCATAATGTATCTTATACTTTGCCGTATCCGACTGCATTTTTGCTATATTAATAGGAAGTGCGTAATCTACAAGCGCTTTCTTGCGTTCTTCTTCGGGTACGTTTACATATTTATCTTTGTTTATCTCAGCAAAAGCTTTTGCGTGGTCAATTATGTCTCCGCCTTGATATCCGTCCTCGGGGAATTCAACCGAGCTGTCAAATATCTGCAAATATCTTGCATTGAGAGAATTGGCGAATTTTTCTATTTGGTTTCCCGCGTCGTTTACGTAAAACTCACGCCAAACCTTATATCCCGCCTTGCCAAGAACGCCCGAAAGACAATCGCCCAATGCTCCGCCTCTGGCGTTTCCCATATGCATAGGCCCCGTGGGGTTAGCGGAGATAAACTCCACCATTACCTTTTTCCCACTGCCGTAGTCTGATGAACCGTAATTTTTGCCGTCTTGCTCAATTTCTTTTAACACATCCGCGTAATATTGCGGCTTTAAAAAGAAATTCAAAAATCCGGGACCCGCTATCTCACATTTGTCTATAAGAGTACCGTCAAAACTTATGTTTTCTTTGATCGCCTGCGCTATTCTTATAGGCGCTGTTTTAAACGCGCCCGCAGAAGCCATCGCGGCGTTAGACGCGAAATCTCCGTGCGATTTATCAGCTGGGCGCTCAACAATAAACTGAGGCATTTGCGCATCTGCGAGAATATTCTTTTTCTGCGCCGCTTTTACGGCATTATCTATAGCTGTTCTTATTTGTAAAACAGCCTTTTGCGAAGTGTACATCGTTATATACTTCCTTTCTCGTTCAGCTCGCCGTGCTGTGCGGTAAATTTAAAATATACAAGTATTTCGGCGTCGCTGTCAAGCTCTATTTTGTATTTTAAATCTATTTGTGTAAGCTCCGGGATATCTTTGATTACCAAATCAAGCGTATCTACACTCAATATCATTTTTCCCGCGGGGCTTGTGTAATCACAAACTGTTGTTTCTCCCTTTTTAAAAACCATTTTCGCTTTCAGAAAGCCTTGTCTTATAAGCTCTATGCATTCGCCGGAAACAATTTTGAGTATTTCTTTGTTTTCCCATTCCTCCGCGTCGTCATAATAGACCGTGTAGCTTATATACGTTTTGCCGTTTCGCTTTGTTTTTGCTGCAGGCACGCTTATTGAAGTTACTTCTTCGTCTCCAAGCATTATTTGGCGGCTTTCAAGCGTTACAATACAATTGTTGTTTATTTGGGGCATATAACACTCCCCTTTTCATTATTGTTTACATATTATCCGTTATGTGCATTATTATGCACAGCGCCGCCAAAGGCGCTGTTTCCGTTCTTAAAATCCTGTTGCCCAATGTGGCGCTATTAATATTATTTTCATTAAGGTATTTGATCTCTTTGTCATCAAATCCGCCCTCACTACCCACAAACACACCAAGCGAAGATGTGTTTTTATCTATGAGCGAGTCTGTTTTTTCTCCGCCTTTTTCGTAATATACAATAGCTTTATCAAGACTTTGGGCATACTGCGCGGCCTCACGCAATGTCATAAGCGGTTTTATGCACGGTATTATCCCCCGCCGAGACTGCATTGCGGCGTTCTTTGCTATTTTCTGCCATCGGGCTGTCTTTTTTGCGAGCGTTTTTTCGTCGGGGCGTGAAATGCACCTGTCCGTAATTATCGGCACTATCTCATAAACACCGAGCTCTACCGCTTTTTGTATTACGGTATCAATTTTATCGCTTTTTATCAGAGCCTGAAAAAGGGTTACTTTTATATTCGGCTCGGCGGCGTTTTTGTTAACGTCTTTAACCTTTACTTTGACTGAATCCGATGTAATTTCTATTATTTCACACTCATTAAAAAAGCCGTCCGACGTCGCTATAGTTATCATTTCGCCGGGCTTCATTCTCAGCGAGCGAGAAATATGGTCAGCGTCTTCCCCTGTAATTGTGTGGTAAGTGCTGATTTTATCGGCAAAAAAGAGCGCTGACATAATTCTTCCCCTTAAAACAGATTAATATATGAGTATCTGCGGTGAACAGGATTTATCAAGCCAAGACAGTACTTCTTTTATATGTTCTTCGGACATTGCAACATCTCTTGATGTACATTCTGTTCCGCAGCAAAGAAATACGCCTGCTACGCTTCCCGTATTCTCAATTACCGCACCGTAAGTATACGCTTCATCATACATGGAAACAGCTCCCGACCAACTGCCGTCGTTGCCTTCAACGTGGGTATTGTATTTATCGGAGTTTTTATCGGTTACCCAATAAGTATCTGTCTTTATCTCAAAATAATCAAGTTTTGTATCAACACTTTCGCCAAAGCCGAAAGCTTCACCTATACCAAACAATCCCGAAGGTGTGTTTTGGCTGTTCTGAGCGGGAGAAGCGGCAACGCCCCAATATCCGATATATCCGTCTGAATAGTTATACTTTTCTTTCCATTCGCCGTTTGATTGCTTTTCGTAGCAATACACATTTGCGTAAACACTGTTAGTGCTGACAAGAATCAACTGTTTACCCTTTATGTCGCTGTATTTTACTCCTCCGTCTTTAAGCATTTGCGTAAGCTGTTCGGGTTGCTGATCATCGGGGATTTGGTTGCCCTGCGTATCGCTTTCCGTATCTACCGTGTCGCTTTCCGTATTGTCAAAATCGGAGTCGGACAAAGCGTCTGTTTGTGTGTCGCTTTCCGTATCGCTTTGGGTGAAAGTATAGGAAACGACCGAAGCATCCTCGCTGTCTGAATACACAGCAGGAGTTTTTTGCGGGTCAAGCAGTTTGCCTATGCCCACCGTTGCAAAAAAAGATACAAGAAACACAATGATCATAATATACACAAGAAAATATTTATTTCTTCTTTTTGCCGCCATTTTATTGCACCTCACTTATACTATGAGCACTATAAGCCCTGCTATAACACCGAGCGCAGCGGTTAAAACGCCGATAATGAACCATGCCGCGTTGCTCAGGCCCAAGTGATAATCGTCATTTTTCCTGTCGTTTGTTTCATCTGTGAGAGACGTGTAAATGTGTTTTGTGTCCTCGTCGCCGCTTACAACAAAATTTGTGTATTCGCTCTTTTTCTCCGCGGCGCTTTTACTTGATGATATGTTTTCAATTTTTGCTTTTTGAGAGTCTGCGTCTTTTTTGCCCACGTTATCGCGTGCAAAAGCCCTTACAACGATCGCTGTCGCATCGTTCACGCAATGGTTTTCATTAGCGCTAAGCACAATAGACTGTGCGGCTGCCTTGCTTGTAACAGTCTTGCTCATTATGTGGGCTATAACGGCAGATGAAAGCTTTTCCCTTACTCCCTGTGTAGATAATATAAGCGCGTCGCCTTCTATGAACTTAAATTCAGGCGTGAAATTTATCTTTGCCTCGTTTTCTTCCTTTTCGTTGTCGTCTTTATCCGTTTTGTCCAACTTGCTTATGTCGGTAAGCGGAATCGCCTTTTTGTTACGGTAAATATATACGGTACAGTCGCCTCTGTAATATATCTGCGCTATGTCGTCCTTTACCTTAACCATGGCGAAGCCGAAATTTCCGCTGTCTTTAAGCGTTTCCCTAAGCGACTCCGCACAGGCGTTCACCGCTACTGTTCCGGCATTTATTATGCTGTCTTTAAACTCGTCTATCGCTTTAACTTTTGATTTGTCGCCTACCGCAAGTCCAGAAAAAACGGCAAAAACTCCCTGCTGTAATGTCGGCGCCGCTTCCAGCTGTGTGTTATCCGCAAGATAAGCCCCCGGCACCTGAGAATTTATATAAAAGCTGTCTGTAGTTTTTCTGCTTACGGAGCAATGCATACTGCACGCTGTGCTTCGCAGATTGAATCTATTGGCGCTCATAGTGATTCTACCTCACTTTCATATTCTATCCAATAAATTTTACTACAAATAAATTTACTTGTAAACAATAGTTAAAGCATTGTATCCATTATTACAACACGTTTACAATGCTTTAGATAATTATTACATATTAAGGGCTTTTTTCAGTTGTTCGGCTTTGTCAAGCTTTTCCCACATTACGTCAAGGTCGTCACGTCCGAAATGTCCGTAAGCCGCCGTGGGCAAATATTTGGTTTCTTTAAGCTTCAGGTTTTCTATAATTGCGGCAGGTCTTAAATCAAAGACCTTGTTCACCGCATAGGCAAGCTTATCGTCCGATACAACCCCCGTTCCAAATGTGTTAACGGCAATTGAAACAGGCTTCGCTACACCTATTGCGTAAGCGAGCTGAACTTCGCACTTTTCGGCAAGCTTTGCCCCTACGATATTTTTTGCAATATGCCTTGCCGCGTAAGCTGCGCTACGGTCAACCTTTGTGGGGTCTTTGCCGCTGAATGCGCCGCCGCCGTGACGGGCATATCCTCCGTATGTGTCTACTATTATTTTTCTGCCGGTAAGTCCGCTGTCACCTACGGGACCGCCTATAACAAAACGTCCTGTGGGGTTAATAAATATTTTTGTATTCGCATCCATAAATCCTTCGGGAATAACCGCGTCGATAACATATTTTTTAATATCGGCGCGTATTTTCTCAAGGCTTACTTTTTCGCTGTGCTGAGATGAAATAACAATTGTATCCACACGCACTGGTTTTTCATCGTCATATTCTATTGTGACCTGTGTTTTTCCGTCGGGGCGCAAATACGCGAGCGTGCCGTTTTTTCTCACTTCCGTAAGCCTTTTTGAAAGCTTGTGCGCAAGCGATATCGGCATAGGCATAAGCTCAGGCGTCTCGTTGCAGGCAAAGCCGAACATCAGCCCCTGATCGCCGGCGCCGATGAGATTTTTTTCGTCGCTTTCGCCCTCTTTGTGCTCATACGACTCATTTACACCGAGAGCTATATCATCAGACTGCGAGTCGATAGACGTAAGCACGGCGCAGGTGTTGCCGTTAAATCCGCTTTCGGGGTTATCGTAGCCTATCTGCTTTATAACGTCACGGGCAATTTGCTGAATGTCAACGTAACAGTCTGTTGTTATTTCTCCCATAACGTGTACCATACCTGTTGTAACGGTAGTCTCGCACGCAACATGAGCGTTTTTGTCAAGCTCCAATATAGCGTCTAAAACCGCGTCTGAAACGCAGTCGCATATTTTATCGGGATGCCCCTCCGTAACAGACTCCGAAGTAAACAAACGTTTTATCATTGTAACCATATCCTCTCCAAAAAAATTACCCCTCAAGCCGCGAGCTTGAAAGGTTCTGAAAAACTCATCTTTCGGTTCACCCGCAGGATTTGGCACCTTACTTTGCAGGTTGCCGGACTTCACAGGGCCTGTTCCCTCAGTCACTCTTGATAAGTCATATTTAATTTACCTGTTAATTATATCACAATGTCGAACATTGTCAACTAAAAACAGGTTTTTTCTTTACAAAATCAAAAAATTGTCGTATCATATCACTATGAAAATTATAGCTTGTATTGATGACAACAACGGTATGCTTTTCGGCGGCAGAAGGCAAAGCCGTGACAAATTATTGACTGCCGACATAATAGCAAATTTAGAAGACGGAGAATCACTTTGCGTATTTGGTTACTCCGCGCGTCTTTTCGCGGATTTTTCAGATAGAATAACTATAATTTCAAGCATAGAAGAAGCCGAAAAAAACTCTGCGGTGTTCATTGAAAAAGATAAGGTTTCACTTTTTGAAAAATATGCTGATACAATAATCATTTACAAATGGAACAAGGTCTACCCTGCCGATTTTTGGTTTGACATTGATTTGAATAACGGCGATTGGACACTTGCAGATAGTTTTGAATTTCAAGGCAATTCTCACAAAAAGATAACACGGGAGGTATATACACGTTGAAGAAATATAAACGTTACATATTTCCGCTTATTTTAGCGGTTGTAATATTGATTTGCGGTTACTTCTTTTCTGACGATAAATCGTTCCCGCTTGACGATATCCCGCCCTATTCGGGCTCGCCTTATGTTGTTATAGACGACAACGTTCCCGATTTTGAGCCGTCTGACCTTACGCCAAAATCTTATGAGCAATACGGCAAGCTTGATTCTCTCGGCAGGTGCACATATACGATAGCCTGCATAGGCAAAGACATAATGCCCACCGAAAAGCGCGGAAGCATTGGGTCCGTTAAACCCACGGGCTGGCAAAAATCAAAATATGATATTGTTGACGGAAAGTATTTATACAACCGCTGTCACCTTATAGCTTATCAGCTCACAGGAGAAAACGCAAACGAACGAAACCTGATAACAGGCACGCGCTATATGAATGTTCAAGGTATGCTCCCGTTTGAAGAAATGACAGGCGACTATATCCGCGAAACGGGCAATCACGTTTTATACGAAGTAACGCCAATATTCTCGGGCAGCAATCTTTTAGCTGACGGCGTACATATGCAGGCACGCTCAATAGAAGATGACGGTGACGGAATATGCTTCAATGTTTTTGTGTATAACGTACAGCCGGGAATAGAAATAGACTATGCAACAGGCAGAAATAAGTTAAAGTAAAAGCACGGCGGCTCTTTCAGATTAATTGAAAGAGCCGCCTGAATATATTATTCTCGATTTTACGGATTAACATTAACCACACATATTTCGGGAGGGTTATTTATTCTCGGTATAAATCCCGATACCCCCAATCCCGTTGTTACAAGCATTGTTGCGGTATCGGTTTTATAAAACCCTTTGTCATACCCGCCGAACCACCCTCTGTCGGGAACATAAACTCCTCCCAAAAAGGGTATTCTGACTATTCCGCCGTGGGCGTGGCCCGCAAGCATAAGGTCTATGTCAAATTCTTTAAGCTGCCAACAGTACGCCTCGGGATAATGGCATATAAGCAAACTGAAAGCGTCTTTTTCCGCTCCTATAAAATCTTCAAGAAAATACCTTTCCTCATTCTCAAATTTGGGTGCATATTGTTCGTAAAACGGAAAATTCCTTAATCCGCCAATTATTATCTCATCACCGTCAACTGAATATTTTATCATTTTGTTATTAAGCACGGTCGCGCCTGCCTGCGTCATTACATACTCAACATCATAATCGGATCTGACCTCCAGCTCATGGTTTCCGAATGTGTAATAAACAGGGCAAAGCTCACTGAGCTGTTTTACAAGTTTTTGCGCGACTGACAGATCTTTTTCTTCCTTAAGCACCATATCGCCTGCAATTATAACAAACTCGGGATCTTGTTCCGCTATTTTTGCTATTAGACGTTCATTGTCTTTACCGAATTGCTTATTATGAAGATCGGCAATCATAACAAATTTAAAAGACGCGTTTGTTTTATCTGTGGCATAGTCATATTCCGAGACCGTAAGTCGCGCCTGGTCTACCGATATATAAAATCCCAACGTTAAAACAAATATTAACAAAAAGAGAAATATTCTCTTTGCGGCGGCTTTTAAAACATAAAAAACATAAACGCTTTTCATATCACATATTAGCCCCGTCTACGGGTATAAGCGCCGAGGGCATAAAAGACGCCTGCTCGCTTGCCATAAACAGCACCACGTCTGCAATTTCCTTTGGCGTGCCGAATCTGTTTATCGCCTGGTGGTGGCGCAAAAAGTCTTCGCATCTCGCCGGATCGGTCCTTGTATAATTATTCCAATAGCTGCCTTCAAAAGCCACCGCTCCGGGCATAACACCGCTCATAACAATGCCGTCTTTTGCGAGACATCTGCCCACAGTGGTAACATACGCGTTCAAAAAGGCTTTTGCGGAGGCATATAACGGGTTACCCCTGAGCATATTGGCGGAAATGGATGATATATGTATCACCCTGCCCCACTTTTTTTCTGTCATAGGCGGAATAAGCACGCTGTTCATATCTATCGCCGCAACAGCGTTGAATTTCAGCGCATAATTCCAGTCTTCCTGTCCGCCCAAGTGATTTCTGCTTATCAAGGAACCGCCTACATTATGCACAACAACGTCAAATTCACCGTATTTCTCCATAAGCTCTTTCGCAAAAGCTTTAGTATCGCACTCCATTATATCTTTGATTTCGCAATTAAATGAGTTGCAACCAAGCCCTGCGGCTTCGCTTTTCAATTGTTCGAGCAATTCGCCCGAGCGTGCCACTGCCGTAACCTTTGATTTCTCCTCTGCAAAGCCAAGCGCTATTGCCTTGCCTATGCCTTTGCTTGCGCCGACAACAAGAACATTTTTACCCTCTAAATTAAGGTTCATAAGTCACCGTCTCCCGTCTTATTATCTATTATCTCTACCGTTATTTTTGTGATCCTGCGGTCCTCTATTTCGTCCGCCGTAAGCCTGAGATTATCAAGTATTACCTGCGGATGCTCGTTTTCGGCAGGAAAGCCGCCTAAAGCGTCAAGCATAAGCCCCGCGACAGTATCGCAGTCGTTATGAGGAATCGTTTCATCTATCAGTTCCTCGAGCTCTTCAATGTCGGTTGCACCGTCAAGAGTAAACACATTATCGGAAATCTTAACTATGTTTTCCTCTTCCTCGTCATATTCATCCTGTATTTCGCCCACAATTGCTTCTAACATATCTTCCATTGTTATAAGCCCCTCGGTTCCGCCGTATTCATCCACAACAACGGCAAGCTGAGTCTTTTTGGAAGTCATCTCGGAAAATAGCTCGCTGCAGACCTTAGAAGAAGGTATAAACAGCACCGAACGCATAATATCGGTGATTTTGAATTTGTCGGCGTCGTCCCTACCGACATATTTGAGCAAATCTTTTACAAGCACCGCGCCGACAATACTGTCTATATCTTCGTGATAAACGGGAATACGCGATCTGCCCGATTCTATTGCCAACGCGACAAGCTCGCCTATGGACTTGTCATCCTCTATGGCTGTCATTTCCGTTCTGTGGGTCATAATATCGCCCACGTTCATATCCGCAAAGTGTATAACACGCTCTATAAGCTTACGTGTGTTGTCGTCGATAGCTCCAGTAAGGCGCGCGTCATCGGCTATTTCCAAGATTTCCTCTTCCGTAACTTCTTTTTGTTTAATTCCGAAAATTTTAGATAATACCGATTGCTTCTTTTCCTGTTCTTTTGTTTTTTTGATAAGCGTAGATCGTCCGCTTAAGTCGTCAGACATTTTTGTCGTTCCTCCAATAATAGTATTTTAATAAAAATCACTCAAGCTCAAAGGCGCCCGTGTAAAGCTGATAATATTTTCCCTTCTGCTCAATAAGCTTTTCGTGTGTGCCTCTTTCTATTATTCTTCCGTGCTCAAGTACCATTATAACATCGGAATTCTTAACTGTCGATAGTCTGTGCGCAATTACAAATACCGTTCTGCCCTTCATAAGTCCGTCCATACCCTTTTGAACAAGGCTTTCTGTTCTTGTGTCTATTGAAGAAGTAGCCTCATCCAATATCATAACAGGCGGATCGGCAACAGCCGCCCTTGCTATTGAGATAAGCTGACGCTGTCCCTGAGAAAGGTTTGCTCCGTTTGACGTTAGCATTGTATCGTAACCGTTAGGCAAACGTCTTATAAAATCATCGGCGTTTGCGAGCCTTGCGGCGGCGTATACCTGTTCTTCCGTGGCGTCGGGGTTTCCGTATTTTATGTTATCCATAACCGTACCGGTAAACAGGTTAACATCCTGCAAAACGATGCCGAGTGAACGCCGCAAGTCGGCTTTTTTTATTTTGTTTATATTAATGCCGTCGTAGCGTATTTTTCCGTCCTCAATATCGTAAAACCTGTTTATCAAATTTGTAATAGTAGTCTTGCCCGCGCCTGTCGCGCCTACAAACGCTATTTTGTTACCCGGCTCCGCATATAAAGAAATGTTGTGAAGAATGGTTTTTCCTTCCTCATACGCAAAATCCACATCATCAAAAACGATATGGCCCCTAAGCTGTGTATATGTAAGCGTACCGTCGCCGTGGGGATGCTTCCATGCCCACTTGCCGGTGTGTGCATCCGTTTCGGTTATATTGCCTTTGTCGTCAATTTCCGCGTTAACAAGGGTTACGTAACCGTTGTCCTCTTCCGCCGGCTGATCCATAAGCGCGAACACACGGCTTGCTCCCGCCATAGCCATTACTATGGAATTCACCTGCTGTGAAAGCTGGTTTATGTTTCCCGTAAACTGCTTTGTCATATTAAGGAACGGTACTATTATACTTACTCCGAAAGTCATTCCGGAGATGCTTAAATTCGGCACCTTAAACGCGAGCAAAAGACCGCCCAAAAGCGCAGCGAAAACATATAAAATGTTGCCTATATTCATAATTACGGGGCCCAGTATGCTTGCGTACGCGTGCGCTTTAAAGCTGTCGTTGAAAAGCGCGTCGTTGATCTCACTGAATTCCTTTTTGCTCTCCTCTTCGTGGCAAAATACCTTAACGACCTTTTGGCCGTTCATCATTTCCTGAACATAACCCTCGGTTTTACCCATTGATTGCTGCTGTCTTATAAAATATTTTGCCGAGCCGCCGCCGACCTTTTTGGAAACGATAAGCATAACAGCAACGCCAAACAGTACAAGCAGCGTCATCCACACGCTGAAATAAATCATTATGGAAAGCACCGTAACAACGATAACCGATGATTGCAACATTGTGGGGAAAGCCTGAGAAACAAGCTGGCGTATTGAGTCTATGTCGTTAGTGTAATGGCTCATTATATCGCCGTGCTTGTTTGTATCAAAATAGCGAATTTCAAGGTCTTGCATACCGTTGAACATACTTTTTCTGAGCTTATTGAGAAATCCCTGCGTAATATATGCCATAAGCTGTGTGTAAAGAGTTATGGATATTACCGAAACAATATAAAGTCCGATAAGCAAAAGAACCTGCGGAATTATTTCCTGCTTTGCGCCTGACCAATCTCCGCTTTTAAAGTATTGCTCTACTATCGCGGTTACCTTTTGCAAAAACAGCGCGGGTATTGATGATACTATTGCGGAAAATATAATGCACAGTGCCGTAAGCGGAATAAGGCGCGGATAGAATTTAAACAACAGTTTTATAATTCTGCCGATAGTGCCTTTTTGGGGTTTTTCGCGCATTTTAGCCTCTTGCGGCAAATGTTTGGGGAGATTTTTGCTTTTATTCATCAACATCACCCCCGTTTGTCTGCTGTTCATATGTTTCTCTGTAAATTTTGTTGCTCTTCAATAGCTCTTCATGTGTTCCCACAGCCTCTATCTTGCCCGAATTCATTATCACTATTTTGTCCGCGTCCATAACGGAAGCTATTCTCTGCGCAATAATTATCTTTGTGGTTTCGGGTATGTATTTCTTAAAGCTTTCTCTTATTATTGCGTCTGTTTTCATATCTACTGCGCTTGTAGAGTCGTCAAGAATGAGTATTTTCGGGTTTTTAAGCAACGCCCTCGCAATACACAAACGCTGCTTCTGTCCGCCCGAAACATTCGTTCCGCCTTGCTCTATCCAAGTATCATACCCTTCGGGAAAATTCGATATAAATTCATCGGCGCAGGCGAGCTTGCAGGCGTTTGCTATCTCTTCATCGGTAGCGTTATTATTGCCCCAACGCAGATTGTCCTTTATTGTACCGGAAAACAAAAGGTTCTTTTGTAAAACCACTGCGACCTGATTTCTCAGTGAGTCAAGGTCGTAATCCATTACGTTTATACCGCCGACTTTTAATTCTCCCTCGGTCACGTCATATAAACGGGGGATAAGCTGTACAAGTGTCGTTTTTGCCGAGCCTGTGGAACCTATAACGCCTACGGTCTCTCCGGATTTTATGTGCAAATCAACATCTGATAAGGCGTATTTTTTTGCCTGTTTGTTGTATTTGAAGCTTACACTGTCAAAATCTATGCTTCCGTCTTTCACCTCATAAACGGGTTTTTCGGGATTGTGCAAAGTCGGCATCTCGTCAAGTACTTCGGCTATTCTGTGTGCCGATTCCGATGACATTGTTATCATTACATACACCATGGAAAGCATATTCAGCGAAATGAGTATCTGAAATCCGTATGTAACCATAGACGAAAGCTGACCTACGTTCATTGCCAGACCCGTTGTCTCAATAATTATCTTTGAGCCCAACACAAGCACAACCGCCATTACCGAATAAACACATGTTTGAAACAGCGGCGCGGTGCATGAGATGATTCTCTCCGCGCGGGTAAAATCTTTACAAATATCATCGGACGCTTTTTCAAATTTGTTTTTTTCGTAACTTTCTCTGTTAAACGCCTTTACAGCGCGCATCGCCATAACGTTTTCTTCTATGGATTCGTTGAGCTTATCATATTTTTTGAAAACTTTTTTAAAAGAAGGTAACGCTTTGTAGCCTATAAGTATTAGACCTGCAGTTAATATTGGAAGAATAACAACGAACATAACAGACAGTTTGCCGCCCATATACGCCGCCATAATTATCGCGAAAATCATCATAAGCGGCGCTCTTATCGCAAGCCTTATTATAACCATATACGCCATTTGAACATTGGATATATCGGTCGTCATTCGTGTTACCAACGAGGATGACGAGAATTTGTCTATGTTTTCAAACGAAAACTGCTGTATTCTGCTGAAAATATCATAACGCAGATTTTTGGCAAATCCTGCAGAAGCCTTTGATGCCACAAAACCGCCGAATCCACCGAAAGCAAGTGAAACAAACGCCATTGTGACCAAAACCGCGCCGTAACTCATTATTGTATCTATACCGCAACCTGCCTGTATCTCATTAACGAGCTTTGCCAATATAAACGGCATAAGCGTCTCCATTATTGCTTCGCCTATCATAAACAAGGGTGATAAGATAGTTTGCAATTTGTATTCTCTTATCGAGCCCGATAATTTTTTTATCATTGTTTTTCCTCTTTTCGTAGACTTAATCGGAAAGATTATTTTTTATTTTTTCCATAATGCTTAAGAACAGTTCTTTTTCCTGCTCTGTTACGCCGTTTTCTGCTTTTGCTTCTATTTCATTTACAACTTCACTTATATTTTTTGCAAGGGCTTTTGCTTTATCGGTTAAAATAAGTTTTTTGAGCCGTGCATCTTTGCTTGAATACGCGCGGAGCAACAATCCGTTTTTCTCCATAAGCTGCAAGGTTTTTGTAGCTGTGGAGCGTCTTATCGAAAACACCTTTTCAATATCCTTTTGATATATGTCGCTATCTTCATTTGCCGACAAATAATTAAGTATTTTGCACTGAGAAGTTGTTAACTGTTCATATTTCAAATCTTTTGAAAGCCTGCCGTCAATGGTTCTTTTAACAATGTTAGACACGGCTTTTACCTCATATATAAGTCGCTTATTCATAGTCCACCCGCAAAAGTTAGTTTGCTAACTATTATAGTATTTTTTGTATTGTTTGTCAATAAGGCGTTTTATGTAAGTTGCATATTTTGTAAGAATTATTTTGTGCAACTGTCACAACAAAAAAATAATATAATCATTTCTCATAATATGACATTTATACCCGCGTACAAGTGGGATAATATACGCAAAGCAAAGGTGCTTCGGGGTGCTTTTTATGACCGTAACAATATATGTAGATATTCTAATATGTATTAACCTTATAATAAACTATTACATTTTGTCATTCAGCTTTAAATATGTAAAGTGCAAGGCTTCAAATCTTGTATTGTTAAGGGGTGCGGCTGCGGGCGCGGTTTTGTCTCTTATCATACTGCTGCCCCCTATGCCTGTTGCAGTTGATCTTTTACTAAAGCTTGTTACATCCGCGGCAACGGTTTTTGCTTCTTCTCTTAAAAAGCCCATAAAAATATTTTTAAGGCTGTGGGCTGTGTTTTTCGGGATATCGTTTGCCATGTGCGGATTTACATATTTTTTGTGCAGTACGTTTCTATCAAACTATTTGCTTATTCAAAACGGTGTAATTTACGCTGAAATATCTCCTTTGCTACTGATACTGTTTACGTCCGCGGCATATTTGACAATTACCGTTTTGCAGCGTATATCGCCAAAAAGCCTTCCGCAGAGCTATTATTGCAATGTTGAAATAACAATCGACGGTGTAACCCAATCATTTTTCGGAAAAATAGACTCGGGCAACACACTTAAAGAGCCGTTTTCTCAAAGTCCCGTAATAATAGTCAATTCTCCGGATATTCTTAAATCCGTACCCCGTGAGCGCATAAGGCAAATACCTTATGAAGTAATAGGAAGCAGGGGGCTGCTTGAAGGCACAAAAGCCGATTGTGTAAAAATAGACGGAATCACAGTTCCTGTGGATATATATGTTTCGGCAAATAAAGATACATTGTATAACTGCGGCATAGACGCGATTTTGTGTGCCGACTTGCTGTGTTGTATACAAGATTATTGTAAATCGGAGGAGAAAACAAATGAATCTGATGCAAATAATAAAAAACGCCATTTTAAAGATAAAACTGCGCTTTTCAAATGAAGTTTTATACATAAACGGTCCTGAGAGCCTTCCGCCCCCTTTTACGCCTTTGGAAGAGGCAAAAATAATAGAGCGCATAAAAGACGGCGAAACCGGGCTTAAAGAACAGCTTATCACTCACAATTTACGTCTGGTGGTATATATAGCGAAAAAATTCGACTCCAATCAAAACTGTCTTGAAGACCTTATATCAATAGGAACTATAGGCTTAATAAAGGCTGTTAATACTTTTTGCCCCGATAAAAACATCAAGCTTGCAACATACGCTTCCCGATGTATAGAAAATGAAATATTAATGTATCTGCGCAAGCTTGCGCAAAGGAAAAACGAGATCTCGCTCGACGAACCGCTGAATGTAGACTGGGACGGCAACGAGCTTTTGCTTTCCGATATTTTAGGAAGCGACAAAAATGAAGTGAACAGAGGCATTGAGCAAGAGGCAGAGCAGGAAGCTTTAATGCAATGTGTGTCTAAACTGCCTAAAAGAGAGCGTGAAATAATGGAGCTGCGGTTCGGGCTGAACGGCGGCACGGAACACACGCAAAAAGAGGTCGCCGATATTCTAAACATATCTCAATCGTATATATCGCGATTGGAGAAAAAAATACTTCTAAAACTAAGGCACGACATTGAAAAGGTCACTATGTAAACAAATAAGACAAAAATAAAAACAGAAAAAAGCCGCAGACAAAAGTCTGCGGCCAATGTTGGCATCTTCCTATTTTTCCGGGCCGTCACCAGCCAAGTATTTTCGGCACCACTGAGCTTAACTTCTGTGTTCGGTATGGGAACAGGTGGACCCTCAGCGTCATCAACACCAACTGTTATTCACAGGGGATAACCCCCAAGTGCCTGATTATTATACCACAAGTTTCTACATTGTCAATAGTTTTTTTTTATTTTTTTGAAAAAAAGAAAAATTAAAGCATATTTCAAGTTTTGGGCTGTTTCAAAAGAAGGGCAATAAGCGGTTAGCAAAATGGTGCCAATGCTCGCCCTACGGTTTGGTTAAGTTTAACAATAGGCTTTCCGCCTCATCCGTCACCTTGCGGTGACACCTTCTCCAAAGGAGAACGCTTTTCGGCTTCTATAGTCCAAAAATGACACAATCAGCTTGCCGAGAACAAAGCAGGGGGCTCTCGTCCACCCAGCGGGGGGCGCAGCCCCCCGGGTGGTCGCGAAAGGGGGATTCCAAAGGGGGAAACTGCCGACGGGTTTCCCCCTTTGGTGTCCTTTGCCTATTTTCTCACATGGGAAAGTAGGTGCCTGCCCGGCATTAGGGCAAAACATGTTATTATACATAACCAAATAATCGGCTTTAAATATTCAATGTCAAGATAAATTCCTCAGTCAGCTGCGCTGACAGCTCCCTTTGCACAAGGGAGCCTGCAGACACCGCAAACGACGGATGAGAAAAATTCAAATAATTAAACGACGGTCAAAACCAATTAATAATCCTGACCGCCGTACTTTTTAATTAATTAAAACGCCGAGATAAGCTTTGCGATGTATTTTTGGATAGTTGTAACGTCTTCCATTGTTACCTTGGTATCTCCGTTTACATCAGCGCTTGACTCTTGCGCGGATGTAAGCTCAACAAGCTTTGCGATGGCTTTCTGAACCATAGTAACGTCTTCCATTGTTACCTTTGTGTCGCCGTTTACGTCACCCTTGCCGCCTGCAGCGGACTTTGTTTTTGTTGTGCCGTATTCGCCGTCACCCCAATAATAATACCAAACGCCGTCTTTAATAGCCTTTGCGTGTGAAAACTCGTTTTCAACCATATTCTCGGGGTTGGGTATGAATATCATATTGTTGAAATTGAGAGTTTCAAAATCATCGGAATAGCGCGGGAACACCTTTGTGTCTGAACCGTAAGGAATTTCATCGCCCTTGAGATAGCCTTCCATATTTATATTGTTAATCTGGTGACCGTTTACCGGGTCAATAGACGCGTCTACAAAAGAGTTGAACAATATAGTAGGAGTAGTAAAGGCTTCGTCTTTCGTATCTTCGTTTTCCTGCCATACCTGAACCTTGAATACTCTTTGACCGTCTTCGCACTTATATACACAGTTGTCGGGTGTTATTTCAACTCCGGGCCAAGCTGCATTTTCCTTGGGTACCCAATAATAAAGTCCGATACTGTCGTTAGTTGTAAACCAATCTGCCGGAGCCATTACATAATAAGTATAGTATTCGCCGTCGGCGTCAACGCCTTCTTCGGCAGAAGCGCTTATGACCGCAACGGAAGCCAGCATACCTATAACAAGTAACAAGCTCAATAATTTTTTGAACATTTTAAAGTCCCCCTTAAAGTAAATCATAAATATTTATTAACACTGCGTTTTGCAGTATTATACAAAGTTAAATCAGTCTATATCGGTTTTTTCGCGTCTTTTACCCAAAACCAATATAACAACTATTCCTATAAGCAACACAGCTATAACGCAACAAATAATTATTACGGTAGTAGCCTGTGAATCTGCAGCGGAGTAAGGCGCGCTGTCACTTGCGGTAATGTCTGCTCCGTTTTGAGTGCCGTTTTGCGCGGAAGCCGTGCCGTTGCCTGACGGGGACGACGGGTCGGCGTTAATGCTGCCCTTAGACTTGTCCACAAGCTCGGTGCTTCCTTTATACGTGTTCAGTTCAACATCTTCTTTGATCTTATAATCCGTGCCTTCAATCATTGTAACACTGTCTGTGTTATAGATCTCTATAAATTCAAACTGGAGGGTTATATCTTTATCCGCCTTCTCGGCTACGTCATTTACCAAAAAATTAAGTGTTATTACTTTATTGTCATCCTCAAAATAGAGGTGGTCTACGCCGTCTGCGCAGTTGAATAAAAACCTGTTCTCCAGCGCTTCGTTATATATAGAGCCTATCAGCGCGGAGCCGAACTGTATGGACTCTTGCTTTTTGTTGCCCGAAATAAGCGCCAAAACCGTATCGTCATATACAACATGGGCGTTTATCGCCATTACATCATTTTTCAAATCTTCTATTGAAACGGTGTATGTAACTATATCGCCCGCTTTTATCTGTTTGTCGCCTATTTTATATGTTGTGCCGTCAGCATAGGCTGTTACAGCCGAAAGCATAATTATCATTAAAACAACAAATATCGAAAATGTCTTTTTCATATTGATTATATCTCCCAAATAAATTAATTCTGTTTCTTTGTCTTTGATTTACTTTTCTTTCTTTCTGAATTAAATCTTACAAAGAAAACAACCACAACTGCCACGCCCGCAACAGCAACTGCCGCCACAGCACAGATAACAATTAAAGAAGCGGTGTCAGAGCCTGCGTTATCTTTACTTTCTGAATTTGCTATATTGTCTGCTTCCGCGATAAGCGGGTCTGTGCCGAAAGGTTCGCCGTTAACATATACATTCGCAAAAACATTTGATTTGTCGATGTAAACGACTTCATCGCCGCTAAAATCGAAAAGTTCTTCCATATAATAGTTTATTTTGGCGATGGCCTCTTTTGTGGCGTTGAACTCTACATCAAGGATTTTAAGCCCCTGTGACAAATCCGTGCCTTTTATGCCGTCTGCATACGTTGCAACGATAGTTCCCGTTCCGGATTCATCCGCGTTAAGTATGCCGTTCGGTAAATCTGACATTTCTGCAAGCTTTGTTTGTCCGTCATATGCTATCTCAAGACAATCAATATCATAATCAACGGTTAAGTTAACCCCGGAAAGAGTATAATCGGCTGCCTGAACGTAAACGCAATATCTTACTTTATCCCCTGCCTGCACCGCAACACTGTTGCTGTCTCTTTCGGCGGCGTTTGCAGAAACCGCGCCGGCAAGCACACAAAACGTAAGCAAAAGGGGCATAATAACGGAAAGTGATTTTTTCACTGTCGCTCTCCTCTCTGACTTTTTAGTGCATTATAGCACAACTGCACTAAAAAGTAAAGATAAAACTGATAAACTTTGATGTTTTTTTATAAGAAATTGCTGTAATTTTTTTACTAAATATTGAATAAAGTGTTTTCTTTTACAGAAACATATGATATAATTAGTTGGTTTATAATATCTTAAGTTACAGTGATTGAAGGGATTATTTATGCGAAAAACCAATATAAATAACTATCTTGAAGACAGCAGTACGGCAAACGCAAAAAAAGCCACGCGCTCGGCTTTTTGGTGTTTTAAATCGGTTTTGTCTTTTCTTTTCAAAATGCTGCTTGGCTTGCTTTGTGTGTGCGTTGTAGCGGGAATAATCGTAGGCACATCCATTGTAATGTACATTGTTGACCTTTCCAATGAGCCCACGGGAATAGATCTGAGAGCAAGAAAGCTTAATTTGACGAGCTATATATATGTTTATGATAACGACGGAAATCCGCAGGAATACCAACAGCTTTACTCAAACGAAAACAGAGTGTGGGTAGACTACAAAGATATTCCCAAGCATATGACAGACGCTATTATTGCAATAGAGGACAAGCGTTTTTTGGAGCATAAGGGCGTTGACTGGGTGCGCACAGGCGGCGCTGTTATATCTTTGGCAACGGGCAAAGACAGCTACGGCGGTTCTACTCTCACACAGCAGCTTATCAAGAACATAACTAAAGATAACGAAGCGAGTATTACACGTAAGCTGAGAGAGGTTTTCAGGGCGCTTAAACTTGAAAAAGAATATTCAAAAGATGAAATAATAGAAGCTTATCTTAATATAGTAAACTTCGGCGGAAATAACGGCGGAATACAGGCCGCCGCGAATATGTACTTTGACAAGGACATTCAGGATTGTTCAATAGCTGAATGTGCGGCAATTGCGGGAATCACGCAAAACCCCTCTCTGTATAATCCCATATACTACCCCGAATACAACAAAAAGAGACGTGAAATCGTTATCGGGCAAATGTATGAGCAGGGCAAAATAACAAAATCCGAATACAAGCAGGCTATGCTTGAATCGGAAAATATGAAATTTGCATGGTCCGAAACGGAAAAAGACGAAGAAGATTATGATCCCGATGAAGAGTCAAATTCTACTCAGAACATCCAAAACTGGTATATAGACGCGATGATACGTCAGCTTGAGCAAGATATCGCGGAGAAATACAACACAAGCATAGAAGTGGCAGAAGAAAAGCTCTATACCGAGGGTTTGAAGATATATTGCGCGGTGGACCTCGATATGCAAAAATACGCTGAAAACTATTTTCTTAACTGGGAAACTCCGTACGATGAAAATATAGAAGCAGGCTACACCATGATAGGCATGGACGGAAGAATTATCGCAACCGTAGGCAGCAGAAACGAAAAAACGGGAAATCTTCTGTTTGACAGAGCAAACACCGCTGCGTTGCAGCCCGGTTCCACAATTAAGCCAATAGGCGCGTACCCCCTTACAATTGAAAACAGCATTTATAATTTCAGCTCGCCTGTTGTGGATCAGGCGATAGAAGAATGGGACTATACCGACGGGTACTGGAAACCCGGTCCTCATAACTGGTACGGATATTACGTAGGTCAGCTTGCCCTTTGTGACGCGATAGAGTGGTCGAGCAACGCGGCGGCGGCAAGAGCCTTGCAGCGTGTAGGTGTGGCAAACAGCTACTCATTTGTCACAGGTAAACTCGGTTTTTCCCACCTTGCCGAACAGGACGGCAAAAACCTCGCCGGACTCTCGATAGGCGGTCTCAACGGCGGTGTTACGGTAACCGAAATGGCATCGGCATACTCAATATACGGTACAGGCGGAAGGTATTACAAGCCTTATACTTATTATTATGTTACAGACCAAAATGATAATATCGTCCTCGATAACAGGGACAATTATTCCGTTAAGGCATTATCCGAAGAAACGGCGTATATAATGAATCGCCTTTTAAACTATAATGTAAACAATTCCACCCACACACGCGCAGGCTACACAAGAGTAAGCGGATGGGATACGATAGGCAAAACCGGTACCACGGACGAAAATAAAGACAGTTGGTTCTGCGGGCTTTCGCCTATTTGCGCAGCCGCCATATGGACAGGATACGATAATCCGCAAACCATAAACGCCCCAAATTATGCTGTCGATTGCTGGCAAGACTTAATGGAACATTATCTTTCAGATAAGTCTGTGTCCGAGTATAAAGTATGCGAAAATGTAACAACCGCAAGGTTTTGCAAGACTACGGGGCTTTTGGCAGGCGACAAATGCAAAAATACCGGTATAGGTTACTATACTCAAGGCAATATGCCGTCTTACTGTGAGGGCAACTGCTACAAAAAGAGCACCGATACAGATACATCTTCGTCAAGCAGCTCAAACTCAAGTTCGCAATCTTCGGAAACTTCTTCGGAAGATTCTTCTCAAAGCGATACTTCAAGCACGGCAAGCTCTGAAGTATCTTCACAGGAAAACACTTCCTCGGAAGACGACAATTGGTGGGCATCCGAATTTGAAAACTAAATTTACAAAGGAGACCTTATATGGTTCAAATAGCAATAATGGGCTACGGAGTTGTAGGCTCGGGTGTTGCCGAGGTCATACAAACCCACAAAAAATCTTTAAAAAGCCATTCAAAAAATATAATTGATATTAAATATATACTTGATCTGAGAGATTTTCCCGATTCACCATTTGCAGACAGATTTACAAAAAACTTTGAAGATATTGTAAATGACAGCGAAATCCAAATAGTTGTGGAAGCCATGGGGGGGCTAAACCCTGCCTACGATTTTGTTAAGCGTTGCCTTCAGGCAGGCAAAAGCGTTGTAACATCCAACAAAGAGCTTATTGCAGAAAAAGGCGCGGATCTGCTGAATGTTGCGCTTGATAATAACGTCAACCTTCTCTTTGAGGCAAGCGTAGGCGGAGGAATACCTATACTCCGGCCCTTAAACCAGTGCCTGGCAGCTAATAATTTTCTGGAAATAGCAGGAATACTGAACGGTACAACAAATTACATCCTCACAAAAATGATAAATGACAACATACCGTTTGATACTGCCCTCAAGCAAGCCCAAGAGTTAGGCTATGCGGAGCGCAATCCCGATTGTGACGTTAAAGGTTACGATACCTGCCGCAAGATTTGCATACTGTCTTCTCTCGCGTACGGAGAGCATATATATCCCAAAAACGTTTATTGCGAGGGCATCGAAAAAATCACCCTTACAGATGTTAAATACGCTGATATGTACGGCGGCGTTATTAAGCTTATCGGCAGAACACGCAGACTGGAAAACGGTATGCTTGACATAACTGTATGTCCCATGATAATAAAGAAAGAGCATTTGCTTGCGTCTGTTAACGATGTTTTTAACGCAATACTTGTAAAGGGAGATTCAACGGGAGATGTTATCTTTTACGGCAGGGGCGCAGGCAAGCTTCCCACTGCAAGCGCTGTTGTTGCCGATGTTATCGACTGTGTAAAGCATATACACGCGCGCAAATATCTTTATTGGGAAGACAGCGACAATAAAAACATTATGCCGTATGAGTATTCTATGTCGAGAATGTATTTCAGAATAAAATGCGAAAACATAAACTTTGCGCTTAGCAAAGCTACCGATTTATTGGGAGGAATAACCCTTATCGGAACAGATGAAGAGGAGCTGGCATTTACGATGGACAAAGAGCTGCCTCTTAAGGATATAACAAAAGCTGAGAATATTATGCTTGATAATAATATAGAAATATGTTCTGTAATTAAGCTTGCGGACTTTTAACAATCACTTATAGGCAGCAAAACACACTTTAGCATATAATGAACATATAATCGGTTTATTAGCAAGATAAATATTTTACTCTAAGGGAGCGATAATAGGAAATGAGTTTAATTGTACAAAAATTCGGCGGCAGCTCGGTTGCCGACAACAATCGTATATTTAACGTTGCGAATATAATAACACGGGCATATAATCAGGGAAACGATATTGTGGTAGTTGTTTCCGCACAGGGAGACACAACAGATGAGCTTATAGAAAAGGCCGTGAGCATAAACCCGAACGCAAGCCGCAGAGAAATGGATATGCTGCTCTCTGCAGGCGAGCAAATGTCGGTAGCGCTGCTTGCAATGGCAATAGAAAAGCTCGGGTATCCCGTTGTATCTCTGCTTGGATGGCAGGCGGGATTCGAAACCACATCTACTTACAGCGCGGCAAGGATAAAAAGAATCCGCACAGACCGTATAAAAAAAGAGCTTGACAAAAAGAACATTGTAATAGTCGCGGGTTTTCAGGGTATTAACAGATTTGACGACATAACCACCCTCGGCAGAGGCGGAAGCGACACAAGCGCGGTCGCGATAGCCGCCGCAATGAAAGCGGATCTGTGCCAGATATATACAGATGTTGAAGGTGTATATACGGCAGACCCGAGAAAAGTTCCGAACGCCGTTAAGCTTGAGGTCATCTCGTATGACGAAATGCTTGAGCTTGCCACATTGGGCGCGCAGGTACTTAATAACCGTTCGGTAGAAATGGCTAAAAAATATGACATAGAGCTTGAGGTGCTTTCAAGCTTAAAGCAATCATCAGGTACAATAGTTAAGGAGAACACAAATATGGAGAAAATGCTGATAAGCGGCGTTGCAAAAGACTGTAATGTAGCGAGAATTTCTATTATAGGAGTACCCGACCGTCCGGGTCTTGCCTTTAAGGTATTTTCTTTGCTCGCCAGAAAAGATATAAATGTTGACATAATAATTCAATCAGTGGGCAGAGAAGGCGAAAAAGATATTGCCTTTACCGTTGCCGCAGGAAAAGGCGACGAGGCTGTTCGTGTTTTAGAGGAACACCGCGCGGTAATCGGTGAAACAGCCAGAGTTATAAAAGACGAAGATGTTGCCAAAATATCTATTGTAGGGGCAGGTATGGAAAGCCACGCAGGCGTCGCAAGCACAATGTTTGAGGCACTTTATGACGCTCAGATAAATATACAAATGATAACTACAAGTGAGATAAAAGTTTCGGTTCTTATAGACAAAGACGACGCGGACAGAGCTGTATCGGCTATTCATTCCAAGTTCTTTGACTGATTTTTAATTAACGGAAAGGAGAACGCAAAAGCAAAAGCTTGCGCGGCGTAAAACAAGATGGGAAAATTCTTTGCCGGACTCGGCGCTGTGCTTTTGGGGTTCGGACTTTATAATCTGCTCTTTTCAAACGGAAATCAGCACATCTCAAGCGATTGGCTGATACCTGTAATAAATTTAAGATATTCGTTCTTTACCACCGATACCGCCTCATATATAATAATAGGCGTAGGGTTTGTTTTGATGGTTCTGGGCGCCGTTTTATATATCAAAAACAAAAACCGTTGATTTTGTCTGTCCGCTATTGACATAAAACTCACCGATATTGTAATATATCTTTATGATAATAAAAGATTGAGGTGTATCCGATGAGAAATAAAACAGTAGCTTTAATAGCGCACGACAATATGAAGCCGGCAATTATTGAATTTTGCGACAAGAATAAAGATATTCTCAAAAAATTCGATCTTTGCGGCACGGGTACAACGGCAAAGCTTATTTCCGAAAAAACAGGTCTTAACGTAAAGGGATATAAAAGCGGTCCTTTGGGCGGAGATCAGCAGATAGGCGCGGGAATTTCAGAGGGAAAAATAGATATAGTAATATTCTTTTCAGACCCTCTTACAGCCCAACCCCACGACCCCGATGTAAAAGCGCTGCTCCGTATTGCTCAGGTGTATGATATACCGATCGCGAATAACAGAGCCACCGCGGAATATCTTCTTCATTCGGATATGCTGTAATTAAAATAAAAGGAAATGATAAAATGATAAATATAGCCAATTATATGCCGTATGTTTGGCTTGCGGTAATCGTATTTACCGCAGTTTGTGAAATAGCCACCGCACAGCTTGTATCAATTTGGTTTGTAATAGGCGGCATAGGCGGCTTGATAACGAGCTTGTTCACAGACGATATATTTGTACAGTGCGGAGTTTTTCTGGCGGTCACGCTTATTACATTAATCGCAACAAGACCGATAGTCAGAAAAATGAAGCATTTTGAAAAAACCGAGACAAACAGCGACCGTGCGATAGGAAAAATCGCCGATGTAACTTTGGAAATAAACAATCTGCTCGGTCAGGGGCTCGTAAATGTAGAGGGTGCCGTGTGGTCGGCACGCTCAGATGATGAAAGCGTCATCGAAGTAGGTACAAAAGTAAAAGTTTTGCGCATAGAAGGCGTTAAGCTTATCGTAAAGAAACTTGAAGAAAAGGAGTAATTGAATTATGGAATGGATGTGGGCTTTAGGCGGACTTATAATACTGTTTTTGCTTATAGTTATCGCCAATATCAAAATTGTTCCTCAGGCGCACGCGTTTGTTATAGAGCGCTTCGGAGCTTATTACGCTACATGGTCTACGGGCTTGCACGTAAAAATACCTTTCATAGATAAAGTATCGAAAAAAATATCCCTTAAAGAGCAGGTAGTGGATTTTCCGCCGCAGCCTGTTATAACAAAAGATAATGTTACAATGCAGATCGACACAGTTGTGTATTTTCAGATAACAGACGCGAAGCTCTATGCTTACGGTGTAGAAATGCCAATAAGCGCAATAGAAAACCTTACGGCTACAACGCTGCGTAACATTATAGGCGAGCTCGAGCTTGACCACACGCTTACGTCGCGTGACGTTATTAACTCGAAAATAAGAGTTATCCTCGACGAAGCGACAGACGCTTGGGGAATAAAAGTTAACCGTGTTGAGCTGAAAAACATTTTGCCGCCCAGAGAAATACAGGACGCGATGGAAAAGCAAATGAAAGCCGAGCGTGAACGCCGCGCGAGAATACTTGACGCGGAAGGCGAAAAACGCAGCGAGATCCTTGTTGCGGAAGGTCACAAAGAGGCGGCTATCTTAAAGGCTGACGCTGTTAAAGAAACAAAGATTCGTGAAGCCCAGGGTGAAGCCGAGGCTATCCTCACCGTACAGAGCGCGTACGCAGACGCACTCAAGCTTTTAAACGAAGCGAACCCCAACGATAAGGTAATAGCCCTCAAGAGCTTAGAGGCATTCGCAAAGGCTGCCGACGGCAAAGCGACAAAGATAATCATACCGTCAGAGATACAATCCGTTGCCGGGCTTGCTGCTTCCGTAAAGGATATTATCAAAGATAATTAATCAAGTAAAATAAATCGTCCCGCAGATATCAGGCAGTTAGCCTGTGTCTGCGGGGATTTTTTATGGTTTTACCTTTATCGGAAGGTGTAAACAAGAAATTTATTAAACCCTCAGCTTCGCCCTTATGCCGGGCAGGCACCTACTTTCCCATGTGTGAAAGTAGGCAAAGGACACCAAAGGGGGAAACCCGTCGGCTGTTTCCCCCTTTGGAATCCCCTTTCGCGACCACCCGGGGGCGCTGCGCCCCCCACTGAGTGGACGAGATCCCCCCGCTTCGTTCTCGGCGAGTGTATTGTATCATTTTTGGCTATGGCGTAGGGACGAATATTGTTCATCCGCTGCGATAATAACAGCTCCGCAACAGGAATTCACCTGCACTTGCGGAGCTTTATTTTACCGTTATTCAATTTTAAGTTTTAAATATTCATTTAGCGGCGCAGCCGCGCATATAGTCCGTCCCCGGGAACCGGCGGTAATCGGTTCCCGGGGACAAAAAGGATGAAATTTATCTAAAACGGACTCACGCCCGAATTAGGCTTTAGTTGCCTCTTAACACGCTGAACGCGCGGAAGGCGTTGTCAACCTCTGCCCTCTTAAGTTCCGAAGACGTTGTCGAGGATTCACCGGAGGCTGTTATGATATCGTTTGTATATAATTCTTCTTTAAGAAGTTCAGGAGTTAAATATGTTGTTTTCATAGCAATCGTTCCTCCTTTTTCTTATTGTACGCGGGTAAGCGCATCATGTGCCTGCTGGAAGCTTGCGCGGCAGCCGCCTGCAAATTTTGAAGTGTTAGGACGAATATATGTGTTATATTCGCGTCTTGCAAAACCGTTAGCGTCCATATAATCCGCGTATGCACGTGCCTCTATAAGTGCGTTGAGGTTAGCGGCTGTTTGATCCGCGCCCTCGTATTTAACTACTACTGTTGAAAGTCTGTATGCCGTGAAATACTTATGGTTCATATCGCCATCACGTGTACAAGGCACATCAACAGCACCGCTTGTGTTTGCTTTGAGCGTTGTAAGGTTCGCGATATCAGTTTTCGCGTACATTGTGTAACCGTATGTTGTTGATATATCTGTTTGAGCTGACTGGTTCGGGTTGCCTGAGGCGATAAGTCCGTCAAGATTATTAAGAAGTGTATTGCTGTATACGGTTATGAACCTTAAGCCGTCATACGGAGCGTTCTGCCAAGCTGCTTTTTCTACACCGTTATCGTCAATATCTTTGCTCTTGATTTGTATACCCTCAAGGTTAAAGCCGGAGAGGCTTGATGAGCCGTAAGAATCCTTGTTGGGATCTTGTGAATTTACAGAAACGGTGCCAATCTCTACCCAACCAGCGTAGAGGTTTAAGTTGCCGTTAGCGTCGAGCAAGCCATTTGTTATTTCAAATGTTTTGGGGAATGCCTGTGCGCCGTTTGTAGTGCCGGGTGCTTGGTTAATCTTATACCAGCCGCCCCATACATAGCCGCCTTTTATAGGCAGTAAGCGATCGTCAAGCTCCGCATCAGCGTAAGCGTCAAGGTCAGTTATCGGGTTTTCAGCTATTGTGTAGTTCTCGCCAACTCTGTCGTTGAGTTCTTCTGTTTGGAGAAGCACATCGCCGTCCCAATAATAAATGTAGCCTGAGGGAACTATCTCTTGTGTATCGCTGAATTTTGCGTACAATGTTGTATCTTGATAGATATGAATTGTGTCATTAGGAGCATAGTCAACCTGCGTGCTGTTTGCCTCTAAGCCCCAGCCACGGAAAGTTGAACCGTTAAGATCCATTTCGTATATGCCGCTGTTGCCGGCAACCGTATCGGTTGCGCCGTAAGCGTAGGTATCATCGTGCAATTTTGAAGTTACTTCGCCTGTGCCGCGGGGAGCAGCGTGAGGATTAAGCGTTGCGTTTGTGAATGTCTTGTTTCCTGAATTGTAGGTAAGCTTATATGTTGTGTTATTATCCTGGGGTTCGAGCACAAGGTTAAGCCTTACCTTGCAGTTACTGTCAATTGCACCTGTCTCGGCATAGAACATTTCAAATGTGTGTACTGTGTTTTCTTTGAGAACATAATTTCCGTTTTTGAGTTCAAAATAGCTGTTGAGGTAATCGCTGAGACCGTCGCCGTGAGCGCCGTTACCCGCGCCGTGAGCTTCTTGATACGCCTTGGTATATTGCGCGCGAAGAGTAGTTACCTCACGTTGTCCGTCGGAACGTCCTTCGGGAACTGTCGCAACCTCGCCTGTTGCAAAGTTAATATATGTTTTAACCGCGCCGTATGACGAACCGCCGTTCAATACTTTAACGCCGTCGATATATACATAGATCAGGTCGTCGCCGTTAAACTCATATTTCATATCGCTTGTACTGCCTCTCCATTGAACCTGACCATTCTTAGGCATTACAAAGTTTCCTGACAGCTGAATACCAAAGTAATAAGCACCATTGACAGGTAAAAACTGACCACCACCGTTATTGTTTACTGTAAACTCGTGGGTTTGTGAGCTGTAAGTCGCTGTTTGTTTTGCCGAATCAAATACGTAATAACCTGTTATGGGATCAAACTGCAAAAAGATATTGTTCGCATCATCATAATGGTAACTATTGCTCCATATAGATTTCAAATTACTATTCCAGCTTGATGATATACTGTTGTTATTAGCAGTATTAAGTCCAACGGGCTTTCCATCAGTATCTATATTCATAGACATATCTGGCAACTTTGTTGTCATAAACGGATTTTCTCCGTAACCATCATACAAAGTGGCAGCAAGCCCATGTGCGGGAGCAACATAGTCTATCTGCCAAATGGCATACAATGTTTCATCGCCCTCACGTGTATAAGTGTCCCCGGGATAGTATGTCGGTGTGTCAGCATATGGACTCAACGACCATCCCAAGAATGTACCTCCAGAAAGTGTAGGAACTGTATTTGGTAACGTAATCGCAGTACCCGCTTCTTTTGTCATAGAATTAGGTGCTCCGCTACCGCCGTTGGCATCAAAATCAATAGTAAAACCTGCTGTAAGCGGCACAAAATTATATCCGTAATTTTCAGCAAATGTCTGTGCTGTGGATCCTGAGTAACCATACATTACTTTATTGCTCGAATTGAGTGGTATTGTTGAATATGAATTGTAGATATTTACTGAAGAATCAAGTATTGTAACTGATGCCAAACCGCTACAGTTGCAAAAAGCATCTCTACCAATTGATGTTACACCATTAGGTATCGTAACAGAGGTTAAGCTGGTACAATTTTTAAAAGCATTTTCGCTAATTGCCAAGGTAGAACTAGGTGTTTCTAAAGTTAATGTGGCTAAGCTGCTACAATCCATAAAAGCCGAATTACCAATCGATGTTACGCTGCTTGATATTGTGGCAGATGTTAAACCCGCACAATAGTTAAAAGCATACTGACCAATTGTTGTTACACTATTGGGTATAGTGATTGAACTCAAGCTTCTGCAATAAGCAAAAGCGTACTGATTAATCCTTGTCACACTACTCGGTATTGATATTGATGTTAAGCTTTGGCATGTTTGAAAAGCGTACTCATCAATTGTTGTTACACTATTTGGTAATGAAACTGAAGACAAATTTCTGCAATTCTCAAACATACCACTACTAACTGTAGTTATGCCATTATATATCGTAGCTGAAACCAAACTTCCGCAACCAGCAAAAGCACTACTACCAATTGATGTCACGCCGCTTGGTATCGTAATTGAGGTTATTCCGGTATTAGAAAAAGCTTGTTTGCCAATCGTTGTTACGCCGTTTGGTATCGTAACGGAGGTCAGCTGTGCACAACGGCAAAAAGCACACTGACCAATTGTTGTTACACTACTAGGTATTGTAACAGCAGTCAAACTGGAGCCATCATCACTCATGAAAGCATAATTAACAATTGAAGTTACTCCTGCGTTAATTACAACAGTCTCTATTGAACTTACATATGACGACCAGGGACGACTCGTCATAGCGCCGTTTCCGCTTATTGTAAGCGTATGGGTGCTTTCTACATAGCTATAAGTAACACCGCTGCCGCAGCTGCCGCTGGCATCGCCGTGCGGCGCTCTCTCGCCGCCGAAAATGTCCTTTATGCCCTCAGCATTTACAGCCATCGCGCTTGTAAGCGCGAGCAGTAAAACTAAGAGCAAGCTTATAATTTTTTTCATATAAATCAAATCCTTTCATTAATAATTCAGTCTCGCCTGTGCAGTCGTGTTTTACACGTCTGCAGCCGCCTGTAACGGCGGCAAAAACTTACCTCGCTATCATCTCCTTTATTTAAATTATTTTCGCTTTTTTAAGCGTTTGCAACATAATGTATATTATGTTGCAAACAGTGGTTAAAAAAATATATAGACATTAACTCTACGATTGAAGTTTACCATATTAGTACAACAATTTCAAGTGTTTTTTAATAATTTAGTAACTTTTTTGAAAAAATTTTATAAAAAATAAAATTCAAGTACAAAAAAGAGCCTTTTTGCTTATTATTTTGAACTCTCTGTGAAAATACCTACTATATTTTATGCCTGTTTTATGTTGTTTTCCGGAAATTAATAAATGCAACATAATACTAATTATTTCTACAGCCTTGGGGCGGCTTTTTTTATTGCTGTAAAGCGGCTTTTCAGGCTTCACCTTGGGGGAAGCTTATGCCTTTCAAGAGCAACAAATCACACAACAGACTTGCCAAGCGGAAAGCGGGGGGCCGGTGCGCGGCTGCGCCGCTAAATGAGTATTTAAAACTTAAAATTGAATAACGGTAAAATAAAGCTCCGCATGCTCAGGCGTAATGTTCGTCCCTGCGCCATAGTCCAAAAATGATAGATTTACCCTGCCTAAAACGAAGCGGGGGGCTCTCGTCCACCCAGCGGGGGGCGCAGCGCCCCCGGGTGGTCGCGAAAGGGGTTTCCAAAGGGGGAAACAGCCGACGGGTTTCCCCCTTTGGTGTCCTTTGCCTACTTTCTCACATGG
>JAILOG010000012.1 GCA_024690965.1 Clostridiales bacterium
TGTGTTATAATTTTAAAAAAATTTTCGGAGAAAAATATGATAACAGTATTATTCCAAAATGAAGATATAATAGTATGCATAAAGCCGGGCGGCATAATAAGCGAAGATAATAAAAGCGGTAATTGTTTACCGGGTTTATTAATAGAACAGGAAAGCTTAAATGAACTTTTTACTGTTCACAGACTCGATAAAGAAACATCGGGCGTAATGCTGTACTGCAAAAATAAAAAATCTGCCGCCCGTTTTTCTGAAATGATATCTCAAAGTAAAATGAAAAAAGAATATTTGGCGATAGTACACTCAAAGCCCGAAAACGATGAAGGTGTATTTTCAGATTTTCTTTTCAAAGATAAAAACACGGGAAAATCTTATGTAGTAAAAAGAGAAAGAAAAGGCGTTAAAAAGGCCGAGCTTTATTATACTTTGTTGGGAACCGCGGAAAAAGACGGTCAGCTGTTTTCTTTGGTAAAAATAAAGCTCAAAACAGGAAGAACACATCAGATAAGAGTGCAGTTTTCCTCCAGAAATATGCCTGTATTGGGAGACAGACGATATGGCAGCGGCATTAACTGCGGTATGGCATTATGGTCCTACAGCCTGTCATTTCCTTCGCAAAAAGAAAATGAAACGCAGTGTTTTAAAAAATTACCCGATTATTCAACTGAGCCGTGGGATTTATTTTATGAAAATTTGAAATGTTTATAAATTTTACCGGCATGGGTTTATATGTAAACTTTCCAGCCGGTTTTTATAATAAGATAACAAAAGCGCGGAAAAAAGCCAAATTTATTAAATTGTTATTGTTTTATTGAAAACAGTATGTTATAATTAACGAAATTTATAATTATAGGTATGCGCATTGATAAAATACAGGAAAGGCGTGATATTTTTGTCATCAAAAAAGCGCAGAAGCTACAGCTCTGCAAACACTACGGAAGAAAAAAATACAAATCAAGTGCAAAATAAGTCAAAGAGGTCATCAACAACAGGCATCACGACAGTTTACGCTCCGAAAAACAGAATTGAAGGAATTGCCCAAAGTGTAAGCAAAAATCCTTTGTTTTTGATATTGTGCTTTTTTGTTCCTTTTATAATAATGACAATATGCTTTATTTCCAAAGGTGTTTATCCTTTCGGAGACCAGACCGTTTTATATTCGGACTGCAAGGCTCAGTATTTTCCGTTTATACAGGAGCTTCAGAATAAGCTTCAAAACGGCGGCTCGCTTTTATATTCCTGGAACACGGGAATGGGCTCTAATTTTATGGCGATGATAGGCTACTACATCGCGAGCCCGCTTAACTTTTTGACAGTATTTATTCCCGAAAGGTTTATGACTACGGCCTTGGCTGTAATAATTATGACAAAGCTTTCGTGCGCTTCTCTGTTTACCGGAATATTTATTAAGAATGTATTTAAGCGCAACGATATTTCTCTTGTGGCGTTTGGCTGCTGTTACGCTTTTTGCAGCTTTACTATGGGATATTACTGGAATATAATTTGGCTCGACGGTGTAGCTTTGTTGCCTTTGGTCGCGCTTGGTGTATATAATATCGTATTCAATAAAAAGTACAAGCTCTATATAATATCTCTCGCGATAGCGATGACGGCAAACTATTACATCGGTTTTATGCTCTGCGTGTTTACCGCCTTGTGGTTCTTTATGCTTTGGATAAAGTATCCGAATTATAAGGAAAAGAAAAAAGATTTTCTTTTGTCTTTGGGCTCTATCGCTTTGTACAGCGTTATTGCCATAGGAATAAGCGCCTTTATAGTATTACCTTCATATTTACAGCTCGGAAATACCGTTGCGAGCAACGATACAATAACTTTCAGTCAATTTTTTAATGCATACAGCGGAAAAGAAATGATAAATATTCTGGGCAGTATGTTCGGTTTTCAAAACCCCGTTACAATGCAGGGTCTGCCAAACATTTACAGCGGTATGATATGCATTGCGCTGTTTGGAATATATTTGGGAAATTCACGTATAAGCTCAAAGGAAAAGGTCGTAGACATAGTATTTATCGTGTTTATGTTCCTGAGCCTTTACCTTAACGGTATGAATTATCTGTGGCACGGAATGCATTTCCCGAATCAGATTCCGTACAGATTCGCGTTTATATTCTGCTTCTTTATGATTATCACGGCTTACCGCGGATTTACGGTATCGGATTCTCTATCTAACGGAGATTTGGCTGTATCGGGCGTTGTTGCTGTGATTATGCTTATCATAGGTCTTATAGCTTCTTCAAACAAAGACGAATACGCAACGCTTACGATCAATGCGGTATTGGTAAGCCTTGCCGCGATAGTTATTTATATTCTTTTGCTCGCGTTAAGAAAAAGCAAACTTGTTCCGCATAGCGTTTTTGTGGCGGCGATAAGCGTAATTGTAATAGTTGAAATGATAATGAGCTGCTTTACGGGCGTTAAAACGGTAGGAACATCAAATATGGATTACCCGAATAAGCTTAACGCTGTTCAGGCGGCGCTGAGTTATATCAGCGAAAGCGATACCGACAAAGCCTTTTACAGAAATGAAATGACAGATATAAGTTCCAAAAACGACGGCGTCTATTACGGCTATCATTCAATTTCACAATTTTCTTCCACTTCGGATAAGAGAATGATAGACTTTATGGCAAAATTCGGTATAACCTCGAAAAGAAGCAGCTGGCACTATATGCAAAGCTCGCCTTTGGCAAATTCATTCTTTAATATAAAGCACTTGATTTCAAGAGACGGCTACACGGGCAACGATTCTACGATCACTTATGTTACGTCGGTAGAATCTGACAGCGTGCTAAAAGAAATATCGGAAAACGCACCCGCGGAGAGCGTAGATATTTACGATAATAATTATTATCTGCCGCTGGGATTTATGGTAAACAACGATACGTCTTATATAGATGTAAACCGCTACGGCTACGCGTTAGATCTCCAAAACGATTTGTTCTCCAAGGCAACAGGTCTTGAGGGCAATATATTTAACGAATTCAAATCCGACTCTTACAGCATTTCCTCCGGCACTATTGAGCCTTTAGAGGGAGGAAGAGAGGGAGAATTCACTTACACCGCACCCGGCACATCGGAAAAAGCTACATTTGAATATACCGTTCCCACAGACGGTATGGTTTACGCATACGTTAATTTCAGAGATTGCGCTACGAGAATACAAGTGTCAAGCGAAACTATTTCCCGTTCGGTAGATATTGACGCGAGAAGATATGTATGGCCCGCAGGAGACTATAAGGCAGGAGATAAAATAACATTTTCATCCGATTTGTCGGTCGGAGCCTCGGGAACACTGAGAATATTTGTTGCGACATTTGATAAGGCTCTTTATGAAAAGGGATATGCCCTTTTGAACGACGAAACTCTTCAAATGTCCGAATACAGCGACACTTATATAAAGGGTACAATAAACGCAAAGCAAGACGGCATAATGTGGACATCTATACCGTATGAAATAGGCGGATGGAAGCTTTATGTAGACGGAAATGAGCAAGATATAACAGAGCTTTGCAACGCGTTTATCGGCGCGAGACTCACCTCGGGAGAGCATACGGTAGAGCTGAAATATCAGTCTCCGGGACTTACAGTGGGAATAGCCGTGACATGTATTTCTCTTATAGGCTTTATTGCGCTTATTGCGGTGGAAATTATCAGACGTAAAAAATCGGAGAAAAAGATAACTGAAAAGCAGGAATGATGTAAATGAAGAAAATATCTGTTATAGTGCCGTGCTACAACGAGCAGGAGGCTTTGCCGTTTTTCTACAAAGAGATAACCCGTATTGCGGATATGATGTATGAAAACGAGTTTGAATTTCTGTTTGTCAACGACGGCTCTAAAGACAACACACTTAACATTTTGCGCGATTTAAGCAAAAAGGACAGCAGAGTAAGATATATTTCATTTTCGCGTAATTTCGGAAAAGAAGCGGGAATGTACGCTGGGCTGGAAAATTCTACGGGAGATTATGTTGCCATTATGGACGCCGATATGCAGGACCCGCCCGAAATGCTGCCCGAAATGCTGAAAGCTTTGGAGCAGGAGGGCTACGACTGCGCCGCCACCAGAAGAACAAACAGAAAAGGCGAGCCGCCTATAAGAAGCTTTTTTGCACGCTGCTTTTACAGGCTTATAAACAAAATGACAACTGTGGAGATTGTAGACGGCGCAAGAGATTTTCGACTCATGACAAGAAAAATGGTAAATGCCGTGCTGTCGCTTAAAGAATATAACAGATTTTCAAAGGGCATTTTCAGCTGGGTAGGCTTTAAAACAAAATGGCTGGAATATGTAAACAGAGAGCGTGTTGCGGGAGAGACCAAGTGGAGCTTTTGGAAACTGTTCCTGTATTCCATTGAGGGAATAATTGCTTTCACCACTGCCCCTCTGGCGATAGCGTCTGTTGTGGGATTCATTATGTTTGTGCTTTCTATTATATACGCGATATTTATTGTTGTAAAAACGCTTATATGGGGCGACCCCGCGACAGGATTCCCCACGCTTGTGTGCATAATGGTATTTATAGGGGGCATTCAGCTGCTTGTTATGGGTATTTTGGGTCAGTATCTCGCAAAAGCATATTTAGAAACAAAATCAAGACCCATATACATCATAAAAGAAACAGAAAAAGATAACGCAAACGATAACGATTATATTTAAGATACGGGGGTAACATACAATGGCTGATTTTCAATTATACAAAGGAAAACCGCTTGTAAGATGCGGAGACGTGATCTATTACGGAGATCTTCGTGATGATTTCGTAATAAGAATGACAATAAAGTCAAAGAAAAAGGTGGGCGACAAAGAATTTGCCGATAAGGTGGCGATTCAGCTTATGAGCACCGATATGAGCCTTTCACCGCGCAAGCAGGTAATAAAAGCAAGCGAAAAGGACAGTCTCTATCTCGCGATGGATATAGCGGCGGTTTGGCTTGACAGAGCGCTTGCGGGAAAAAGCTGATACTGATTTGTTGAAGTAATATATGAAAGCCGGGAGAAATGTTGGAACATACGTTTCTTCCGGCTTTTCAGCAGATACTGACACTGTTCGTCTGCTATGACAGTTCCCTTGTGCAAAGGGAGTTGTCAGCGCAGCTGACTGAAAGATTGTGTCTTGACATTGAGCATTTGAAGCCGATTGTTTGGTTATGTATAATAACGCGTTTTGCCCTCATGCCGGGCAGGCACCTACTTTGTATCGCAACAAAGTAGGCAAAATGCGCCAAAGGGACAACCTATCGACGGTTTTCCCTTTGGAATCCCTTTCGCGACCACCCGGGTGGCTGCGCCCCCCACTGGGTGGACGAGATCCCCCTGCTTCGTTCTCGGCAAGCCTGATTGTGTCATTTTCCGGATTATTTAGAGAATAATCAAAAAAGCCTTTTCCTTTAAAGGATGTGTCGGCGGAGTTGACGGATGAGGGGAAAATCATGGTTTAACGCAACCAATCCGTACACAAGAGAGGATTTTTCATAAGTTGACAACAGTATAAAGGTTATCAATCAAGATGATTTGTTGTGAATATTACCCAAAAAACATAAATAAATTTGTGTATTCATCTGAAATTTGCCGAAATTTTGCCAAACAGAAAAAAATATGTAAAAAAGCTTGCATTTTACTTGACTATTTGGTACAATACCCGAGCAACGATGCAATATAAGGGCAGTGCGCCCAAAATATGCGGAGTTATATGGCGTTGAAGCGGGAGGTTGCGGCATTATATGCCGGTTTTTCCGTGGAGTATGTCCGATTTTAAACCGGGCGACAAAAGTTAACATTTAGGCAAAGTGCGGCCGTATGCTGCGGTCGTGTTGTGTCTGAGTGCCTTAGAGCCTTGTGAGTCGGATTAACGCAATTGTTAGTCCGTTTTTAAATGAGTTGCAATGAAACACCCGGCTGGGTGTAAACAAAGGTTCGAGGGCATTCCGCCCGCCAACTGAAAATTTTAAGGAGGCGTAGAAATGGCAGTGAAGGAGAAAATAAGAATCAGACTCAAGGGTTACGATCATCAGTTAGTTGATCAGTCCGCTGAGAAGATTGTTGCCACAGCAAAGAGAACAGGCGCAAAGGTTTCCGGACCCGTGCCGCTTCCCACTGAAAAGCAAATAATCACGATTCTTAGAGCTGTTCACAAGTATAAGGACAGCAGAGAGCAGTTTGAGATGAGAACTCACAAAAGACTTATCGACATTCTCAGACCGTCTAACAAAACAGTTGAAACTCTCACGAGTTTGGAACTCCCTGCAGGCGTTGAGATCGAAATTAAATTCTGATTTCAACCAACCGCATGCAGGTCAAGTTGGAGAGATCCAACCAATAACCTTATAGGAGGAAAATATTATGCAAAAGGGCTTAATCGCCAAGAAGATCGGTATGACACAGATCTTCGATGAAAAGGGCAACGTTATCCCTGTTACTGTTCTTGAAGCAGGTCCCTGTATGGTAACCGCTATGAAAACAGTAGAAAATGACGGATATGCAGCGGTTCAGATCGGTTTCGGTGATTTGAAAGCAAAGCATATGACAAAACCGCTTGAAGGTCATTTCAAAAAGAACAATGTAGCACCCAAAAAGGTTCTCAGAGAGTTCAGATTTGAAGATACTTCAAAGTATGAGGTAGGTCAGCTTTTAAAAGCAGACACTTTTGCGGAGGGTGACAGAGTTGATGTTACCGGTACAAGCAAAGGTAAGGGCTACGCCGGCGTTATAAAGCGCTGGAACTTCCAAAGACTTAAAGAGTCTCACGGTTCGGGTCCTGTTGCCCGTCACGGCGGTTCAATCGGTTCTTGCTCAGATCCCTCAAGAGTTTGGAAGGGCAAGAAAATGGCAGGTCACTTGGGCGCAGAGAGAGTTACGGTTCAAAACCTTACGGTTGCTAAGGTAGACGCCGAAAACAATCTCATCGCAGTAAAGGGTGCGGTTCCCGGTCCTAACGGCGGAACAGTTATCCTCAGAGACAGCTGCAAGGCTTAAGGGAAGGAGGAGTTTAAATGCCTAACGTAAATGTATTAGATATGACCGGCAAAAATGTCGGTACAATGGAACTTGCCGAAAGCGTTTTCGGTATAGAGCCCAATACTGCTGTAATGCACAAGATGGTTGTTAATTATCTTGCAAACCAGCGTCAGGGCACACAGTCTGCTCTTACCCGTTCAGAGGTTTCCGGCGGCGGCAAAAAACCGTGGAGACAAAAAGGAACAGGTCACGCAAGACAAGGTTCTACAAGAGCTCCTCAATGGAGACACGGCGGTATGGTATTCGCCGTTAAGCCGAGAGATTACGGCTTTGATGTAAACAAGAAGGAAAGAAAGCTCGCTATGAAATCGGCTCTTTCTTCTAAAGTAGCAAGCGAAGACTTCATCGTTCTTGATAATCTTTCACTTGAAGGTTACAAGACAAAGGTTGTAGCAAAGATGCTCGAGGATTTGGGCGTAGGCGACAAGAAAGCTCTTATCGTTACGGAAACAGCCGACAGCAAGGTTTATAAGTCAGCTGCAAACCTTCCCGGAGTAAAAGCTGCTCCTGTAAACGCTCTTTGCGTTTACGATATGCTCAACGCAGACAAGCTTATAATAGTTAAGCAGGCTGTTGAGCGTCTTGAGGAGGTATATGCATAATGACAGCACATGATATAATCATCCGCCCCATCATTACTGAAAAGTCAATGAGCGGAATAGCAGATAAGAAATACACCTTTGAGGTTGCCAAAGACGCGGGAAAAATTGAGATAGCAAAAGCTGTTGAAGAAGTTTTCAACGTAAAGGTAGCAAAGGTAACAACTGTTAACGTAAGAGGTCAAATGCGCCGCAGAGGCAGAACCAGCGGATACACAAGAAGCTGGAAGAAAGCGTATGTAACCCTTACACCCGACAGCAAGAGTTTGGAATTTTTTGAGGGCATGATGTAAGCCTGCATAAAAATCTACAGGCAGAATGTATGGGATAAGCCAAATCCCGCAAAGCCATCATGAGGAGAGTGAATTAAATTGGCTATAAGAGTTTATAAACCGACTTCAAATTCACGCCGTAATATGTCGGTTACAGATTACAGCGGACTGTCAAAGTGCGGTCCGGAAAAAAGCTTGCTTGCACCGCTTAAGAAAAACGCGGGCCGCAACAGCTACGGCAGAATCACCGTTCGTCACAGAGGCGGCGGTAACAGAAGAAAATACCGTATAATAGACTTCAAGCGTCAAAAGTTTGATGTAAACGGTATAGTAAAAACAATAGAGTATGATCCTAACAGAAGCGCACATATCGCGCTTGTAGAGTACGAAGACGGCGAAAAGGCATATATAATTGCTCCCGTTGGTCTTAAAGTAGGCGACGCTGTTGTAGCGGGCGAAGGCGCCGATATCAAACCCGGCAACGCATTACCGCTCAGCTCAATTCCTACAGGTACATTCATCCATAACGTAGAGCTTTATCCCGGCAGAGGCGCACAGCTCGCCCGTGCGGCAGGTAATATGGCTCAGCTTATGGCAAAAGAAAACGGAATGGCACTTTTAAGACTTCCTTCGGGTGAGTTAAGAAACGTATCCGCAGCCTGCATGGCAACAATAGGCCAGGTTGGCAATACCGACCACGAAAACGTTAAGATCGGTAAAGCGGGCCGTAAGAGAAATATGGGCTGGAGACCTACAGTAAGAGGTTCCGTTATGAACCCGAACGACCACCCCCACGGCGGTGGTGAAGGTAAGAGCCCGATCGGCCGTCCGGGTCCTGTAACACCTTGGGGTAAACCCGCACTCGGTTACAAGACACGTAAGAAGCATAAAGCTTCAGACAAGCTGATAGTAAAACGCAGAAACGGTAAGTAATAGGCATACAGAAAGGAGCTTTTAACTATGGGAAGAAGCGCAAAAAAGGGTCCTTTTGTACAGCCTGTACTGTTCAAAAGGGTCGAAGAAATGAACAAAACCGGCGAAAAGAGAATACTCAAAACATGGAGCAGAAGCTCAACAATATTCCCTGAGTTCGTTGGTCATACTTTCGCCGTTCATGACGGCCGTAAGCACGTTCCGGTATATGTAAAAGAAGATATGGTAGGACACAAGCTCGGTGAGTTTGCTCCCACAAGAACCTTCAGAGGTCATGCCGGTTCTAAAACAACTAAGAAGTAATGCCGAAAGGAGTGTGTGAATAATGGAAGCCAGAGCAGAATTAAATTATTTAAGAATATCACCACGCAAGGTTAAAATAGTGCTTGATCTTATAAGAAATAAGCCCGTTAATCTTGCAATGGCTATCCTCAAGCATACCCCTAAGGCTGCTTGTGAAGACTTGCAAAAGTTGCTCAAGTCAGCTATGGCAAATGCTGAGAATAACCACAATATGGACGTTGCAAATCTTTATGTTGCAGAATGTTCAGTAAGCCAAGGTCCTATACTTAAGCGCATACGCCCCAGAGCACAGGGCCGTGCGTACAGAATAGACAAAAAGACCTCGCACATTAAATTAGTGCTTAAAGAAAAGGAATAAGGAGGAGGTATACAAATGGGCCAGAAAGTTCATCCGCACGGTTTGCGTGTAGGCGTAATTAACGATTGGGATTCACGCTGGTTTGCAAATTCAAAGAATTTCGGCGATACACTTGTAGAGGACTATAACCTCCGCCGTACTCTTAAGAAACAGCTTTACCCCGCAGGTATCTCTAAAATAGAAATAGAGCGTGATGCTTCAAGGGTAAGAATCCACATTCATTGTGCAAAACCCGGTATGGTTATCGGAAAGGGCGGCACGGAAATTGAAAAGCTGCGCCTCCAATGCGAAAAAATACTCGGCAAGCACGTAAATGTTAACATTGTAGAAATCAAGATGCCCGACCTCAATGCTCAGCTCGTTGCAGAGAGCATTGCTCAGCAGCTTGAAAAGAGAATATCTTTCCGCCGCGCTATGAAATCTGCTATCGGCAGAGCTATGAAGCTCGGCGCAAAGGGTATAAAAACTCAGTGCAGCGGTCGTCTCGGCGGCGCGGAAATAGCTCGTGTAGAGCATTATCACGAGGGTACTATCCCGCTTCAGACAATAAGAGCCGATATCGACTACGGCTTTGCTGAGGCAAATACAACCTACGGCATCATCGGTGTTAAGGTTTGGTTGTATAAGGGCGAAGTTTTTGCTGAGTCCCGCAAACCCCGCAGAGAAGGAGGCAGCAAATAATGTTATTGCCAAAGAGAGTTAAATATCGTCGCGTTCAAAGAGGCCGTCTTAAAGGTAAGGCGCTTCGCGGCAACAAGGTAGTATACGGTGATTTCGGCTTGCAGGCTATGGAGCCTTCTTGGATTACATCAAATCAAATAGAAGCAGCCCGTGTAGCTATGACTCGTTACTGCAAAAGATTCGGTAAGGTTTGGATCAACATTTTCCCTGACAAGCCTGTTACCGAAAAGCCTGCCGAAACTCGAATGGGTTCAGGTAAAGGTTCACCGGAATATTGGGTAGCAGTTGTTAAGCCCGGCAGAGTTTTGTTTGAGCTCGGCGGTGTTTCCGAAGAGACAGCAAGAGAGGCTATGAGACTCGCAGCTAACAAGCTTCCTATAAAATGTAAGTTTATCAAAAAGGAAACGGGGGTTGAGCAATAATGAAAGCAGCAGAGCTTAGAGAATTATCAATAGAAGAGCTTGAGCAAAAGCTTGCAGATCTTAAAAAAGATTTATTTAATCTTCGTTTTCAGCTTGCAATAAATCAGCTCGATAACCCGATGCGCGTTAAGGCCGTTAAAAGAGACATTGCGAGAGTTCAGACAGTTCTTCGTCAGTTTGAGCTTGAAGACGGCGCAAATGCATAAGTAAGGAGGATTAAGCTGTGGACAGAAATATGAGAAAAACCGAAGTCGGTAAGGTAGTAAGCGACAAAATGGACAAAACAATTGTTGTTGCTATAGAAAACAGCGTAAAGCATCCGCTTTACAAAAAGATCGTTAAGCGCACGATCAAGTTCAAGGCACACGATGAGAATAACGAGTGCCGCGTAGGCGATAAGGTTAAGATTATGGAGACCCGTCCCCTTTCAAAGGACAAGAGATGGCGCCTCGTTGAGATTATTGAAAAAGCTAAATAATTAAAGGCTTATAAAAAAGGAGGAAAATACTGTGATACAACAGCAAACCTACCTTAAGGTAGCCGACAACACAGGCGCAAAGGAGCTTATGTGCATTCGTGTGCTCGGCGGCACCGGTAGAAGGTACGCCAACATCGGCGACGTTGTGGTAGCTTCTGTTAAAAAAGCAGCACCCGGCGGCGTTGTAAAAAAAGGCGACGTAGTAAAAGCAGTTGTCGTTCGCTCATGTAAGGGCGTTCGTCGTGATGACGGCACATATATTCGTTTCGATGAAAATGCAGCCGTTATAATTAAAGAAGACAAAAACCCCAGAGGTACACGTATCTTTGGACCCGTTGCAAGAGAGTTAAGAGAAAAAGATTATCTTAAGATCTTAAGCCTTGCTCCGGAAGTACTTTGATGGAGGTGTTCACTGTGAATAATGTTCATGTTAAAACCGGTGACACTGTCATCGTATTAAGCGGCAAGGACAAGGGCCGTAAGGGCAAGGTTCTTGCAGTAAGCCCCAAAGAGGGCAAGGTTATTGTTGAGAAGATCAACATGGTAACCAAGCATATCAAACCCAGAAGAATGGGTGAAACCGGCGGCATAGTAGAGGCCGAGGGCGCAATGTACGCATCTAAGGTTCAGGTAGTATGCCCACGCTGCAACAAGCCTACAAGAGTAGGCCATAAGATTTACGAAGACGGCTCTAAAGAGCGTGTTTGTAAAAAATGCGGCGAAGCACTTTAATAGGAGGGCGTAGTAAATGGCAAGATTAGCAGAAATGTATAAAAGCGATGTTGCACCGGCTCTTATGAAGAAGTTTGGTTACAAAAGCGTTATGCAAATCCCCAAGGTAGAAAAAATAGTTATAAACGTTGGCGCGGGCGAAGCAAAGGATAACGCAAAGGTTATCGACGCAATATGCAACGACCTGGCAACAATAACAGGCCAAAAGGCTGTTGTTTGTAAGGCGCGCAAATCTGTTGCTAACTTTAAGCTCAGAGAGGGAATGAACATAGGCGCTAAGGTTACACTCAGAGGCGAGAGAATGTACGAGTTTATAGACAGACTTTTCAACCTCGCACTTCCGAGAGTTCGTGACTTCAGAGGAATCAACCCCAATTCTTTTGACGGCAGAGGCAATTACAATATGGGCGTTAAAGAACAGCTTATATTCCCTGAGATCGATTATGATAAGATAGACAAGGTTCGTGGCATGGATATATGCTTTGTCACAACCGCTCACACTGACGAAGAGGCTCGCGAGTTGTTAACTCTTATGGGCGCTCCGTTTGCGAAGTAAGGAGGGATTTTTTGTGGCAAAGACTTCAATGAAGATTAAGCAGAGAAGACCTGCTAAGTTTTCCACAAGACAGTATAACAGATGTAAGATCTGCGGCAGACCCCACGCCTACCTTCGCAAGTTTGGTATTTGCCGTATTTGCTTCAGAGAATTAGCCTATAAGGGCGAAATTCCCGGAGTTAAAAAGGCAAGTTGGTAAGGCTTAGCAAAGGAGGTAAAGCGGAATGCAAATTACAGATACAATAGGAGATCTGCTTACAAGAATTCGCAATGCGAGCAGTGCTAAGCACGACTCCGTAGAAATTCCCGCGTCAAATATGAAAAAGGCTATTTGCCAGATTCTTACTGACGAGGGCTATGTAAAAGGTTTTAGCGTTATCGAAGACGGTAAGCAAGGCATAATAAGAGTTACACTTAAGTACGGTGAGGGCAAAGTTCCCGCACTTTCAGGCTTAAAGAGAGTATCTAAGCCCGGCTTACGCCAGTATTGCAGCGTAGAGGATATGCCGAGAGTTATGAAGGGCCTCGGAGTTGCCATTATTTCAACTTCTAAGGGTGTTATGACAGACCGTCAGGCACGCAAAGAAAATGTTGGCGGCGAAGTTCTCGCGTTTATTTGGTAAGGAGGTGTGCTGAAATGTCTCGAATTGGAAGAAAACCTATAAATATTCCCGCCGGAGTAAATGTCAGCTTAGACGACGGCGTTTTAACAGTCAAGGGACCCAAGGGTACTTTAACTCAGAAGATTCACCCCAATATGTCTGTTAATATAGACGGTGCGGTGATCACAGTTACACGTCCTGACGACGAAAAGCTCAACAGAAGCCTTCACGGTCTCACACGCTCACTCATAAACAATATGATGATCGGCGTAACAGAGGGCTACAAGAAAGAGCTTGACGTAAACGGTGTAGGTTACCGTGTTCAAAAGCAGGGTAACAAGCTCGTTATGAACCTCGGTTATTCGCATACTGTAGAAATGTTTGATACAGACGATATAACAATTGAGGTTCCGAACCCCAACAAAATCATTATCAACGGCGCTGATAAGCAAAAGGTTGGTCAGTTTGCTGCCGAGGTAAGAGAGAAACGTCCTCCGGAGCCATATAAGGGCAAAGGTATTAAGTACGTTGACGAATATATCCGCCGCAAGGAAGGCAAAGCAGGTAAGAAATAATATAAGGAGTGATTTTAAATGGTTATTAAGGCTGATAAAAATAAAGCCCGTGTTAAGCGTCATTTCAGAGTACGCAACAAAATCTGCGGCACATCTGAATGTCCGCGTTTAGACGTTTTCCGCTCCAACAAGAACATTTACGCTCAGGTAATAGACGATGTTAAGGGCGTAACTCTTGCCGCAGCTTCCACACTTGATAAGGAAATTGCAGGTAACGGCGGAAACAAAGAAGCAGCTTACAAAGTCGGCGAGCTTATCGCGCAAAGAGCTGCAAAAGCAGGAATAGCCGAAGTCGTTTTTGACAGAGGCGGATACATTTTCCACGGCCGTGTCAAAGAATTGGCCGAAGGCGCTCGCAAGGGCGGCCTCAAGTTCTAAGGATAAGGAGGAAGTTAACTTTGGCTAATATTGACGCATCAGTAATGGAATTAAAAGAGAGAGTTGTTACCATAAACCGTGTATCAAAGACCGTTAAGGGCGGACGTATCTACAAGTTTGCCGCTTTGGTAGTTGTTGGTGACGGTAACGGCACAGTTGGCTTTGGCATAGGCAAGGCAGGCGAAGTTCCGGACGCTATCCGTAAGGGTATTGAAGACGCAAAGAAAAACCTTATGAAGGTTTCTCTTAAGGGTTCAACAATTCCTCATGAGATAATCGGCGAATACGGCGCAGGCAGAGTTTTAATGAAACCCGCTGCTCCCGGTACCGGTGTTATCGCCGGCGGTCCTGTTCGTGCTGTTGTTGAGGCAGTAGGTATAAAGGATATAAGAACAAAGGCTTTGCGTTCAAACAATCCCTGCAATGTTGTAAGAGCTACTCTTAAAGGTTTGCAGGCATTGCGCACGGCAGACGAAGTTGCTGCTGTTCGCGGCAAATCCGTAAAAGAAATATTGTAATAAGGGGGTAGCAATTATGGCTAATATAAACATTAAGCTGACAAGAAGTCTTATCGGCTGTAAAAAGGACCAAATTGCAACCGCCAACAGTCTTGGTCTCAGAAAAATCGGCGACACAACCAGTCAGCCCGATAATGCCCAGACAAAAGGCAAAGTGGCAAAAATACTCCACCTCATCGAGGTAAGTGAAGCGTAAGCAAGGAGGTGCGAAAAATGAAGTTGCATGAACTTTCACCGGTACCGGGTTCTAAAAAGGACGTAAAGCGTATCGGTCGTGGACACGGTTCCGGTTGGGGAAAAACAGCCGGCAAAGGTCATAAAGGACAAAAGGCAAGAGCAGGTCACGGTATGCGTCCCGGCTTTGAAGGCGGTCAGATGCCTTTGCAAAGACGTATTCCTAAGAGAGGCTTTAACAATATCTTCGCTAAGAAGATAGTTTCTATCAATGTTGACGACCTTAACAGATTTGAGGACGGCGCAGTTGTAGATACAGAAGCTCTCAGAAAGATCGGTCTTGTAAAGAACTCCTTTGACGGAGTTAAGGTTCTCGGAAACGGAGAACTCAAGAAAAAGCTTACAGTTAAGCTTTCTAAGCTTACAGATGATCCAATGTCATTCTCTAAGCAGAAGAAAAATAAGGCAAAAGCAGCAAAGTTACCTTATTCCGAATCTGCAAAGCAAAAAATTGAAGCTGCAGGCGGAAAGATTGAGGTGGTATAATGTTCAAGACACTTGCTAACGCATGGAAGCTCGGCGACATTCGTAAAAAGATGCTTTTCACATTACTCATAGTTATCGCGTTCAGAATCGGTTCTGTTATTCCTGTTCCGTTTTTGAATATGGACGCTCTTAAAGAGGTAATGGGAGCTTCTTCGGTATCAAGTCAAGAGGGCGACGATACTTCAAACGCCTGGAACGATTCTTTGGCGGGATATCTTGATACATTGTCGGGCGGTGCTTTTTCTAACGCTACGGTGTTTGCAATGAGCGTTACCCCGTACATCAACTCTTCAATTATAATGCAGCTGCTTACAGTTGCCATTCCTGCTCTTGAGCGTCTCGCGAAAGAGGGAACCGAGGGCAGAAAGAAGATAGGCACTATTACTCGTTATGTTACGGTTGGCTTGGGACTTATTCAGGGTACAGCCTTCTATATCTTCCTTTTCAGAAGTAACGTAATTGAGTCTTATGCCAAATCGGGCGCGTTTGCTTTCTTTGCGGGCGCAACCATAATTCTCACATTTACAGCCGGTACGGCGATAATGATGTGGATGGGCGAACAGATCAACCAGTTCGGTATAGGAAACGGTATTTCAATACTCTTGTTTGCCGGTATCGTTGCCAGATTGCCTGTTACTATCAGAGCACTCGGCAGCTATTGGAACTACGGATTTGACGGCGCGTCACAATATATATTCCTCGTGCTCGGTTATATAGTATTGTTCTTGGCGGTTGTATGGCTCATAGTATTTATGAACGACGCCGAAAGAAGAATTCCGATTCAATACGCAAAGCGTGTTGTCGGCAGAAAAATGTATGGCGGAAACGCCAGCCACTTGCCTATAAAAGTAGGTATGGGCGGTGTTCTTCCCATCATTTTCGCAAGCTCAATACTCTCAATTCCTTCAACTATCAGCTTGTTTACAGGCGAGGGAAGCCAAGGCTCCTTCTGGAACGGATTCCTCAGCGCGTTTAAATCATCAAGCTGGATATATATCGGTTTGTATTTTGTATTAATACTTGCGTTTGCGTATTTCTACACAACTATCCAATACAATCCGATAGAAATGGCTAACAATCTCCGCCAGAATAACGGTACTATCCCGGGTATCCGTCCCGGTAAGCCAACAACCGACTTTATAGCAAAAATTCTTTCAAGAATCACGCTTATCGGCGCGTTGTTCTTATCTGTTATAGCTATCGTTCCTCTTATTTATACAAAGGTTGGTTCTTTAAACGGTCTTTCAATGGGTGGTACATCCATTATAATTCTCGTTGGTGTTGCGCTTGACACTACCAAGCAGTTGGAGTCTCAGGTTATGATGCGCCACTATAAGGGCTTCCTTGATTGATAAGATAAAGACAGGAGATATATATGAATATCATATTGTTAGGCGCCCCGGGTGCAGGCAAAGGCACCCAGGCGGAAAAAATCTGCCAAAAGCTTGATATTCCCGCAATTTCTACGGGCAATATCATAAGAGAAGCGTTACGAAGCGGCACGGAGATGGGCTTGAAAGCCAAATCTTATATGGATGAGGGCAAGCTCGTTCCCGACGAGGTAGTTATCGGAATAATCAAGGACAGACTTGCTTGTGACGACTGTGCAAACGGTTTTATACTTGACGGATTTCCGAGAACGATACCTCAGGCCGAGGCTCTGGATAAAATGGGTGTGAGAATAGACAGGGTAATTGACATAGAAGTACCCGACGAAAAGATCGCAGCCAGAATGTCCGGACGCCGTGTTTGCGCAGACTGCGGCGCAAGCTATCACCTTGAGCACAAAAAGCCCAAGGCAGACGGAGTTTGCGACACTTGCGCAGGCGCCCTTATACAACGCAAGGATGACCATCCCGACACGGTGTTATCACGTCTTGATGTTTATCATAAAGAAACCGAGCCGCTTAAAGATTATTACAAAGCTCAAAACAAGCTTTGGATAATCGACGGTCAGGATAAGGTAGAAGATACTACCAAGCTCGTTTTTGAAGCATTGGAGTAATCGGCTATGATAATACTGAAAACGGCGCGCGAGCTCTCTATGATGAGAGACGCGGGAAGAATAGCGCAGAGAGCGCTGCTTCTTGCCGGAAAAGCTGTCGAGCCGGGTGTGAGCACCGCGGAGCTTGACACAATAGTTCGCAAATATATCGAGAAACAAGGCGCCAAGCCTTCGTTTCTCGGATATGGCGGATTTCCGGCGAGCGCGTGCATATCTGTGAACAATGTGGTTATCCATGGCATACCTTCACGCAAACAGATACTAAAGCAAGGAGATATCGTAAGCATAGACGTAGGCGCGTTTTTCGAGGGGTATCACGGCGACAACGCGTGGACCTTCGCTTGCGGAGATATAAGCGATGAGGCAAAAGCACTGCTTGAGGCTACAAAGGAAAGCTTGTTCCTTGGCATAAAAGCCGCGAAAGAGGGCAACCGCCTCGGCGATATCGGAAGTGCTGTTCAGGAGTATGTCGAAGCTCGCAGTTACTCGGTGGTACGTGATTTTGTCGGCCATGGAGTAGGTGCGAAGTTACACGAAGAACCAAGCGTACCTAATTTCGGAACTCCCGGAAGAGGTCAGCGACTGATAAAGGGTATGACTATTGCCATTGAGCCAATGGTGAATATGGGCACTCACAGAGTGAGGGTTCTTGATGACGATTGGACAACGGTAACGGTCGACGGAAAGTTATCCGCGCATTTTGAGCATACTATCGCAATAACATCCGACGGTCCCGTTATATTAACCTCTGCGGAATAATCGGAGGCGCATAATGGAGATAAAGGAAGGACAAATAGTGTTCTCACGCGCGGGACACGACAAAGGACAGGTTTTTGTAATAACGGCTTATGACGAAAGGTTCGCGTTTATTTGTAACGGCAAACAAAGACTTTTGGAAAAGCCGAAAAAGAAAAAGCTTAAACACTTGGCTTTTACAAAAACCGTTTTGCAAAAGGACGAATATAAAACAAACCGTCAGTTAAAAAAATCACTTGCTGTATTTAAAGGTCAAGAGATCTGATTAATCTTAGGAGGGTAAAGCTTTGTCTAAAGAAGATGTAATCGAAATTGAAGGTACGGTAACAGAAGCATTGCCAAACGCACAGTTTATGGTAGAGCTTCCTAACGGTCACACAGTTCTTGCCCACATTTCGGGCAAATTAAGAATGAACTATATAAGAATTATTCCGGGTGATAAGGTAAAGCTTGAAATGTCGCCTTACGACCTTACAAAAGGCCGCATTACCTGGAGAACAAAGTAATCGCATTAATTATCTTAGAAAGGAATGTTTGTACAATGAAAGTCAGACCTTCTGTTAAAAAGATTTGCGAAAAGTGCAAGATAATCAAGCGTAACGGCAAGGTTATGGTTATCTGCGATAACCCCAAGCACAAACAGCGTCAAGGCTGATTAAGCAAATTATTATTAAACAGTTAAATTATTATGGAGGTGCAATAAAGCATGGCTCGTATATCCGGTGTTGACCTGCCGAGAGATAAAAGAATCGAAATCGGTTTAACATATATCTATGGTATAGGCAGAAAAACCGCAAGCGATATAATCGCAGCAACAGGCGTAAATCCCGACACTCGTGTAAGAGATTTAAGCGAAGAAGATGTAGCAAAATTAAGAGAGTATATAGATCACAATTGTCGTGTAGAAGGTGACCTTCGTCGTGACATCGCGTTCGATATCAAAAGACTTATCGAAATCGGATGCTACAGAGGTGTTCGTCACAGAAAAGGACTCCCCGTAAGAGGACAGCGTTCTAAGACCAACGCTCGTACCCGTAAGGGACCGAGAAAGACAATGGCTAATAAGAAGAAGTAAGCGAGGAGGAACAACAAAATGGCAGCACCTAAGGGTAGCAAAAAAGGAACTGTACGCCGTCGCCGTGAGCGCAAAAATATTGAGCGCGGCGCAGCACATATCCAGTCCACATTCAATAACACAATAGTAACTATTTCAGATACTCAGGGAAATGCCGTGTCTTGGGCAAGCGCAGGCGAATTAGGCTTCAGAGGCTCAAGAAAATCCACTCCCTTTGCTGCGCAAAGCGCAGCAGAGACAGCCGCAAAGGCTGCTATGGAGCACGGTATGAAGAGTGTAGAGGTTTACGTTAAAGGCCCCGGCGCAGGCAGAGAAGCAGCAATAAGAGCTTTGCAGTCTGCAGGCTTAGAGGTTAGCATGATAAAAGACGTAACCCCTATCCCGCACAACGGATGCCGTCCTCCCAAGAGAAGACGTGTATAATAGGAAATAAAGGAGGAAAAAGCAAATGGCAAAGAATATGCAGCCTGTTGCAAAGCGTTGTAAAACTTTGGGAATATCACCTGCTGTTATGGGTTATTCCAAAAAGAATACTCACAGAAACGCCAACACAAATATGAGAAAAAAGAAAAGTGAGTACAGCTTACAGCTCAACGAAAAGCAAAAGGTTAAGTTTGTATACGGTATAATGGAAAAGCAGTTCAGAATGTACTACGAAAAGGCTGAAAAGGCTGAAGGCAAAACAGGTGAAGTTTTGCTTATCACTATCGAGCGCAGACTTGATAACGTAGTTTACAGACTTGGATTTGCAAGAACAAGAAGAGAAGCAAGACAGCTTGTTAACCACGGTCATTTTACGGTAAACGGTAAGAGAGTTAACATTCCTTCTTTCCTTGTAAAAGTAGGTGACGAAATAGCTGTATGCGAGAAGAGCCGCAGCACAACAAGATTTAAAGATCTTGCGGGAGCTGACGAGTTTGTAGCAGTACCTAAATGGCTTGAGAGATCAAAGTCCGACCTCAGCGGCAAGGTTATTGCGATGCCTGAGCGCGAAGACATTGATTTACCTGTAGAGGAGACTCTCATTGTTGAGTTGTACTCCAAGTAATCCTCTGATAATTATAACAATAAGAAGATTACACACATATATGCGATATTCGCAGATGTTTAGGAGGTAAACAAATGATTGAAATAGAAAAGCCGAGCATAGATACTGCCGAGTTGTCAGAAGACGGCAGATACGGTAAATTTGTTGTTGAGCCTTTAGAGAGAGGCTTCGGCAATACTTTGGGTAACAGCTTACGTAGAGTATTACTTTCTTCGCTGGAAGGCGTTGCTGTTAAAAGCATAAAAATTGACGGCGTATTGCATGAGTTTTCAACTATTCCCGGCGTAAAGGAAGACGTAACACAAATTGTCCTAAACATGAAAGGCCTTACCGCAAAGCTTTATTGCGAAGGTCAGAAGCAGGTTGAAATTAACGCTGTGGGACCTTGCGAGGTTACGGCGGATTCAATCGAATGTGACAGCGATGTTGAAATTCTCAACCCCGATTTGCACATTGCCACTTTGGAAGAGGGCGCGAATCTTCATATGGAGATAGTTCTCGACAAGGGCAGAGGCTATGTTTCGGGCGAGAAGAACAAGCTGTTAATGGATAATAACATTATCGGACTTCTTCCGATCGATTCTATATACACGCCCGTTGTAAAGGTAAACTATACCGTAAACGATACGCGTGTAGGTCAAATAACCGACTACGACAAATTAACGCTTGAGGTTTGGACCAACGGCGTTCTTAATGCCGGCGAGGCTGTGTCGCTTGCGGCAAAGGTACTCACCGAGCACCTTAATTTGTTTATGGATTTGTCAGACGGTATTGTTTTGCCTGATATGATGGTAGAAAAGGACGACAAGGGCAAAGAAAAAGTTCTCGAAATGACTATTGAAGAGCTTGATCTTTCGGTTCGTTCTTTCAACTGCTTAAAGAGAGCGGGCATTAATACGGTTGATGATTTGATAAAGAAGACAGAAGACGAAATGATGAAGGTCAGAAACCTTGGAAGAAAATCTTTGGAAGAGGTTATCCAAAAGATCAATTCTCTCGGATTTTCGCTTCGTAAGGAAGAAGATTAATATTACTTGATTCACTTTAAATAAAGGAGAGAACAGAAATGGCAGGTACACGCAAGCTGGGCAGAGCGACTGATCACAGAACAGCTATGCTCAGAGGTCTTGTTACTTTCTTTCTTGATAAAGGAAGAATAGAAACAACAGTTACACGCGCTAAGGAAGTAAGAATTCTTGCCGAGAAAATGATTACCTTAGCTAAAGAGGACACTCTTCATAACAGACGTCTTGCTATGTCCTTCATTACTTCTGAGGATGTAGTTTATAAGCTGTTCAAAGAGATAGCTCCCAAATATGCCGATACAAAGGGCGGCTACACAAGAATAACAAAGCTTGGTCCCCGTCGCGGCGACGCTGCTGAAATGGCAGTTATAGAATTAATTTAAGTTATATGATTACAGGCAGACAGTTATATGATCTGCCTGTTTTTATTTTCATGAAAGCTTTACGTGGAGGCGAACGGTGTTCGCGGTAATAATTTGTTAAAAAAATATTAAGGGTTTTTTTGTATATAAAATTGACAATAATTTGTTTATAAGCCTTTACAAGCGGGAAAATATCGTGTAAAATTATCGTGATGATTTCTAACACGGAGGTGTGTTTATAATGCAGCCAAAGTATAAAAGAGTTCTGCTTAAATTAAGCGGAGAAGCCCTTGCGGGCGACAAAAAAACGGGCATAGACTTTGATGTTGTTATGAGCCTTTGCGAGCCTATTAAAAAGCTAAACGAAATGGGTGTTGACATTGGCATTGTTGTGGGCGGCGGCAATTTTTGGCGCGGCAGAAGCAGCGGCAAAATGGACAGAACACGTGCCGACCATATGGGAATGCTTGCTACTGTAATAAACGCTTTGGGCGTGGCTGACGCGCTGGAAAAACTTGGCGTTGACGTCCGCGTTCAAACGGCTATAAATATGAGAAGCATTGCGGAGCCGTATATCCGTTCCCGCACGATGCGCCATTTTGAAAAAGGCAGAGTAGTTGTTTTCGGATGCGGCACGGGAAATCCGTTTTTCTCTACGGATACCGCCGCGGCGCTCAGGGCAGCGGAGACCGAGTCTGAAATAATTCTTAAAGCCACTATGGTAGACGGCGTTTACGACAGCGACCCGAAGAAAAACCCAAACGCCAAAAAATACAGCCATATAACATACAGCGAAGTGCTTAACAAAAATTTGGCTGTAATGGACAGCACCGCGGCTTCAATGTGTAAGGACAACAAGATACCCATTCTCGTATTCAGCCTTGAAGACCCCGAAAATATCGTAAAAGCTGTTTGCGGGGAAGACATAGGAACCCTTGTTTCGGAATAAATATTATTAATCGGAGGTAAATAAAATGAAAGCGGTTTTAGACAGATTGGAACAAAGAATATTAAAGCGTATCAATTATTTGGAGAAGGATTTTGCGGCGATAAGAGCAGGCAGAGCAAATCCCGCGGTTTTGGATAAGCTCTCAATAGATTATTACGGCGCGCCGACGCCTATTAACCAAATTGCCGCCGTAAGCGTTACGGAAGCCCGCACGCTTACAATTCAGCCTTGGGACGCGTCTGCGCTCAAGCTTGTTGAAAAAGCCATTCTCACTTCGGATATAGGCATCAATCCTCAGAACGACGGCAAGCTTATCCGTCTTATTTTCCCTCCGCTTACCGAGGACAGACGTAAAGAAATAGCTAAAGAAATAGGCAAAATGGCAGAAGAAACAAAAGTATCGGTAAGAAACGTAAGAAGAGACGCGATAGACGATATAAAAGAGCTTAAAAAGAATAACGAGATAACCGAAGACGACCAAAAGCTCGGCGAAAAAAAGGTTCAGGAAATAACAGACAAGTATATTAAGAATATAGAAACAATGGCAGAGAAAAAGCAAAAGGAAATCATGGAGATCTGATAAGAAAAAGCACAGACTTACCGGGATTCTTGGTTTGTCTGTGCTTAACATACGTTTAACGGTATGTAACCGAAATTACCTCAGCGGAAAGGGCCTTAGTATATACGGGTCTGGGTTTAAGTATAATGGCGATATTTTCAAAGAAAGCAAAAGTTAAACAGGCGTTGCCCGATGATATTGTTTTGCCGAAGCATATAGGTATAATTATGGACGGCAACGGCAGATGGGCAAAAAAAAGAGGTCTGCCGCGCACAGCGGGACATTCGGCAGGCAGCAGCACATTTAAAAAAATAGCTCGTTATTGCAGCGATATTGGGATAAAATATTTGACCGTGTATGCGTTTTCAACAGAGAACTGGCGCAGACCGGCAGAAGAAATAGAATCGCTTATGAAAATATTTAAGTCTTATATGCTTGAGGCAATTCGTGATTTTAAAGACGATACGGTTGTTGTCAGATTTATCGGAGATACATCTAAATTCAGCCGGGAACTTCAGGATTTGATGAAAGAGACCGAGCAAGGCAGCAAAGACCGCACGGGCATGGTGCTGAATATTGCCGTGAATTACGGCGGAAGAGCGGAAATAGTTACCGCAATTAAAAAAATGTACGGTGAAGTAAAATCCGGAGCGTTGGATATTGATAACATAGACGAACAAACTGTATCGAATCACTTATACACAGCGGGACAGCCCGACCCCGATTTGATAATAAGACCGAGCGGAGAATACCGCACATCTAATTTCCTACTTTGGCAATCCGCTTATTCCGAATATGTGATAATGGACGATGTTTTGTGGCCCGACTTTACAAAGGAAGACATAAACAGCGCCATAATTGAGTATTCCAAACGAAACAGGAGATACGGAGGAGTGTGAGCCGATGAAAAAAAGAATAATTACAGCCGCAGTGGCAATACCCGTTATTTTGCTGATATTCTTTGCGGCTTCCTCTTTTTCATATATTTTGGATATAGTTTTGGCTATTGGCATTGTTTTGTGCGTAGGCGAGGCTTTAAACGCCGCAAAAGCGCTTAACTTGTATATGCTTTCAATACCCGGCATAATTATCGCGGGCGCAATACCGTTTTTGATATACACCAAATATCTGATACCGGCAATATACGTTTATCTTTTGGCGGCATTTGCGGCGATTATTTTTAACAGTAAAAAAATAAGCTTTAATAACGCCGTATTCGCGTTTTGCTTTACAATAATCATTTCGCTTACGATATCTTCGGTTATCGCGCTTTATAACAGCGACAGAAGACTATGCGTGTTCTACGTCGTTGTAGGGCTGGCGGCTCCGTGGCTTACGGACGCGGGCGCTTATTTTGTTGGCGTTACTTTGGGCAGGCACAAGCTTTGCCCCAACATAAGCCCCAAAAAGACAGTTGAAGGCGCAATAGGCGGAGTTCTCTGCGGAACATTGCTTATGATAATAACGGGACTCGTTTTTAACAACCTTGTGTTTCCGTCATCTAATATAGATAAAAGTGTAAATTTTGTAAATCTTATTATCATCAGCTTTTTGTGTTCGGTATTCTCCATATTGGGAGATCTGGTTTTCTCTATGCTCAAGCGCAATTTTGATGTTAAAGATTACGGAAGCTTTTTCCCGGGACACGGAGGCTTTTTGGACAGACTGGACAGCGTTATATTCGCCATGCCGCTATTACTTATTACAAGCGAATACTTACCTCTTTTAAATTAAAGGATATTAATTATGGTTTCAAACATATCAATTTTGGGTAGCACGGGCTCAATAGGCACACAGGCATTACAGGTGTGTGACAAGCATAATATTAAAGTATGCGCTCTTACCGCCAACACAAACACCGCCCTGCTTGAGGCTCAGGTGAGAAAATATAAGCCAAAATTGGCTGTAATGACAGACATTGCCTGCGCGAAAGAATTAAAGCTTTTGCTTTCCGACACCGACACTAAGGTCTTGTGCGGCATGGAAGGCTTATGCGAAGCGGCGTCAATAGATGAAGCAAAAATAACCCTTAACGCTTTGGTGGGAATGGTCGGGCTTAAACCTACCCTTTCCGCGATAAACGCAGGAAAAAATATCGCCCTTGCAAACAAAGAAACACTTGTAGCGGGAGGCGAGCTTGTTACAAAATCAGTTAAAGAGAATAACGTAAAGCTTTTGCCCGTGGACAGCGAACATTCGGCTATTTTTCAGTGTCTTGAAGGTTGTTACAGAAAAAAGGACATTAAAAAGCTCATTCTTACAGCCTCGGGAGGACCGTTTTTCGGAAAAACGTACGAAGAACTGACAGACGCATCTCCGTCGGACGCGCTCAAGCACCCAAACTGGAGCATGGGACAGAAAATAACCATAGACTCTGCTACAATGATGAACAAGGGCCTGGAAATAATAGAGGCACGTTGGCTTTTTGATGTGCCGTATGATATGATAGACGTTGTTGTTCACAGAGAGAGCATAATCCACTCTATGATACAATACACCGACAATTCGGTAATAGCTCAACTGGGGTTGCCCGATATGCGAATACCTATACAATACGCGCTTACATATCCCGAAAGGTATGAAAGCCCCGTTTCTGAGCTTGACCTTGCGGATATAGCAAAGCTTACGTTTTACAAACCCGATGAAGCGACATTCAGATGTATGGCTGTTTGCAAAGACGCGCTTAAAAAAGGCGGTCTTGCTCCTGCCTTTGCAAACGGCGCAAACGAGGTTGCCAACCTTATGTACAGGCAGGAAAAAATCAAATTTCACGATATCGCAACCCTTGTACAAGAGGCGGTAAACGCCGCGCCGAAAATCTCGGCAGGCACATTGCAGGACGTATTAGACGCTGACAAAAGCGCAAGGGAGCTTGTTAAAAAATTAGTCAACAATGAATAACGGAAGGGATCGTGACCGGTATTAATACAGTTTTACTTATAATAATCGGCGTGCTCATATTTGAGCTACTTATATTTTCACACGAGTTCGGACATTTTATTACCGCTAAATTAAGCGGTGTACGCGTAAACGAATTTGCGCTTGGTATGGGTCCGAAGATATTCAGCTTTACAAAAGGCGAAACGCTTTATTCGCTCAGACTTTTGCCGATAGGCGGCTATTGCGCTATGGAGGGCGAGGACGAAGAAAGCGACAGCCCCGACGCCTTTTCCAAAGCAAAGGTTTATAAACGAATGATAATTGTTATCGCAGGCGCGGTGATGAACATAATTTTGGGGCTTATACTTGTTTTCTGCCTTCAAATACAGGCGGACAGCTACGCCGACACAACAATTTCGGGCTTTTCAGACAGCGCGTACTCTTCCAAATCGGGATTAGAGGCAGGCGACAAAATTTTAAGTATCGGCGACTATAAAATATGGAGCTCAAACGACATATCTTATTCCCTTGCGATGCTTAAATGTACCGATGTTGACGGCACAGCGCCCGTTATCGCCCGTGAAAAATATAACGCCACACTGGTCAGCGTGTACGCATATCTTTCACAATATCAAGATAAATATGAAAAATCCGATTGGTATACCGTAACAAAAGAATATAAAAAAGCAAGAGCAGATATAGACTCTGCCGCAACCGCTGAGCAGATAGTTGACATTTACGAAGGCGTATTCAAAAAAATGACCGCGGTTAAGCTTATTGACGGCACAAAAGCGGAATTACCCGAAATAAGCGTATCAATTACGGAAAAATCACCCCGTTTCAGAACAGACGTAACGGTGCTCAGAAACGGAAAAGAAATGACGCTTAACGACGTTGATTTTTACACTTATTTGGGCGAGGACGGAAAACCCGCGATAAGCTTTGACTTTTATGTTGAGCCTATTGAGAAAAATTTTGTGACTGTTATAACATCCACGTTCAACAACAGCGTATCTATTGTCAGAATGGTTTATAAAAGCTTATTCGGCTTGATAACAGGCAGATTTTCACTTTCGGAAGTATCGGGTCCCGTAGGTGTTGTATCAGCAGTATCTCAGGCGGCTTCATCGGGCTTAGAAACAAGCTTTTTAGACGCGCTGAACAATATAATTTATATTATGGCTATAATATCCATAAACTTAGGCATATTTAATATGCTGCCCTTGCCTGCGCTTGACGGAGGAAGATTCTTCTTCCTTATAATTGAAGCGATAAGAAGAAAACCCGTTCCGCCTAAATATGAAGGAATAGTTCACGGCGTTGGCTTTGCGCTTTTAATGCTTTTGATATTATTTGTATCCGCGAACGATATCGCAAGGCTGTTCGGCGGCAGCGGACTTTTCGGATAATTTCATTGAATAAATTAAAGGAGATACAGTGTAACGGCAAATATTCGCAATGTGCGCTGCTTTATTAAAAATGAGTATTGAAAGAAAAATAAAGAGAGCTGTAAAAGCCGGTAATGTTATAATAGGCGGCGCTGCCCCCGTAACGATTCAGTCTATGATAAACGTGCCGTCCGACGACATAGAGGGCAGCGTTAAACAGGCTGTCCGTCTTGAAAAAGCAGGATGCGAGATAATAAGAATAGCAATACCCGACAAAAGCGCCATAAGGCTCATAGACGCGATAAAAAACGAGGTAAGCGTTCCGCTTGTGGCGGATATCCATTTTGATTATAAGCTTGCAATAGAGGCGGCAAACGCGGGAATAGACAAAATAAGAATAAACCCCGGTAACATAGGCTCAGACGATAAGGTAAAGGCTGTTGCCGATATTTGCAGGCAAAAGAATATTCCTATAAGAATAGGCGTAAATTCGGGCTCTCTTGAAAAAGAGATACTCGCGAAACACGGGCATCCAACAGCCGAGGCGCTTTGCGAAAGCGCATTATATCACGCATCTTTGCTTGAAAAGTTTGATTTTTACGATATAGTTCTTTCTATGAAATCATCAAACGTAAAAACAATGAAAGACGCTTATACATTGGCGAGCGAAAAATGTGATTATCCTCTGCACCTTGGCGTTACCGAAGCGGGAACAAAAAGAATGGGTATTATAAAATCAAGCGCGGGGATAGGCGCGTTGCTTTTAGACGGAATAGGCGACACAATAAGAATTTCTCTTACCGATGACCCCGCGGAGGAAGTATACGCCGCAAAAGACCTTTTAAAGGCGATAGGGCTGAGAAACGACGGCGTGACGATAGTTTCCTGCCCAACCTGCGGCAGAACGAGAATAGATCTTATAAGCCTTGCGACAAAAGTGGAGGAAAGCTTAAAGGATTGCAAAAAGAATATAAAAGTAGCCGTTATGGGATGTGTTGTAAACGGACCCGGAGAAGCCCGTGAGGCAGACATAGGAATAGCCGGCGGCAAAGGCGAGGGGCTTATATTCAAAAAGGGCGAGATTATTTGCAAGGTTCCCGAAAACGAGTTGCTGACGGCACTCATAAAGGAAATAGAAAAGATGTAAGGGGCTATATAAATGGCTGAGCTTGGTTATGTATTTGACGATTATATACAAGAGGACTTTCCTGCCGCTATAGGCAGAGGAGAGGTTATATCCGTTCATATAAAGACAAATACAAGAAAAATGCTTTTAAAGGTAAAGTTTGACAGATTTGTTTCTGCCGAAAGCCTTAATAAAGCCGAAGAGATTTTAACAAAATCAAAACTGATGCTCAGTGGTTGCGAATTATTCCCCATATTTTTACCCGAGCATTTTTCTGTTGACAACTTTGACGATATTATTACAAGACTCAAAAGAAAAAACGCTTCATTAAACGGATTTTTCAGTGACGCAAAGGCGCGTACAGACGGCGGCACGCTGTATATTGAGCTTGTCCACGGCGGAAGAACCATACTTGACAGTATGGGTGTAGAGGAGCAGCTTAAACAGCTTATAGAAGAAGAATACGGTATTTCTTTTGTTGTAAAATATGAAGGAAAATCAGAGGTAGATACAGAGTCAAACGTAAAAATACAGCATTACGAAAAAGAGCTTGAAAAAGAAAACAGAGAGCAAACAATAGAGTATATAGAAAACTACGAAGACAGCCTGAAAAATAAATTTGAGGCTGTTACGGTGGTTGATAACGCAATCACCGAAATAGAGGTAAGAGGCGAGGAATATAAATATCCCAAGCCTTCTTTTAAAACATTAAAGCCACTTTACGGCAACACGATAAGCGAAGTAAAAGAGCTTACGCCTATTGCGTCGGTTGCCCCGGAGACAAAAAATATAGTAATTTGGGGCGATGTGTTCTTTAAAGAGGACAGAACAACGAAAAACGGCGATAAAAAAATATACAGCATATCAATCACCGACTATACGGGTTCGATAACATTAAAGGCAATAGGCAGCTTTGAGGCGTGCGCGCCCCTTGACAGCTTAAAGCCCGGTACCACCGTTGTCGTAAAGGGAAACACCGAGTTTGACAGCTTTGAAAAAGACACTGTGGTAATGATAAAGAGCATCGCGCTTACAGAAAAGGTAAAAGTTGTTGATAACGCAAAGGAAAAACGTGTGGAATTGCATCTGCACACAAATATGTCGCAGATGGACGCCGTAACAAGCGCAAAAGACCTTATAGAAAGGGCTGCCGCTTGGGGACACAAGGCAATAGCGATAACAGACCACGGCGTTGCCCAGGCATTTCCCGAGGCAATGGACACCGTTGAAAGAATAAACGCGCAAAGAGAAGCCAAAGCCCGGGAAATGGGACAAGAGCCCGAGCTTTTCAAAGTGATTTACGGAACGGAAGCATATTTTGTAAACGATATTTTAGACTGTGTTTACGGTGAAAGCAAACAAAATATAAAAGACAGAACAATTTGCGTATGCCCTGTAATAAATGATGACAAAACAGTAGACGCTGTTTTCGCCGCGGAAATAAACGATTTAAAAATCACAAACACTCTCAGCGCGGAAAACAAGTCTACGGAAAAAGAAATATTAACCGAGCTTTCGAAGTTTTGCGGCAAAAATTCCTGTGTATGCGTAAATACAGCGGAAGATATGCAGGTGATTTTAGAGGCGATAAAAAGAAACAAAATAGATTTTTCATTTACCTGCATAGATATGACAGCCTTGGCAAAGGCGTTGCTCGAGGGTTATACAGAAAGCAATATAGAAGCTTTGGCGGAGTATCTGCACATTTCATCAGCCGGCACGGATAACGTAAGCCTTATGTGTGAAATATATCTTCAGCTTGCGCAAAGACTTGAAAACGACTGCAAAATAACTTCCGTTGATAAAATCAATACGGATATATTAAGCAAAGACTTAAAGTCTATTAAGTATTTCCATCAAATAATACTTGTAAAGAATAAAACAGGACTTAAGAATTTATATAAGCTTATTTCAAAAGCGCATCTCGATTATTTTTACCGCAGACCGAGAATACCCAAAAGCGAACTTATAAAGCATCGCGAGGGGCTTATTTTGGGCAGCGCGTGTGAGATAGGCGAGCTGTACCGCGCTGTTGTAAGCGGCGCCCCCGACGCCGAGCTTTTGAGAATAGCATCTTTCTACGATTATCTTGAAATTCAGCCGATAGACAACAATATGTTTATGGTGGACGAAGGCACCGTAAAAAGCGCGGAAGATATAAGAAATTTTAACAGAAAAATAGTTTGGCTTGGCGAACAGCTTAACAAGCCCGTTGTGGCAACGTGCGACGTTCACTTTATGGACCCGCACGAAGAAGATTACCGCAGAGTTTTGCTTGCGAGCCAGGGCTTTACGGGATATGACAAAGACACGCCCCTCTATTTCAGAACAACAAAAGAAATGCTTGAAGAATTCTCTTATTTAGGCGAAGAAAAAGCGTATGAAATAGTTGTAACGAATACCAACGCCATTGCCGATATGACAGAGTGGGTAAGACCTATACCCGAGGGTGTGTATCCTCCGTTTATAGACGGCGCGGAAGAGCAGCTTATAGATATAACATGGAAACGCGCAAAAGAAAAATACGGCGATCCCTTACCGCAAATAGTTGAGGACAGGCTTAACAGAGAGCTGGATTCAATAACGAAATACGGCTTTTCCGTGCTTTATATGACAGCCCAAAAGCTTGTTGCGGACAGCGAAGCTCACGGATATCTGGTTGGCTCGAGAGGCTCCGTAGGCTCGTCTTTTGTGGCTACAATGTCGGGTATATCAGAGGTAAATCCGCTTTGTCCGCACTATGTTTGCCCTAAGTGTAAAAATTCAGAATTTATAACAGACGGCAGTTATGGCTCGGGCTTTGATTTGCCCGAAAAAAATTGCCCCAAATGCGGAACAAAATATCTGCAGGACGGGCACGAAATACCGTTTGAAACGTTTTTGGGTTTTAAAGGCGATAAAACTCCCGATATAGACTTAAACTTTGCGGGAGAGTACCAATCAAGCTCACACAGATATACCGAAGATCTGTTTGGCAGGGATAACGTTTTTAAAGCGGGAACGATCTCTACAATAGCGGACAAAACCGCAATAGGCTTTGTAAAGAAATATGAAGAGGTAGCAAACGCTCACATAGGCAAGGCGGAGCAGTTAAGGCTTGCTTTGGGCTGTACGGGCGTTAAGCGCACAACGGGTCAGCACCCCGGCGGAATGGTAGTTGTGCCTAAGGGTATGGAAATATACGATTTTTGTCCCGTTCAGCACCCCGCGAACGACCAAAAGTCCGACAATATAACTACTCATTTCGATTTCCATTCAATTCACGATACAATTTGTAAGCTTGACGAGCTTGGACACGATGTTCCCACAATATATCATTATCTTGAAGAATACACGGGTATTCCCGTAATGGAAGTTTCTATGAGTGACAAGGATGTAATGTCGCTGTTCACGTCAACAGAGGCTCTTGGCGTAAAGCCCGAGGATATAGATTCTCTCACGGGAACATTCTCGCTGCCCGAGGTGGGAACGGGATTTGTAAGACAAATGCTTATAGAAGCTCAGCCCAAAACCTTTGCGGATTTACTGCAAATTGCCGGACTTTCTCACGGAACAGATGTATGGATAGGCAACGCCCAACAGCTTATAAAAGACAAAATATGCACAATATCAGAGGTTATAGGAACGCGTGACAGCATTATGACCTATTTGCTCCACAAGGGGCTTGAGCCTCAAATGGCGTTTAAAATTATGGAGATAGTGCGTAAGGGAAAAGCCACAAAGCTTCTTACAAAAGAGCATATTCAGGCAATGGTGGATCATAATGTTCCTCAGTGGTATATAGACAGCTGTATGAAGATTAAATATATGTTTCCTAAGGCTCACGCCGCCGCGTATATGATATCTACACTGCGCCTTGGTTGGTATAAGGTGCATAAGCCGGTAGAGTACTATGCCGCTTATTTCACGGTGCGCAGCGAAGGCATAAGCGCGGAAGTAGTGCAAAAAGGCAGGCAAAGCGTTAAAGCCCGAATGAAAGCGATAGAGCAAATGGGCTACGAGGCAAGCGCGAAGGACAAGCAGGAAAGCTCCATTTTGCAGATAGTCAACGAAATGATGGCAAGAGGAATAAACTTTTTGCCGATAGATATATTCAAAAGCAAGGCAAGAAAATTTGTTGTAGAGGACGGCGGCATACGCCTTCCCTTTTCAACGATTGACGGATTGGGCGAAATGGTTGCCGACAGACTCGAAAACTGCGTTAAAGAACAGGATATAATTTCCATAGAGGATATTGTCAGCTATACAAAGGTTTCCAAGACCTTACTTGATAAAATGAAAGAGCTTAATGTTTTCGGAGATCTGCCGGCAGAAAGTCAGATTTCAATGTTTTAATACATAAAGGAAAAAGGAGGAAGCGAAACGGGCTTTTATTCTGTAAACGCTGCTTCGCGCATATATGGATAAGTCAAGGTTAAAAAACTATTTATTATTATTGCTTGCCGCCGCAGGTGTGATACTTTGCCTTATGAATTTCAATATCATATGGCAAATACTTGAAAAGGTAGTTACCGTGCTGACACCGTTTACAGTGGGGCTTATTATAGCTTATGTTGTAAATATGCCCTACAGTTGGCTTTATCACAGAGCTTTCGCCGCAATGGGAGATGCCCCCGGCGTAAAAAGAAAAGTAAAGAAAGCGTTGTCGCTTATACTTGCTTTCGCATTGTTTATCAGCGTAATAGCAATAATTATCGGTATAATTGTTCCTGAGCTTTCTAAAAGCTTTGCCGTTTTGCAGAGTAATATAGACACCTATATTCAGGAAGTGGACACGATAATAGAAAAAGGCCTTAGCCTTGTGGGGTATCAGTACAGTGACCGTTCGGATTTGCTTAAGCCGCTTAACGACTTTGCCAAATTTATAGGTTCAAACAACTTTAATGAGCTTTTGTCAAAGATCGGTAAAAGTATTTTCCCTCACATTTACGATATAACAATGAATATCTCAACAGGTATTTATAACGGTATAATCAGTATTGTTGTGTCTGTTTATTTGCTTGCCTCAAAAGAAAGGCTTTTGTGCCAGACAAAGAAAATATGCTGCGCGTTCCTTAAAGAAAACCGCTTAAAATATGTTGTAAGAGTTGCGAGAACGTCTAACGAAATGATAAGCAGATTTATTTGCGCAAAGGTAGTAGACTCCGCGATAATCGGCGTGCTGTGTTTTATATTGCTTTCAATATTCAATATTGACTTTGCAGGACTTATAGCTACAATTGTAGGCATTGCAAATATAATCCCGTTTTTCGGACCCATCGTCGGCGGTGTTGCGGGTACTGTACTTTTGCTTCTCGTTCACCCTATACAGGCTTTATGGTTTATTTTGATAGTGCTTGCGCTGCAGCAGATAGACGGTAATATAATCGGGCCCAAGATTCTGGGTGATTCTGTGGGAATGGACGGATTTTGGATAATGTTCGGCGTGCTTATCGGCGGAGGCTTGTTCGGCTTTATGGGCATGATTTTGGGCGTGCCTGTTCTCGCTGTTATATACCTGTTCTTCGGAGAGCACGTTAATAATAAGCTTATCAACAAGAACTGCGTTGTTAACACGCACACAATTGATTATGACGGCGAAGAAATAAGAACCTCACCCGAAGAAAAGGAGAGCATATTTGCCGCATTGTTCAGAAAAAACCGTAAAAAATCAAATAATAAAAAAGATTTAACAAAAAAATGAAAAAAAGTATTCCATTTTCGTTAAAAGTGTGATACAATTCAGTTGTGAACAGAGCCCTGTTCGCAGACTTTGGAAACAGGAGGCACAAAATTATGAAAATCAGTATTACCGGAAGAAAAGTAAACCTAAAAAACAATTTCAAAGAAAGAGTAGAAAAAAAGCTTGCTAAATTTGACCGTATGTTCGGAGATGACGCAGAGGCTCAGGTAACGGTAACACTTGAAAAGAATCGTCAAACAGTAGAGGTTACTATAAATAACAACGGTATGATCTATCGCGCGGAGAACACCGCCTCCGAGATGAACGACGCCCTTGACCAGGTTGTTTATCTTTTAGGCAGACAGATCCGCCGCAACAAGACCCGCCTTGAGAAACGCTTGAAAACCGGCTCTATCGAAGAGTATCTCGTTGGCGAGCCCGAGCTTGAGGATGTTGAAGAAGAGCTCGAATATGACATAGTAAGAAAGAAAGAGATCCCCGTTAAACCTCTCACAGTTGACGAAGCAGTTCTTCAAATGAACATGATAGGACACAAGTTCTATATGTTCACCAATGCCGAGACAGGCGACATTAACGTTGTTTATGAGCGTAACGATGGTAAATACGGCTTGCTTGAGCCAAAAGAAGGCTGATTAAAATTTGAAACATAATATGATATAAAATATGCGCCGAAAGCAAATTAAGCTTTCGGCGCTTTTTGTGCGGCAAAGTTGCGGACTGCGAGAAACGAAAATCATTTATGGATGCGATGATGTTTAATTAAAAGTGGAAAACGGAAACAATAACCGGCAAAAGTAAGGGATAATTCCCAAATCTTTGCCGGATATTTTAATTGCTTTTAATTAATTGTAATCGTCATCGAAATCATCAGGCAACTCAACCTCTGCGGTGTCGCCTTTACTTATTGACGATTTTGCGGACGATGCCATGGCTTTTGCCGCGTTTTTTCTCTTATCGGCAGCAAGCACGATAACAAACGAAATTCCGCATAATCCTACTACGATACAGGCTATTCCGCCTGCCAGCCAGTAATATAAAGAAGCATCGCTGTTGGAATTATTATCTTTTATAAAGCTGAAGTCGCCTTTTCCTGTGTTTTTTATAACAAAGCTTCCTGTAGCGCTGTCCTCTTCAAAATCTATTGAAATATCAGACCAGTTGCCTCCGCTGATTGTTCTGCGCTTGTCTTCTTCAACAACTGAATAAAGAGATGTATACGCGTCTCCGTAGCTTACGCTGTTATCATATGAATAATACTCTACATAATCGTCGCTGTCGTCATTGTATGATGATTCCGGTTCCGCAGATGAAAGGTCTATTACACTTGAATCCTCAATCAGGGAGGAATCATAGCCTGAATTATCTTCACTGCTGTAATAATCCGATGATGAATACACGTAAGACTCGGAATTGAAAATATCCTCTGACGAATAATAGTCGGAATAGTCTTCGCTTGTGTACGATTCGTAATAATCGGAGCTTATGGGTTCTTCCTGAGAATATAATATATCCCCGTCGGACTCTTCGTCACCTGTGAGCGCGCTTTGTATCTGATATGCCATCGCGGGCGCGCACAAAAGCGAAAAAGCCAACACAAACACCATAACACAGCACATTGCTTTGAATTTGTTATTCATATGCTTCATTCCTTTTTTACTTTGCAAAAATCGGAATTATCATGCGATAACTCCGATTTATTTCTGTTCGGTTTTCGTTTATATGATTATCCCTGAGCAATAAACATATTTACGTCGTATTTTGCAAGCTCCTTTTCGTTGGCCTGTATATCGGCGTCATATTTCTCTACAAGAGCTTTAACATAAGCTTTAAACGCCTCGTCCTTGCTTGCGTACAAAAGTGTGTCTCTTGTAACGCCGCTTGATACGGGATTGATTGAGTATGTGGGTTCTTCGGACTCCGCGTCTGTATCTCCGTTTTCGGTGTTTTCCGCGTCAACAGATGTTTCATTCTCAGCGTTATCCGCCGTATCTGCGTCTTCAGTTGTAGTTGTTTCCGGCAATGCAACTGTCATAAAGTCAACATATTCTTTAATGTCGCCCTTAAATACAACATATATTCCCGAACCGTCTTCCGCTTCCACAACCTTTGCGGTGTTGTTTTTGAGCTCTTTTACTGCGTTAAGAATCTCTTCCTTTGCGGTAGAGTCATCTAAAACTTCCGTTCTTGCGGATGTGGGGTCGGATGTGATCTCGTTTTCTTTCATATATGAAAGCACGCCGTTTTCAAAATCTTCGGCAGATTTTGTTGCCTTTGCGATAGACTCAAAAGACTTTTTGTACGCCGCTTTCTTTTCGTCGGAAACATCAGTCTCCGTTGTGGCGTCTGTGTCAGTTGCGGACGCGTCGGCTACCGTTTCTTTGTAGCTTGCGAAAACATATCTGTAATGTGTGTAATTATCTGTAAAATACTTTTCTATTTCGTCGTCTTTTACTTCTTCTTTTCCGCCTGTGGCATATAAGCCCTTAAATATTGCGTCTCTGTAATAATCGTAAGCTATGCTTGCGTCATAAGAAGCCTTTGAGATACCGTATTGAGATACGGAGGAATAAGCCGTGTCTCTGGAGTATGAGTATCCGTACATGGAATACATTGATTCCATCTGCCCGAAATAATCGTCTATATATTGGTCTACATCAGACTCTGTGTAAGCGTAATTTGTTCCCTTCAACAGTTCCTTTGCGTCAAGCTGCAAAACGATATACTCTTTGCAGTATCTTTCCGCTTCGCTCTTAACATAATCGCTTACTTTAACTTCTTTGTCGTTATCGTCTTTTATAAGTGAATCGGCAGTCATATCGTCTCCGTCATATTTGCTTGACGCATTTTGATATGCAATGTTTAAGTAATTGATATAAACGCCTATCGGAACCTCTATGTCCTTATAGCGGTAGCTCCAAGCGTCACCTACAGATGTGCCGAGCGATACTGTTGAATTTCCCGAACAGCCTATACAGGCCGCAAGTGTTAATACTGCCAAAACGACAGCAACCAATCTTAAAAATCTTCTCATAATTATTATTTCTTCCTTTCGTTACTTTATAACGCATCATAAGACAACAGGATTTATTATACACATATTTTAAAGGTTTGTCTACCGATTTAATAAAATTTTACTTAAAAAGACAAAATTTTTTTAAGCATTTCGAGCGGCTTGCCGTTTTGCTCAAGCTTTACGGAAATATACGGTTTGTTCCCCGCGTTCAGCAGAGCGCGATACTTATTCTCTCGCATAATCCTCTCAACCGCGCCACATTTTATATTTTTTATATAAAGCATGAGCCTGTCGGCAATTTGTTTTATCTCATATATTCCCAATCCGGACGCAAAATTTCTTATAAGGGCAATGTTTATAAGCCCCATTACAGCGTAGGGCGGCTCACCGAATCTGTCCACAAGCTCATCTGTTACGTCGTCAGCGTCATCCTGAGAACGTATATCGGCTATTCTGCGGTAAATATCTATTCGTGTTGCCGCGCTTTGTATATACTCCTCGGGTATATGCGCCTGTATGTGCAGGTCAACAAAGCAGTCCTCTCCGCTGTCCGGAGGTTCTTCTCCTTTTTCTTCGCAAAGCGCCTCGTTCAAAAGCTTTAAATACATATCATATCCAACGTCTTCCATATGACCGTGTTGAGACGCGCCTAAAACATTGCCTGCTCCGCGAAGCTCTAAATCACGCATCGCTATCTTAAAGCCGGAGCCGAACTCGGTAAATTCTCTTATCGCGCTCAGCCTTTTTTCGGCGATATCCGTAAGCACTTTGTTTTTGTAAAAGGTAAGGTAAGCGTATGCCCTTCTTGTCGAGCGCCCCACTCTGCCCCTGAGCTGGTGAAGCTGAGAAAGCCCCAAACAATCCGCCTTTTCTATTATAAGTGTGTTGGCGTTCGGTATATCTACGCCTGTTTCCATAATTGTTGTGCAGACAAGCACGTTTATCTCCTGGTCAACCATTTCGCGCCAAACATCGGAAAGCTCTTTGTCGTTCATTTTTCCGTGGGCAAAGGCTACCTTAGCCTCGGGTATTTGCTGTGAAAGCTGAAACGCTCTTTGCTGTATGGTGTCTACATCATTATGCAAAAAGAAAACCTGTCCGCCGCGGCGAAGCTCTTTTCTTATCGCCTCGCCTATAACGCCCTTGTCATATTCCATTACATAAGTCTGTACGGGATATCTGTCCATAGGAGCCTCTTCTATAACAGACATATCTCTTATTCCGCTCATTGCCATATTAAGCGTTCGCGGTATCGGTGTTGCCGACAAAGTGAGAACATCTACATTACTTTGCATTTGCTTGAGCTTTTCTTTTTGCGCAACGCCGAAGCGTTGTTCCTCGTCTATTATCACAAGCCCCAGATCGTAAAATTTTATATCATTTTGTACAAGCCTGTGGGTACCTATTATTATATCTATCCTGCCGAGCTTCAGATCTTCTATTACCTTTGCCTGCTCCGCTGCGCTTCTGAACCGCGAAAGAAGCTCTACTCTTACAGGAAAGCCTTCAAATCTTTTTAAAACGGTTTGGTAGTGCTGCCACGCAAGTATTGTCGTAGGAACCAATATCGCGCATTGTTTAGAGTCGCTCACACACTTAAAGGCGGCTCTCAGCGCAACCTCTGTTTTTCCAAAGCCCACATCTCCGCAAAGAAGTCTGTCCATAGGCGCTGTACGCTGCATATCGCTTTTAATTTCCTCGGCACACCTTAATTGGTCTTCTGTTTCCGTGTATTCAAATTTTGCCTCAAAGTCGCGTTGCCATTCGGTATCTTCCGAAAACGCAAAGCCCTTGGCTTTCATACGCTCGGCATAAAGCGCCGTGAGTTCCTTCGCCATTTCTTTTACGGCTTTTTTTACGGTTGCCTTAGACCGTTGCCACTCGGTGCCGCCAAGTCTGTTAAGCTTCACCGAATTGTTTTCCCGCGGTCCTATATATTTAGAAACGAGATCCAGCTGCGTAACGGGAACGTAAAGCGTATCGCCCTTCGCGTACGATATTTTTATATAATCCTTTACAACTCCCTGCGTGCTTATTTTGTGTATACCGTTGTAAATTCCTATACCGTGAGCCGAGTGAACTATATAGTCGCCCGCAACAAGCTCCGAAAGGCTGCCTATTTGTCTGCTGTTTTTGGAATTAGACGCCTTTAACGAGCGTCTTTTCGTTTTTACATCTGTCTGACCGTGACTTATAAGCGTAAAGCCCCTGGCAGGATACTCTATTCCCGCGGACAAACTGCCCGGGCAGATGATCACCGTTCCGGGGATAAGCCGAGGGGGGTCTCTGTCAAACTTTGCGTCAATGCCTCTTTCTTTAAGCTCGTTTGTGAGGTTTACGGCGGCTTTTTCTGTTCCTGCCAAAACAACGCAGAGCAAATCGCGCTCAACTATCGGCAGAAGATCCTCCGTGAGCACCTTTACGCTGCCGCTCCACCGTGAAAGACGGTTGGCCGTAAAGCTTATCATATCTTTTATGGGGATATCAAACGTTCCGTGTGTAAAATTATCCAGAAACACTGTCCTTCTCTTGCTCAGTGCGTCGAGCAATTCGCTGTAATTTATATCAAATTTATCAAGACCGCTGCACAGTGTGCCGTCGGCAAAATAATCTTTTATATTTTCCTCCTGCATTTTCATATACACTCTCATACGCTCTTTTACACGGGAATTTTCTGAGATGAACACCATATTGTCTTCCCGTAAATAGTTAAGCAGCGTTGCGGGCGTTTTGTATATAAAAGATATATATTTGTCGGCATATTCGGGGTATGCGCCGCCTCTTATTTGCTTTGCCTGAGAGATAAGCACCTCTTTTGCTTTTTCTGAGAATTTGCCTTTTAGAGTAGATGCTTTTTCTTCTATTTTATCGGCAAGCAGGTTGTAATCCTCTATCAAAACTTCGTTTGAAGGGGAAATAACTATTTCTTCAACATAATCTGTTCTGCGTTGTGTCTCTGTATCAAAATAATTGATAGAATCTATCTCGTCACCCCAAAATTCAACTCTTACGGGGTTTTCGCAGTCGGGTACAAAAATATCTACTATTCCGCCTCTGTGCGCAAATTGTCCCGGTCCTTCCACAGTCTCGCAGGCTTCATAACCGTTTAAGACAAGTGCCCTCACAAGCTCTCCGGGAGATATGTTAAGCTCGGCTTTTAATGTAACAGACGCGCTGTGAAGTACCGACGGCGGTATTGTATACTGACAGAACGCGTCTACACACGTAACTATTACATAAGGCTTGCCTTTGCCGTTTTTAATAAGCGACAGTGCCTTAAGCCTTTGATGCTCGTATTCGCGCGACGCGCCCACAGTCTCTCTCAAAACAAAATCTCTTACGGGGTAAAATTCCGCGTCCACACCCATCGCCTTTATATCTGAGCAAAGGGTGTTCGCCTCGGTCTCGTCGCCCGTAATTATGATCGCGCCTGTGCCGAAGTCTTTACAAAGCGAAGATACTATATTAGCCTTGTGAACGCCCGATGTGCCGCTTACGGCGGTAATTCTGTTTGATTTTATTGATTTATAAAGCGCTTTATATTCATTCAGCGATGAAATCACCGACGATAAAAATTCCATTGCGCACCTCTCTGCCAATTAATATCAGATACGTTTCTGCTTATCGTTCATTCCCAGCAAATACTCCACAGGCGTTTCAAGTATCTCGGAAAGCGCCTTAAGCTCTATATCGCTCACGCTTCGAAATTGGCCTTCAAGCTTTGAAAGCCCCGAGGTATTCATATCCACACCCTTTACCTGAAGCTGTGCCAAGAGTTCTTTTTGTTTCATATCTTTGCTTTTTCTTATTGCTTCTACCCTTACGCCGACAATGTTTTTATTTCCTCGGCTTTGTTTTCTCGTCCTCATACTATCACCAACCGATAAATACTAGTGTTATCATCAATCAGCACGATTATAGCAAATTTTAAAACCTCTTTCAACAATAATAATGTAAAATCTTGTCTTTACACAATAAAAAAAGTAAGATCAAACCGCCCTTTGGGGCAGTTTGACCTTGCTTTGTATAAACAATGGCATTTTGTGTTGTTTTATTCGGGCCTTGTGAGCATATCCGCGGTTATGTTATATGTTTCTCCGAGCTTTATATCGGCTATTACATATTCATCTTCTCCGTTTGTTATCCTTAACGAAGCCGCATTCGCGTATTCCGAAAGGTCAATGTAGTAAGCGTTTTCGCCTTCCTCATCTTTAGTTACCTCAAGCTGAGTTTCTTCACCGTCTACGATAACATAAGCGTAAACGTTTTCCCACTCAATGTCTGTGCCTAATTGAATATAAACACGTGTGTCGCTGTCTGATTGGTTGTCGTCCTCTGTTTCGGTATCGGGGCCGTTGTCAGACTCGGTTTCTGTGTCGGGTTGTGTGTCTGATTCCGACTCCGTTTCTGTGTCGGGTTGTACATCGGACTCTGTATTCTCGGTGTCAGATTGCTCGTCGGATTCTGTTTCGGTGTCGAGCTGTTCCGTGTCTGTCGCGGATTCTGTATCTGTCTGTTCGGAATCCGTATTTTCGGCATCACTGTTTTCACTTTCCGACTCTGTGTCGCTTGCAGGCTCGGTATCCGATTGCTTTTCAGTGTCTGTTTCCTCTTCAACATCTGAGCAAGGCAGACTCTCAATAAGCTTCGCTATATAACGCTGCAAAACAGTAACATCGAGCAAATCTACTTTGCCGTCTCCTGTTGTGTCGGCGTTTTTCAGCGCGATGCCCTCAAGCTCTGTAAGTTTTGCGAGATATTTTTGAATAAGAACTACGTCTTGCATATCTATCTTGCCGTCACAGTTTGCGTCGCCGCAAAGCTCGGATTCCTTTTCGGTGTCTGATGTTTCGGGTTCTTCGGTATCGGACTGCGCGGGCTCTTCACTGTCGCTTTGATCCTCAGGGGGGTTACCCGTATCTGTTTCTGTATCCGAATTATCTGCCGTGTCAGATTCCGCTTCGGAATCAAGATTATCGCTTGCTTCTGTATCTTCGGGCAATGATGAATCTGTTGTGTCTTCCGATTCGGTGTCGGGCGCTTGTTGTGCGTCGGATTCGGTATTCTCGCCTGTGTCGGACGAATCTTTGTTGTCAGTATCGGGCTGTTGTTCGTCTTCCTCCGCCAAAGCTTTTGTGTAGACCGCTTTTGACTTAACGCCCTCTCCCGTATATGCAAACGCCGATGTTGAAACGAGCGCGCTCACAAGCAACACGGACAAAAGCAAAGCCAAAAATTTACTTGTTTTTCTCATAATCGTTCCTCCGTAAAAACTGTATTTCCGATTTCTCGGTTGACTTATTATAGCACGGCGGCAAATTTGTTTACAATGCAAAAATTTTAGTATTTAAGCCATATTTTAGCACTTGTAAAATATGTTTTTATTCAACAAAAAATTTTTCATCAACATTATTTTGACAATATATTCGCAAAAGCGGCGTTAATATGTTTATACAAATCAACAAAAAAGGATGTATAAATAATGAAAAGCGCTGTAATGGCAGAAGAAAAATCAAACTCTATAAACAGCTCAGCAAACAAAGCACTCGAAAACAAATCAGTGCAAAGGCTTCTTATCAATATTACATACACAGCATTGGGACTTATTATATCAAACAGCTCCGTTTTCGGACAATTTGCGCCTTTCGGCGTTGCTTTTGTGGCTTCTGTTCCTTATCAAAGTCTTTTGTGGGGGGCTTTGGGTACAATTGCGGGCGCGTTTTTGTTCTCGGGAATAAGCGGATACAGATATATTGCCGCGGTACTTTCCGCAATTGCGTTGAGATGGGTTTTCAGCGAAATTGATAATTTTTCCAAAAGAAAATTTTTCGCGCCCGTTATCGCATTCATTCCGCTTATTTCAACAGGGCTTATAATGTCGTTTGCGGTGGGGTTCGAGGTATCGGATATTGTAAAATATCTTACGGAATCGTTGCTTGCGGCAACAAGCTCTTACTTTTTCACAAAAACAATCGTTTTGTGCGCAGGCACAAAGGGCATTGCCAGCTTATCTCAGCAGGAGCTTGCGTGTTTATCTATGACAGGGTGTATTATATTGCTCTCTTTTGGGAGGCTGAGCATCGCAGGGCTTTCGGTAGGAAGAATACTTGCCGTTTTGCTTGTGATAGTATGCTCACGCTACGGCGGCATCGCGGGCGGATGCATAACAGGCGCCGCCACGGGCGTTGTTTTCGGTCTTTCTATGCCGCAATACAGCTTTTTGGGGGCGGCTTATGCTTTCGGGGGCTTGCTCGGCGGACTGATGTCATCGGTAGGCAAGATAGCGGTCAGCATATCGTTTTTGCTGAGCAGCATAATCGTTCTTTTGCAGGCAACACAGGGCGAACAGGCTTTAACCGTGTTTTACGAAATTCTTATAGCAGCATCCGTCTTTATGCTTGTTCCGCAAAGCTTTACAAACGGTATTACAGCTTTGTTTACAGCGCCTACAAATGACAACAAAGCAGAGGGGCTAAGGCAATGCGTTATTATGCGCCTCGATTATGCCTCTAAAGCTATATCGGATGTGTCGGACTCGGTAAACGCGATAAGCAAAAAGCTTCACACGGTGTACTCTCCCGATAAAGACAATATTTACTCAAAAGCCTCGGAGCGCGTTTGCACAAGTTGCGGACTTAAAACATATTGCTGGGAAAAACATGAGCCTTTGGACGACACGGATTTTGACGATATCAATAATCTGCTTTCAGACAAAAAATCCGTAACGGAAGAAGACATAGACAATTTTTATCCGAAAAAATGCTGCAAAAAGCAGGAAATGGCATTGGCTATTAATGATTGTTACAAGCTTTGCGCCGCTTACAGCGTTGCCGACAAGGAAATCAACGAAGTAAAAAGCCTTGTTTCCGACGAATTTAAAGGCTTAAGCGGAATACTAAACGATTTATCAAACGAATTTAAAGATTATGAATACTTTGATACCGAATGTGCCGAAAGAGTATCGGCAGTATTCAAGCTTGAAGGCTTTGTTCCCATTGATGTGGCGTGCAGGGTAAATAAATATAACAGGATGTGTATAGAAGTGATAATTTCCGATAACGAAAAAAGGCAGATAAAACGCTCGGACCTTATAAAAGCAGTGTCGGGTGCCTGCGGCAGAAAAATGGATGCGCCGTGTATAAGCTATGCCCCCGACAGATGCCGTATACAATTCAACGAAAAGCCCGTATACGATCTGCAAATAGGGACAAGCCAGCATACAAGCGGCAACGGAACGCTGTGCGGCGACAGCTTTAATTATTTTACGGACGGTATGGGCAGATTTATAAGCGTTATAAGTGACGGAATGGGAACGGGCGGACGCGCCGCCGTTGACGGAAATATGGCAACGGGAATTTTGACAAAGCTTGTAAAAGCGGGATTAAGCCTTGACTGCAGCCTTAATATCGTAAATTCCGCGCTCATTATTAAATCCGATGAGGAATCGCTTGCCACACTGGACGTAAGCGTTTTTGATATGTTTACGGGAAATATGGAATTTCTGAAGGCAGGTGCGCCTATGACCTATATAAAAAGAGGCGGCAACGTAATAAAAATAGAAACGCCTTCTTTGCCTGCCGGAATTTTGCGAAATATAAGCTTCGCGAAGAAAGAATTTAACGCAAACGTTCAGGACTGCATCGTTATGGTATCGGACGGCGTTATATCAAGCGGCGACGGATGGCTTGAGTCAAAACTGAAATCGCTTAACGAATTTGATGTTAAAGAGCTTGCCGAAAAAATAATACAGGACGCGCTGTCGAGATGCTCGGATCGCGACGATGACATGACCGTTATTGTAATGAGGTGTGTGGAGAGATAAAAATAATTTCATTCGCAAAAAACAGCATTATTTTTCCAAACCCCTTTATATTTTCCCGTTTATGGTGTATAATTGTTGTGTTCTGTTAAAAAAGCAGGAAAATATATTTATCGGAGATGAATTTAAATGCCTCTTGTTAACGCAAAAGAAATGCTTACAAAAGCAAAGGAAGGACACTACGCGGTAGGTCAGTTCAACATTAATAATTTAGAGTGGACAAAAGCAATTCTGCAAACTGCTCAGGAGCTCAACTCACCCGTTATATTGGGTGTATCTGAGGGCGCGGGAAGATATATGTGCGGATATAAAACCATCGTAGGTATGGTAAACGGTATGATAGAAGGTCTGGGAATAACCGTCCCCGTTGCTCTTCACCTTGACCACGGCAGCTACGAGGGCGCGTTGGCTTGCATAGAAGCAGGTTTCAGCTCTATTATGTTTGACGGCTCTCATTATCCTATTGAAGAAAACATACAAAAGACAAAAGAGCTTATAAAAATCTGCGAAGAGAAAAACCTCTCTCTTGAGGCGGAAGTAGGCGCAATAGGCGGCGAAGAAGACGGCGTTATAGGCGCGGGAGAATGCGCGGACCCCGAGGAGTGTAAGATGATCGCCGATCTCGGCGTTACGATGCTCGCGGCGGGTATAGGTAACATTCACGGAAAATATCCCGCGAACTGGCAGGGACTCAGCTTTGAGACCCTCGACGCCATTCAAAAGCTCACAGGTAAAATGCCTCTCGTTCTCCACGGTGGAACCGGAATACCCGCGGATATGATCAAAAAGGCGATTGATCTCGGCGTTTCCAAAATAAATGTTAACACCGAATGTCAGCTTGCTTTTACTGCCGCTGTAAGAAAATATATAGAAGCAGGAAAAGATTTAGAGGGTAAAGGCTTTGACCCGCGCAAGGTGCTGGCTCCCGGCGTAGAAGCAATAAAAGACACCGTAAAGGAAAAAATGGAGCTTTTCGGCTCTGTAAACAAAGCATAATTTTTAGGTATATTATAAAAACACCTTTCGGGGCAAATTTTCGCTCCGTAAGGTGTTTTTTTCTGTGTGTGTCAGTCTTTGTGACCGCAACATTGTATTTATCACGGCGTGTATATGTAAAATAAAAGTCAAAAAATAATCAATTTGGTATTAAATATTACTTTAATTATTGACTTTTAAATAAAAAAAACTTATAATTGTTCCGTTATGGTCTTATAAGGGCGTATGCGCCCCGACCAGTTATTAAATTAACGGAGGTTAATAGAGAATGAAGAGAATCCCAAAATCACTTTTCTTCATACTTGCTATCGCCATAGCTGTATTCAGCGTTTTGTCTATAGTGGGCGTTTACTCACGTACAGGCGACAACCAGACTCCCGTAGTTAAGGGTATAGGCGATATAAGATGGGGAATTGACATCAAAGGCGGCGTTGAGGCTACGTTTAAGCCCGGCGAAGATTATCAGGCGGACGCCGACGAGATAGAGTCCGCCAAGTCTATAATCGAAACACGTCTTGTAGCAAAAAACATTACAGACTACGAATTATATGCCGACGCGTCAAACGGCAGAATAATTGTTAGATATCCTTGGAAAGAGGACGAAAAAGAGTTCAACCCCGAATCTGCGATTCAGGAAATATCGGCAACAGCCAAGCTTACCTTTAAGGCAGGCACGACGTATGAGAGCGAAACACTTGTAGACGGCTCTATGGTTGCTAAAGCGCTGGCCGCCGTTGACGAAAAGGGTAATTATGTTGTTTCGCTTGAAATGAACGACACAGGCAAAGAGGCTTTTGCTAAAGCAACTGAGCAACAATTGAATCAGCCTTTGTCTATTTGGATGGACGAGGTTTGTATTTCATCTCCGACAGTTAACAGCGTTATAACAGACGGTAAAGCTCAGATAACAGGTGATTTCTCCGCTGAAGAAGCAAACGACCTCGCGACAAAGATAAACGCGGGCGCATTGCCCTTCAAGCTTGAGACCGTAAGCTTCGGCGCAATAAGCCCGACACTCGGTTCTTCATCGCTTTCATCTATGGCTATTGCGGGAACTATCGCTATGATACTTGTTATTCTGTTCCTTATCATCTTCTACAGGCTTTCGGGCTTTATTGCTTCTATCGCTCTTTGCGGACAAATGGCATTGACAGTAGCGACAATATCCGGATTTTTCAACATATTCAACAGCTTTACAATGACATTGCCCGGTATCGCAGGTCTTATCCTTTCAATAGGTATGGGCTGTGACGCTAATATCATTACTGCGGAAAGAATAAAAGAAGAAATACGCTCGGGCAAGAGCCTTGAGAGAGCAGTTTACAAGGGTTGCCAAAACAGCTTCTGGGCTATTATCGACGGTAATATGACAATCGTTATAGTATCCGTTATCCTTATGCTTGTGTTTGGTCCTTCAAACATACTTTCCGCTATATTCGGTCTTTCCACAACAGGCGCCGTATATTCATTCGGTTACACACTTCTTATGGGTGTAATTTCCAACTTCATTATGAGCGTTCTTTGCGGAAGAGCTATGTTTAAGGCTTGCGCGGGAATAAAAGGTCTCCGTAAAAATTGGCTTTGGGGAGGTAAAAAATAATGAAAATTACCCATATCAAATTTGCGGAGAATGTTAAAAAATATGTTTGCATTTCCGCTGCAGTAATATTAATAGGTATCATATGCAACTTTGTTTTCGGAGTTCATCTTGATATACAATTCACAGGCGGTACAATCCTTTCCTACAACTATCAGGGTGACATAGAAGAAAACGAATTGAAAGCTTTCGCGCAAGAGATCACCGACGACAGGATAACAATGACTCTCTCCAAAAACTTCGCGGGCAACGGCAATGTTCTCTCCCTGCAATTACCCGGTGACGATACCATCACCCCCGAGGGTCAGAAAGAAATCACAACAAAGCTTCAGGAAAAATACGCCGATAATAACTTCACACTCAGCGAATCTTCATCGGTTGAGCCTACAATGGGTCTTATGTTCTTCCTCAAGTGCCTGTGCGCTATCGCGATAGCTGCTGTTATAATCGTTATATATGTCGCTATCAGATTTAAAAAGATCGGCGGTCTTTCAGCCGGCTGTATGGCTTTGGTAGCGCTTTGCCAGGATATAGTAATCGTTTACTTTACGTTTGTAATTCTCCGCTTGCCGATAGACAGTAACTTTATGGCTGTTATTCTTATGATACTCGGTTACTCTATAAACGATACTATCGTTATATATGACCGTGTAAGAGAAAACCGCAGACTGATGGGCAAGCACGCCACAAACGCGGAAGTATTTAACAAAAGCGCGAACCAAATGCTTAAACGTACAATATTCACTTCTTTGACAACTATTATGGCTATCGGAACCGTGCTTGTTGTTTCAATAGCTATGGGTATTGATTCGGTAAGATCGTTTGCACTTCCGATGATGCTCGGCGTTGTATACGGCTGCTACAGCTCAAACTGCATCGCGGGTCCTTTGTGGGTTGCATGGCAAAACCATAAAGACAAAAAAGCCGCCGCAAACGGCTGATAAAAATTTAAGTTTATTAGAGGACAGCTTCATTTTGAGGCTGTCCTTTTTATGTATAAGCACATAGAATTAATTTTCTAAACAAACTGAAAACTTTAAATAACGGTATAATAACGCTCCGCAAATATAGGACGTAGCGTCCGGTATCTGCGGAGCATATTTTAAAGCTTAATTTCTGACAATTGGATCCATAAGCTGCCTGTTGTGCAATTATTTAAAAATCAATTACTTTATTACCTTTAATCCACCCATATAAGGAACAAGAACATCGGGAACGGTAACGCTACCGTCCTCGTTTTGATAGTTCTCCAAGATTGCGGCAACTGTTCTTCCCACGGCAACACCCGAGCCGTTCAATGTATAAACAAGCTGTGCTTTGTCTTTGGGGTTATCCTTATATCTTATTGCCGCGCGCCTTGCCTGATAATCCTCAAAGCAAGAACAGGAGGAAATCTCGCAGTATCTGTTATAAGAAGGCATCCAAACCTCTATGTCATATGTTTTTGCGGAGCTGAAGCCGATATCGCCCGTTGACAGACAAACCACCCTGTAAGGGAGCTTTAAAAGCTGCAATACGCGCTCGGCGTCGTTTGTAAGTCCTTCAAGCTCTTTGTAGCCGTCCTCAGGCTTGCAGAATTTAACGAGCTCGACCTTGTTGAACTGATGCTGTCTTATAAGACCTCTTGTGTCTCTTCCCGCGGACCCTGCCTCAGCGCGGAAGCAAGCGGAATACGCGCAATATTTAATAGGCAACTTATTGCCGTCCAATATTTCGTCACGGTGATAATTTGTTACAGGCACTTCTGCGGTGGGTATAAGAAAATAATCGGGATCGGTAAGCTTAAACGCGTCTTCTTCAAATTTTGGAAGCTGTCCCGTGCCTGTCATAGAAGCCCTGTTTGCCATATACGGAGGGAATATTTCGGTGTAGCCGTTAGATGTGTGTGTATCAAGGAAAAAGTTGATTATCGCACGCTCAAGCCTTGCGCCTGCGTTTAAATAAAAGTGAAAGCGTTTGCCCGTTACCTTTGCGGCACGCTCGGGGTCGAGAATACCGAGGTCTTTTCCTATATCCCAGTGGGCTTTAGGCTCAAAGTCAAAATTTCTCGGCTCGCTGAATCTTCTTATCTCCACGTTTTCGGTGTCATCCTTACCCACGGGAACAGTCTCGTTCGGCATATTGGGTATTGAAAGCAAAATGGCGCGCTGTTTATCTTCAAGCTCCGAAAGCTTTGTGTTGAGTTCTGCGATTTCATCGGATAAAGCCTTTAATTCCGAGAAAACAGCGGAAGCGTCGCCGCCCAATTTCTTTATCGCCGGAATCTCTTTATTCTTTAAGTTTTGCTGTGCCTTTTTCGATTCCGATTTTGCGATTATCTCACGCCTTTGCGCGTCGATTTCGAGTATTTCGTCAATTTTCGCGTCAAAGTCGGCATTTCTGGTTTTCATTGCGTCTTTTACTTTTTGAGGGTTTTCTCTTATTACCTTTATATCAAGCATTACTAAACATCTCCTTAATCAGTTTTTATCTTCAAAGCTTTTTATAAGCTTTTTTAAGTCGTCTTCATCAAAAAATTCTATTTGCAGGGTGCCTTTGTTTCCCGAAGAGGATTTAATCGTAACTTTTCTTCCGAAAAATTCGCTGAGTGACATTTCCGCTTCTCTGTATAGCGGCTTTACCGGCTTTTTACGCGGAGCCGTATCAGCAAGCTCACGCTGTTTTGCCATTTTTTCAAGCTCACGAACGGTAAGTCCGTCGTTTTCCGCAAGCTTTGCAGCCGCGAGCATATCGTCATAATTTTTGAAAAGCAGAAGACTTCGGGCTTGTCCGTTGCTTAACGAGCCGTTTTTCACCTTTTCGAGAATTTGTTCGGGCAGGCTTAAAATTCTGAGGGCGTTTGCTATAACAGGGCGTGACTTGCCCACTGTTTTCGCAACTTCGTCCTGAGAGAGTTCATATTCATCTATCAGCATTTTATAGCCGAGTGCTTCTTCTATGGGGTTAAGGTCTTCACGCTGCAGGTTTTCTATCAACGCTATTTCGGCTGTTTCACGGTCATTCAAATCCTTTATTATAACGGGCACTTCCGTCAGACCTGCCATGCGGCACGCCCTGAAACGCCGCTCACCCGCAACTATTTGATAACCTCCCTCAATAAGCGGTCTTACAAGCAGAGGTTGTATAAGTCCGTGCTTTGATATTGATTCGGCAAGCTCCGAGATGGCCGCCTCATCAAATGATTTTCTCGGCTGGGTTCTGTTGGGCTCAATTTCAGATAACCTGAGGGTCGTTGTATCGGTGCTGTTTTCGGTGGTGTTTTGCTCAAACAAATCGCTTAAGCCGCGTCCCAATCCGCCTTTTTTTGCTGCCAATCAATTCACCTTATTTCTTCTTATAATTTCGTTGGCAAGCGCCATATAAGCGTCGCTGCCCTTGTTGCTTCTGTCGTAATACATAATGGGCTTTCCGTGGCTCGGCGCTTCCGAGATCCTTACACTGCGCGGTATAACTGTTGAAAACACCTTTTTGGGAAAGAATTTTTTAACTTCTTCCACAACCTGTTGTGTAAGGTTGAGTCTGCCATCGTACATTGTAAGCAACACGCCTTCAATATCGAGAAGGGGATTATATTTGCGTTTTACTATTCTTACCGTTGACATAAGCTGACTCAAGCCCTCCAATGCGTAAAACTCGCATTGTATAGGCACCAAAACCGTGTCCGCCAAACTCAAAGCGTTTATTGTCACAAGCCCCAGCGAGGGCGGGCAGTCTATTATAATATAATCATAATAGCCCCTTACGGTGCTTACGGCGTTTTTTAGTATAAACTCTCTGTTTTGCATATCCGCAAGCGCCAGATCAGCCGCCGCCAAATCTAAGCTTGAGGGCAGAATATCAAGCCGAGGATACACGGTTTGAAAAACAGCTTCGTTTGCAGTAACGCCGTTTATCAAAACATCGTATGCCGACACGGGAATAGAACGCTTGTCTATGCCCACGCCGCTTGTGGCGTTGCCCTGAGGGTCTATATCTATGAGTAATGTATTCTTTTCACAAATTCCCAAACCGGCGGAAATATTTACCGCGGATGTGGTTTTTCCCACGCCGCCCTTTTGGTTGGCAACAGCTATTACTTTTCCCATTTTATTTATGTGATACCGCAGAGTAACCCTGTGATTCACCTTTCCCCTTTAAAGTTTTCCAAATACGACTTAAATTATATCACTTTATTTACCATAGTAAAAGGGATTTTTAAAAATTTTTAAATTTTGTCTGTGACAAAATAGTTGCTGCCCTTATGTCGGGTATAACAGAAAATAATTTAACCTCTTTATTGTGTAAAACCGCGTAATGCTCCGATGCAATATGATAACCCTATTAATTTTTGCAAAATATTGATTTATTTGCCGTTTTGATATATTATTATCCTTGTGTGAATATTATTATAATCAACAATTAGCAAGGAGAGTATTTATGAATTTAAATTTTACTAAAATGCACGGTTGCGGCAACGATTATATATATGTGAACTGCTTTAAGGAAAGCCCCGGCGATTTTTCTAAGATCAGTATAAAGCTTTCTCACAGAAGATTCGGTGTGGGCGGCGACGGCGTTATTTATATTTGCCCATCGGATAAAGCCGACGCAAAGATGCGTATGTTCAACGCGGACGGCAGCGAGGGCAAAATGTGCGGAAACGGCATACGCTGCGTAGGCAAATACTTGTTTGACAACAATATGGTAACAGGCGACAACGTGACCGTTGAAACATTAAGCGGAATCAAAACTCTTAAAGCTTACAGAAACGCAGAAGGCGCTGTAACAAGCCTTAGGGTGGATATGGGCAAAGCTGAGTTTATATGCAAAAACATACCCGTTTTAACGCAAGGCGAAGAAGCGATAAACGTTCCGTTAACAGTGGACGGAAAAGAATACAGAATAACCTGCGTTTCTATGGGAAATCCACACTGCGTTGTGTTTGAAAACGATATAAGCTCGCTTAACCTTGAGAAAACGGGACCGCATTTTGAGCATCACGAAATATTTCCCGAGGGGGTAAATACCGAGTTTGTAAAAATAAATTCGGAAACGGATGTTTCTATGCGAGTGTGGGAGCGAGGAAGCGGAGAAACATGGGCTTGCGGCACAGGTGCGTGCGCCTGCGTGGCTGCCGCGGTGAAAAACGGCTTTTGCAAAAAGAATACAGACATTACGGTTCATCTGATCGGCGGTGACCTTATAATTAATTACAGTGATGAACGGGTGCTTATGACAGGACCTGCCGTTACCGTATTCAACGGCAGTGTGGAAATTTGACGGAAGGGAATTATTATTATGAAAATCAATAACAATTTTAACAACATACAAGAGAGCTATCTTTTTAGTATGATAGCAAAAAAGACAAACGAATATAAAAAAGCCAATCCCGACAAAGAGGTAATACGGCTGGGTATAGGCGACGTTACAAAGCCGCTTTGCAAAGAGGTAATAAAATCGTTGCACGATGCAGTTGACGATATGAGCACCGCGGAGGGCTTTCACGGTTACGGTCCTGAGCAGGGCTATGAATTCTTAAAGGAAGAGCTTGTAAAATATTACGCGGGCAAGGGCGTTTGTTTGTCATCGGATGAAATATTTATAAGTGACGGCGCAAAAAGCGACTTGGGCAATATTCTTGATTTATTTGACAAAGACAACACCGTGCTTATCCCCGACCCTGTTTATCCCGTTTATGTAGACACTAACACAATGGCAGGCAGAAACATAGTTTTCTTAAACGCCGACGGTAACAACGGCTTTTTGCCCCTGCCCGACGAAAGTGTAAAAGCCGACATAATATACCTTTGCTCACCCAACAACCCCACAGGCGCGGTATATAATTTTGAGCAGCTAAAAGAATGGGTAGATTACGCCATAAAGCAAGACGCGATAATTCTTTTTGACGCAGCTTATGAGTGCTTTATATCCGGGGATGATCTGCCCACAAGCATTTATCAAATAGAAGGCGCAAAAAAGTGCGCGATAGAGTTTTGCTCCTTTTCTAAGACAGCAGGTTTTACGGGAACACGCTGCGGATATACCGTTGTGCCGTTTGATCTGGTAAGAGAGGATACATCTATAAACAAAATGTGGCTCAGACGTCAAACAACAAAGTTCAACGGCGTTCCTTATATAGTGCAAAAGGGCGCCGCCGCAGTGTTTACGGCTGAGGGTCAAAAAGAAATAAAAGAGGCGATAGCGTATTACAAAGAAAACGCTTTGATAATCGCGTCTGCGCTTGACAAGCTCGGCATAAGCTACACAGGCGGCAAAAATTCGCCGTACATTTGGCTTAAATGCCCGAATAATATGAGCTCTTGGGAGTTTTTTGATTTTTTGCTTGAAAAGGCGAATGTTGTAGGAACGCCCGGCGCAGGTTTCGGCAAAAACGGCGAGGGATATTTCAGGCTTACAGCTTTCGGAAACAGAGAAAACACCGTAAAGGCCATGGAGAGAATAAAGGAAGCGATAGAGAAATATCTTTGACGCAAAGCGAAAAAGCCTTATTCTCAAGAAGAAAATGTCACGCCGCGTGCGTGATTGATGAGGCGGAGCGCGGCGAAAATAAATCTTTTCAGACTTATTTTAACGTTTGGCAATTGTTCTTAAACAGGAGAAAAATATGAAAATAGCTATAATGGACGACGATAAAGCTTTTTCGGAAAAGGCAAGGAATATGCTCAACTGTATCGGCGAAAAGAACAATATTATTATAAATACCGATATTTATAACAACGAAACTGAGTTTACAAGCCATATAAGCGAATATGACCTTATATGGCTCGATATAGAAATGCCGCAGATTAACGGTTTAGAGCTGTGCAAAATAATAAACGGGCAAAAACACGGAGATTTTCCGTATGTTATTTTTGTATCCGATAAAGATAATCTGGTATTTGACGCACTGAGACTTTTTCCGTACAGCTTTATAAGAAAATGCGATATTGAGCTTGACCTTGAAAATTATATAACAAAGCTAAATGACAAAATAAATAAATCTTACAGGGAATATGTTATAAGGCAAAAAGCCTGTAGTGTAAAGGTTAACACGTCAGATATAATATATCTTGAAAAGCAGGGACATTACATTGATTACCATACGAAAAAAGGAAATTTCCGTGAACGGGGAAATATTTCGGAAAAGGAATCGGAGTTTATAAAACACGGATTTTTCAAGGTGAATCAAGGCATCATAGTTAATCCTGAATTTGCGGTTTCTCTGAACACCGGCGGAGTGCTTACACTGCAAGACGGAACAGCCGTTCCCATAAGCAAAGCTTACAGGGAAACGGTTAAAGAAATAATTGAAGTAAATTTAAAATAACGGGAAAGTGTAAGGCGTATAATATGGAATTAAAGGATTGGCTGATTGAGATAGGTACTAATTTATTTGACGCTACTATATTTGTAGGGTTTGTTTTCTTTATGCTTGAACCCAAATATACAAAAGTCAAAAATATCGCTTTTGGTTTGGTAGCGGTTGCTGTAATGTTTACGGCGCTTAACTGGTTTTTGTTTAACGGAATACCTTTTAACTATATAGACTCCTTTACCTACATTGTTATTATGTGCGTGTATTCGTTTATAGCATTAAAGGGTAATCCCTTATTAAAAACGGCGGTGTGTGTATTCGGATTTTTGATAAACACAGTATTAAGTTATTTGTTCGGTTTTCTTGTAAGCGCTTTGACGGGTGTTTCATTCCTTGATCTTGCCACAAAGCCCGTCATCGGAAGATATGTATGCATAGTTGTAATAATAATTACAAATCTTCTGGCATATATAGTCATAATAAAATTAAAAAAATCCCTCATGGTTATAAGAAAAACCGATTTGGCGGCGTTTGTTGTCGTGCCGCTGCTTGCGCTTGTGATAATATATTCTTCCGTACTGCTGTTGTTTGCTTCAGATTTTATGTCTTCGCTTTTGCCGTATTTGCTGGCAATAGATATTTCCATGATTGCGGTTACGGTAATTATTTGGCTTATGATGTCAAGAATAAGCAAAGACAACGAAATAAAAACGGAGCTTTTGCTTACACAGCAGAGAGAAGCGCTTTATAAAGACAACGCTTTGCAAACAAACTTACAAATAGAAAAAATATCGCGCATAAAGCATGATATGATAAACGACGTGCGCTGTATAAATAATCTGATAATCGGCAAAAACTATGAAGAGGCGGAAAAGTATTGCAATACCGTTGCAAATGAGCTTAACGCCGCTTATACCCCTATTGCCACATCTAACATTTTGCTTAACGCTGTTTTAAATGTACAGTTGGAAAAAGCCGCCGAGGCAAAAGTTAAACTTGTCACAACTGTTCAGGATGACATAAAGCAATTTAATAATTTCTCGGATATGAATTCAATAATCGGTAATCTGTGCGACAATGCTATTGAATATGTATCAAACAACGATCTTGATGACAGGCGCATACGCTTTAGCATAAGCAAAGATGACGGTAAATATATAATAAGCTGTACAAACGCCGTAAAAGATTCGATACTTAAAAACAACCCCGAGCTTAAAACAACAAAATCAGATGCCGGAAACCACGGCTACGGCATAAGCATAATAAGAGAGACAGCGCAAAAGTATTCGGGGGATCTTATTTGCGACGAGCAGGACGGATACATAACATTTTCGGTTGTTTTGAAAATATAAATATAATAAAAAAATCGGTTTTTCACGAATAATTGCGGTATCAAATAAATTTGGACAGCATTGTGTATATGACACAAATAAGCCTGCATAATTGTGCGAATCCAAATGAAAATGAAAGCTGACCGAGAAAAAGGGGGGCTTGCGTCCACCCCACGGGGGCACTCCCCCGGGTGGTCGCGAAAGGGGTTTCCAAAGGGGGAAACAGCCGACGGGTTTCCCCCTTTGGTGTCCTTTGCCTACTTTCTCACATGGGAAAGTAGGTGCCTGCCCGGCACGAGGGCAAACTAACGGAATAATGAATATTGTGTAGAAGAATGATAATGAAGTGCGCAATGCTTTACTGCCATTAATGTTTTACATATTAAAAGATTACAATTTCTATGCGATATTTATACGCAAAAAACACTTATTTTTGCCTTTTTGCGGCAATTAGATCGCCTGTTTTATGAAACAGAATATAAAACAGATAAGCATACGCTACCATAAACATTTGCAGCATAACAAGCTTAAATGTAAACTGGGAAAGCGAGAAAAATTCGCCGAATAATATCATTCCCAAAACTATGCACGACGCCATTGCGATAATTAAAGCGCGCCTAAGGGCGTTAAGCGGCTTTGATACCATATAAACAAGCATAAGCCCCGTAAAAGCCGTTACAGTGACAGCAAGGGTAGAGGCCTGCACAGCGCTTAGCTTGAATAAAGACGATAAAACGGTTGAAATTATAACGCCCAAAACTACCGTAAGCCCGCCGGGCAAAGCGCGTGATATAACGTTTAGGAAAAAACTTCCGGTTATTCTGTCTTTGTTCGGCTCCAAAGCAAGCACAAAAGACGGTATGCCTATTGTGAACGCGTTTATCAGCGTCATTTGTATCGGCTGAAACGGATAAGAGAAATTAAGAAAAACAAACGCGATCGCAAGCAGTGACGAAAAAATTGTTTTCATCAAAAACAGTGACGCGCTGCGCTGGATGTTGTTTATGCTTCTTCTGCCTTCCATTACAACATAAGGCATCGCCGAAAAATCGTTTTCTGTCAAAACGAGCTGGGCAGTGTTCTTTGCGGCGTCGCTGCCGCTTGCCATAGCTATTGAGCAGTCAGATTCTTTAAGCGCGGGAACATCGTTAACTCCGTCGCCTGTCATACCTACAATATGTCCGTTGGCTTTAAGCGCCTGGATAAGCATTTTCTTTTTATCAGGCGTAACTCTGCCGAATATGGTGTATTTTTCCGCGGCTTCACATATTTGTTTGTTGTCGTTTATCTTTGACAGGTCAATATATTTATCCCATCCGTCCAAATTTACCAAACGGGCGATAGACGACACTGTCTCGGCGCTGTCGCCCGATATCACTTTAAGGTTTACGCCCTGCTCCTTAAAATATTTCAGCGTTTTTTCTGCGTTTTTTCTTATTTTATCTTTTATTATAACGGCAGACATAAGCTCTTTATTATCGGGAATATTACATTCGATTATCGGCTCTCTGCTTTTAACAAGAACCAAAACTCTCATACCGCTTTGTACATTTTTAGTTAAAGCGCGATATTCGTCATATAAATCTTGATTTAATATATTTTCGGGCGCGCCCATAATATACGAAACTCCGTTTATTGTAACGCCGCTGTATTTGCGCTCGGAAGAAAACGGGCATTTTGCCGTTACTTCTCCCGAAAGCTTAAAACTAAATTTTTCTTTTATGGCGTTTGCCGTTGTGTTGTCATCGTTTAAGGCGTTTACAATATCGCTTAGCGCAAGCTGTATTTCTTTTTCGCCGAATCCGTTTGCGGGAATAATACCTTCAACTTCGTGAGAGCCCTCGGTAATTGTTCCCGTTTTGTCAAGACATAGCGTGTCTACACGGGCAAGCGTTTCTATACAGTAAAGCTCCTGTACCAAAACCTTTTTTTTGGAAAGCCTTATTACGCTAACCGCAAGCACTGTGCTTACAAGCAAAACAAGCCCTTCGGGTATCATGCCTATAATAGCGGCAACGCAAGACACCACCGTGTCTTTGAATGCAGCGCCTTCAATATTATATTGAGTAAAGAACAGAAGCGCGCCTACGGGGATTATGGATATCGATAATATGAGAATTATTTTGTTAAGGGTTTTCATTATCTGTGAATTTGGTTTCTTTAAATATTTTGAATCTTTGAATATTGTGCAGGCGTAGCAATCATCTGCTATTCTGTCGGCACGCGCATAAACCGTGCCGCTTACAATATAACTGCCGGACAAAAGCTCATCGCCCGGTTTTTTGTGTATGTTGTTGCTTTCCCCCGTAACCAAAGATTCGTTAACATCACATTCTCCGCTCAACACAACACAGTCGCACGGAATCTGACAACCGTTTTTAAGCTTAATAATATCGTCGAGTACAATTTCGTGTATAGGCGTTTGAACTTCAATACCGTCTCTTACGGCGATAACAGAAGAAGTTGTTACAATAGAAAGTTTGTCCACAGCCCTTTTTGCGCGCAGCTCCTGAAATATACCTATTGCAGTGTTGCACAGCACTATGCCCATAAATAATGCGTTTTTGTAAGAGCCTACCAAAAGCACTGCCACCGCAAGTGCAAAATTCAAGATATTAAAAAGTGTAAAAATGTTTTCAAAAATTATTCTTTTGGTAGATTTTACAGGCAGAGAGACATCGTAATTTACAAGTCCGGAATTTATTCTGCTTTGAACCTGCGTTTGCGTAAGCCCTTGTTCTGCGTTCGGAAAAAATCTTTCGGCGCTCATACACAATAGTCCTTTCAGACAAAGAATACTCTATATGCCGCTTATTTGCGGTAAAACTAAGATACCACAAATTTCCTTCTTTTACAACAACAAAAAATTTTTACTGATTTATAATTTATAAAAGCGGTTAAAAATATATTTAGCCCAAAAACAAAAACGGGCTTATAAAGACAAATATTTGCATGAAAGGAGGTTATTATACGGTAAAAAAATCAACAAAAATTATAAAGATGCTTGCGATTGCAATTGCTTTTACTTTGGGCGGAAGCAGCACAGTAAGCGCGGACGGCGTTAAAAGTAATTCCGCAAGCACCGCTTATACAAAATATATTGCTGTATCGGGCAACGAAAACCGGGTGTATATATGCGGAACGCCTATAGGTATTAAGCTGTATTGCAGCGGAGCGTTAGTTGTAGACCTGCAGGAAATAGTTACACCGTCGGGAGTTTTTTGCCCTGCGAAAGAAGCCGGTATTCAAAAGGGTGATATAATCAAAAAAATAAACGGTAAAGAAATTAACGGCAACAGCGATCTTATAAGCGCGATTGATTTGGCAGACGGTGATCCGGTCGAAATATTCTACGAGCACGATGGTGAAGATATTTCCAAGACCGTTACCCCTATAAAGACCTCTGAAAACGGGACCTGCAAAATCGGCGTGTGGGTGCGCGACAGCTGCGCAGGAATTGGAACAGTGACCTATTATGACCAAAACGACCACACATTTGCGGCGCTCGGACACGGAATATGCGACGCGGACACGGGCAGACTTATGAGCATAAACAACGGTATACCCGCCAATATCAGTATAGATGATATAGAGAAGAGCACAGGGGGAAATATAGGCTGCCTGATTGGACATTTCAGAAATGATATACAAGGCGCGTCTATAAAATCCAACACTCAGGGAGGTATATACGGTTATATGCCGGATGTTCCCAAATATTCGAGGCTTGCGGAAATAGCCGAAACTAACGAAATGAAATGCGGCAGTGCGCAAATATTGACCACTTTGCGGGGTGAGATACCGCAGTACTATGATGTGCAGATAGAAGCAATTAATTTGCAAAACGAAGCAGGAAAAAATTTCGTTATAAGAGTAACCGACCAAGCTCTGTTAAAAGAGACAGGCGGAATAGTTCAGGGTATGAGCGGAAGCCCGATCATTCAAAACGATAAGCTTGTTGGAGCGGTAACACACGTTTTCGTTAATTATCCCGATAAGGGTTACGGTATATCTGTAAATAATATGCTTAACATTTCAAAAGAGCTTGATAACGCCGCATAATCTTTTTTTGCGGAGGGTATGCAAATTTGTGTATATCCTCCGCTTTTATAAAATATGAATAAAATTATATAAAATTTTGAAATTTTTATTGAAAAAAAGAATTTTTTAGTGTAAAATACATATACAATCGGTAAGTTTTGAATAACTTGCCACAAAAGAAGGGGGATAAGTATGCAAGAGCCGTCAACCTGGTTTGTTTGCCTTATGGGTGTGGGTACTGTTTTTATAGGTCTTGTGTGTATTGTTGTCATTTGTTATTTGCTGAGTTTTATAGCAAAAAAAGCATTAAAAGACAATACAGTGCCTGAAAGTGTAAACGCAACTGAGACAGCACCGCTGTCCGGCGAAAACAGACAAGAGATGATCGCGGCGATTTCCGCGGCGATAGCTGAGGCTTCGGGCAAAGAGATGTCCGCAATAAGAATTTTATCTGTAAAAAAAATATAATTATCGGAAAGGTGTTACATATAATGAAAAAGTATAATGTAAAAGTAAACGGAAATCTTTACGAAATAGAAATAGAAGAAATAGACGCGGCTTCTGCGGCTCAGAGCGCGTCTAAGGCCGCACCGGCGCAAAGCAGCGCACCTGCAAACGGCGAAAAGGTAACGGCGCCTATGCCGGGTAATATTTTGTCGGTAAAAGTATCTAACGGCCAATCGGTTAAAAAGGGCGATTTGCTTATGGTTTTGGAAGCAATGAAAATGGAAAATGAGATTATGGCACCGTGCGACGGAAAAATTAGTTCCTTGAACGTACAGAAGGGCTCAACTGTTAATTCGGGCGACCTCCTTTGCTCTATAACATAATTATTGTTTAATAATCGAGAGGAGGAAAGGTGCATTTGCATTTTGTAAATGCAGATTTAAGTTATGGAAGCAATTATGAATTTTTTACAGCAAACGGGCTTTTATATGCTGTTTGCCGATATCGCTCACAACTACGGAAATCTTATCATGATTTTGATTTCTCTGTTTTTACTGTGGCTTGGTATACACAAAAAGTTTGAACCCTTGCTTTTGATTGGCATAGCATTCGGTATGCTGCTTACAAATCTGCCGGGCGCGGGTCTTTATAACGGCGAGCTTTGGGCTAATTTTATGAACGAAGGCTCGCAGTATTATCACAGCTACGGCTATATAATGTCTAACGGCGGACTTATAGACCTGTTGTACATAGGCGTAAAAACGTGTATTTATCCATGCCTTATCTTTGTGGGCATAGGCGCTATGACAGATTTTGGTCCGCTTATCTCAAATCCTAAATCTTTGCTTTTGGGCGCGGCGGCTCAGGTTGGAATTTTCTTCACTTTTATCGTTGCGAGATTATTGAATTTCACAGGTCCCGAATCCGCATCTATCGGAATAATAGGCGGCGCGGACGGTCCTACGGCGATATTTACAACTTCTAAGCTTGCGCCGGGACTTTTGGGCGCGATAGCGGTCGCGGCGTATTCTTATATGGCGCTTGTTCCCGTTATTCAACCACCGATAATGAAGCTTTTAACAACAAAAAAAGAACGTAATATCGTTATGAAACCCTTAAGACAAGTTTCACAAAAGGAAAAAATAATTTTCCCGATAGCGGTAACTGTTTTTGTCGCGCTTTTGGTTCCGTCGGCAACAGCTTTGGTCGGCTGCCTTATGCTCGGTAATTTGTGGAAAGAATCGGGCGTTGCGGAGCGCCTTTGTAAAACGGCGCAAAACGAGCTTATGAATATAGTTACAATATTCCTTGGAATATCTGTCGGCGCGACTGCCACGGCAGAAACGTTTTTACAGTTTGAAACAATAAAAATAATTGTTCTCGGCGTGTGCGCGTTTGCAATTGCTACAGCTTGCGGCATATTGTTTGCCAAATTTATGAATTTGTTCCTTAAAAATAAGATAAATCCGCTTATCGGCTCGGCGGGTGTTTCGGCAGTGCCTATGGCGGCAAGAGTATCTCAAAAAGTCGGACAGCAGGAGAATCCAAGCAACTTCCTGCTTATGCACGCAATGGGACCCAATGTTGCAGGCGTTATCGGTTCCGCGATAGCCGCAGGCGTTCTTATTGCCCTGTTCGGACATTGATTGGAGGTGTAAATCATGGCAAACAAACCTTTGTTAATTACAGACACAATTTTGCGTGACGCCCACCAGTCGCAGGCGGCAACAAGAATGAGACTTGAGGATATGCTCCCCGCTTGCTCAATTCTTGACAGTATAGGATATTGGTCTTTGGAGTGCTGGGGCGGAGCTACATTCGATTCATGTATGCGCTTTTTGAATGAGGACCCATGGGAGAGACTCCGTCTGCTCAAAAAAGCTATGCCGAACACGAAGCTTCAAATGCTTTTAAGAGGTCAGAATATTCTCGGATATAAGCACTATGCCGATGACGTTGTAGACGCTTTTTGCCGTTTGTCAATAAAGAACGGTATAAACGTTGTGAGAATATTTGACGCCCTTAACGACAAGCGCAATATGCAGCAGGCAATGAAGAGCGTAAAAAAATACGGCGGAATATGCGAGGCTGCGATAAGCTACACCGTAAGCCCTGTTCACAGCGAGGATTATTTTGTTGACCTCGCGGGTGAGCTTGAAGCTATGGGCGCAGATACCATATGTATAAAAGATATGGCGAATCTCCTTTTGCCTATGGATGCATTTAGCCTAGTTAAAAAACTGAAAGAAAAAATAAACGTGCCTATTCATTTGCACACACATAATACAACCGGTACAGGCGATATGACAAACCTTATGGCGTCGCAGGCAGGAATTGATATTGTTGACTGCGCGCTTTCACCGCTTGCTAACGGTACATCTAACCCTGCTACCGAAGCACTTGTTGCTACATTAAAAGGCACCGAGCGCGACACCGGCCTTGACCTTACAAAGCTTACCGAAGCTGCCGCTCATTTCAGAAAAGTGGCGGAAAAGCTCAAACAACAGGGCATACTTGATCCCAAGGTTCTTAGCGTAAACGTAAATACATTGCTTTATCAGGTGCCGGGCGGAATGTTATCCAACCTTATTTCTCAGCTTAAGCAGGCAAACGCGGAGGACAAGTATTACGATGTTCTCGAAGAAGTGCCGAGGGTACGTAAGGATTTCGGATACCCACCACTTGTAACACCTACAAGCCAAATTGTAGGATCTCAAGCTGTTTTGAACGTAATAAGCGGCGAAAGATACAAGATGGTGACAAAAGAATCAAAGGGCTTACTCCGCGGCGAATACGGACGTGTTCCCGGTGAAGTAAATGAAGAGGTAAGAAAAAAAGCGATCGGCAGTGATGAAGTAATAGAATGTCGCCCCGCGGATCTTATCGGACCTGAATTGGAAAAGTATAAGGAAGAGTCTAAAGCTCTCGCAAAAAGCGAAGAAGATGTTTTGAGCTATGCCTTGTTCCCGCAGGTTGCGGCAAAGTTTTTGCAGGAAAGAGATAATCCGCAAATAAAGGCTGAGAAATCAAATTCCGCATCTACCGAAAACAAAGTAATAGAACTTATAGTGGACGATAGGTCTACCTGAAAAAAATAAAATCATAAACAAAAAAGAAATCTCTGCAAAAAATGATTTACAGGGATTTCTTCTCTTTAGTAGATATTTAAGTAATATTATTATTCCTCAACAGGAGCGCCTACCGGGCAAGTGTCTGCACAAGCGCCGCAAGATATGCAAGTGTCGGGGTCGATTACATAATGCTCGTCACCCTCAGAAATAGCTTCAACGGGACAACCTTCTGCGCAAGCACCGCAAGCGATGCATTCGTCTGTGATCTTAAATGCCATATCCATAAACCTCCTTGATAAATTTTAATAAGCTTGCTGACCTCGCCTATATTGTAACATATAAAAGAAAAAAATCAAGGTTTATTTTATATTTAAATGCTTTACTTTTGTTTTATAAAATTATTAAGAAATCTAATGTAATCAGCTATTTTTACAACATTTTACAATTTATTTAAAAACAGTAAAAAACCCCTTGACAAAGCGAAAATGAGGTGCTAAAATTAGGCAGTTGTCAGGCGAGTGCAGAGATTGTAAGACTTTAGAAAAAGAAGTTTTGAAAAAAGTTTGAAAAAACTAAAAAAAGTACTTGACACAGGGCAGCGGAAGTGATATACTGAACAGGCTGTCCGCGAGACAGCAAGGACCTTGAAAATTAAACAACACGAAACAAAGAAACCCGTGATTACTTTGAGGGAAGCGAGAAATCGTTTCCGGAAATGAAATTACGAAACACAGTAAGTTAAGGAAACTAACTTAAACGTTAGTGTTCGTAAGAGAAGCTTCAAGAAAGCTAAAGAGAGCAAAAGCTCTAAGATAGGTAGTTACATCGAAAGATGTGAATATACAATATTT
>JAILOG010000018.1 GCA_024690965.1 Clostridiales bacterium
CCGCCCTGATTATTGTATTTATATTCCGCTATTGTTTGAGATGAATTGTCAGTGTCTAAAAATGTCTTTTTTGTTACCCTGTCGTAGTTATCATACGTGTAGGAGTTTTTCTGATTGTTTGCATATGCCGACTTTGTTAAAGTATCGCCGTATGAATCGTATGTGTTAGTTACCAGATTGCAATAATTATATCTATCAGCGTCTACACTTGTAAGGTTATCCCACTTATCGTATTTAAAGTTGTAATTCATACCACCGTATTTAATTTTGGTGAGCTTTTTGTCGGAATCACTGTAGGTGTATTCTACGCTTTGACCTCCGCGTGTTACTTTTGTTATTTGATAGTTATTACTGTCATAATTATATTGAGTATAGTAATTGTTTGGATCATAACTACCTGACACGAGACTTCTGGTATTATCAACAATATACTCCGTAACTCCACCGTTAGGAGCAGTTACTTTTTTAACATTATTTTTATCTGTTGTGTATGTAACAGCTTGATTAATAAATTTATTAGTTGAAGTAGAAGTAGACATTGTGCCGCTTGTTGTGTATTTTGCAAGCTTTGTGTTAGTAACATTTCCGGCGCTGTCATAGTCGTAATGAAATCCGTTATACAACTGTTTTGAATACGCGTCCGTAAGCTTGTGAGGATTGCTGCTGTCATATTTATAAGCGTATGATTCGTTGTTTTGGTTTGTGTAATTAGTAAGCTCGTTCGCGTTATTATAGCTATATGACTGATTGCGGTTAGCGTTATCCTTTGCGGATATAAGGTTTCCTTTAGAATCGTAAGTATATGAGCTTCCCGACTCATCCATTGTAAGCATTGCTTTTTTGAGTGTAAGTCTGTTCACATTGTGAGCATATCTAATTTGAAAATCAATATAATCAATCAATTTATCCGTATCAGTCGATTTTGCGGACAAGCTTATGGTTTGATCATCACCGGAAAAATCATTAAAGGACTTGGTTATTATTTCCGATGTGTTGCTCGATCTGATATTAGCGCACAAATCAAAATAAACTGCCTCGGTAGAATGGTGCGTAAACGGAGCGGAATTTGCGCTTACAGTAGCGTAAAGGTTAAAAGCGGCGCCTTTCTTATTCACATAAACTCTTTGGTATATATAAACGTAGTTATCAAGTACTCCGTCTACCCACAAGCTGTTAGAGCCCATTTGATAGCTTGTTGTACCTGTTACGCTCCAGTTGCTCAAAAAATTGTTAGAATTCTTTAATAAATTACAGTCATTTATTCCGCTGTTTTGTTCCACTTGGATACAGTCAAACCACGCTGTTCCCTGCGCATTACGAATACCGAAATACACCTTAAAATTAACCGTTCCGGTTGGAACCGTTGTTGTAAAGCCAATTCTTGACCAAGAGTTTGTTCCTGTTAAGAATATACTGTCCGCATCCGATCCTACATTATTCGAATCAAAGAATCTGACTCTTATAAATGCGCCTGAAGTATTATTTGTGGCACTTGTTCTGACAACATTTGATGTTTTAACATATGCAGATATAGATATTTCTTTACCGTTTAAGCTTGTATCTGTTATGGTTTGCTGCATTGTTGTGAAGAATTGATCGGTATCAGTGTGCAATATTTTCAGAGATTTACTTCCTAAAAACTGCTGCTTTTCACCATCAACAGTGCTTGTCTCGGAACAAACTCCCAAAAATCCGGCTGCGCTTGAATTCCAATATGATGCTGTATACGCGCTTGAAGAATTTTCTACATTAGGATCTGAAATATAATTTTTTACATACGCCTGTGACGAACCTGACAATGATAGCTTGTTATTGCTGGCTGAACCGTTAGCATAATCAGCATTTACGATGTTTCCTTTATCATCAACTACTCCTGTTGTTCTGCCAAAGCTGTCAAATTGAACTATCTCGGTTCTTGATTTACGGTCACTGAAAGTTGAGTAAAATACATCGTCATAAGACGCATTAATATAGTCACCGTTAGTATATGTGTTGCCATCTGTTGAAACGCATTCTGTAATTTTTGACACTTTTTGATGGTCATACTGAAATTTTAATTTACGGTTTGAGTTTGTAACTGTTTCGCTCATAAAATAGTCTACATCAGTATATGAAAATTCAACTTTCTGAGCGTCAGGATATGTAATTTTAGTGATAAAGTCCGAAAACGTACCTGAACCGTATGTAAATGCTATTCCTTTTCCATCCGGTCTTGTTATACTGCTAATCTTTAAACTTGATGAAGAGGAATTAACATAATTTATTATTATTGTTCGTCCTGCTCCGTCAGTTATGCTGTCTAACCGGTATTTTGAGTTGTTGAGTGTACTTGAATATGTGATTTTATTCTGATAAACATCGCATATTTCTTCAATCAAACCTCCGCCGCCGTTCTTAAACTTGTATGTAGTTCCGTTTTTATCAGTAATCGTATGTTTGTAATTATTACTACTTGTTGCCGGCTGCAAAGTAAGTCCTAATCCGTCTTCATCTTCATAAACGGTTGTTGATCCAGATTTTAACCTAAAATAGTGCTGTGTTCCGTCACCGTCAACAAACACATAGTCGTAGTTTCCCTGTTCCATATAAGGGTCATCAGTCGGAGTAAGCGTCATATAAAAATCAGGACGCCATCCTCTGGATACTAAGTTGCTGTTTTCTACTTTTGGATATGTACGGCGAACATTATTGTATACCATTGATATACTTACAGGGAGTCTTGTTCCTCCTTCGGAAAAAATATTTTCGGTAACAACAAGGTTGCCTGTGAAATCATTAATATTAGCGCTTCCGTTTACTCCCGATGAAACGCTGTGATATGTCCAATAAGGCTCTAATCCCGCAAAATGTCTATACGTAAACATAACCATAGGTTTCGTTACAGTTGAATTGTAACTCGCACCGGAATAGAATCCTATTTTTACTCCACTGGAGTTTTCTCTTAAGGATTTTATAACAACCCCTTTATTTGTAGAAGGAGTTTCAAACCATCGTTTTGCTTGCGCAGTTATATCAAATCTTGACTCCGCGACATGTGTGGAGGTAGTTACATCGCTGGATGTAACCTTCCGGTAATCTAAAACTGTTTGTTCTGAAGAAGGTTGGTTACTCCAATTAACCGTGGTATAAGACCATGTTCCGGTTACGGCGTATGCCTGTAATGTTTCGTTGCTACTTGTAGTGTTGCCGTCACGAATAAGAGCCAAAGAAACATTAGTGTATTCGCATTCAGGCTCAATAGAAGGGAATGATGTAAATTTGAGATAAGTTCTCATTATTTTCTTTGAAGAATCATACCCAACATATGTATATGAAGCACTTGAATAATTCGTTGTCGTATTTGCGCTTGAAACATACGTGCATTGCATACTGCTCCAGTCAGGATTAGTGTAAAAAGTCGGATCAACAATTACCGGATATTTTCTTGCATTATCTTTCAGCCATTCTTCTTTTACAGAAAGAGAGAGCCTAAGTATGCCATCTTTTTCACTTACAATGTCAAGTGAAATATCTTCTGAGACTTCACCGTTCTGATCAAACATAACCGGTGCAGAAATCTGATATATAAATTCTTCTTTATCATTCAAAAGCTCGATTGTTTGTTTATCTTTTTGTACGGCGTGAAGCTTGCCAATACCGTATAGAATCTCATATTGGTTTTCTGCCGACGAGGAGTTCAATATTATATTCTCTTTAACTCCCATAGGAGTGACAATGTATTGAAGATCAACAGATTCAAATGCATTTTCGTATTTAACTTCTTGCGTTATATTCGGTAAAGCCGTAAAAGCATCATCGCCCTCAAGCTTTATGTCTTTTTCAACTATTTTAATGTTAGATTCGTTACTGCCTACAACACCCCAAGATACATCATAACCGTCTTTTGAAATTCTGACAGTATCGCCGTGTGTGAGTGTTGACGCAACAGCAATATATTTATCACTCTGCTTTGTTTTATAATATGTATTCTCTTTAGGATTTGCGGTATTGCCATTATTAATTGTTTCGGGATTTGATGATTGACCTTGCTCCAAATTAGTAGAGTTAGGTGGTAATTCTGAGTCGAATACAACTACATCATCAGATTTATTGTTATTTGAATCCTCATCAGAATTAATTTTAGCTACCGCATTATCAACCTTGCTTGATTCTAAGATTTTTGATGGCAATGCATCTTTATCTTCGATAAGTCTATTGTCATAATCTATGAGTTTTCCTGTCGTGTCTTCAAAATGCACAGGTATTTGATATTGCATAGCAGCCATGCTGCCGTCAGAAAGCTTGAAGTGTTTTACATATACTTCTCGCTTAGATGACATCTCAGCTTCTATGTGCGCTTTCTCAGGTTCATTGGCCGGTGTTTCATTTAAAGACTCTATGTCTATAGTTTCAGATTCATTTTGAGTCTCTTCCTGTACGCTTTCAACCGGTTCCTCAACATATGTCTCGACATCCATAGCAAATGCGAAACAGGTAATTTGTGTGATAAAGATAACTGATAGGATTGTAGATATTATAGTACGAATTATTTTCCTTGCTGTTTTCATGTAAACATGCTCCTTTCAAAAATCACATTTAAACGAAATGATGAATACTCGAGCGTATTTTGCATTAGTTATTTAATCCTATCATCGGTATCTCCTCCCCCACATAATGTAATTATCTTTCGTTCTGATTATAAGTCATTTTTCGAGCAATTTCAGCAAAGTGGTATACTTTGCACGTTTTCTGGTATACTTTGCTGTATTGACAGAATAATAAAGAGTAATTTTTCTTATAATATCCCTATCGATACCATAAATTAGTTCACCTCTTTTCAAGTAAAATTAACCCGTAAAGCAGGATATGGGTATGTAATTCGGCATAAAAAAACGGGCGATTATCTCTAACCGTCCGTCAAATAATAGTATTTTATTATATTATCTGTTCTCGTCTGATTCGTCACCGTGCTTATTCTGCGCTGTATCAAGACAATTATGTAAATAAGCATCGGTCTGTCTGTACGCTTCATCACCGGCGATAATCTCATCAAGCGTTCGGGGCGTATAGTTCATATACGGCATCATAGCGCCACATTTATAAAGTTGCCGTTTGGAGTGCCGTAGCCTGTGGAAGTTGCCTTTACAACCTTTCGCAGTTCCTTGATATATTCATACTCCTTTGTCTGATGCACATGGCCGTAAAGCATAAAAGAACTTGGTGCAAATCCCGCTCTAAAGAACGGTATGGGATAATGGCACATCACCACATGGCGGCTGTTGTCTTTGATTTCCTTTAGATTGGTAATGTCTTGAAACAGGCGCTTTGTTGCGGCGCTAAACTCTCTCGGGTCGTGATTGCCGCGAATCAGCACCTTCTTACCGGCAAGCGGCTCTACAAAGTATATCCACTCGTTTTCATTTGCCCATATGAAGTCACCGAGAATATATACGGTGTCATCGGTCTTTACACGGCTGTTCTAGTTGTCAACGATAGCACTGTGCATTTCGTTTATATTTGCAAACGGTCGCCTATCAAAACGAATAACATTCGCGTGACCGATATGCAGGTCGGATATATAAAAATTCATAGTGTTTTCCTTTCTGCTACGCTCGCAGCTTTTTCTTTGCTTTAATAAACTTACAAAGTAAATTGTTTACATCGTCTACGGGTTTACCTTGACTTATGTATATGTTCCTTGCAAGCAGTAAGTATTTGATATATTTGTTGACTTCCTCTTTTGTGACTGTCAAATATCTTTTTTCATCTTTGAATTTCATAGTAAAAGCCTCCGTTTCATTGTTCTGTAACAATTATACGGAGGCTTAATGGTTTTTGCAAATGTGCGATTTTGGTTTTTACGAGCATTTTTAATTTGTCTTACTGTAGTCCCATTTATCAATTAGTGATTCGTTACATTGTGGACAGTATTTTAAACAATCTGACCATACAGAACGCTCATAATACGACTGCATATCCTCGGTAGATACCCCGAAGAATAAGTATTCAGAGATTGCGAGTCCTTCATCCCAAGTGGAATCAAAATTATAATATGTACCATCCAGTTTTGCAATGTTCCAGATATGGTTGCTCCGCTCATTATTCCAAGGAAAATAAAGATAACCGCCGATTGTAATACATTCAATTCCGGCGAGATTATACAGATAATATATAGACTCGGTATATCCGGCACATACTGTCTTATTAAGTATCAAAGCATCATACAGTAAATTGTATCCATCTTCTTTATTATAGTAATCATCTTCGTCATACCTTACGTTTTCTGTAATATATCGATACAGATAAAGCGCAGTTTGATATTCGTTATAACCGTCCGGTACAGATGAAACTATTTCTTCAGCTTTGCTGACTGCGTCGATATATTTTTCCATTCCGGCTTCATCCATACCGCATAAATATACTGTGGTGTAATCTAATCGGTCACCATTATCGGTTTCATAGAATGCAACGGTTTCGTACCCTACACCATAATTGCTTATTCTGTATGTTTCAGAAAGATAATCTCGATTTAAAGCTATATCCGATCTTTTCAATTCGGCCGATGGTATGCAGAACTGACAATACTTGTGTGCAACAGCATAATCAAGCACCGGCAAAAGTACATTAACAATATTTTCAGGAAAATACTGCTCAAAAAAATGTGTTCGGGGTACAGAAACCAACGATTTTGCATATTCATATACTTCGTTTTTAGATACATTCACCGCTTTCGCATTCCCATCATCATCTTTGGAATAAAAGGCGATAACCTCCGGAGTAATATATTCATCCGGGAGACTTTGATCATGAAATGCAATTCTCCATTTTGCATTATATGAGTTTTCTTTTTCTGACTTTGCTGCTTCCGAGCTCTTCTTCACTTCGTTATCTTGTGATTCATTAGAGTTAAGAGAATCTGGCATATGTGAATTACTGCCGTTTGTTCCCGAGCAAGCAGAAAAAAGAGTAAAAATAAGTATTACAACACAAATTAATGCTACTATTTTTTTAATTTCATTATTCATAACAACGCTCCCTATCTTTTACCACTACAATCAGGATTTATAAGAATAAACCCGGTATTAAAAAAAGAATTGACAATATACCTAAAAGAATTGCAATAATAGGATATATAGGCACAGTAAGTTCTTTGATATATGAATATTTCGGTTTATTCTTTTGATAAACTATTTTAACTACATTGGGTAAATTGGTCGGTTTTCCGGGCAAACCGTGTTCTATTTTATATTGCTTACCATTTACAGTGTAGGAATAACAAAACTCAACCCAATTTTTATACCAACGTCCTGCCTTACCACCTGAATACACATTATTACTATGTTTTGTATTCTCTAAATAACCGGAAGTATGACCGGTATTATTTTTTCTAAACCCAACAGTTATTTTAAGAAACCAAATTGATATAACCAGAGTTATCGTCCCTAATGACAATAAAATATAATTTAATATTCCCATTAATTAAGTCACACCTTATTCTATTATTTTACCAATACCAATCAAGAAATTCTGTGTTAAATCCATTATACCTCAAATCCTTTGATTAGTCCATACCCTATGTAACAGGCGGCACGCTGTTATACCGCCTTTTTTCTATCTCGCATCACGGCTGTCGCTCCTATCCGGCTCATCCTTTTCTGTTTCCTCACGCTCACCGTCTACAATCTCGTTGTCGCTTTTATTGAGGTCAAGCATTGTATTTAGTTCGGCAAGTCGGGCAGATTTGGCTTTCAGTTCTTCCTCGTGAGCGCGATAGTTGACTAATAGTAGAAGTGGTTCCGTTGCAGAAGCCTGAAAAAACTTAACATTTCATCGCCGCTCGTGCTGATGGGGAAGAAAAACGAAATAAAGAATTCCTTTTCTGTGCTGGACAGGGCATTATCTTTGATCGTGTGGATATTCTGATTATTCCCATAGTCGTTCAGATAGTTTTCCACACCGTACACCTCAAAGGGAACCGTTCCAAATAGACTCCAATCTAATGGTAAAATTTGATCTTTTGATAGTTTCGTTGTAACAGAGATACCATCGAAGTCAATCTCAATATCACACAAACCCATGATGCTGATTACTGGAATGGGATACTTATCTTCCTGATATAGTCCGGCATCATTTTTGTGGTAATGACCGTTGAAAAAACCGCTGGTAACTTTGTAGCCGCCATGTATTTTGGTTAGCATGACAATCAATTCACGCACTTTATTGTCCAATGGTCGATAGAGTAGATTCAACATTTCTCGTGTGTTTTCCTGCATGTTTGTACCTCCCAAAGAGTTCTTTAGTTATCTAACAGTAGAGATATCTCCCCGTTGCTTGACCACCAAATCTTGTTATAAGCCATTATAAAAATTTCTTACCCTTATATTTCCCTTATGCGCCAGCCGAGCGATGTTAAAAAGGTGTACCAATCAATAAAGGAATTCTGTAAGAAAATCGCGAAAAGCCCTTTGTTTTCACGGGTTCACAGGATTTCATTAAGCCCCTATAATCGCGGACAAGCGCCTGTGATTTTGAAAATTCAAATCCCAATTAGATGAAACCATTATAATACAAATCATGAAATTAGTCCATACCCTATGTAAAGGCGGCACGCTGTTATACCGCCTTTTTCTTACCGTTCATCACGACTGTCGCTCCTGTCCGGCTCGTCTTTTTCTACATCTTCTCGTTCGCCGTCTACAATTTCATTGTCTTTTTTATTGAGGTCAAGCAGTGTATTCAGCTCAGCAAGCCGTGCGGATTTGGTTTTCAGTTCTTCCTCGTGAGCGAAAGGCTTATCAAGTTCCGCTTTTGCGTTTTCAAGCTGCTGTTTCTCGTTTTCGAGTTGGTTTTCGCAAGCTGTCTGTCTTTCAGGGAACGAAGCAATCTGGTTATCAAGTCGCTGAATGTTGCCGAATATATCAGTGCCGAGTGAAACCGTATGGCGCAGTTCGTTTTTTAAGTTGATTTTGTACTCACGCCCGAAGGTGTCAAAAAACAGCTCCATTTCAAAGCCACGGTAAAAGCCGAGCGGTGTCGGTTCGGGGTTAGTCATGGCTTTGCATTCGGCTAATAACTCTGTGCCTGCCGCTTTCTTATCGATAAAGGTTATTCCCTTTATTATCATAGGTGAAAAGCCGTCCTCGTTTGGGTGCGTATTAGCCTGCACGTGAGCAATATCCAACTTATATCCCTCTATTCGTTGCTCAAGGGATGCGATCTTCTGGGGTATTTCCTTTAAGATTTTATCTTCCAAAGCGTAGTGCTGTGATAAGTGGTTTGCTTTAAGAAGTTTTAAGCGTGATACATCAATATCCAAATCCATCTTTTCTTTTATATACGGGTTGCCGGCACATAAAGCCTTGATTTCCGCATAAGAAAGCGCCTGTTCATCAACATCTTCTGCTGAACGAACGGGCGATTTGCTTGTCATAATCTGACCGATAAATTTCTGCTTACTTTCGACCAATTGGTATAAATAGCTGTCGAAGGTGTTTTCCGTAACGTAAGTGTAGATTTCAATTTCGGGGTTTTCGTTACCCTGACGGATTATTCGACCTTCGCGCTGTTGCAGGTCAGCCGGTCGCCACGGACAATCCAAATGATGCAAGGCTATGAGCTTTTTTTGCACATTTGTGCCTGCGCCCATTTTCTGCGTTGAGCCTATCAAAACACGGATTTGTCCGCTTCTCACTTTACCGAACAATTCTTTCTTTTTGGCTTCGGTTTCGGCGGCGTGGACAAACGCAATCTCCGCTTCGGGGATTCCTTTCGCAATGAGTTTGGCTTTCAAATCATCGTATACATTGAATGAATCATCGCTTTTCGGAGTAGATAAGTCACAGAATACAAGTTGTGTAGACCTGTCCGCCTCTGTTCGCTTCCAAATGTCATATACATTATCCGCGCAGGCTTTGACCTTTCCTGTTTCGCTGTCGGGAAGCATATCATTGAGAAGTCTTTGGTCAAGCGCAAGCTTTCTGCCGTCATTTGTGATACAAAGCATATTGTCCTCATTTGAATTAACCATACGGTTACGCACTCTTTCAGCACGCTCGGAAAGACCCTCAACCATCTGTTTTTGATGTTCCGACGGTTTTAAGGCAATGTTATGATAATTTGCTTTTGGAACAGGAAGATTAAGCATATCCGCCGTTTGAACATCGGCAACCTCTTTGAACATTGACATAAGTTCCGGCAAGTTATAGAATTTGGCGAAGCGTGTTTTTGCCCGATAACCGTTGCCCTCCGGCGCAAGCTCAATCGCCGTTACCGTTTCGCCAAAGGTGGAAGCCCAGCTATCAAAATGAATAAGACCGTTTCTGTTAAGAGTATCGTACTGCAAATATTTCTGCATTGTGTACATTTCCACCATGCTGTTTGAAATAGGCGTACCTGTCGCAAATACAACTCCTCGACCGCCCGTTATTTCGTCAAGGTATCTGCACTTCATATACAGATCGGAGCTTTTCATTGCTTCGGTCTGAGAAATACCGCCTACATTCCTCATTTTTGTGAACGCCGCAAGGTTTTTATAGTAATGCGCCTCGTCGATAAACAGCCTATCAACGCCTAATTCTTCAAAGGTTACGACATCATCTTTTCTCGTTTGGTCATTGAGCTTTTCGAGCTTTTGATGAATAGATTTACGGGCTTTTTCCATCTGTTTTATCGAAAATCTTTCCCCACGATTGCGTTTGAGTTCGCTAATACCT